>CAZCQP010000041.1:0-26438 GCA_964500895.1 uncultured Eubacteriales bacterium | reverse complement strand
TGGAGCATTTATCTGGGCATTATCCGCTATTTTGAAAACGAGCCTGAATTGGCGAAAGCAAAAGAGTAGGGCAGCGCTTACATAGCAGAGGAAGAGAGTAGGGCAGTTAGCTTGCGTTTGTAGTCCAGAAACGCTTCTGAAAGCTTAAACCCGCTTTTGTCTGCCCATTTTTCTCCCGAATCCGGTGCTTGTACATTGATGGCCATTTCGTGTACAATGCGCCCTGGTTTTCCCTTTAAAATATAAATTCTGTCTGAAAGAAAGATAGCTTCGTCTATGTCATGAGTGATGCAAAGCACGGATAAACCCATGGCATGGGCCACTTGCAAAAACCAATGGTGCAGGCTTTCTTTTGTGGCGGTGTCCAGGGCAGAAAAAGGCTCATCCAAAAGCAACACGGGCTTGTTTAAAAAATAAGTGCGCAACAAAGCTGCCCGCTGGCGCATTCCGCCGGAAAGCTGGGCAGGGTAACATTTTTCATAGCCCGACAGACCAAACAGTGGGAAAAGAGGCAGCGCTTTTGCATAAGCTGCCTCTTTTTTTTCATTTGCCAAAGTAAAGGGCAGGCAAACGTTGTCTAACACTGTTTTGTACGGCAGAAGTAAATCTTTTTGCAGCATGTAACCAAGGCGACCAGTTTGGCCGGTTATGTCCCCATCGTTTAAAAGAATGCATCCGCTGTCCGGCTTGCTCAGTCCTGCCATCAAGTGAAACAAGGTGGTTTTGCCCACGCCGCTTTCACCCAGAAGGCAGACCACTTCGCCTTTGTTTAATTCCAGTGCAACCTGAGAGAGCACCGGATTTTCACCATATGCCTTAGATAAGTTTTTCACTGATAATATGGGCTTATTGTGGTAAGTATGCATTTGTAAAACCCTGCCCCGGTTCACATTTTTTTGAAAGAACAGCATTGTCATAAAGCCATGTGAAGAAATTGTCCCACCGCTGTTGGTCTATATAACCCCAATAAGGGCTGTCTGCAATGTACTGTTCCGCCAAATATTGCTGGCTTGCTTTGATTAAATCTTTGTTCAGCTCTGGAACTGCTTGGCATAGGATATTGGCGGCTTCGTCTGGGTTTTCTACCGCATCTTGGTAACCCTTTGCGGTGGCCGCCAAAAAGGCTTTGGCCGTATCTGGCTGGTTTTCAAGGTAGTCTGTATTGGCACAAAGGATGGGGGTATAGTAGTCAAGCGCCGGTTCAATGTCTTTAAAGTAAAAGAAATTGGTGTCTAAACCGTTTAATGCTGTGGCCACACCATCCCAGGCATAGTATATCCAAACGGCATCAATGTCTGTGGACAACGCGGTAACCACGTCGGTAACAGTGCTTGGAATCATTGAAATCCCAGCCATATCCCCGCCGTCTTTAGTAATAACATCCCGTAAAATGGCTTGCTCTATAGGCAAATTCCAGGTGGCATAACTGTGGCCTTCCATGTCTCGGGGGCGGGTGATGCCTGTTTCCTTCAAAGAAATGATGCCGGATGTGTTATGGGCAATAACCGCTGCCACAGCCTTTACTGGCATAGGGCTGTCCATAGTTAAAGCGGCGGCCATATCTTCTTGAAAGCTAATGCCAAAATCTGCCCCGCCGGTGGCTACCAGCGGCAATGCACCATCTTCCGGGGGCTGCATAATGGTCACATCCAGCCCTGCATCTTTATAATAGCCTTTTTCCAGCGCCACATACAACCCTGTGTGGTTGGTGTTGGGTACCCAGTCCAACACCACAGTTACGGGGGTACGCCCGGCTTCCGCTTCTTGTGGGCTTGATTGACAGCCTACCAAGCCCAAGCTCACACCCAAGGACATGGCTATAGCAGCTGTAGCAAAACGTTTCACAAAGTTCATTTGATTCACCTTTTATCCAATCTTTATTCATTAGTGTCTGTGTTTGGCTACTTTATCTTCAATGGACCATACGCCTGTTTGGGGCTTGTAGTTAATTTTCACGTAGGACATCACCCCAGGGGCTCCGGCTTG
The DNA here is from genome assembly GCA_964500895.1 of uncultured Eubacteriales bacterium. GTDB lineage: Bacteria > Bacillota > Clostridia > Lachnospirales > JAISER01 > CAZCQP01. The sequence goes on along the minus strand of CAZCQP010000041.1, from coordinate 24,452 downwards.
AATACAAATGAGCTGGCATTGTTTCACAATGTCCATCAGTTGGTCAAAATCCCCCTCAATGGTGGTTTCAAAAGGGCCAACCATATAGTTTAGCCCGGTGCTCTTTATATAAGCGATCACTGCGTCTACAACCTGAATAACGGCTTCGCCTTCTACGGAAGGCAGCACTTGTATGGCCACACTTGCATTGTTTTCCATTGTTATTCCTCCTTAAATATAAGAAAGCCCTTCCGAATGCTGGAAGGGCTAAAAGGCAATTGCGGGGTTTGCGCGCACAACACCACAAAAAGCATATTCTCCCTACGTCAGCATTACCTGAATCAGGTTCATGGGTCGAAGGCGTTCGCCTTCCTCTCAGCCGGAAGCTCCCCTTGTTATGCATCACAGTATACGCCCGTTTGGTGACTTTGTCAAGGAAATATAATCAATTTTTTCTACCAATAAAAACACCTCCTATCGCCATTTTTATTTAACGATAGGAGGTGTTTTTATTTCAATGTCCGTTATACCCCTTGAGGCATGATAGCGATTTTCACGCCGGTCATGGCAATGTTTTTCTCCATGGCTTCCGTGGCGTGGTCTAAGTCGAACTTGTCGGTCACCAGCAGCTCCACAGGGATGTTCATGGCCTGTGCTTTTTTAAAGAAGCCCAGAGTGTCTATGTATTCGTTGGCACCGTACACCCAAGAGCCCACCAAAGTAATTTCCTTGTTGCAGAAATCCAAATGGGGGTTGATGGTGGCATCACCGTTGTTTACAAAGAAGCCCAGTTCGCACATTCCGCCGCCCCGCCGTACATACTTGAAAGCATCGGCAGCCGCAGCCGGCGAGCCGGTGCACTGGAAGACAAAATCTGCCCCGAAACCGCCGGTAATGGCGTTCACACGGGCCACACGTTCGTCAATGGTTTTCAGTTCGTTAAAGTTAATGGTTTCCGTGGCACCCATTTTCTTGGCTAAGTCCAACCGTGTATCCACGCCGTCTACGGCGATAATGTTGGGAATGCCATGGGCATTTAAGACAGCAATCATCATTAAGCCAATGGGCCCGCAGCCTTGCACCAGCACAAAAGAGCTAAAATTCATAATGTTCACAGCGTTTGCCCGGTTTAAAGCATGAACCGTAACCGCAGCAGGTTCAATCAGCATTCTTTGGTCCACGTTAAATTCATTAACAACAAAGATGGAAGAATTTTTTCTAATGAGAATGTGTTCGGCAAACCAGCCGTTTAAGTGGATGTCATCTTCTGGAATTAAGCCGTAAACGCCCAGCCCTGCGCACAGATGGGGGCTTTCCGGGTAACGTCTGCAATAGTTGCATTCCCCGCACAGCAGCACGGAAGATACCACTTTATCGCCCACTTGAATGGGGTCGCCTTTTGTATCATGGGTAACATTTTTGCCAATGGCCACCACTTCGCCGGTGCCTTCGTGGCCTAATGTAATGGGGCAAATGCCAAACGGGTCGCCCTTATATTCATGGACGTCTGTTCCGCAAATGCCGCAGCCTTCTACCTTTACCAAAATCTCGTCATCGCCTACAGTCGGTAAGTCAAATGTTTTAATTTCGATGTTCCTTGGAGATACCAGCATTGCATTACGTGTTTGACCCATACATACGCACTCCTTTTACATTAGAAATTCTTAAGAAATTACGCTTCTTTTTTGGTCATTTTTAGGGCCACAACTTCAGAGATATAGCCCAGAACAGCGCCGCAAACTAAAGATATAGCCACAGGAATTAACACGTCTGTGCTAGCCCCTGCGCCGAAGTAGGAAGCAGCACCAATGAAGGAACCGGGAATGAACCCCAGAATAGGTAAATGTGCCTGTACACACATGGCAAATGCACCGATAACCACGGCAATACCCAGGGCAAACGGTATGCCAGCGCCGCCTATCACCCCCATAATAGCAATAATGATAAAGCCCCAAAACACGCCAGAAAGATGGGCAGGAATGGCTTTTTTCATGCCGTCCACTTTCCCTCCAGCTGCATAAAAGGCCGCCCAAGACAAAAAGCCAATCCAGGGGTAAAGCCCCAAAGGCCCGCAGGCTTCTGTCCAAATGCCAGCCAATACACCGATGCTAATACCCACTGCAACTAAAAAATTCATAAGATGCCCTCCTAAGATATATTCGCCGTTATAAGAAAAGTATCCTGCATTATAAAAGTGTCTGAATAATTTCTTTTGTTGGTGAAGCAATAACCGATGTGGCCACCACCGTGCCCTCCTGGGCCAGACGGTGTGTGCTGGCAGTAACGGCTGCCTTCACACTGGCAATTTCCCCGGTCATAACCAGATAACCTTTGCCTCCCAAGCCACGGGCAATGCGAATGTCTATTAAAGTGATGTTGGATGCTTTTACGGCAACATCGGCCGCAATGATGGCGCTGATGGCGCTAAGTGTCTCTATCATGCCAACAGCACCGGTTTGGCCCACCGCCGAAGTGCCTGTTAAAGCAGGAATAACCGCTGGGCTTACGTTGGGAATGATGTGGTGTTCCACAATCATTTCTGGGCACACAGCCACCCCGGCTTTTAAACCACTTTGCACGGCCCCAACTTCACCCGTGATGATGGAAATATATTTCCCTGGGCAAATGGGGTTGGACATAATCAAAGACACATTGGCGGCTTTCAGCATGGCATCGGTGGATTCAACCGCCTTGGCAATGCTGCGGTACTCCACCAAACCGATGGCGCTTTTCATGGTTGTCATACAATTTCACCCCCAGCTGTGGTTTGCACGGCCTCTATGGTTACAAAACCGTTGGCAATTGCTTTGATCTTCCCGTCCATAGATGCATGAACATAAGCCCCCAACTTGCCCTCGGGCACCTTGCCGATGCACTGCCCGGCTTGCACCATATCCCCCACAGATACGCAAGGTTCCGCAGGGGCACCAATATGGGAAGATAAGGACACTTTTGCTGTGGTAAAGTTTTGCCCGCACGCCGTTAATGGGGCAGGAACGTTCACGTCCGAAAGCCCCAGCCGTGCCACCAGCCGTGCCATTGGAAACTTTTTATATTCCCGGAAAGGGTGCACAGCTTCCGGCTTTTGGTTCATGGGGTTTTTCACGCCCGCTTTAGCGAAGCTTTGTTTAAGTAATTTGTTCAGCTTCCAGGGCTGCAAACCCATCACGCACCCTTGCTGGCATAAACCGCACTCACTGCACAAAAAGGCTTCCTGCGCATTGACGTTGCCTTCCATCACACCGCCATAGGCGGCAATGCGCATCAGTTTATCCGGGTGCAGCCGGTGGCCAAGCAGGTTTCTTGGGCACACTTCGGTGCAAAGGCTGCACTGGCAGCAGGCGATCTTAGCGTCCCGCAGCATGGCGGCCATGGGTTTTTCTTTGCTTTGTATCAAGCTATGGTTTTCTGGCAGAACAATCAGCCCTTTGGTGGTTTTGGTCACCACAGCGGTTTCTGGGTCGATGGTTTTGCCCATCATAGGGCCGCCATCAATCACTTTAAAAGGCCCGCAAGTCACACCGCCTGCTAAAGCAAGAATTTCCTTAACCGAAACGCCCACAGGCACAGAAAAGGTGGCAGGGTTGGCCACAGCCCCGGTGACGGTAACAAACTTGGTGTACACCGGTGTGCCTTGGGTGGCTCGGTATACATTCAATAAAGTTTCAGGATTCATGACCACGCAGGAAATGTTCAGGGGGATGCCCCCTTCAGGCACAATACGGCCCAACACTTCATACACCGTCACTTGTTCGTCGCCGGCGGGGTAAAAGTCGTCCAGCAAAAATAGCTCAATTTTACCTGCATAGGCAGGAAGCAGGGCGGAAAGACGGTCTATGGCCCCGTGGTACTTCTTTTTTAATGCAATGTAGCACTTTTTGGCTTCCACAATGGTTGCCACTTGTTCAAGCGCGGTTAAAATCTCTTGGGCATACTGTTCCATCAATTGCTGGTCCACCCGAAGGAGAGGTTCGCATTCCGCACCGTTCACCACCACATATTCCGCTTTGCTTTGCAACTTCACATAGGTGGGGAAACCTGCGCCGCCAGCACCCACCAGCCCGGCTTCACGCAACGTTACAATTAAATCTTGATTGGTCACCACACATCACCCTCCTTACCGGATGGAAAACCCGCCGGATAATATACACCGTCTGGTGCGGGCGAAAGAACGGGCAGAGGTTAGCCCTTCCCCTGTAGGCCCGGCAATGGTAAAAGTGGTGTGGCCTTCGCCCATAAAGCCAATGCCCGCATAGCAGGGGGCGTTTTTCACAAAGATGGTGGTTTGCAGTTCTTTGGCCCCTTTGGTCAGGTTATCCACGTTTTTGGAGTGCATGATGGCGGTGTGCCGGTTGTTGTGCTCCACTTCCACAGCCAAATCAATGGCTTGGTGCACATCTTTCACCCGGACGATGGGCAGCACCGGCATCATCAATTCTTCCTGCACAAAGGGGTGGCTTTTATCCGCTTCCATAATCACCAGCCGCACACCGGCGTCCGTCCAAATACCCGCATCGGCCAAAATAACCCCGGCATCTTTGCCAATATATTTTTTATTGGGCGTGCCATTTTCGGTGATGAGCATGGATAGCAGTTTATCTTTTTGGGCTTGGTCTGTAATGAGCTGTGCCCCGTGCTTTTGCATGTTAAAGATTAAATAGTCCGCCACGCTTTCCACCACAATGACTTCTTTTTCCGCAATACAAGGCAGGTTATTGTCGAAGGAAGCACCGTTCACAATGTCCTGTGCAGCTTGCTCAATGTCTGCCGTTTCGTCCACAATGGCGGGTGGGTTACCGGCCCCGGCACCAATGGCCTTCTTCCCAGAACTTAACGCCATGCGTACCAATCCTGGTCCACCTGTTGCGGCAATCAAGTTTACCTTGGGGTGCTGCAAAAGGGTGGTTACATCCGCTTGTGAAGGGTTGGTGAGTGTGCAAATTAAGTTTTTAGGGCCACCGGCCTTAGCAATGGCCCGGTTTACGGCAGCAATGGTATAAAGGGTGGCGTTTTTGGCGTTGGGGTGGGGGCAAAATACCACCCCGTTTCCGGCGGCAATCATGCCAATGGCATTGTTGATGATGGTGGCAGTGGGGTTGGTGGAGGGGGTAATGGACGCAATCACCCCAAAGGGGGAAAGCTCTACCAGCGTCAGCCCATTGTCCCCGGAATAGGCATCGGTACGCAAATCTTCTGTGCCCGGGGTTTTTTGAATGGCCAAAATGTTTTTCTTCACCTTGTCCGCAAAATTGCCCATGCCTGTTTCTTCCAATGCCAGCCGGGAAATGTGTTCCACTTCTTTCAGCATGTCTTCACGAATGGTTTGAATGATGTGTTCCCGGTCGCTAAGGCTGTACCGGCGAAAAGCACGGTACGCACCATAAGCCGCCTCCACCGCATCATCCACGGTGCTGAACATGCCGTCCCCTTGGGTTTCTGCTTGCTGGGTTTGCGTATGATTCACCGCCTGCATCACGGCGGATACAATGTTTTCAAGTTGTGCTTGGGTCAATTCCAAATGGTTGGCCCCCTTTCCTATACAATGGCTGCCAGTGCGGCTTTGGCCACAACCATGTCTTCTTCCACAGAACCACCGCTTACCCCGATGGCACCAATAAGTTTGCCATCCTGCACCACAGGGAAGCCGCCGCCAAAGGTGACCAGCTTGCAATCGTTGGTGGTGTTAATGCCGTATAAAGCACCGCCCGGTTGGGCCAGGGGGTAGACTTCATGGGTGGGCATTTTAAGAGCCACTGCTGTGTACGCCTTGTTAATGGCAATGTCTGTGCTTACCAGCAGTGTGTCATCCATGCGGTGGAAAAGGGCCAGGTTGCCCCCTTCGTCCACAGCGGCAAATGAAAATGGAATGCCCATTTCAGCGGCTTTTTCTTCCGCCGCTTTGGCGGCTTTTAGCCACATGGCCAGTTTTGGGTTTTGGTTCATAAGTTTTTGCGCTCCTAACAATGCAAGGGTTTGTTTTTTTACTTCTTGGGTTAATTCATATTGTTCGGCGGCAATGGCCAGCACAAACAGCAAGTCGGAAAGTCGGTTCACATACACCAACAATGGCCGCTCCACCGGGTAATTTTCCGCCAGGCCATATAGGCACCGCTCTAACCGCCTTGCCACTGTTCTAGCCAGGTGCAGGGCAGAGGAAGCCACCGTTCCACCGGGGTACACAAAGCTGTGTTGTTCCCCAATTAACTGCTGGTAGCGGTCTATTTTGCGTTCCACATAAGCCACATGATTTGTGCTAATGGTTTCTGCCAAGCTGGCTTTGCCTGTTTCATCGCTGGCCAGCTGGGCGCACAACACAAACAAATCCGTTTGCAGCTGCCGCAAAACTTTACGGATTTTGGGGCATTCCACCAAAGCGTATCCATGGCCGATGTGGGCGTTTAATTCGTCTGCTGTGCCGTAGCAGTTCACCCGAGGGTCCAGCTTAGACACCCGAGAGCCGCCGAACAAGCCGGTTTCTCCGAAGTCTCCGGTTTTGGTATAAACACCCATCATCTCACCTCTACAGCATCAATGATACCCACAACCACCCGGTCTATGGGGGAGTTTTCATCAGCAAACACTTTGTTGGCAGAGCTGCCGGTGGATACCAGCACCACTTCGCCAGCCCCGGCACCCACGGAATCCACTGCAATTTCACAATGGCCCATGGGGTTTAAATTCACGTCCACAGGCTGGATGATGAGCAGTTTTTTACCCACAAGGGCATCGTCTTTGCGGGTGGACACAATGGAACCAACGGCTTTGCCTATGTACATATTAAATCAACTCCTAGCCGCTTGGCTTCGTCTTTGGCCAAGGGGGTGATGATGGCGTTTTTGGATACTTGAAGGACGGTGTTCCCCGTGCGCTTTACTGCCGCCACATCCTCGTAGGTTACAATTTTGCGCCCCTTTGCCAGGGTTGCTGCGGGGGCAGGGGAGAGTGCCACATGCCCCTGGCGCTTGATGATTTTTGCGTAATCCCCGGTTTTAAGCCCGGCAGCGTTGGCTTCGTCTGTGTCTACGTGAATTTCCGGCATATAATCCGGGCTCACACGGGCCACCACGTTTTGAAACGTCAGACCACGGGGGCTATCCACTGCAATGTCTACCATTTCTCCGTTTACAATGGACAACTGTGCGGCACGCTCCGGGTTTAAATGGACGTGCCTTTGCGCCACAATAACCCCTTCATTTAAGGTGACCGTGCCATTTGGCCCAACAAGGGTAATGCCCGGGGTGCCAGACAACTGGCCGGATTCCCGCATAGGGGCATTTACCCCAAGGGCAATACAGTCCGTTTGGGAAATTTCCACCTGGGTTTGCTTCCGCAATGGCCCCAAAATGCGGACGTTCTTTATGGCACCTTTGGGTGTTTGAATGGTCACCTTTTCGGCGGCGGCATACTGCCCCGTCTGGATTAAATCCTTCACGTTGGTTAAAGAAGCATCTTGGCCAAAAAGGGCGTAAAAATGTTCAGCGCACAGGTGTATGTGCCGGTTGGATACACCAACCACCACTTGCCAAGGGTCGTTTAGGCGTTGAATCCGGCGTACCACCTCGTCTACAATGGCAGACATGACTTCACTGGTTATTGGCATCATCGGCATTCAACCCCTTTTTCCCTTTGCTGGCCCGGCTTTTGGGCTTTTCTTCTGGCGCATCTTCCTCGTCGGGGGCCACGTCTTCCACGGTGGGCTCCTCGGCTGGGGGGGCTGTTTCAGCCGGAATTTCTGGGGTTATGTTCAACCGCCCATCCTGGCTGGAAAAAATTAATTTATCTATTTCATGGTGAGGGCGGGCAATCACCTTTTGGGAGACTACCCGGCCCACCTTGGCTGCTGCTGTTGCGGCGGCATCTATGGCGGCATTTACAGCCCCCACATCCCCCGCCAGCTTAATGACGGTATACCCACCGCCTTTGGCCATTTCATAACCGATGAGCGTCACATTGGCGGATTTTACAGCTGCATCTGCCGCCTCTATGGCACAAACCAGCCCGGCCAGTTCTATGATTCCTAATGCCATGTTCATGGCTGGTTCACCTCTTTACTTTTCAAAAACCATTCCATCTGTTTCATGGGCTGGCCTTTCACCAGCCTGGCGGCATTCTGCCCCATGGCCCTTGCCAAACGGGGCTCTGCAACCAGCTGCCAGCTTTCCGCCAGCAAATAAGGCTTTTCAGCAGGTAGCTTAGCATGTTGCACCGCCACCCAGCCTGTTGTATCCACCCCAATACCCACCCCCAGCCTAGAACTTTCCGCAGCGGCATGGGCTAGGGCAGGGGCATCAGCACTTGTTTGCCCCGTTTGCACTTCAAAAGGAATGCCTTCCTCCTCCAGCCCAAAGGACAAGGCTTCGATGACCGGGCTTTCTAAGCTGACGTTTGTGGTTATAACCACTTTTGGCTTATCTTCCGCCGCCATATTCGTCCCTCCTTTGGGTTAAGGCTTGGCCATGGGCCAGCACCAAGCCGGTGGCCACCGCATTCCGAGGGCCTTCCGTGCCCCGCACATTGGCTTGCCCAGCCACAATGCCGTAGTGGGACAAAGCCGCCGTCACCATTTGCGGAATTTCAAAATCCAGTGAAGAACCGCCAACCAAAACCAAATACTCAATGCTGCGAATATTATGGGTGGGGCACACTTGGGTGAGGGCACGGACAGCATTGGTCACAAACACTTTTTCTTTGGCACTGCGGCGTACCGCCCGGATTTTTTCCAGGCTGTGGTTGCCGGGAACAGGCACCAACCCATCTTCGGTTAGAATGACCACCCGGGCAAACAGCCGGGGTTCTAACGGTTCGTTAAAAAACTGCACCGTGCCGTCCTCATGGCGAATATGAAAAATGCTTTCCACTTTGGCCAAAGGATGACGTTTGATGTCCTCTGCCAGCTGAATGTCGTTCAGCCCCAGTTCTGTGTTAATGAGCAGGGTGACCATATTGCCCGCCCCAGCCAAGTGGGTGGAAGTGATTTGCCCCTCTTTGGAAATGAAGGAAGCGTCTGTGGAACCTGCACCCATGTCAATAATGGCTAAAGGCCGGCTACTGCCGGGGGTGGTTAAAGCCCCCAGCACGGCCATGTCTGCTTCCACACCGCCGATTTCTGTGGGCACACCCAAGGTTTCCGACAGCTTATCCGAAATGACCTGCATTTGCAGTTTATCCGCCTGCACCATGGCTGCAATACCCACAGCATTTTCCATGGCGTATTCCCCGGCCAGCGCCCCGGTGACTTGCTGTGGGGCAAAGGTGTCTACCGCAAGCAAATCCCGTATCTTTATATCTTTGGGGTGCTTGCCGGATAAGTGGCTCATCACTTGCCGCACCCGTTCAAACATGCCCCCGGCGTTGGTGCCCGGTTCCCCGGCAATGTCCGTGATGGGGGTGCACTGGGTAACGGCTTGCATAATTGCCTGGGCCCCTTCGTCCACGTTGATGGCTTTGGACTGGCGTTCCCCGGCCACATGCACTTTCCCGGCGGGAATGACCCGTTCTTTTACGTCCCCCGCCGGTGTTTTAATGACCACAGCCGAACGGTTACCAATTAAAGATTTAGCAATGGGCACCACCAGTTTGGTTTCTTCTGGGTTCAGACGAAACACAGTGGCAATGCCGTATGGGTTGGACAAAGTGTTTACCACGCCCCCGGCCTCTGCTACTTCCACCGCAGCGGGCATGTTCAGGGGTACCCGGTCAATGAGAGCCACTTCGTCCACAATGGGAATGTTGGTCTTTAGCCTGTTGGCTATAAGCACTCCGTCATCCCCTTGGCAAATGGCGGCGGCAATGGTGTAGCCGGCCGCCACAGCGTCATTAATGTGTGTGCTGGCAGCGGTAAAATCCACTGTTTTGGGTATTACCACCACCAGTCTTTCATCTTTGCTCTGTTTGGTTACGTCTTGTAACAGCACGGTAAACCCTTGCCCCAAACCAAGCCCCCCAGGGGTGGCCGGGTTGTGGCCAATCATGGTGGATTCGGTGATGATGGTTTCCGTGATGGTATCCATGGCCACGTCCCCAATCACCGGGGCGGCTTCGTTCAGCTGCACCACAGACAAATCCGAAAAGGTAAGGCCCGCTTTTTCCAGTGCCATTTTCAGGGAGGCAAAAACCCCGGAAATGTTGTCCGCCGTGCCTTTAATGCCAGTGGTTTTCACAATGCCCCCAGACAAAAAGGTTACCTGCCCGGTGGCGCTATCCACCCGGGCAATGGCCGTTTCCGTGGTGGCATTGCCGATGTCTACACCGGCGATGTGCTTGTTCATGCCATCACCTACTCAGCCAGCCGTTTTCTTTGCTCGTAAGCCTCCGCTGCTTCTCGCACGTGGGCGGCGTTAATGACTGCACCGTATTGGGTTTCCAACTCTTCCGCAATGGCCAAAAGCTCGGCTTTGGTGGAGCGGTAGGGCCGAAGGGCGTTGTATATTTCCAGAATGCGTTGGTCTGGAATTTGGGTAAGTTCCGCCGCCCGCTTTAAATTGCGGCTAAAAGCTTCTCGGCCAACAGAATTGGCAATTTCACCTTGCATCATCAGTGTTTCCTTGGAAATACGCACATCTTCAGGTGCGATACGTCCGTCCAGCACTGCGGATAGTGTAATATCGTCCAGTTTTTTACCAGTGGAACCTTGAATCAGTTCCGGCCGTTTTTCCGCCAGGGGGTAATCCGCCCGGGTCATGCTTTTGCCCGCAGGAGCTGCCACATGCGGGGCAGCACTTGGGCTTGCCTGTCCGCTTCCCATAGAGGAGAGGACTTCTTTCACAATTTGTTCAATTATTTTTTGGTCGTTCACGTTCATCTTCTCTCCTCCTTTTCACAGAAAACTGACTTCAACAGACTGGCTCTTTTTGCCTTGTTCCACATATTCCGTTTCCTTAATGTGCAGCAGGGCAGCAATCGCTTGGAATTTCGGCCGAGCCATTTGGTCGTTTAAGGTGGGCACAGGTTGAGGTGTTTCCCCTTTGGCGTACTTGGCGGCGTTTTTGCCAATGGCCCGGTAAACTTCCGGGGTAAGCAAAGGCGCTTGGGAAAACAGTTCCAGGTTGCTTAGCGGGAACAAGTCTTTTTGGTGAATGACCGCCGTACCCTTGGATTGAATGCCAATGCCAATGCCGGAACCGCTTAATTTGGCGGCTTCGTGGGCGGTAAAGGCCACGTCGGAGGTTTTGTACACCCGGATGACCCGGGCTTTCACCCCTTCTTCCTCAATACCGGCGGTGAGTTCACGCAAAATGCGGCCGTGTTCTACCCCAACGATGGTTTTGTTTTGGTGTCTTGCAAAGGCTGGAGCAATGGCAATGACCACTTCGTCTGCCCGGGTGCCTTTTGGGGCTTCACCGGTTTCGGTCAGTTTTACCGTTGTGGCGGCAGAAGTTGGCGCTTGTACTGCCGGGGCAGGGGAGGGTTTTTCGGTTTCCCCAACGCCCAAATCCTGAATGACGCTGGCAATGATGCTGCGCAATTGTTGTTCAGATATGTTCATGTACTCTCTCCCCCTCCTTATTCAAAGTCTGCGGCGGACTTGGCCCCAGGAATGTTTTTAATTTCTTCCCAGCGTTGGGCGCTTAAACGGTAGCCGGTGCCGGGGCCTTTGTAATCGTTTTGGTCGTTCACGGCGCTAACCACATGGAAGTTTTTATCAAAGATGGCAGAGGTGTGCAGGTAATCCCCGCTGACCCGTTGTTTAAGCAGGTTCAACACGTTTTCGGCCACATCGTCAAAGCCGCCTTTGGAAAGGGCCTTCACCACGTCTAAGCCGGTGATGCCTTTATCCATCAAGTTTTGAGCAGCTTTAATGTCTTCTACAATGTTACGCTCCGGCATGTCTTTGCTGCCGTGGGCGTAGGTAGCGGCTTCCACTTCGGCATCGGTAATGTCTGGGAAGCCCAAGCCTTTAAACACCGCTTGCAAAGCTTTGGCGGCTTTGTTCCGAATTTTCACCACTTCTTCTTCGGAAACAGGGCGCAAACCGCCGTCCACCATTAAATCCCGTTGAAGCACGTTGTAGTCGTCAAAGTCCTCCGCATCGAAGTTGGAACCGGCGAACATGTTGTCGTAGTTGGGGGTGGAGCTGTAGCCGGAGAAGATAAAGTCTGTACCGGGCAGCATTTGCATTAATGCTCTGGCCGTCCGGCGAATATCAGAATGAGAGAAGGTTTGGTCGTTGCCGGAGGCCACTTCCAAATCCAACATCATGGTAATCAAGTTTTCTGCCAGCACGGCACGAATGCCGGAAGGCACTGCACCAGGCACGCCGATACAGCTGATAGAACCGTTTTGCAACCCTTGCACCCCGGCACCTTTGGTGACGTATACACACTTGGCTTCCAGATAAAGCATGGATTTGCCTTCTGCATAACCCATGAGCACCTCAGAGCCGGTGCCGGAGGTGTAGCGCATTTTAAGGCCACGGGAAGCGTAAGCAGAAGCCAAGAAAGCTTTAGACCATGGGGTGTCGTCCCCGTCTACAAACACTTGTTCCGTGCCGTAAACAGACACGGTTTCGGCGTAGCAGGTGAGGCCACGCATTCCCAGCATCAGCTCGGTGGCTTCTTCTACAGCGCATTGGGTGAGCACCCCGCCACGGCCGGTTTGAGAGCCCACCAGCAAGGAAAGGGCGTTAAAAGGCGCATAACGCACCACAGCCACGGTGGTTTCCATTTCGTCAAATCCACGAATGCCGGCTTCGGCCGCATCAGCGGCAATTTGTACCGGGTTATCCCGCACGTTGGTGACGTGGCATTGGTTAGACGGGGTTTTCCGTGCACGCATTTTTTGCAGTGCCATCATCATTTCTACCACGTTCATATGGCCCAGCACTTCGCAAATTTTGGCGGGGGTCATGGCGGTGGAGAGGGGGATGATGTCTTCCCGTAACACGTTTACATCGCAAAGCATTTTGGCCAGCAATTTGCTGTCCATGGCCATTACTTCTTCCGCACGGGAAAGGTTAATGGCATAGTCGGCAATAAACCGGTCATTCAAGTCAAATTCAGCACGGGTTTTGCCGTCCAGCTCTTGCACCAGGCCGTTCACAATTTTAATGCTGGGCTTGGGGTCAAAGGGGCTGTTCATGGCAATAAGCCCGGCTTCGGGCCATTCTTTTACAAAACCGTCCTGGTTTACCGGGCGGTTGGCAAGCACTTCAAATCTTTTGGATTTCACTGGTTTCCCTCCGTCCCGGTATTAGATGTATGGGGTGGTTACTGGGGGCGCAGGCGCTTTACCCAAGGTTTCCAACAGTTTTACGCCCACTTCTCTGGCGGCGATGACAGACTGGCGCACGGCGCCGGAGTCTCCGCTGATGAAAAGAATCACTTCATTAGTGAAGCTGGTGCCAGCGGCGGGGGAAGCATAACCAATCACTTCCACATTAGCGGCTTTCACAGCGCTGTCGGCCATAATCACACCAATGGCAGCCGGTGCGCCCACCATCAAGCCAAAAGCTTTGCCCACGGGGGCGTTAAAAGCTTTGTTGCAGGCGAAACTGGCACGGGCGGTGTATTGCAGTTCAATGTGGCCGGCATCGTTGGCATAAACGTCCCCAAAGGTTTTGTCCAGCTCTTTTAAGGTCACTTCCACAGCCCGACGCACGTCGGATACGTCTTCCGCACCGAAAATAATCAGGTTGCCGTGGCCTGCGCCGCCTTTGGTGTCTCTGGAAAGCTCAATGGCCAAAATTTCTGTGTTGGTGGCTTTCACGGCTTCGTCTGCGGCCATAATTTGAGGGCCTGCGCCGGTTCTGCCGCCAATGATACCGATGGAGCGGTACTTTTTATCAATTTTCATCACTTCATGCACAGCTGGGTCTACGTTGGCAATAACCAAGCCGATGGTTTCCCCTAAGCTGGTTCCCACGAACTCTGTCATGGATTCTCCGCCGCCAAAGCTTTTGTAGCAAGCTGTTTTGGGAGCTTCCTGAACTGGGGCGGGAGCCGGGGTTTCAATTTTTTTCATAACTTCTTGTAATATTTTATCAATCATTTGATCTGACATGTGGGTTCTCCTTTCTCCCTTTCATTACGACCAATCTTACGCTTTTGCTGGGAAAAATGTGGCATCCACATCTTTGTGGGGCCGTGGAATAACGTGGATGGAAACCACTTCGCCCACTTTTTGTGCAGCGGCAGCACCAGCATCGGTAGCAGCTTTCACAGCGCCTACGTCGCCTCTTACCATAACGGTTATCAGCCCGGAACCGATTTTTTCATAGCCCACCAGATTTACGTTGGCAGCCTTTACCATGGCGTCTGCTGCTTCAATAGCGCCTACCAAACCTTTAGTTTCAACCATACCTAATGCATCGTTCATGTGTATAACCTCCGTTTTATGTATTTTTTAAGAGCGGCCACAACGAGCCGCTCTTTATAGACATATCTTAGTACCTGTATTCAATAAATGTATTAGCCTAAAAATGCTTTGCCCAGAGCGTCTGCGGTCATAATGGCAGCATAGACAGATTCAGGGGTTACCTTAAAAGGCATGTTGTGGATGGTTTCGCCAGGGGCGGCGGCCAGCTTGGCCACTTCCATCATATCGTCTGGGTTCACTTCGGTAACGCCCATTTCGCCCAAGGTGATGGGCAGGCCAACGGATACGCAGAACTCCATTACTTCATCAAGTTCTTCCATAGGTGCATTTTCAAGCACCAGCTGGGTGAGGGTACCGAAAGCCACTTTTTCCCCATGGTACAGGTGGTGGCATTCTTTTAAGTATGTAAAGCCGTTATGTACCGCATGGGCAGCAGCCAACCCGCCGCTTTCAAAACCAATGCCGGACAGGTAGGTGTTGGCTTCAATCACATTTTCCACAGCTTGTGTTACCACTTTTTGTTCGGCTGCCAGTTTGGCCTTGTAGCCGTCCTCTAACAGGGTGGTGTAGCACAGTTCGGCCAATGCAAAAGCGGATTTAGCAGGCAAAAGCCCAGCCATGTTGGTGGCGTTGGAAGCTTGTGCGGCTCTGGCTTCAAAGTAGGTAGCCAAAGCGTCGCCCATGCCGGCCACTAAAAAACGGGCAGGAGCAGAAGCAACAATGTCCAGGTCCATGATAACGATTTCAGGGTTTTTGGGCAAAACTAAATATTCCTCGAAAACGCCTTCTTCGGTGTAAATAACGGAAAGGGCGCTGCAAGGAGCGTCTGTGGAAGCGATGGTGGGTACAATAACGATGGGCAGCTTTAAGTAGTGGGCCACAGCTTTGGCGGTATCTAACAATTTGCCGCCGCCTACGCCGATGACACAGTCGCAGCCTTCGGCTTTGCAAATGTCCATCAACCGGTTGATTTCTGCCTTGGAGCATTCTCTGTTAAAGGTACCGAAAGCAACGCTTTTGTCTGTGCCTTCAAAGCTGGATTTAATTTGGTCTCCAGTTCTTTTTTGGCCGGATTCTGTTACAATAACTAAAAATTTTTGACCAAAGTTTTGGGTGTAGGTATGCAGGTTTGCAAGCGCCCCGCTTGCTTGAATATACTTGCTGGGTGACATAATGATTCTATTCATTTTCCATCCTCCTTAAAGATAAATGTAAGTTCATAAGAAATAATATCACAACAACCGCCGGCATATGAGACAAACTTTTGTCCAATTAATACAATATGATGACAAAATTCGATGCACATATGGGCTAAAATTTACCACAAGAATTAACCCCAAGACAAAAAAGTATCCTTAAAAGGATACTTTTTTGTCTTGGGGTATTATATTTTCTTTCTTTGGGATTCTCTATACCGGGAAGGGGTTGTACCAACGGCATTTTTAAACACCCGTGCAAAATAATTGGGTTCATTAAAACCAATTTCTGCGGCAATATCTTCCACAGACCGGGTCGTATGGGCCAACAATTCCTTAGACTTTTCCACTTTCAATTGGGTAACGTAATCTATAAAATTAACACCCATGCGCTTTTTAAACACTTTGCTAAAGTAATGCTTGCTCATGTTCACATAATCGGCCACATCTTCCAGGCGAATTTGCCTTGCAAAATTCTTCTCAATATAGTTTTGCGCCCGAACCATTTCGTCTGAAAAATGCCGGTCGTCTTCTGCCATAATGGCATCAAACACTTTGTCTAGCGTTTCTAACAGCCATCCATTTAAAGCGTATACTTCACTGCAAGCACCAATTTTGTTCAACATTTCCCACTGCACCACATCACTTATTACAACCACCTGGGCGGCGGTTTCTATCATTTGCCGGCCAATGTTGTGGTATTCTTCTTTCGCTGTTAAAAAATGGGGTTGGTCTTGTTTTAAGGGGGATATGTGCTGAATCAGGCGGCTTAAAGCATCTTTTGCCGCTTTAAAGTGCTTGTCCAAAATGCGCTGGCAAACTTCCCCCAATAATTGCCTGGTCTTTTCCTTTTCTATCTGCGCTTTTTCTATGTATTTGCCCAAAATTTCTAGCGTTTCCGATTGATGGTCTTCCGGGCCTTTTTCCGGCACATCTTGAATAATTTTCATAACGGTTTTTTCCATCATATAGTTGATGACGTTATACACCAGGTCTGCCGTTGCTATAATTTTATCTAATGGCTGTACTTCAATTTCTTCATAAAGCTTGAGCAGTTCAGGGTCGTTTAAAATGTTGCTACTGGCTTCTACCACATAAGAAATCCGGGACATGTCCTCCGGGCTGACCCTTACTTGCCCCCCCATTACAGAACCTAAATAATCCCCGTTGGTGATGATGGGAATGGCAAAATCTATAAGGCCGCAATGGCATAAATAAAGGTGAGGCTTTCCGTTTCGGGCGGCTTCTATGCCACCGTGGGCGTCGGACTGCTGGCATTTGCAACTGCTGCTGCGCACCTGCTGACAGAAACGGGTGAAATTACTCATGGTGGTCATGGGCTTTCCTGCATAATTGGTGGTCACAAAGGCAAGCCCGGTTGCGTTGGCAAATTTGTCTTGAATTTCCTGCAAAGACTGATGGTCAATCAAATCCCTTAAATACTGCACGGCTCATCCTCCTATCCCTGAGAAAAGCAACAAAACAATGCTTGTTTATACCACCATTATAACACACTGTTAAGAATGCAACAATATGGTGATGTAATATGAGGACAAAGCTGGGAAACGGCTTGCTGGTGCGAAATGTTCTATTTGTTACCGAGGATTATGCGCATTTGCTACAAAGACTTTAACAATTCAATCCTTTGACTATCAATCAATTTGCTTTCTTCTTCGCTCATTGTTGGGTCACTGAATTGATACCATTTATCACAGGGTAATAGCGCACATTCACCGCAATGGTTTAAGCGTTTATCATTAATGCAACAATCATAAATAGGACAATGATCGGCATCAACATATTGCAACCAATACGCTATACCTTTTATTTCGGGGCAACCTTTGCACTCATTTGGGAATGACTTGCAATCAGAACATACCATACCACAGCAGCTTATTACCTTGTTCATTATTTACCTCCAAAATGCCAAATATATATAATCTTTCCACTACTATACTATACCGCAACCGTCATTTCAACTACACATCTGGTTCATACACCAATAAAAATGCATTTCACTCACAGGTGCGTCCTACAAGACAATGCGTTATTTTATGTAGTATTACCTTTATAAAAAAGGCTACCATACAAGCTGAATAGGGGACTTGCATTGCCTGCTGTAGCTGGTGCGAAATGTTCCTATTTACTACCGAGGATTATGCGCATTTGGCGAGCTACTTCTTCAAATTATATTTTTTCCCGTCTATTTTTACTTTGCTTTCACTCTCCCAAATAATATCCAAGCTGCCATCTTCTCCCCAACGCCCCTGATAAAGACGAATAGGCGATTTTGAAAACTGGCATATTAGAAAATTGATAGGAGGTTTGGTGCTGTAAATGTCCACAAACGTTGCTCCCCCTAAAGCTCCCTGGTCGTTGTCTATCACTTTTGCAATATATGTATTTTTTGGTGAGGGCACTGACCTTATGACAGTATTGCTGCCAAAACCCCCAAAAATGAAATTAAGGAATGAGTAAAACAACAGAAGCAGTGACAAGATTATCCCTAATATGGCGCACACTACTTTCCCCCAAAGTGGCTTTCCATAATTGAACAACATAATAAAAGAGCAAACACAGCACATAAAAACAAATATAAATTTTGCTTTCCACTGGTTGACAGCTATAAAGTATAGACCATTAATAGCAGATAACGGGGCAAGTGAAAGGGCAAAGCGCGCACTCATTTTACCAACTTGTATATCGAATTTAAACGATAGCACAGTGAGTAATAGCACCACGCTTGTGTATACGAAAGTAAATACATTTGCATTGTTAAGAATGAATGTGTAACCTGACAAAGCTCCGATGATAAGGCACAAAGGTATAAAGCAATATAATGCAAACAAAACAATAGGCGATACAGACACAATACGTTTCAAAAAGGTTCCTCCTTGCTGTGTCGGATATAAATAATATTTACCATAACTATACTATACCCCAACCGTCATTTCAACTACATATCCGGTTCATAAACCAATAAAAATGCATTGCACGCACAGGTACGCCCCATCAAGACAATGCGTTATTTTATGCAGCGCAAGCGCAGATAACTTGCTGCTCATTTGGTGGCTGTTATATCTATCCTTCTAAACGTTTCAAAACATCTGCCGTCAAACTGTTTTGTTTTCTCAATCATTATCTTGACAACTTCATTTCTAAAGCTTTCTTTAATTGCATCTGGTATATAGTCCAAAAACGGCACTATACTTGGCTGATCAATCCATCTTATCATTTCATCGCAGTTTGAAAAGAACCTGTCTGCATTTTGATATTGTATATTTATCTTACTAAAACATGCTTCATCACTTAATTTTTCATATTCCTCCTTTGAAGGCATGAACCATGGCCACTCAAAATTTGAGAAATACTCTTTATATGTATCTTCGTTCATTAAGGTTTTTACAGTTTCAAAAAAGTTTGAACAATTACCATCACCTGCAAAGTTCCATTTAATCACTCCTTTTGTCTTTAAAGCTTTAAGTCCATTTCTTAATAGTCTTCTATGGTCTTTTATCCAATGCAATGCTGCGTTTGAAAAAATCACATCAAAGTAGTCTGTAAAATCCATGTTATCTATATCCATGCATATAAAGGAGAGGTTGTCCTTTTCGAGTTTTTTTGCAGTATCAATCATTCCGGCAGACGCATCGATTCCAATAACCTTACCATTAGGTACTAACTTTGAAAGTTGTTCAGTTAGAACACCATCACCGCATCCAAGGTCTAAAATCACTTCATCTCCTTTAAGATTCAGTTCAGCAATAATGCTATTGCCCCATTCCTTTTGATGTTTTGATGCCTGTTTATATTTTTCTCCATTAAACTCAAATTTTGTCATTGTTCTTAACCTCCATATTCGTGTTATATTATTAATCGATACCACAACTATACTATACACCAACCCCCATTTCAACCACTACCATAACATCACCGTACTCTTGTGCTAAAAAAATAGTTGAATATTCAAAGGCGGTATGTTAGAATGTGATTCGTAAGTATGTGAACCCATGCGCAGATGCAGGATGCTCCGCCCGCTTCTTGGCATGAGGGGATACGACAATAAGGAGGATTTTATCATGATGGAAAAAAAGGAAATTGTTGCAAAGTTTGGCAGAAAAGAAAATGACACCGGTTCCCCAGAAGTTCAAGTGGCCCTTTTAACCGAACGGATTAACCACTTAACAGACCACCTTAAAATGCACAAAAAAGACCACCACTCCCGCAGAGGGCTTTTAAAGATGGTTGGTCAACGCAAGGGCTTGTTAAACTACATTAAACAAAGAGATATTGTTAAATATCGTGAGCTCATTGCAGAATTAGGGCTTCGGAAGTAATTTCGGACGTAACAAAGCGGCAGGACAATTATATTTGGGCGGATTATTCCGCCCATTTGTTTTTAAATAGCCGAATTTTGGCAAAGTTATTATTACAAATGAAAAAATGTACAATATATAAAGGAGAATAAAAAGTATGATGAGAAAATACGAAATGGATTTGGCCGGGCGTCCGCTGGTTGTGGAAATCGGCCAAGTTGCAGAGCTGGCCAATGGTGCTGCCCTCATCCGTTATGGGGAAACAGTATTAATTGTGGCTACAACAGCTTCGCAAAAGCCCCGTGCCGGTATAGACTTTTTCCCTCTTAGCATCGACTACGAAGAAAAACTCTATGCCGTGGGCAAAATTCCCGGTGGTTTTATTAAAAGGGAAGGCCGTCCAACAGAAAAAGCTGTGCTCACCTGCCGCTTGATTGACAGACCCATTCGCCCCCTGTTTCCGAAAGATTACCGTAACGATGTTTCCGTGGTGGCCACCGTGCTTTCTGTAGACCAGGATTGTGCCCCAGAAGTAGCCGCTATGATTGGCGCATCCATTGCGCTGTCAATTTCAGACATTCCTTTCAACGGACCCACAGGTACCGTCAATGTAGGCCGGGTAGACGGCCGGTTTATTGTCAACCCCACTTCCGCCCAACGTGAAGTAAGCACCTTGAACTTAACGGTGGCTTCCACCAAAGAAAAAGTGATGATGATTGAAGCCGGTGCCGATGAAATTCCCGAAGAAGTGATGATTGACGCCATTACCTTTGCCCATAAGCAAAACGTTAAAGTGGTGGAGTTTATTGAAAGCATTGTGGCGGCAGAAGGTAAGCCTAAACACAGCTACCAACAATCTGGTGTTCCTGCCCACATTTACGAAGCTGTTTCCACCTTTATTGGCGATGCCCGTATGGAAGAAGCCGTTTTCACAGACATGAAACAAGAACGGGATGCCAAGCTGACCGCTTTAACCACCCAAGTGATGGAAGAACTGGCACCCACTTTAACATTTGCAGAAGATGAAGACCCAGCAGCCATCATTGGGGATGCCATTTATAAATTTGAAAAACAAACTGTGCGCCGTATGATTTTAAAAGATCACAAGCGCCCAGACGGTCGTAGGCTGGATGAAATTCGCAAGCTGACTGCCGAAGTAGACTTTTTGCCTCGCACCCATGGTTCTGCTTTGTTTAAACGTGGCCAAACCCAGGTGCTTACCATCACCACCTTAGGTTCCATTGGGGAAGCCCAGAGGTTGGACGGCTTAGACATTTTGGAAGAAAACAAACGCTACATGCACCACTACAACTTCCCAGCTTATTCCGTGGGAGAAGCAAGGCCTTCCAGAGGCCCGGGCCGTCGGGAAATCGGCCATGGTGCATTGGCAGAACGTGCATTGGTGCCTGTGATTCCTTCGGAAGAAGAATTCCCGTATGCCATTCGTTTGGTTTCCGAGGTGTTAAGCTCTAACGGTTCCACCTCTCAAGGCAGTGTATGTGCCAGCACCTTGTCCTTAATGGCTGCCGGTGTGCCCATTAAACGGCCTGTAGCGGGTATTTCCGTGGGTCTGGTTACCGGTGAAACCCCGGATGACTTTGTGCTGTTAACAGACATTCAAGGCCTGGAAGACTTTTTTGGCGACATGGACTTTAAAGTGGCTGGTACACACGAAGGCATCACTGCCATTCAAATGGACATTAAAATTGACGGCTTAACCCCAGAAATCATTCGCCAGTCCATCATCCAAACCTGCGAAGCCAGAAAGTTTATTTTGGACGGCGTAATGAAAGAAGCCTTAGAAAAACCACGCACAGAAATTTCCCCATATGCCCCTAAAATTGCCATGGTGACCATTCTGCCAGAAAAAATTGCAGAAGTGATTGGGCCACGTGGTAAAGTGATTAAGCGCATTATGGAAGATTGCGGCGTTGACAAAATTGATACTGAAGATGACGGCCGCATTTTCATTGCTGGTTCCTCTATGGAAAAAGTGCAAAAAGCAGTGAACACCATTAACGCCATTGTCAGCGACCCTGTGCCCGGCACTGTTTTTACCGGCAAAGTTACCCGGCTGATGACCTTTGGCGCTTTCGTTGAAATTGCGCCGGAAAAAGAAGGTCTTGTACACATTTCCCAAATGGCCCACGAACGGGTGAAGAAAGTGGAAGATGTGGTGAAAGTAGGGGACATGGTCACCGTAAAGGTATCCGAAATTGACGACCAAGGCCGGTTGAACCTGTCCATGAAAGCAGCGTTGCCACCGAAACAAAAAACCGAAGCGACAGAATAACGATATTAAACAAATGGGGGATTTCCATGCTGACACACCAAGGCACACAAACCATCGAGACAAAACGGCTCACTTTGCGCCGGTTTGCATTGTCCGATGGGCCGTTGATGTTTAAAAACTGGGCTTCTGACGAGGTTATTACCCGCTATATGCGGTGGGAGCCTCATGACAGTGTGGAAACCACCATCGCCATTTTAACCGACTGGATGAACGGCTACGATTCTGACAAAACCTACCACTGGGCCATTTGCCTAAAGGATGGGGAACCCATTGGCTCCATCGCTGTACTCAAAATTGAGGATGGCGATGGCTGCGGCGAAATTGGCTACTGCATTGGCCAGGCTTTTTGGGGCAACGGCTATACCACCGAAGCCGTTGCTGCTGTTATTGACTATATGTTTGCGTCCGTGGGTATGGAACGCATTGAAGCGTACCATGCGGTAAACAACCCGGCTTCCGGCAGGGTAATGGAAAAAGCCGGTATGGTTTTGGAAGGTTTCGCCCGGCATAAATACCGCAGCCGGTTAGGCTTTCAAGATTGCAACATGTACGGCATCATCCGCTCAGACCGGCAAAACGCCGTTTCAACATCAATATAAAGGAGGCCGCCATGGTACAGACGGTCACGCTGCAAAACGGCGTACAAATAGTTTTAGAAAAACTTCCCTTTGTCCGCTCCGTTGCTTTAGGCATCTGGGTGAAAAACGGCTCTCGGAACGAAAGCCCCGAAACAATGGGCATATCTCATTTTATTGAACACATGCTCTTTAAAGGCACCCACACCCGCTCTGCCTTTGACATTGCAGACGAGATGGATGCCATCGGCGGGCAGATGAACGCCTTTACCACAAAGGAATGCACCTGCTACTATACGGTTACCCTGGACAGCCACGTGGACAAAGCCATGGACGTCTTGGCCGACATGTTTTTTAATTCCAAGTTCGATAACGAGGAGATTCAAAAAGAATGCGGCGTTATTTTGGAAGAAATTAGCATGTACGAAGATGCCCCCGATGATTTGGTGCACGACATTTTGCAGCAAAACATCTGGCAAGGCAATACGCTGGGTTACCCGGTTTTAGGGGATGCCAACGTTTTAACCACCTTCAACCACGATACTTTCGTAAACTACCATAAAGCCCGATATGTGCCGAAAAACACGGTGATTGCCGTGGTTGGGCAGTTTGATGAAGATAGTGTGGTTCAAAAGCTGGAAGAAGCTTTTGGTAGCTTTCAAGGGGATGCCCCGGCTTTAGTCAGCACTCCTGCCGATTTTAACCCAGGTATTGTAACCAAAGACAAAGACATTGAACAAATGCATTTGGCCATTGGCTTCCCAGGTATTCCTTTAAAAGCCAAGGACACCTATGCCTTAACCGCTTTAAACACCATTTTTGGCGGTGGCATGAGCAGCCGGTTGTTTCAAACCATCCGGGAAACCCACGGGCTGGCTTATGCGGTGTACTCTTATGCTTCGGCCTATACAGATACCGGTTTGCTCACCATCTATGCAGGCTTAAACCCGGCCCAGACCGGGCAAGTGTTTAAGCTGGTGTTTGAAGAAATTAAAAAGCTGCTAAACGAACCTATTTCCGAAAAACAGCTGAACAAAACAAAGGAACAGCTTAAAAGTAATTATTTCCTTAGCTTAGAAAGCACTTCCGCACGCATGAACAGCGTGGGTAAAGCCAAGCTTTTGCTGGGTGAGATTCGTACCCCGGAATACATTACAGGGCAAATTGATGCTTTAACCCCAAAAATTTTGCACGACCTGGCCAACAAAGTGTTGGATTTGTCTGCCATGAGTGTGGCTGCGGTAGGGCCTATGAAAGGCATGGATATGGCAGAGCTGGTGGAAAAGGCAAAATAGTTTTGAGTCTACCCTCAAACCTAGGAGGGCTATACCGGCCAGAAATGAGGAAAGACATGAACCAACCGGGAAACACAATGGATTTTCTTGAAACCATGTCTGCCCAAAACCCTTTGGCAGACATACATAACTATAACAACCGCATGACCATTTCTCAGGTGGTTACATTTTTTAAACGTCAGGGCATAACCATGACCAAGACCATGATTCAAAACTATGTGCGGGTGCAGGTGTTGCCTCCGCCATGGGAAGGCCGGTTTTACACACACCGTCACCTTATGCTTTTGGTTATGATAGACAGTTTAAAACATGTGGCTTCTCTTGAAGAAATACGAATGCTTTTTTTGAATGCAACCAACTATTTTGAAAATTTTAACCAGGAAAACTGCCTGGTTTTATCCTTATATGAAAGTTTTTTAATGTTAAAAAAACAAGCTGGGGCTTTTGTGTCTAATTGTGTAAAGGAAAACAGCAAAAATGAGCAA
>CAZCQP010000040.1:0-26547 GCA_964500895.1 uncultured Eubacteriales bacterium | reverse complement strand
CCCCACGTCTAATTATCCTTGATGCTTCTTTTGCAAAACCTTTTTTATCTGAAAAGTGATGATACGCCATGCAAGCTGTTATGATGTCAAACTTATTGTCATCAAAACATGTTTTTGTGCAATCTGAAACAGATATACGCATTTAGGGGCATTTGAGTTTAGCTTCACGAATCATATTTTCTTCAACATCAATGCCATAGCCCTCAATTTCGCTCATTCTATTCAAATTTTCAAGAATAGTGCCAGTTCCACAACCAACATCCAACACAGTTGCTCCGGCAGGCAACTGAACTTGGCTTAACAATAATTTATAAAATCTGTTTGATAACTTGCCTTCAAATCCTTCATCATACGATGAAGCTCTTTTATCAAATTTGAAGCCCCTGGTATTTTTCATTGCCTTAATACCTCCATTCTCATGCATGCTTATGGATAACAATACCCTAATTGAAATCTCTTAATAATTTTTTTGCTGCTGCTTCAAATAGTGGAATTGATAGAAGAAGCATCATACCTACAATCATCGTAGCTGTCAAAACTTCACTTACTTTTAAATGTGATGTAATGGCGTTGTAAAGCATAAGGGTGTTAAATGGCAATAAGAGGAAAGTACCTGTCAATACACCGGGGCAGTATTTCTTATATCGTAATGTGAGCAGCAGATGGGGTACGACGGCATTGACAAGCATGGCCCCTACAAAACCAATATAACAGAATTCTATTACTGTATTATAGGGATACATCATGTGTAACCCAGATACCACATAGCCTAATGTTGTAATCCCCAACACTGCAAAAATAAAATGGGATTGTTGGGGTGTCCTTCGGCTATTGGGCATTGTTTGTATCCTCCACTGGGTAAACCATAGCGCCTCCTCCATATTGTGCAGGGTTAAACAAAGCATAAAAATCAATGGCTCCATCCTTTTCCTCTTTTCAAAAAAATAGCTGCAAAACCGTTAGACTTTCATTATTTAAGAGCATACTACAAACACGAACCGTGAACAATAGTTTTAAAAGATAAATAATAAAAATTGAACAGATGTTCATTTTCATGTGCCTACATTATTGAAATTTTGTAATGAAATTGCTACAATACAGTCACCATAGCAATTCCGAAAATAGCAATACTGCCACCACTCAAAGCGCTCAGCACTATTGCTATTTACGGAATTGCTAAAAGCATAGATATATTATTATTTAGAGGAGATGAACCATGAACGAGAAAAAATTAGTTTTATGTGTCTGTGGTGCTGGCATTAACACCTCGTTGAATGCTAAAAACCAAGTAACAGAATATTTAGGGTCAATTGGAAGAAGTGATGTTCAGGTTGTACATGCCACAATTGGTGATATTGCACCCTACAAAGGCAGGAAAAACATGGTCATCGTTTGGATGACCCAGGCCGATACTTCCTTCGAGGCACCTGGCTTTAAAGGGCTGCCCTTTATGATTGGTACCAAAAAAGCCAAAGGTGAACTGGCCAAACAAATTGTGGATAAGCTGGACGAAATAAGCGAATAAGAACCTGTATTATCAATCACTTTTACTGAAAAGGAGCTATTGATATGGAAAATATTGCAGCAGCTGTTTCAACTGTTTTAGGTAATTTAGGTGGCTCGGTACTTGTGGCGGTTGTTATGTGTATTTTAGGCCTTGTGTTTCGTGCAGGGGTTAAAAACAGCATAAGAGGCGGTATTTACGCCGGAATTGGTTTGGCAGGTTTAAATATCATTGTTACAGCAGCAACCGGGCAGTTAACCCCGGCCATTCAAGGGTTCTCTCAAAACTTTAATGCAAACCTGACCGTTACAGACTTGGGCTGGGGCTCTTCGGGCATTGCATTTTCTTGGCCAGGCCTTGGGTTTGTTATCGTAGGTATTCTTATTGTTAATGCCATTATGATTGTTTTAAAACTAACCAAAACCATGTGGACAGACATTTGGAGCATTTGGCACGGTAACGTGGTTGGCGGTTTTGTTTGGGCTGCAACCGGCGGAAATGTTACATTAGGTATTTTAGCCGGCGTGGTATTTCTGGCCATCGGTTCTTTGGTGTCAGACTTAACCGCCAAGGATTATCAAGAATTTAATGAAATGCCGGGCATTGGTGTTCCGTGTACTGTCTCTTTTCTGGCCCTTTTTGCCAAACCCTTTAATGCATTAATTGAGAAGATTCCTGGCATTAAAGACATTAACGCATCTCCAGAAAATATTAGAAAACGCATTGGCATTTTCGGCGAGCTGGGCGTTATGGGCGTGGCTATTGGTGTTATCATTGGTATTCTGGCCGGCTACAACTATGGCGGCGTTCTGAACCTGGGCGTGCAAATTGGTGTTTTAATGGTGTTTTTACCAAAGACAGTGTCTGTGCTTTGCGAAGGCGTTATTCCTATTGCCAATGCCATTAACGAGTTTGTGCAGGAAAGATTTGCAGAAAGAGAAGTTTATGTTGGCGTAGACTGTGCCGCTCTTTTAGGGCATCCATCCGTTATGGCATCTGCCGTGGTTTTATACCCCCTGGTGGTGTTACTGGCTGTGCTTTTGCCAGGTAACAAAATGCTTCCCATCGCATCCCTTGCACTCATTCCCTACTGGTGTGGGGCAGTGGCTGCTCAGTTAAAGGGCAACGTGTTTAGAATCGTTCTCTTTATACTGGTTTGGACCATTCCCGTGTTATACATCGCTTCGGCAATGGCACCGATACATACAGAAACCATGGGCATGCTGGGCCTTGCAGACCCTGCAGTGGTCAATTCCAGTATGGACATGGGTGGTGACCCTGTAGGTGCGCTGATGGTATACATTTTCAAAATGTTTAAATAAAATGTGCATGGATCAAAGGAGATTGCAATGTTGCATATAAACCCAAACCTGATTTGTATGAACCTAGCGGTGCATACAAAGGAAGAAGCCATTCGTGCCGTCATTGAACGCATGGTGAAGCAAGGTTACGTAGACGGCCAGTATTACGAAGAAGTGTTGGAGCGGGAAAAAGAGTACCCCACAGGTTTGCCCAGTGAAGGGGTGATGACCGCCGTACCCCATGCCTATTCCAAAAATGTTAAAAAATCTGGCGTTGGAGTGGCGCAACTCAAAACCCCGGTGCTTTTTCAAAACATGGCAGATAAATCTGAATCACTGCCTGTAGAACTTGTTTTTGTTATGGCTAACCACGACGGCTCAGATGGCCATGTGGAAAATTTGCAGGAACTGATGCAGATTTTTAGCAACGGCGCCATGTTGTTGGCTTTAAAAGATGCGCAAACGGCAGAAGCATTTGCAGAAATATTTGCCCACCCTGAAAAGTATGAAGACAACTAAAAAAGTACTCATCGCAGGAGGCTTATGCGGCACCACCATGTTAATGGCCGCAGAAAAAATAAAGGCCCAATGTGCCCTACAAAACATAGAGGTGACCGTTAAGATACAAAACTTATGGGAAACCGCCTATGTAGAGCCTCATTATCATTTGATTATTGAAATGTTTAAATTTTTTGAAAACACCAATTGCCCGGTGGTTAGCGGAAAACCTTTTATTAACCACGTTGGGGAAAAAGAGTTACTGAAAAACATTGTCCAGCTGCTTGCAGGCGAAGAGGGGGATGGATTGTGATTTATGCAGATTATGCGGCCACCACACCCGTGGCGCAAGAAGTATTCACGGCCATGGAGCCATATTTCACAACACAATTTTTTAACCCCTCCTCCATCTATAGTGAAGGTAGGGCTTGTCTGCAAGCAGTGGAAAACGTGCGCACCCATCTGGCCACAACCATGGGTGCTTTGCCGGAAGAAATTATTTTCACCGGCAGCGGTACAGAAAGCGCAAACCTGGCCATTAAAGGTGTGGCATTTGGCAAAGGAAATGTAAAAAAGCATATCATCACCACAGCAATTGAACACCATGCCGTGCTGGAAACATGCCGCCAACTGGAAACCATGGGCTTTTCCGTTACATACTTGCCTGTTGATGCACAGGGCATGGTGCAGCCGGATACCCTTGAAAAGGCCATCACCAGTGATACCAGCTTGGTTTCCATCATGTGGGTAAACAATGAAACCGGGGCTTTGCAGGATATTCAAAAGCTGGCAGCCATTGCCCATCAAAAAGGGGCATTGTTTCATACGGATGCCGTACAGGCCATGGCCACCCAGGCTGTGAATGTTCAGACCCTTGGGGTGGACTTGCTTTCCTTTTCTGCCCATAAGTTTTATGGCCCCAAAGGGTGCGGCGGACTATATTGCCGCCAGGGTATTGCGCTGGCACCATTAATCAGCGGCGGGCAACAGGAACGGAACCTGCGTGCGGGAACAGAAAATGTGCCAGCCATTATAGGCATGGGGAAAGCTTTAGAACTTTTAGAGAAAAACAGGGCAGAGGCTAGGTTGCATATGGCAAAACTGAAAGACAAGGTGATTGGCCGTTTTGGAGGGAGACCAGATACGTGCATCAACAGTTTGCCTTTATACAGTGTGCCTTCCATATGCAATGTAGGCTTTGCCAACATTGAAGCAGAAGCAATTGTCTTTCACATGAGCAGAGCGGGCATTTTGCTTTCCATGGGTGCGGCCTGTAACAGCCAAAGCATAGAGCCTTCCCATGTGATACAGGCGTTGCATGTGCCTCCTGCTTTTGAAAGAGGCTGCATACGCATATCTTTTAGTCAAGCAATGACTGAAGGTGAAGCCGATATGCTTTGTGAAAGGCTTCATCAAACTGTGTCCATGTTGTCTGATGGAAACAGTTAAGGTACTTGAATTGACTATACGTAAGGAGGAGTCGGTATGCGATTAACCGGCCATGGTGTTTCTAAAGGTTTTGCGGTGGGCCCTGCGCTTTTGTTTGCCCAGGAGATCGCTAACATTGATGGGCTAATCCGGCCAGAAAATGAACGCCCCGCAGAGCTATTACAATATAAAAAAAGTTGCGAAGTGGCCAAACAAGAACTGTTGGCCCTGTGCAACCAGTTTGAAGGCGAACATGCCCAACAGGGCAAAATATTTTTAGCACATCTGGAAATATTGGAAGATGTGGTGATGTGCGAGGAAATAGAAGCACACATTCAAAAGGATGGGTACGGAGCAGCGTTTGCTGTGCAAACAGTCTTTGAAAAATATGCGGAAATGCTGGCAAGCCTGGACGATGCCTTGTTGAAAGAACGTTGCGCAGACATTCAGGATGTGAAAGGCAGGCTGCTTACCATTTGCACCGGAAAAGAACGCACCAACCTTTCTGCACTGGAACGCCCTGTCATTCTCTGTGCCAAAGATTTGCTGCCCTCCGATACGGCCACCCTGGACCGCACCATGGTGATGGCCATTGTAACGGAGATTGGCGGTGCCACTTGCCATTCGGCCATTTTAGCCAAAAGTTACGGCATACCTGCTGTGCTGGGTGTGCCGGTGTTGATGGACCAACTGAAAGACGGGGAAACAATCATCGTTAATGGGGCGGAAGGCATGGTCATTACCGAACCTACCCAGGAAGAAATGCTGCACTACCAAGCAAAGCGAGAAGCCTATTTAAAAGAGCAGGAAGAAACACTGCAATGTAGGGCGTTACAGCCTTTTACACAAGACGGACAACGCATACACATTGGGCTAAACATCGGCTCTGCTAACGAAGATGAACTGCAATGCGCAGCCTTTACAGACGGCGTGGGCTTGTTTCGCACCGAGTTTTTATACATGGAACGCCCACAACCGCCCACCGAGACAGAGCAGTTTAATGTTTATAAAAAAGTGTTGGAAGCTTTTGATGGGAAAGAAGTGATTTTAAGAACGCTGGACATCGGCGGAGACAAACAGGTGGACTGCCTGAATTTACCCGTGGAAAGCAACCCCTTTTTGGGGCTTCGGGCCCTTCGGTTGTGCTTTGCGCAGAAAGATTTGATGAAAGTACAGCTACGGGCAGCTTTTCGGGCTTCTGCTTACGGCAAGTTAAGCATTATGTTCCCAATGGTAGCCAGCATGGAGGACATTCGGCAGGCGAAAACCGTTGTGGAAGAAGTGAAGCAGGAACTGACAGAAGAAAAGCTTGCATTTTCCCCGGACGTTAAAATTGGCATTATGGTTGAAATTCCATCCATTGCCATGGTGGCGGATCTGGCGGCCAAAGAAGTGGATTTTGCAAGCATTGGCACCAATGATTTGTGCCAGTACCTGATGGCCGTAGACCGGCTGAACCCTTCCGTAGCCGAATACTACCAAGCCTACCACCCAGCCATGTTTCGTATGATGGGCTTAGTGGCCACTGCTTTTGCCAAAGAAGGCAAGCCTGTAAGTGTATGCGGAGAGCTGGGGGGCGAACCCATGGCCGTTCCTTTGCTTATTGGTCTTGGCATTACAAAGCTAAGCATGGGCATGGCTTCCATTGGAGAAGTGAAAAAAACAGTCACCAACCTGCAAACAGAGCAGTGCCAAAAGCTGGCAAAGCATGTGCAAAACCTGCCTACAGCCCAAGAGGTTGAGCGTTATTTAGATACAACTTGCAAAGGAGAAATTTAACCATGTATACCAGAACAACAACCATTGTCAATAAAACCGGGTTACATGCCCGGCCCGCATCCGAATTTGTGGAATGCGCCAAGCATTTTGATTGCCAGCTTACCCTTAAAAAGCTGGGCACAACCAAAACTGCCAACCCCAAGTCCATCATCATGCTGTTGGCCATGGGGCTTTCCTGTGGCAGCGAAATTGAAATTGTGGGTGACGGCGCAGATGAACGTGAAGCCGTTGATGCTTTGGCAGCGCTGATTGAAAGCGGCTTTGGAGAGGTTTAGAATTTAATTTATTTTGGCCACTTCCAGCAGTGAAAGTGCCGCTATTTCATCAATGATTAAAGCGTCCAGGTAGCCCCCGTGCATCGCTGCAAGTATGGGCAACGCTTTTTCGTTACCGGCACATAATGCAACCACCATGGGCACCTTTTTTAAGTCCTCCAAGGATATGCCAATGACGCAATTGGAAAGTGGAGACAGGGGTTCATTGCCATTGGTATCAATTTGATGGCCGCAAACGTCACAAAGCTTCATTTCAGTTAGCTTCTTGGCCTGCGCCTCTTCTACATACCGGGCTTTATACACCACACTGTTTTTATAATTGAACGAGCCAATGCCTATGAAGGCAATGTCTAGCTGTTTAATAAGCTTAAAGTGTTCAATCACCTCGGTTTCCTGAAGCATCAGCTCTCTAAGCCGGGGGTTTTCAACAACCATAGGCGCCTGCAAAATGCTGGGCTGGCATTTAAGTTTGGTGGCCAGCACCCGCACAAGCTCTTGGCCGTCTAAATGCATACTTTGGCTATAGGTTCCGCCTACCAGCTGCACCACCTTTGCTTTTGGAACCGTCTTTCCGCTTTTAAAGTGGTTCACAAAAGCGCCAAGGGTTGTGCCCCACGAAATGCCTATTTTAATGGTTTCAAACAGGATGCTGTTTAAAAAATCTGTGGCGGCATTAGCAATATTGGCTTTGGCAGCTTCAATGGTTTGGCCGGAAGAAACCACCACAACTTTTTTAAGGTTAAAATGGGCACGAATTTTTTCCGCCGTTTCCTCGTTGGAGGAAATGGGCTCGTTAATCACAATTTGCACAATGTTAAATTTGTGGGCCGCAGCTATCATTCTGGATACTTTAGGGCGTGAAATGCCCATCATACTGGCAATGTCTTCTTGAGACATTTTCCCGTAATAATAAAGTTTAGCCACTTTGATAATGTCTTTGCGTTTTTGGCTTTGCTCCACGGCGCAACCATCCTTTCTACAACAGGTTATGAACCTGTCCACTTGTTCTTTGTGCATTATATAGCGTAATGAAAATATGTTCAATAATTAAATCGTAAAAATGAAAAAATGTAATAAAGCAGGAGGGATACAATGACCAGCAGAGAACGTGTACGCATGGTTTTAAATGGGGAAATACCAGACAGAATACCCATGGATTTATGGGGAACAGATAGCCGCATGAACACAGACTTTTATCTTGCGGTTGCCAAACATTTAGGGTTTCAACAACTGGGGGAGCGTATTCGTCCTGGCTCTACATCCGAATATGAAGATTACCGCATTAGCGATTTAATTGGCTCCGATTTCCGTCACATCAACATTGGGCGGCCGGATGGTTTTAAAAGCTATAAAAATGAAGACGGCAGCACCATAGATGAATGGGGCGTGGGCAGAAAATTGATTGGGCTGCACCCTTCTTTAAGCCACCATCCCCTGGCCAACGCCACCTTGGAAGACCTGGAAGCCCATCCATGGCCGGTTATACAAGACGAAGGGCGCATTCGTGGGCTGGCAGAACGGGCCAAATATTGGTACGAAATGACGGACTATGCCATCACCGCAACGTCTGCAACCTCTGGCACCATTTTTGAAATTTGCCAGTATTTGCGGGGAATTGAGCAGTTTTTTATAGATTTGTATGACGACCCAGACTTTGCCCACAAGCTCATTGAGATTGTCACCAACAAACTCATTGAATTAAACGTTTATTATTTGCAGCCCATTGCGCCATACATTGAATGGCTTGAATTTGCCTCCGATTTTGGGACCCAACGTGCGCCCTTCATTTCGCCTTCTATTTTTGAAGAATTCTTTTTGGAGCCCCACAAAAAGCTGTTTGAAGCCTGTAAAACAGCAGCCCCCAATGTTAAAATTTTTCTGCACAGCTGTGGCAGCGTGCGGCCACTGATGCCCTACTTTATTGACATGGGGGTGGACATCCAAAGTGCTTTACAGCCGGCCGCAGAAGGTATGGATTCCGAAGCCCTTAAAAAGGATTTCGGCCACAAACTGATTTTCCACGGCGGTGTGGACATTCAATACGCCTTAACCGGAAGCCTTGAAGACACCGAAGCAGAAGTGAAAAAACGGATGGATGCCTTTGGCCAAAATGGAGGCTATATTTTTTCACCATCCAACCATTTTCAAATTGACGTACCCATTGAAAACTTTTTCCATATGTACGAAGTGGGTAAAAAATACGGCGCTTATCAGCAATAACGAGGAGGAGCCATGTTAATCAATTCTAAAGATATTTTGATAGCTGCAAAAGCAGGAAATTACGCTGTTCCTGCCCCCGATTATATTGATTTAGATTCAGCTAGAACGTTTGTTCACGTGGCTCAACAGCTTAACAAACCGGTGATTCTGTCCTATGCCCAGGCGTTCCAAAGCTTTATTTCCCTGGAGGAAGCGGCGGCCATTGGCAAGGTGGTAGCCGAAAGTGTTGATGTGCCTGTTGTTTTACATATTGACCACGGAACAGATATACCATTTATCGAAAAGGCCATTGACCTTGGTTTTACATCCGTTATGATTGATGCTTCCATGGACAGTTTTGAAGAAAATGTGCGCAAAACCAAAGCAGTGGTTGCCTTTGCCCACCCCAGAGGGGTTACGGTGGAAGCTGAAATTGGCCATGTGGGCATGGGGGGAAGCTACGGCGAAAACCATCAAACTGATTCGATTTATACAGAAGTGGAAGAAGCGGTGGCATTTTGCCAGCAAACCCAGGTGGATGCCCTGGCTGTGTCCATTGGCACCATCCACGGCATTTATAAAAACCTTAAAAGTCCTGTTTTAAATTTTGAACGTTTAAAAGACCTCACCCATGCCCTGCCTGTGCCCCTGGTTTTACACGGCGGTTCGGGCACAGGTGATGACAATTTGCACAAATGTGCCACCGAAGGCATTTCCAAAATTAACATTTACACAGATTTTTTGGTGAGCGCCATGCAGGAAATAAAAGCGCAAACACCCAACGACTATTTGGCACTGAAAAAAGCGGCCAACGAAGGCATGGCACAAACACTCCGCCACTATTATCAAGTCTTCTCAAATGAAGCAGGAGGGCTGGTATGAATAAACGCATCATACAAAGACCATTTTTTGTTGTGAACCCTAAATCCTACCTGTATGGGGAAGAAGCCATGCAGCTTGCCAAACACGCAGATGCATTGGCCGAAAAATACGGGTATGATATTTTCTTCACTGCCCAGCATGTAGATTTACGGGCCATTAAGCAAGCCACCAAACACCTGATTATAACAGCACAGCATATGGATGGCATTGTACCCGGCCGGGGCATGGGCCACATCTTGCCGGAAGCCCTTGTAGATGCGGGGGTGGAAGCGGTATTTTTAAACCACGCCGAACACCCCCTTTCCATGAGTGCATTGGCCAAAGCCATTGAACGGGCAAAAGCGCTTGGCATGTTAAGCATCGTTTGTGCAGATTCTGTAGAAGAAGCCCTTGCCCTTGCCATGTTCGAACCGGATATCATGGTGTGCGAACCCACATCTGCCATAGGCACAGGCAAAACCAGCGAAAGTACCTATAAAGCGCAGACCAACCAAGCCGTGAAATCTGTTTCGCCCAATACCCTTGTATTGCAAGCGGCAGGCATCAGCACCGGCCAAGATGTTTATGAAGCCATCACCTCCGGGGCAGACGGCACAGGGGCAACAAGCGGCATCACAGCAGCCAAAGACCCTATGGCAGCCCTGGAGGAAATGATTGAATGGCTGGATAAAGCAGCAAAAAGCATAATCAAGGAGAATGGACATGAAAATATTTAAAGATACCGTGCGCTTAACTTCCAACGGGGGCAGGCCGTCCTACCACAATGTAACCCAACAGGTGAAAGCCATTCTTGAACAAAGCGGGGTTTCTAACGGCATTTGTGTGGTACAGTCTCCCCATACCACATGCTCTGTCATTTTTGAAGAGTTTGTGCATGATACAGACTTTAACGGTGACGAGTTTTTGCAAGTGGATTTAAACCGTATTCTGGATAAAATTGTACCCAGAGAGCTGACCGAAAACACAGACTACCGCTATCCCGGCCCGAAACACCTAGAATTTTTAATGGGCTTGGACGATCCCAACTACCCCACCGACCCTGGCACCATATTGAACGGGGATGCCCATATTCGTGCTTCCTTGTTTGGGGCAAGTGAAACATTTATTATTGAACAGGGGCAAGTAAAAATAGGCTCTGTAGGCTCCATCTACTTTATTGATTGGGACCAAAACCGTGTGCGTGACCGCCTCTGCCATGTGATGGTGATGGGGGAATAACCCACGACAAAAAAGGCTGTGCCACGTTTTCTTGTGGCACAGCCTTTTTTCATGCTAAGTTTCAACAATATTTCTGCTGATACAACCGCCAGGTAATGGCCCACTTGGCCGGGTCGTCCATGCCGGATTCATCCACCCGGTGGCTAACACTGCGGTGGGGGGCTTCCTTAAAGACTTCTGGGTTCTCGTAAGCTTCCCGAATCACATGGCTTAGAATGGCAATGTATTCGTCCAAGTCCGCCTTAGATGGGGTTTCCGTCGGTTCCAGGGTCATGGGTTCGTCAATGTAGAAGGGGTGATGGCTCATCCAGTAATGAGTGCCAAAATCCATCATCCGCCGCTGAATGTCGTCACTGCCAATGCCTGTGTCGGCTTTCATCTTGGCCAGCGTATACCGCACCTGTTCAATCCGCTGCTTGCCCGGAATGTATAGGGCATCCACACCTTCCAACGCTGTCAGCTTTTGGAACATGTAGTTATTGTTCAATACCGCCACTTTGGCCGCTTCATACAGCCCTTCCGGCCCAAGGCTCCGAATCCAGGCGTAAGCTTTTAACACCACTTGCGCCACCCCAACAAAGCTTCTTACTTTGCCAATGGAATCGGGCAAATCGTAGTCCAGGGTATAGCCACTGTCCGTTTTGCTCACCAGCGGAGCCGGCAAAAATCCAGCCAGCGCTTCTGTTACACCAATGGCACCCACTGCTGGGCCGCCGCAACCGTGTGGGGTGGAAAATGTTTTGTGCAAGTTAAAGAAGCACATGTCGAACCCAGCTTCTTTCGCCCGGGTTACCCCCAGCAGGCCGTTGGCGTTGGCTTGGTCGTAACAGCACAAGCCCCCTGCTTCATGGGTTAGCCGGGTAAATTCCAGCACCCGCTTGTTGTATACCCCAGTGTCTTCTGGGTTGGCCACAAAGAATCCGGCAGTGTTTGGCCCCACTGCGGCCTTGAAAGCGTCCAAATCCGGGTAGCCGTCTTTGTCCGGGGGAATGTAAATGATTTTATAGTCCAAAACTGCCGGTGCGGCTGCATCGGACGGATGGGAATACAAGGTGGTAATGACCTCGTTTCGGGTATCCCCCTCCCCTTTTTTCGCAAAGTGTGCCTGCATCACGGAAGCCATGGTTAAAATGGCTTGGCTGCCGCCGCTGGGCTGGAAGGAGAACCGGTCCATGCCGGAAATTTCTTTCATATATTGCTCGGTTTCATGCATGATTTGCAAGATGCCCTGCACCGTCTCCGTGTCTTGGGAGGGGTGCAGTTCCGTCATCCGTGGGTTTCTGGCCAGCGCTTCATTCACTTTGGGGCTGTATTTCACCGTACAGGTGCCCTGGCCAATTTCCAGATTTACGTCTGCCCCCAAAGTTTCTTGAGAAAGCCGTGTGTAATGGCGCAACACCCGGTGCTGGGCCACTTCTGGCAACTTAGGCGCAGTTTTTCTGCGCATCTTTTCAGGCAGCAGCGCTTCTGGGTCCCCGGCGGCCTGTGCCACCGCTTCTTCTGCTTGAGGTGGCAACACCCCACGCTCACCCGGGCAGGTCAGCTCGAAAATGATGGGCTCATCCCACTTGGCTTGGTGAAAGTCCCGAACGGGGTTGGATCTGTCCACTTTTTTCATTGCCCAGCGCCTCCCTTCACAATGGCTTTTAAAGCATCTGTCAGCCGGTCAATGTCCGCTTTTAGGTGGATTTCCGTCACACAATACAAGGCACATTGCCCCAGCTGTGGAAACTCTTTAGACAAATCCTTGCCGCCAAAGATGTTGTATTCCAGCAGCTTTTTATTAATGTCCGCAACGGTCATGCCGGTTGCATTAAAGTCCACCACAAACTCTTTAAATGCGCCCTTGCTTAAAGGCAGCACGTTCACCTTGTCAATGGCATCCATTTCCTTTTTAGCGTAAGCGTTCTTTTGAAGAATGGCACGGCCCACTTCCCCCATGCCCTGTGGCCCCATCAAAGACAGGTACACCCCTGCGGTGATGCCCCAAAGGGCGGCTTGAGTGCCCACGTATTCCTTGCCTTTCTCCCGGTGGTGGCCAAAGGAGGTGCGGTCATAGGCCACGTCCCCGAAGCCATATTCTCCGGGCTGGCTGGTGGGCGCAATGCCGAACAGCCGGGAAGGATACTCCATAATGAATTTTTCCTCGTCCCGAGTAGCGATAAAGCCGCACTGTCCACCGCCGTAGTTCATGTGTACACCTAAAGGCTGCACGTCACCGCAGATGATGTCTGCCCCATAATGGCTGGGGGGCGCAACAACCCCAAGAGAAATGGGGTCTACCCCCACCACCAGCAGCCCACCGGCTTCATGCACCATGTCTGCAATTTGCTGGCCCTGGGTTTCTAAAAATCCCAAATAGGAGGGGTTTTCAAAGTAGACGCAAGCGGTTTTATCCGAAAGCTTTTGTTTTAAATCATTTAAATCCATTTCCCCTGTTTCCGGGCAAAAAGCCACTTTTTCAAGGGTAATGCGGGGTTTGGTATAGTTGTTGATAATGAGAAAACGGTCGGGAGAAATGGTTTCCGGCACCAGCACATGCAGTTTGCCTGTTATGCGGGTGGCCATGCGAATGGCCGTTGCGGCGGCTTGTCCCCAGTCCATGGTGGGTACGTTCACCACGTCTATGTCCAACAGCTCCGCCATCAGGCTTTCATATTCAAAAAGGGCTTGGAAACGCCCAAAATCGTTATACACTTCGCCGCCGTATGCGGTTAAAAACTCGCCCCGGCTGTTGATTTCATCACAAATGGCCGGCACATAATGCTGCCAGCACCCGCCGCCTAAAAAGTTCAGGTTCTCGGCGCAGGTTTTATTTTTAGCCAAAATGCCTTCAATGTGGCGTTTTAGCTCGTATTCAGACAAAATAGGTGCAGGGATTTTCATGGTGCCCTTAAACTTAATTTCTTCGGGCACTTCCTGGTGCAAATCCTCCAAACAGTTTAACCCGATGGCCGCCAGCATGTCCTGCTGTACCTCTGGGTTAGAATTGGGTATGTAAGGATGGTTCTTTAAGCCCTTCATTATGCAATGCCACCTCCGTCAATGACAATGGCGGCCCCGGACATCCACACGGATAAGTCGCTGGCCAAAAACAGTACCACATTGGCAATATCTTCAGGTGTGCCCAGCCTTTCCAGCGGGCGGCCTTTGGCAGAATCTTTCAGGAAACCGTTCACTTCCTGGCCAAGCTGGCGGCCTTCTTCCCGCAGCAGCGCCGTGTCTGTGTCGCCAGGGTTTACGCTGTTCACACGAATGTTTTGAGGGCCGTGGTCGATGGCCATGGCTCGGGTTAAGTTCACAAGGCCCCCTTTGGCCGCACAATACGCCGCCGCCAGGTCGCCTCCTTTAAGCCCCCAGCCGGAGCCGGTGTTGATGATGCTGCCGCCGCCACCTCTGGCCATGATGGGCACCACAAACTTAGACACCAGGTACGCCCCTTTTAAGGAAACGTCCAGCACCAAGTCCCATTCCCGTTCTTCCAGGCCCACCACGTCTTTGCGGAAGGTCACTCCGGCATTGTTGAACAAAATATCAATGCGGCCGAAATCTTTGTCCACCTGCTCTATGACGCCTTGCACCGCTTCCAAACTGGTTACGTCGCAGGGGTAAAACTTGGCAGTTCGGCCTTCTTCGGCGTTAATGGCATCCGCCTCGGCCTGCCCCAACTGGGCATTTAAATCCAGCATGGCCACCTTGGCGCCGTATGCAGACAATAGCTGGGCCGCCCCCAGACCGATGCCCCCGGCTGCCCCGGTAATCACCGCCACCTTGCCGGATAAATTTAGCACATCTTTTTTGTAAAGCACATCACCATCTCCCTTGCAGAAATTAGGATAGCATGGTATATTTTACCATAATTAAAGGGAATGTACAAGCCCTACATCCGCATAATGCATGATAATACTGGAGTTTCAAAGCATATTTAAGGCTTTTTAACCATTCGCCTTTAGTTCAAAAGTTGATTTGGTACATGAATATCTAAACAATGAGCTTGATACAAAAAATAAAAAATAGGCTGTAAAATACTGACTGAAACTTGTTGATAGTAGCTATATTTGAAATCTATTACTTTCACAGCACTTTACATGCCTATTTATGGAATATTTTAGTTTATTTTGTTTTTATTATATGTTATAATTATATCTATAATCAAATTAAAGCAAGAAAGGAGGACAATAGATGCTATTATACCAAAATCAAAACGGCACCTCAGGCGTATATGCTTATGAAATTGGACCAGACTACATTAATGTTCAATTTTCAACAGGCGCAATATATGCATATACATATCAAAGTGCTGGCTCACAAAACATAGAACATATGAAAATGTTGGCACAAAGCGGTTCTGGCTTAAATTCCTTTATCAACAGAAGTGTAAGAAATCTTTATGCAAGATAACAGCAATAGTCTACTCTAATCAATAAATTTCATGCGTAGACAAAGAGGCAGTTCGCCCCAGCGAACTGCCTCTTCCCATTTCACAACCTTTTTCTACTTCACTTTCACTTACTTCATTGCCAGTTCAGGCGCCACTAACCCCAAATGCATTTTAAATCTTGCATACAAGAAAGATGGGGAGTGCATTTGCAATGTAATAATTTCACCATGGGGGTGTTCCAGGTGTGTGAAGCCTGGCATGTTTTCCCCAAGGCTGCGTCCTTCCCCGCCAGAGTAAACGATGGAGTAGTTCAGCCACATTTCGTCCATCATGCCTTCTCTTAAAAGCACATGTGTGTAAACCGGAGATTCAATGGTGCACGTTTCAATGCCTGCCAGTTTAAGCGCTTTCATAATGTGGCGATTGTTCAGTGAACGGCCTTCCCCTGCACTGATAACAACAACATCAGCTGCTGTGAACATATCTTTGTTGATTGCCTCTTTCGTAGGCGCTTCTGTGCCAAAGCTAAAGAACTTATAAGGCTTGTTTCCGCCGTCTTTTTCTTTAATGTACTTTTCGCCTTCCGGTGATGTAATAATCATCACCGGTACTTCTTCTTCCTTAAAAATTCTGTGGTCAAAAGGAAGGTCTGTGCCGTCCAGGGAAATGATCACATGGATGGGGCAGCTTGGTTTGCCTGCTTTGAGTCTTGCTTGCACTAAAGCTTCATCAAAAACGTGGGCTGTGTGCTTAGGTTCTCTTGCAAGCATGTTTGCCCCTTTGATGGTTGCGTCTGCAACGGCTCTTGTTAAGCTAAGCATCCAAAAGTCTGCGTCGCCGCCGTCCATATCTAACACGTTGGTTGCCGCAATGTATGGGCCGTGAACACTTGTGCCGTATGCAATTTTGCCGTCCATGGACATCACGTACATGGCATAGTTGTAAGGTCTGTCTTCCGGCATATCCCCGAATTTAATTTGCTGGCCATACACTTCTTGAATCTTGTCGCATTGTACGTCTGAAAATTTAAAGGATTTTAATAATGCTTCGTTGTTGAATATAGTTTGTAATTTAATTTTTTCTGCTTTAAAATCAATTCTTGCTAAATTACTCATGTTCATAATCCCCTCTTATTTTTAAATTAGAACCTGTATTCATAAACGAAACGCCGCCTTTTCGGCAAATTTTATGCCATACTGCGTTAAATTTTCTTGAAATACCTCAAGGGTATTCCTGCGAAAATTTGCCTTGATGCACCGGCAAGAAGGCCGGACGCACCAAAGGTGCGGCGTTTGTGTAGCAAACGTGCTGAGCTGGCAAAAAATTTGCTCGAAAATCCTGCATTCCTTATTATTAATACAGGCTCTTAAACTGCTTTGTTGTCTTTTTTTATAAACATGCCCATCACAACGAACGTAATTGCGATAGCCACATAAACCAAAGCCAATTGGCCGTTCACGCCGAATGTAGGGGTCAAATAATGAATCATGCCCACATAAGTGAAAGCCGCCCCAATTAATGCTGCAACAGCCGCTTTCGTCCATGCTCTTTGCATAACAAAAACTAACATGGAAGCCCAAACCAAGCTGATGAACATTGCGCCTTTGCCTAAATATAAATAACCGATGGCATCCATTTTCTGGGCTGTCAGTGCAGCGTAAAGTTCGGGTGTTCCGTTCAGAATTTCAAAAGGTTTAATGCCTGCCAGGTTTAAAACAGCTTTCATGGCCGCTTCTGTTTTGTCAAACATCACTTCCATAATGGAAATTGTAATGGCTAAGCCTACAATGGCGTAATATTTTGCATCCACTTTGTTAAATGCTTGTGCAACGCTTGTTAATGCAATGAATAACAAGATAGGCAGTGTTGCTTGTTCTGGCACAATGCCGTTAATAATGGCAATAAGCCCAGAAAAGCATAACACTAAATAAATTGCCCCAACACCTATACTGTATGTTGTTCCGGCTTTTAATTCTTTCCATGTGCTGTGTCCCCAGAAAACACCTAATGGGAATGGATTGCCAATGAAACAGCTTAAAATGTTGACAACACCAATGATTAAAATACTTTTTTTAGCGTCAATGTTGTCTCCGGCTTCATTCGCTTGAGACACGCCCATTAAGGAGTTAATGGCACCATGCACGGTGAAGATTAAAATAATGCCGATAAAAGGAATGAGCTGGCTATAAGGAATGTTTAAAAAGTCAAACTGCAAGCCGGGCAATGCAAAATAAGCATTTTCAATCCCTTTTTGGAAGGTTTCTGCATTGTTAAATCCAATAATCCAGGATACCGCCGTACCAAGCAAAATGGAAATTAACGGCGCAGGAACTTTGCCTTCAATTTTTCCTAAGTAAAGCACAAGCAATACAAGTACCGCAACAATTGCAATAAGAGGTTGGTTAAACATTTTACTTAAAACGTTTACCCCAAGAAACGCAACCGCACCGCCTGCCAGTGTTCCAAAAAGTGCAGCGGCAGGAATTGTTTTTTGAATCCAGTTAGACATAAAGCCTGTGGCGATAAAGATGATGCTTGATAGTAAGTTTGCGAAAACGCCAACTTTCCAAGCCAAAATGCCATCACCGGTTGCCAGATACACAGGGGTCATAATTGCAAAGAGCCAGGTGAAAACACGGGTTGCATGAAGCCCTGTGGGCAAAGCCACATAGTCGTCTCTGCCTTCTTTTTGGTTTAAGTGTCTTGAGTAAAGGGTGAAAATGGCGTTTAATACTAAAATGGTTAAACCGATTGCCGGAATGATTTTTCCGTACACAACTTCGCTAGGAACACCAATGGAAAACTGCAACACAGCGGCTGCCGTAACAACTTTAGCAAAACCGTCTATAAACACGCCGATAAGCGCATCTAAGTCGCCCTTTTTCCATAAAGGTCCTCTGCCTTTTAACAACTCCATCTTTTTTACCTCTTTTCTTATAATGTTTTGCTTTGTTTAACGCCCAAAGCAAAAAAGCTAACGGCTGCTACACAGTAAATGATGGTATATTCCAGCACTGGCAATATGCCGATTACCGTTGAATGAACAAGACCAACAGAGGAAAGCAACGCCGCAATGGCACAAACCCATGCAGTGTTTTTGTACTCACCTTTTGTTAGGAAATAAACAACCGATGATAAAATTAAACTAATGAAAATAGCACCGCTGCTTATGGTTAAATAGCCCACATATTCCACACGGGCGCCTATAAAATGCTGGGCCACAATGGGTATGTTGCCTTCCGGCATGGCTACGCCTAAAAAATCCACAGCACCGTTTATGCCGGCCCTTGCAAGGTTTTGAAACTGCTGAAAAATCATATCAATGATGCCAATCATAATAGCAAGGATAACCGCCGGGTAATACTTTGTTTCATTCACCTCAAAGGCTTGTTTCACCGAGTTAAAAGCAATGAACAAAACAAAGGGGACTACAGCAATGTTGGGAATGATGCTTGTTATAACGCCTGCTAAACCAAAAAAACCTATCAAAAGATATCCTAACCCCAGCACAAAACTGTAACCTGTTCTTGCACCCATTGCATTCCAGCTATTATGCCCCCAATAAATGCCGCAGGAAAACGGACTTCCAAAGAAACCGCCCGCCACGTTCAGTACCCCGCTCATCACTAGGGTTTTGTTAATGCTAAAATCGTTGCCAACTTCTTTTGCCTGTTCAACACCCATTAATGTTGTGAAAATATCCATTATTGAAAATGCTATAACAGAAGGCAAAACGGTTTGAAGGTGAGGCCAAACGCCTTCAAAAACATTCAGGTGTATTCCGGGCAAATAAAACCCAATTTCCTTTGTTTTATCCACAACCATTTCAATGTTCACAATGTTCTTAAACCAAGCCAACGCCGTAATAACCACAATAATGGTAACGGCCGGGGAAAACTTAGATTTAATCGTGCCATAATAAAGGGCTAAAAACAAAAGCATGGTCACAAGCCCTAAACTGCCATAGTTAAACATTTTAACGATAACCTGCACACCCAGAAAAACAATTGCAATCCCGGCCAGCGTTCCGAACACCGCCGGCTTTGGGATGTAATGATTCAGCATTTTCCCAAAAGGCCCTATAAAAACAAATATAACCCCTGAAATGATGTTGGACGCTACAGCCACTTTCCACGTCATGATGGGGTCTTGGGTGGCAAAGTAAGTGGGCAGCATGATGGCGTTTAGCCATAAAAACATTTTTGTTACCGTAATGCCAGAGGGCAGCGCCGTTATGTTGGGGTTGTTGTTTTTAATACTTAAAGCCCTTGCATCCCACCAAAAGTAAAAATTAAACAGCGCAATAGCCACAACAATGCCTGGAAAAATTGTGCCTCTTACAAACTGGTTATCAAAATGCATCACGCTGTAAAGAATGCCGGTGGCTACAATGATTTTTGCAAATCCATCAAAAAACACACCAATCATAGCGTCCAAGTCCCGTTTCACCCAAAAGCGTTGCATTTGTTTCTCCATTTGTTCACCTTCCTTTCTGTTTATCTATATGTAGCTCTGCAACCGGTTGCATCCTTGATTTTATCAGAAATTCTTTAATATTGCAATATGATTTGTAAACAAAAAATTACCATCCACATGACATGGATGATAATAGTATACTTAAAACATTAATTTTTAATCGCCGATTAGGCAGTGTTTGAAAATTCATTAACAATGGGATTTAACCACTACTTGGGTGGGAACCCGTTCAAATGAACTTGAGCCACGTTCATTTGAACGGGTTCCCTTCCCTGAAAAAGGTTAAACCCCCCACAAAGTGATTTTTCAAACATGCCCTACTCTGCTTTCAATCCAATATAAACTTTCTTTAAATAAAATGTCTATGCCTGTATCAATGCATCCTTCTTTAAATTCTTGCTTATTATAAAAATATCTAAAAAAACAATTGCCAATTGTAAATCCTTGGTAAAATGGTTTTTGATGCACAATAGCCTCAATACAGCCTTTTTTAACATATGCATTAACCGCTTCGCTTCTATCGTTGGCTATAATAATT
Organism: uncultured Eubacteriales bacterium; assembly: GCA_964500895.1. Classification (GTDB taxonomy): domain Bacteria; phylum Bacillota; class Clostridia; order Lachnospirales; family JAISER01; genus CAZCQP01. The sequence continues at coordinate 6,068 of CAZCQP010000040.1, read as the reverse complement.
TTGTCGTGAATCTCCATTTTAAGAAGCACTTCCGCCACATATTCTGTATTATACGGTGCATAGATGCCGCTTATATCGCTGTTGCTCTTTAAAGCCTCTTGAATGCAGCTTTCGTAACTGTTGTAATCAATACTGTGAACGTGCTTCTTAATAACAGACATCTTGGGGTAGCTTCCAATGATTTCTTCAAACCCTTTGATTTTGCTGCTGGCCAGGCCGTTTCCTTCATCAAATGCAATGATTAAAATGCAACCTGTATAGCGCATGAGGCCACCCATCAGGTTCGCAGATATTTTTCCTGCTTTACAATAATTGGGCCCTACATGGCAAATGCCCTGCAAATCATAATCCATATCTAATGTCATTAATGGTATATCTCTTTCTTTGCATAATCTTTGAGCAAGCGCAATGTTTTCCTTGCTTAATGCCCTTAAAATGACACCGTCAATGTCGTCCGTTATATGTGCATTTAATTGCTCCCATTGGGCTTTTTGAGGCTCATCATGGGCTTTACGGTCTGTCAAGCAAATGTCAATTTGAAATTTATAGCTCTTTTTATCTTGTAACAGCCTTTTAATGCCCTTTTCCAATGCGTCTGCATAGCCTTCAACAATAGAAGTAGTCAAAAATGCTTTAACAACTTTTTGTTTTTTATTTGCAAGAGAAGTTGCCACCGTGTTTTGCTCATAACCCAGCTTTTGGGCAACACGCTTTACTTCTTGCTTTGTTTTTTCGCTTACATCAATATCGTTTAACGCTCTTGAAACGGTTGATTTTGATACATTAAGTATTTTTGCTATATCTTCCAGTTTAACCACATGTTCGCCTCTTTTCTTTAAAGTGTAGTTGGAAAACTGCTCGATGCGTAAAATGATTATACTAAAAATAGCCATACAATGGAAGAGAGGCTTTATGGGCTTTTGCAATATAAAAAAATCCAGCGGTATCAAATATTGATACCGCTGGATTTTAGGCTTTCTTTTAGTGACAGCGCATCCCCATGAAAAACAATGCCGTTCATTCCGGCCATTTTAGCCCCGTAAATGTTAGATGGCATATCATCAATAAACAGGCACGTCCCAGGGTCAAGCTCAAAATGCTGGCAAAACGCACGGTAAATTTCCGGGTCCGGCTTTAGGAGCTTCCAGTCAGCGCTTATAAATACGCCGTCAAAATATTGTAAAGCATTGATATGTTGCCTAAACTGATGAAAACGTTTGCTTGTATTAGAAAGTAGATAAAGGGAATATCCTGCTTGTTTTGCCTCTTTAACCAACTCTTCCATGCCTTCGATAGCAGGAATGTCATCGCACCAGCGTTCTATAATACTGCGTGCGGGCTGGTGCAGGTGGCTGGGTAGACGCTGACAGCATAGGCTAATCGCTTCTTCTTCATCTATGGTGCCGTGGTCTAAGCAAAGCCACTCAACGCTTCGGAAAACATGGTTTAGCAGAATCATTTCATCACTTTCAGACAAGCTGAACTTTTTAATATAGTGCATGGGGGAAAATAGTATCAGTACATTACCCATATCGAAAACCAAATGTTGAATGCACATACAAGCACTTCCTTTCTCAGCCTACTACAGGCCTAAGAAATCGCACATGATCTTTGAAATATGCTGGGCTTCTTTTTGCGTGGGCATTTCGCAGAATATTCTAATTAAAGGCTCTGTTCCGGAGAAACGTGCGATAATCCACCCGCCATTTTCAAAATACACTTTGCAGCCGTCCAAATAGCTTACCTTTTCAACATTTATACCAAATTCCGGCAGCCTTTTATGCTCAAAAAGCAGTGCTTGCAGTTCCGCCTTCTTTTCATAAGAGAAGCTAAAGTCCAGTTCCTGCATATAGGCACTTCCAAACTTTTCTTCAATTTCCTTTAGCAATTCGGGTATGTTTTTGCCGGTGACGCTAATCATTTCAACCATTAAGGTGGAGGCAAAAATGCCGTCTTTTCCCTTAATATGGCCTTTAATGGTAAGACCGCCGCTGGATTCCCCCCCTATTACAGCTTGCGTTTCCTCCATCTTGGAGGATATATTTTTAAAGCCAACAGGCACTTCATGGCATGTTTGCCCGAATGCAGAGGCAATCTTATCCAGTATATGGGTGGTGGCGATGTTGCGCACACAATCTCCTTTAAAATTCTTATAAGAGAGCAAATAGTAGTATAGCATGGTTAAAATTTGATTGGGGTGTATAAAGTTCCCCTTGTTATCAATAATGCCAATCCTGTCGGCATCACCGTCTGTGCCGATGCCCAAGTCATAGCTTTTTTCGCATACCATATCTTTAAGCCGGGCCAACATATCCGCAGTAGGCGATGGCATCCTTCCCCCAAACAAGGTGTCGTGCTGCTCGTGGATAACATCCACCTCGCAACGGGCAGTGATGAGCACGGCTTGCAAAGCCACTTTGGAAACACCAAACATAGGGTCTAGCAAAATCCGCAGGCCACGCTCCCGAATGGCTTTCATGTCTACCGAAGAAATAATACTGTCCACATATTCGTTGTTGGGGTCGATAACCCTTATTTTACCCTCTCTCACGCCTTGCTCAAAGTCAATGGACGTAACCGAAACACCTTGCGCTATAATGCCTTCAAAAACATCGGTGACTTCCTTGGGGGCATCTTGCCCACCTTCAATAAACACTTTGATGCCGTTGTAATCGGCAGGGTTGTGGCTGGCCGTAACGGCAAGCCCGTATTTGGTTGCCGCATTTTTAACCGTGAACATAACCATGGGGGTAGGCGCAATACGCCCGATAAAATAGACCGTTATGTTGTTGCCTGCAAAAACCTCTGCAACCCAACAAGCGGCTTTATCAGAAAGAAATCGTCGGTCATACCCAATGACAATTTCATTCCAATTTTTAGCTTTCATATCATCCACTATGGCTTGGGACAAAATGCGCACGTTGCGCTTGGTAAATTCCTCACCAATTAAGGCCCGCCATCCTCCGGTGCCGAACCAACGAGCCCCTGATTGTTTTGCAACCGATTGCCAATGCTTTAAAATCTGCTTGCAAAATGCCAAGTCCTCTAAAGTGTCAATGCCATAAATTTCGTTGGAGTTGTAGATGGTATAAACATTCAATTGATGGGTGCCGTTCATTAACCGGGGGATACTGGTTAAAAAATATTCCCCTGCATCGTTTTTCTCCAATTTGCCCAGCATTTCCAGCAGAACATGCACCTTAAACACATAAATGCCAATGTTCATTTCAGCAATTTTTTTTTGTTTGGGTGAACAGTCTTTATACTCAATAATGCCTTCAAAGTGTCCGTCATTGCGCATCACACGACCGTATGGAAGCCCTGAGTTTGGGGCAACGGCGGTAAGAATGGTGCAATCGGCTCCAGATTTTTTGTGTTCGTTCAAAATGCCTTGATAGGTGGCACGGGAAATCAAAGGCATATCGCCATAGCAAATTAGCACATCATCATTGGGGTCATTCAGCTGGGCGATAGCTGCCATAACGGCGTGGCCTGTTCCAAGCTGTTCTTGCTGAACGGGATATTGATAGTTTCCCTCTATGGCTGCTATGACGGCCTCTTTTTCATACCCCACAACAATGGAAATATCCTCTTGCGGAATAAAGCTTAAATTATCCAAAACATATTGCAACATTGGTTTGCCCAAAATGGGGGTTATCACTTTGGGTAGGTGTTCTTGCGTGTCATGGAGTCTTTGGCCTTTTCCTGCTGCTAAAACAACTGCTTTCATTTTAATGCTCCTTTATATATCAATAGGTGAAAAGTCATCGTATACTTAAAAAACTAGAGACTTGGCGTATGCAGCCGGCACAGGTGTCGTTTGAAGCACAAGGCGCACTCAACGTGTAAACTTCTTGATTTTGGTACAGTGCCAAAAAAGAAGATGCGCCGCCGTCTACATTGATCATTTGCTTAATATCCCCTAACAGTTGCCGGGCAACGGTACACATTTCCTTATAATCCGCACCGGCGCTGAGCTTGCTTCTTCCCGAGAAAACCATTATAAAAAAATAATTTTCCTGGGTTATGCCTAAAGCTGTACGGGGATGCCGCATACTTTCAAAAATGTTGCTTTCCTGGGTTTGAAGCCCCAGCGGTGAAAACCACCCCTCTTCCCCTAGGCTTTTGGCAAGCCCATCCGGGGTGTCTGTAACGGCAATACCGTTGTTCATTAAAAACATTCCGCCGCCGTATACCCACTGAACACCGTCCCACTCCTCCTTAGTAAATTGCGGCGGAGGGGATAGTTTCAGCGTAAAAGAGGTACCGTCAACGTTATAGTACCCGTCTTCTAAAAGGGTAAGCCTTAAATGCTTCACAAGCTCTAAGCCAATTTGCTCTTGAAGGGATACCACAACCCCAAAAGGCGGCAAAAGCACATCCCCATGGCGTATGCAAATAATTTCCTGCCCCACAATCACCAGATTAATGCGATTACTGCCCACAACTTTTCTGCTTGCCAAAGATAGTTCGGGCATTTTTTCTTGCTTTTCATATGGGGTATAAACCAGCACTTCTTCTTCGTGTAATGTGCTGTTTACATGTTTTTGCTCCCAGGGGAAAACCATGTCTTGTATGGTTAATTGGCCAGCCGATAGTTGGTGGCGGAATATTCTAAACGACTTATCCTGCATATAAGCAATACAGGGTTTGTTATAAAGCGGAAAGGTTTCCACTGTACGTTGAGCAGTTTTTATTTTCTGATAATCCAAGTGGTGGTAATGGTGTGGCATTTGTTCAAATGGCCTATCCTTGTTTAACAAGTTGTATTTATCCACAAGGGGGGCTGTAATAAAAAACATAAAGTTTGATATAATGGCTTCATTTCGCATTAAATTATTGCTTTTAATGTATGCTTCAAAGGATAAATTCTGGTAGTCATCAACTTGGTGAACAGCAGCCCCTTCACATTTTTCAAAAACAGCCGCATCTACCCTTACGCCGTTTTGAAATGCATCTGACATAACAGGGAGAGGGGTGAAGCAGCATGTGTCGTAGTCATAATAGTGGGATAACAATGCAATCCCTTTTTGAGGTAAAGCTGGTGCGTGGTCATCATTGGTAGATGACCTTGCCATTTGCAAATAGGTACACTTGCTTTTTTCCACAATGGGAACAAGGGGGAATATAGAAAACAAGGGGGGAATATACACCCCTGCCTGTACGTCTTCTGAATAAACGCCTAATATTGCCTTCGTGTAGTAGCCCCTGTTTTTGGTGTAAACAAAAGCGGGTATGGTTAAGTTATGGACAGACATCAGCACATCTTCCCCAAAGCCGAGAAGAAACAATTCATTTTTTTGCAAGGCAGATGCCAGCTTTTTTGAATATTGAATGTCAGCGTAATTGATGCCACGCCCCGGTGAGTATTCGGCTATAAGTTCACACTCCTGCAAGCAGGCACTTTCCCTAAGCAGGTGAAAGTCGTTTTTGGTTGCCAGGGGTGCATGAATATCTTCTTTTAAAAGGAAAAAAACTTCAATCCCTTTACCCTGCAATACTTGCGCTTGATGCAGGGCAATGGGCCAATTTGCATAATCACCCACCGCAATTAACGCTGACTTTTTCGTGCTGCAAAGCGCATGTAGAAAGTTTTCTTGATTGAAGTCCTCGCAAAGCGGAGGAAGTGTCGCATTCTTATTGCCTAAAAGCTGTTGGTTGCGCAGTTCCAGCATTTCTTTTTCGCCAACGAATTCAAGGCGAAGCAGGTGCAAAGCATCATACAGCTTTTCTAAAGATGCATTCCAAACACTTTCATTCTTCATTAAAAACTGATGCACAGCTTCTTTATATAAAGCATATTCCTTGGCAAAATTTTGCTTCTTTGAAAAAAAAGCTTCCAAAAATCTATCTTGAAAGCTAAAAGAGTTCGCAGTGTATTCAACCAAAAAATCTGCATAGTCAAAGCGGTTGTATAAAGGATACCCTAAAAACGATTCTCGCCGGTAGCTTCCGTAATTGTATTTTTCAGAGCCTAAACTTAAGCTGTTCATCAAGTTTTTAATTCTCCTTTGTATTGAGAAAGCAGTAAATTATCCCATAAAAAAATTCTGTCATTACCTTGAGCG
>CAZCQP010000039.1:0-26554 GCA_964500895.1 uncultured Eubacteriales bacterium | reverse complement strand
TGTAAAACTGTAAATACACTTCTCGCAAAAGTGTATTTACGTCAGTACGGAGAAGATGGGATTTGAACCCATGCACCGGTTTCCCGACCTACTCCCTTAGCAGGGGAGCCTCTTGAGCCACTTGAGTACTTCTCCATGTGTGCTGTTCACAATAAAACAATATTGGCATTATACAACGTTTTTTTGTCGATGTCAAGGGCTTTTTCCATATTTACTACGCAAATCCCATCTAGCAGCAAACAAGCAACAACCCACAACGCTGCAACTAAAAGTGTTGTGGGTTGTTGCTTGTTGCGCTTATTTGGGGATTAGGGAAATTAAAACTCCTTTGTCACACCAAAATCCTTATTAGAGCTGCTGTCCTGCATCCGATTAAAGGCTTTCCTAAACATGGCATTATGGGTTTCCTCATGGTTTGCATTAATCAAGCCGGGGTTTAAGCCCAGAATTACATGGATTGAATTTCCCCATGCATCCACTTCGGTATAGTCTGCGTCATGTCCGTTCAGCAAATTGATGGCTTGGGGCATATACTGCATGGCGGCCTTGAGCTCGCCATTCCCGCTGCCCATCTGTTCCTGCATCAATACGGCGTACTGGGGATTGGCCTTTTCAATTTCTAGGGGATAAAAAGTTAATTTTCGTATTGAGCATTTTATTACGCATGAATCGGAATATAGTTCTAAAAATGCGGAATATTATTCATAAATTCAAAAAGGAGGCGACATGCATTGAAAGCCCTTGTCTATGAAGGGGTCAAAAAAGTAAAGGTAAAAGCTGTGGATGACCCATCCATTCAAAAAGAGGACGACATTATCGTTCAAGTTACGTCAACAGCCATCTGTGGCTCGGACCTTCATTTGCTGCACGGCATGATTCCTAACCTTAAAACTGGAACAGTTTTAGGGCATGAAACCATGGGTATTGTTGTGGAAGCGGGCAAGGGTGTTACCCAGGTGAAAAAGGGAGACCGGGTCATTGTGCCCTTTCCTGTGGCTTGCGGGCATTGCTGGTATTGTGAGCACGAGTATTACAGCCAGTGCGATAACGGCAATGCATACGGCGATTGTGGCGGCATACTGGGCTACAGCCACACCATGGGCGGCTATGACGGCGGGCAGGCGGAATTTCTGCGGGTGCCTTATGCCAATGTGGGGCCTGTCATCGTGCCTGAATCCCTGGTTGATGAGCAAGTGCTGTTTCTAACGGATATACTGCCTACCGCCTATTGGGGGGTGGAGCATTCCGGGGTGAAGCCGGATGATACTGTGGTTATTCTGGGCTGTGGGCCGGTGGGGTTGTTATCCATCAAGTGGGCCTATTACTTTGGGGCAAAACGGGTCATTGCTGTGGACTGTGTGGACTACCGGTTGGAAAAGGCCAAAGCATTCGGTGCAGAAACAGTGCATTTGGAACACCAAGACCATACAGGTGATTTAATTAAGGAAATGACCCATGGCGGGGCGGATGTGGTCATTGATTGTGTGGGCATGGACGGAAAAATGACCACCTTTGAGATGATTGAAACAGCGTTAAAATTGCAAGGCGGTTCAAAATCGGCCATTGAGCTTGCTGCACAAGCGGTACGCAAATGCGGCACGGTTCAATTTGTGGGCGTCTATGGCAGCAGGTACAATATGTTTCCATTGGGGGATTTTTTCGCAAGGAACATCACCATGAAAATGGGACAGTGCCCTGCCCATGCATACATTCCTAAAATACTTGGGTTGATTGAATTGGAGCAGTTTACAGCCACAGACATCATTACCCACAAGCTTTCCTTAGATGAAGCGGCCTATGCTTATGATATTTTTGAAAAGAAAAAAGACAATTGCATCAAGGTCATTTTAAAACCATAAACCGTTAGGAGGCATTATACATGAAGTTAGCTGCCCACGAGGTACACCAATTAAGCGAGTTAACCTTAAGCTGCGTGAATTCCATTACAAACATGGCACTGTTTTTAAGCTGTGTGCGGGATGCCCAACTAAAGGCACTCATCGAAAAACACTTCCCATTTCACATTAAGGATTACAATACCAAGGTGGAGTATTTAAGCCGTACAGAAGGGGCTAAAACAGGGCTGCCTGTGCCTGAATTTACAAAGATTTTGGACAACTATACAAAGTCCCCCATGCCACCCCAGTCTGTCACACCCAGAATCAAAATTGAAAAGCTAGAAGACCGGGAAATTGCCACGGCGTATCTGTTAACTTTAAAACGGGCAGGCAGAGAATATGCTTGGGCGGCCATGGAAATGAGCAACCCTGAAATTCGCTGCTTTTGTGAAAGTGCGTTCATGATGGCCTCCCACCATGCATACGACATCTGGCAATGGATGGTGCAAAAAGGATACTATGCCCTGGAGGAAGCCCCTCAAAACACCTTAAATACCATCGGCGGCATGTACGGCATTGTCAAAGAGGAAACCCCTCCCAAAGCATAAAAAAAAACCGCTCCACTTGCATATGAAAGCAAGCAGAGCGGTTTTTTATGGGCTGATTAGCCCAGTATTTTTTGAAGGTCCTGTTCCGGCGTGGAAATGGGTGTTAAATTCCATTTCTCCACCAGCACATTCAGAATGTTTGGTGATATAAACGCCGGAAGAGAGGGGCCAATATACATATTTTTAATACCCAATGCAAGCAGGGAAAGTAAAATACATACCGCCTTTTGCTCGTACCAGGAAAGCACCAGCGTGAGGGGAAGCTCATTGACGGTGCAATTAAAGGCTTCGGACAACGCAACCGCTACACGAATGGCAGAAAAGGCATCGTTACACTGCCCCATATCCATGATTCTGGGTAAGCCGCCAATTTCACCAATGTTAAGGTCATTAAACCGATATTTGCCGCAAGCCAGAGTTAAAATGACAGTATCCTTGGGCGTTTGCTTTACAAACTCTGTATAGTAGTTTCTGCCCGGGGCAGCACCATCGCAGCCACCCACAAGGAAAAAGTGCTTGATTGCGCCGGACTTCACGGCGTCTATCACTTTGTCTGCAACACCCAGCACCGTGCCATGACCAAAACCTGTGGTAAGGGAATCGCCCCCGTTGATGCCGGTCATTTTGCAGTCCGCCATATAACCGCCCAGCTCCAGAGCTTTTTCAATGACAGGGGTAAAGTCCTTATCGTCACCAATGTGTACCAGTTCGGGATAGGAAACAACCGATGTGGTAAATATGCGGTCTGCATAGTTGGGTTTAGGGGGCATTAAGCAGTTGGTGGTAAACAGCACAGGGGCCGGAATGTTCTCAAACTCTTGCTGTTGGTTTTGCCAAGCTGTACCGAAGTTGCCTTTTAAGTGGGCATACTTTTTAAGTTCCGGGTAGCCGTGGGCAGGCAGCATTTCAACATGAGTATAGATGTTAATGCCCTTGCCTTCGGTTTGTTGCAAAAGCAACTTTAGGTCGTGCAAATCGTGGCCAGATACCACAATAAACGGACCTTTTTCAATGTTGCAGCTTACTGTGGTGGGAACAGGGGTGCCGTATGTGCCGGTATTGGCGGCATCCAGCAGTTCCATACACTTTAAGTTCACATTGCCTGTTTCCATCACAAGGGCAAGCAGTTCGTCCTCCGACAGTTGCTCGTCTAATGCAGACAAAGCCTTGTAGAAAAAGTTGTTAACGGTTGCATCGGTTTTGCCCAGCACATAGGCGTGGTGTGCATAAGCCGCCATCCCACGCAGCCCAAACAGAATGAGGGATTTAAGGGAGCGTATATCCTCGTCATCTCCCCACATGGATGCCATATCCATTTCCTGGGCGGCAGTAAATTTTGCTCTTGCCTCATCCACCTTATTACACAAGGCGTTGATGGTTGCATTGTTAAAGTTCACATTGGTGACGGTGGTGAACAGACCGTCTATAATAAGCTTGTCAGTTTCCGCTGTGGCGTTGCCTTTGGCGGCTTTGGCCAGGGCAATCAGCTTGCCGGTTAATGTGTCTTGCCAGTTTGCCGTATCCTGTTTTTTGCCGCACACGCCGTTAACGGTGCAGCCCTTTCCGCCTAAAGCCTGTTCGCATTGAAAGCAAAACATATGGTTTGACATGTTTTTTCCTCCTTAAAAGATAATCACATGCATCATTATAGTGCTACAAAAATAATAAGTATGTTGTATAAACAACATACTTAAAAATTTATTATATGGGATGCAAGCATCTAAAAGGGGTATTTAATGCATGAATGCCTAATCATAGAGATAAACCATGTCGCCTTGCGAATCTTTAAACCCAAATTTAAGGTAAATGGCTTTACCCATTTCTGTAGCATTTAACAACACTTTTTTACACCCAAATTTTTTTGCTTCCTCAACCACCAAGGCCAAAAGCTTGGATGCAATGCCTTGATTGCGATACTCAGGGTATGTAAACATATTTGCAATGTACGCAGCTTTTCCATTGGGCAGTTTTTTGTTGGGGGGCAATAGGTAAAAGGACACACTGCCCGTTGCAACAATTTTTCCGTCATCCACAGCAAGCCATTGAACATAGCTTCCGTCTGCAAGGGTTTTGGCCAGAAAAGCTTCATTGGCCTCTAACAGTAGTGTTTCTTCATCTTCCGTGTTCACACTGCCTACATCCCGGAGAAAATCCATGCGCACTTTTAATAAATCGTTCATGTCGTGGATTGTGGCTTTTCGATATTCAACCATGTGTTTCAATCCCCTTTTGTTTTCTAACTTTACAGCATGAGAAACCGTTTAATGTTATCACCGCATATAAGCCTCATATCCTGTTCTGATAGCTGCAGTTGCTTAAGCCTTTCTATAATCTTATCCATATTATTGTTGCCGTATGGTGTGTCACTGCCAAGGAGTAATTTTTCTGCACCATATGCGGTTATTGCTTTCCTCAAAATATCTACAGCGTAGAGCTGTGGTGCAGATAAATCAAAAAACACATGATGATTGGTCAGCCTGTTGATCATGTAACTTGAGCCAATCATGTGGGCAACAATAAACGCCGTATCCGAAAAACGGTTTGCAACATCCACAAATTTCATCACTTGCGCCTGGGAAAGCAAGTGGATAAATACGGGCCGTTTATTTTCGGCGCCCCATGCAAATATTTTTGAACAAACGTCAGCCGTTATGTCAAATTCAGTCCAACATTGATGTAGCTTTACCATGCCAAAGCCGTGCTTTTCATAAAAGTGTGTCATTTTCTGAAAACAGTTATCATCTAACGGGTTAGCCCAATAGGTGTTAATGACTTTACCTGGCAGTCTTTTTGCAAGCGTGCATACATATGCATTTTGTTCATCTATGTGTGATGCCATCTTTTTAATCTTTGTTACCTTACGTATGATTTTGTTGAAGCCGTAACCCAGCTTTTCACTTGTAATAAGATTTGAAAGCATTGGGTAGCTATAATTTTTAACGCTATTAGGCTCTCCACCGGTTAAAACAACCAGTTCTATGTTGTGCGCTGCTAAATATTTTTCAATGCTTTGAACAGAAGCGAAAACACCACAAGCGTGTGCATGTCCATCAATAATCATAGAGCATCTCCCTTAAGTTAATCAAAACATTTTTTCATAAGGTTATTTTCTTGCATATATGGTAACCTTTTTTCGGCCTATCATGGAAATTGCCCACATGGCATCAACACAAGAACCTGCAACACTTCCAATTAATAATACAAACCAATAGGTATAATGCATGAGAAAAAGCGGAAATACAACAATGCCTGTTGAAAATATAAAACCAGAAAGCGCAATAAAAAGCCCCTGCCAACAGGGAATCTCTATGGTTTCCTTTGGGTCAATGCCTGGTGCCAACAGGGACTTTCTAATCGTTGCCTGATAACCTAAAATGCGATAAGCCAAATAATGCCCTAACTCGTGAACGACAAACACGATAAATGCAAGCATGACAACGCCTGCAAAATGCATAGATAGAAATTTATCCAAAAAAACACCTCAGTCATATTTGAAAATCTTAAATATGGTTTTTCAATTTTGCACAAAACGTATTAAACACCTCAGGTTCTTCAAAATTAGGCAAATGTGCTGAGTGTTCAAACCAAACCATTTCTTTTTTAGGGGCTTTCAGTTTTTCAAAGTATTCCACAGTTAGTTCAAACGGAACCGTATAATCTCTCCGTCCACAGCAAAAAAACACAGGGGCGTTTATTTCAGTAACATCTTCAAAGAGGTTGACTTTGTTGAGCTCGTTTTCTAAATGCTTCAAAGAAAATATCACGCCTTGAATAAGCTTGATGAATCCCCAAAAGCTCAAATCACGGTTGGTCACGTTCTTAAGCAGGAGCCTTATTGCCGAACCATGGGCTGTTTGCCCGCCAAATTTATCCAACCATTTGCGCTGGATGCCACTTGCCTTCAAATTTGCATAGGGAGGTTTGCCGATATACTCCAATTCCCGTACAGCTTTCTGATTACCCAACCGTTTTGCTTCGTCTAATGTAAATTGGTAAGATAGCAACTCGCCCCTTGCCATATCGACCACCTGCCCGATGCCAACATACGCCAGCAACAACTCTGGATGCCGGGATGCAACATAGGCTCCAATGACGCTTCCCCACGAATGGCCAACAAGCAATAGTTTTTCTTGGCCAAAACGTTGCAATAAATACTGCACAAGTTCTATGGCATCTAAAACAAAGCGTTCAATCCGCATATCTTCAACTTTTAACTTTGAAGAATAGGACTTGCCTGCACCACGTTGGTCCCAGTTAACAACAATAAAGTCTTTTTCCAACGTTTTCTGTGTTTTTCGAGCAAGCGCAATCTGGGCTGTGCCGGGGCCTCCATGTAAAAACAGTATAATTGGATTTGACGTATCATCTGACCTTAGCGAAACCCATTGTTTAATACCGCCAATGTCAATGGCTTCAATGGTGTCGATGCAATTAGGGTTATGATTCGTTTTTGTCATATATTTTAATCTCCCACGATATTCACAAGCTTTATAAAAACATGCACCATCTTATTCATAAACAGTGGTATCCAATTCGGACACGGCCTGCTCAAAAAGCGCCTGGCTTTCCGTCACCAGTTTTGGAAGGGGCTTAAATTGTCTGTCGTACGCTTCCAGAATGCTTTCATCTGGTTCCATTGCTTCACTAAAATAAACCACGCCATTTTTCACATGGTCAAAAAAGCCTTCTTTAAGGGGTAAAGCCATGATGCCCGTATAAAATTGATTGTCCGGCATGGCAATGTGGTATTTCTTTGTGCCTTCAAACCCGTAGGGTTTATAGTGGTGGGGGTAACCCCCAATGATTATGGCGTTATAGCCCAATGCTTTGGCCTGTTCAATGGAATGCGTAATGAGCTGGCGGCCAAGCCCTTTTCTGTGCAGAGATGGCTTTATGCTCACAGGGCCAAATGTGATGGTTTTGTATTCCTTTCCGTCACCATCAACAACCTTTGAGTGGGTGTAAAAAATGCTGCCAACAACCTCGTCATCCAGCTCAATAACAAAACAAAGTTCCGGGATAAGGTCTGTATGGTTTCTCAAATGATGGATTAATAAATGTTCATTGCAACCGGGTTTATATAGATTCCAAAAAGCATCCCGTGCTATGTCTTCAACAACAAAATGGTCCTGAGGGGTTTCAAGCCGTATCTGGGTGTTCAATGCATTCACTCCTTTTCAAATTGTAATTATTTTCGTTTTTCGGTTCAGTGTACAACAAAATTGGTTAAATAACAAGGGCAGTGCAAAACGGTTTAGTTAAAGGCTTTTTAAGGAGAAACAAAAAGAAACCAGCAGATCTCGTTGAACCATCTGCTGGTTTCAGAAACAAATGCGCCATTACCTAAAAACAATAACGATTTGCCTTGTGGAATTAATCCAATCCACCTGGCAGCCCAAGTTTTCCGCTGCAAAACGGATGGGTACCATGGTTCGGGAATTGATGGAGGTGGGTGGTACGTCGATGGCCTTGGAGGAACCGTTCACGGAAATGTTCTTGTCATTCAGGGTCATGATGACGGTCTGGGCTTTGTGGTTTAGGGTAATTCTTTTGGCAGATTCATTCCAGTTAACGGTGCCGTTCATGGCTTCTACAATGGCACGGATGGGCACCATGGTGCGGCTGTTTAAAATAAGAGGGGTTGTGCCTCGGCCTGGGTCTATTTCTTCCCGCACACCGTTCACGCTCATGTAAGGGTCGTCTAAGGTCATTAAAATAAATTGCTTGGGTGATGTAGAGTCAGAGCCATTTCCCCCAAGAATTTCACTTCCTGTGGTCACTTTAATTTGCCCGGAAGCAGGGCCAAGCTTTTCGGGAATGCCTTCAAAGGGCCGTGCTTCGGCCAACACCTGCCTGACGGTGTAATAATAGGTGGTGTTGCTGTCCACGTTAACATCCACAAATTCGTTGCTGGTGATGTAGAAATCGGTAACGGAAATGCCTTCATTCGATGCGCTTTGGGAACGGTAAAGCCTGTAGCCCATACCGCCGGATAAACGCTGCCATTTTAATTTAACCCCAACCGCAATGGCTTCCAGGTCAAAGCCAGATGGGTTTGTTCCTGTTGAAGGGGTTGGTGTGGGCGTGGGTGTGTATGTGGGTGTAGGCGTGGGATTGGGAGTGGGCGTTGGGGGTGGCGTAGGTGTTGAAATACTGGGGGTACCACCGTAAAGCGTCAGTTCCGCAAAGCCGATATAGGTATAAAACCCATTGATATTTGCGTCTGTTTCTAAAACTTCAAACTTTAAATTGCTAACCCCGGAAACGTTTAAAGAAAAGCTTTGGGGAAGCTGATCCGCCCGTATATCCATGGTGGTAAGCAGCGCATTGTCCCCGTATATATTCACGGTGGTGCCCACGGAGTATTTTTCTGGAACACCCGCAATACCGGTTAATGTGGTGTACTTGCCTTCAATGTTATAGGAAGCGGTGCCGTCTGTAGCGTAAAAGTCCAGCACAAAAGCATTTTTGTACTTTTTGCCCCCCATAGACAGCACATCACTGCCGCTTGTGGGAAAATCTTTAAAACTACCGCTTTTGTTAAACGGTGTGTACGTGTCCACCAAATTGCCTGCGGATGCAGATGCTGTGCTGGGGGCATAGGTTGCATTGGAAGTTGGGGAAGACGGAGAATCGGTGTGCAACCCCAGTTCCGCAAAGCCGATATAGGTATAAAACCCATTGATATCTGCATCTGTTTCCAAAACTTCAAACTTTAAATTGCTTACCCCGGAAACATTGACAGAAAAGCTTTGGGGAAGCTGGTCCGGCCTTATGTCCATGGTTGTAAGCAATGCATTGTCCCCATATATATTCATGGTTGTTCCCACGGAATATTTTTCTGGAACACCTGCAATGCCGGTTAATGTGGTGTACTGGCCTTCAATGTTATAGGACGCCGTGCCATCTGTTGCGTAAAAGTCCAGCACAAAAGCATTTTTGTACTTTTTGCCCCCCATAGACAGCACATCATCGCCGCTTGTGGGAAAATCCTTAAAGCTGCTGCTTTTGTTAAAGGGTGTGTAGGTATCCACCAGGTTCGTTGTTGCTCCGAATGCCAATGTGGTGCCACCCATAACGCTTAATACCATGACCAGCATAAGCAAAAAAGCCGTAAGTTTCTTTTTCATAGACATCCTCCTTCATCGTTTTGTTACCTTTTAGCCACCTGTGTGCCAATGATAGCAGCACTTTCCTATCACTTACCATTTGGCACAACAAATAAAGCTAAACCCAGCATTAAAGCATGAAACTTGTGTGTGTTTCCATTAACTCCCCCTTATTGAGTTGTTGCGTGCATACATATTAATGACCATAACATAATTAAGTAGCTTTTCGTATTAACAAAATTACAATTTATATGGATTATTTTACAAAGAAATGCACGGTACATTTTGTTGACAAGCAAAAAAAGCCCGTAAACATTATGTTTACAGGCTTTTTGCTTTCTGGATGGCAGGACCCGTTAGGAAATCAAGTCCGATTTTACAAACCCTATGAAATGCGCATTTACCTGCGCCATTTATTTATGATATATAACGCCGCCGAGCTGTATCACCGGTGACGACCCAAAACCGTGTAAAAGGCATGATTCTCTGAGTCTGAGAAATGACTATAGTACCCAAAACCCTTCAAACAGCAAACAAAAAGCCCGGCGCAAGCGGCGTAAATACCGCTAACTCGGGCTTTTTCATGGTTTTAATGGTATGGAGGTGAGGGGAATCGAACCCCTGTCCGAAAACCGACAAACAAAAACTTCTCCCATCACAGTTGGTTATTGGGCATTCCCTTGCTTAGAGGCAAACCAACACGCCTTTAAGCTTGGTAGCTTCATAAAATCTTTTTACGCCGCAAAGCTTAGGCGCAAAAGTGCCCTGCAAAGTCGACGCCGGGTTCTGGCGCAGCAGGAGACGCCAGGCCGACGGCCGCTTTAATTAAGCGGCAAAAGCTAAATTATTATTGTCGTTTGTTTTTAAAAGTTTCGGCTTGGTATGCAGTTGCCGGCTGCAGATGGCTATTTCTGGTTGCAAAGTCCCCGTCGAGACCATTGCACCCCCCTGTGTGAGCGGGTGGTGGTTCGGTGGTACACAGTGAGTATACATCAAAAGCAAGGCTTTGGCAAGTGGGATATTGTGTCTGTTTATGGCGGCTGCATGAGGCGAGGGATGGGCAAAAAATTAAAATGAAAGCCTCTCACCGGGGTGAAAGGCTCCTTTGCCGTTAACCTTCTATATTAATGCATCGCACAAAAAGACTGATTAGCAGCTTCGCTAGGTACAATAAGCCACGAATGGTGGGGTATGCCGTAATTAGCAGCGACCCACGTTAGCGGCTTGGGGGCCTTTAGCACCCTGAACAACGTCGAATTCTACTTCTTGGCCTTCTTCAAGGGTTTTGAAGCCATCGCAGTTGATTGCAGAGAAATGCACGAACACGTCATCTTCGCCAGGAACGGAAATGAAACCGAAACCTTTTTCTGCGTTAAACCATTTTACACTACCTTTTTTCATTGAAAATCCTCCTAATTCTTTAAAAAAAATGGACTACTACAGGCACTACAATAGCATAATTTTTGAATACTGTCAATCGTTTTAAAAAAATAATTTTGAAAATAAAATTTATGATGCAATTTGCTGGAAGATTGTGAATGAGGGGTGTATAAAAGGCACGAAAACAATAGAGCAAGACAATGGATTTTGCTTTAAAAATCAAAGCGTTTGCTGTGTTTAAAGGAAATTTTAGGAAAGAAAAAAAATACAGGCTTTTGTCAAATTGCACAAAAGCCTGCCGGATTTTACAAATGTAATAATGGGTCATTTTCCTGGCCTTCTTAACAAAGGCGAGGAATAGACAGAATAATTACTTGTTCAGGTGAGCTTTAGCAGCATCTGCAGCGCTGGCAGCATCGGTGGTGAACACGTCTGCGCCGATGGACTGGCAGAAGCTTTCGGTTACAGGGGCGCCGCCAACCATGATGCACAGTTGGTCACGGATGCCTTCTTTGGTGGCCAGTTCAACCACGCGCTTCATTTCGCCCATGGTAGTGGTCAGCAGAGCAGAGCAGCAAACCAGTTGGCAACCTTCATTTTTAGCTGTTTCAAGGAATTGTTCAGCGGAAACGTCTACGCCAAGGTCGATTACTTCAATGCCTTTGCCTTCGATCATCATTTTAACCAAGTTCTTGCCGATGTCATGCAAGTCGCCCTTTACAGTACCGATAACGGCTTTGCCAATGGCTTTTTGGCCGCTTTCAGCCAAGTGTGGCTTCAAGATTTCGGTGCCGGCGTTCATAGCTCTGGCGGCAATCAGCACTTCAGGCACATAAACTTCATTGTTTTTGAATTTTTCGCCAATGATGTCCATGCCGGAGAGCAGGCCTTCGTCAAGAATTTGTTGTGCAGAGGTGCCTTCAGCCAGCGCCTTTTCAACCAATTCTTTAACAACTTTGGCTTTGCCTTTTTGCAGTGCTTCTGACATTTCGGTTAAGATACTCATAGATAAAACCTCCCCATTTTATTATAAGACAGTGCGGTATAGCACTGCCGTATTACCAACATGAAACCACCAATTTGTTGCATGTTATGAAGACTTGCCACGGGACTGCCGGAACCTTAAGGGAGTCATACCGGTGATTTTTTTAAACACCTTGGAGAAATAGCTTTGGTCCTCATAGCCCACTAGGTTGGAAATATCTGCAATGTTAATGTTTTCGTTTTGCAAAAGCTTCTTGCTGTTTTCCACCCGCACAATGTTTAAATATGTATTAAAATTGTGTCCAAATTCGTCTTTAAACACTTTGCTGAAGTATGTGGGGCACAAATACACGTAATTGGCCACTTCCTCCAGGGTGATTTTATTCATGTAGTGGGTTTTAATGTAGTCTGTGGCTTTGTAAATCACGTCCACATGCTTAACCCCTACAAAATTAAACACATATTCGGTAAAGCGGTTCATAATCATAGACAGCCAGTAGGCCATGTCTTCCACGTTGTCGAAGCTGTCTATTTGTTTTAAGTAGTCAAAGTTCAGGCCGAAAATAAGCTCTGAATCGGCGCCGCCTTTCACAGCCGCCCGGGACAAAAGGACAATAAGCTCTAAAATGCGTGAGCGGATGATTTCAAAGTTAAAGCCGGAATAAAAGAAAATGTAACCCAGCATCTCGTTAAGCAGCGCCTTGGCTGCCTTTACGTCTCCGGTAGACATGGCGTAGAGCAGTTCCTCTTCTTTGTCCAGGGGATAGTCTTTGGTGTCCTTGTCTTTTTTTATGTGCATGATATAGTCTGAAATAACCCCTTGAAGCTTTTGCTTTTCGTGCTTCAGTTCCAATGGGTCTACCTTTTTTTCGCTGATGTAGCTGGCACAAACGTAAAGCATTTCAGACAATGCATGGATGCGTTCGGGTTCAATGTAAGGAATTTTGTCTAGGTAATCTCTTAAAACAGGAATTTTGCTGGTGGGCAAGGCATGCTTGGCCAACACTTCTTCCTGAAAAAATTCGTCGTGGTCTACCATAAGCAGCGGCCCGGCAATAACAGAAGCATCCGGGTGGTTGTCTATGCCAATTGGCGAAACAAAGTACACAAAGCCAAAATGACAAAAGAAAATATATCTGCCGCCAAAGCGTTGAGCCTGGTAACAACCATATAAATGAGACATGCGGCATTTCTCGCTGATGGGCACACACTCGTTCACACAAGCGCAGAAGTCGAAACAAGGGGTTGCTTTCTGGGTGGTGTATACAGAGTTGCCAGCGTTGTCCAAAATGGTAAGGCCCACGTTGGTGGTCATGGCAAAATATTCACAAAATTCCGTCTGTCTGTCCTTATCAAAAAACAAGCCCATAACAACATCACCTATGCATAGAGACTAACATATAAACGCTTTTTCTTATTGTAATATATTATGAATTTTAAAACAATGTTATGATGATAATTTAGTGCAATGAAAATTTTATAGAATAATGCTATAATACTTGTAAAATGTTACGAAAAACAAAAGGGGGTTTTGCCATGCTTCGATTAAAAGTGCTGGCATGCAAGGTGTTATATCGGGAAATTTCGTTACTTTCCGCAACTTGCGATAATTTCATTGATGTGACATACCTGCGCCAGGGGTTGCACGACACGCCGGATTTGCTTCGCCAAGCCTTGCAGGATGAAATAGACCGCATTGATGAAGGGAGTGATTTGTATAGCTACGAAGCCGCAGAGGGGATGGACCTAGACGCCATACTGCTGGGTTATGGTTTGTGCAGCAACGCCATTTGTGGCCTTTCCAGCAAAAAGTATAAGCTGGTAATTCCCCGGGCCCACGACTGCATCACCTTGTTTTTAGGCTCTAAGGAATGGTATAAAGACTACTTTAGAAGCCACCACGGGGGCGTGTATTGGTATACTGCCGGCTGGATTGAAAATTGCCGGATGCCTGGTAAAGATAAAGTGGCGTACTATTTGCAGCAGTACACAGAAAAATATGGGGAAGAAAACGCCCAGTACTTAATGGATATGGAACAAAACTGGCTGAAAGAATACAACATGTGTGCTTTTGTAGACTGGCCGGGGCTGAACAATGCCAACCATATGGCTTTTACAAAGGAATGTGCGGAATACTTGAACTGGAATTTTGATGTGCTACAAGGAGAAACGGGTTTAATGGAGAACTTCTTGAACGGCAATTGGAACCCGGAAGACTTCTTAGTGCTTGAACCGGGGCAAACGGTGGCTCATTCCTTTGACGATACCATTTTAACTGCCGAGGCATAGAAGCGCCTGCAATCGGCATTGTTAATCGTTTTATGTACGTTTCAAACTGCCCGGCACTTAATGAAGAGCAAGGATTTGGTGAAAAATGCCAAACCCTTGCTTTTGGTGCCAAGATGGTTGTTTCTGGGGCCCTAGCTATGGCGTGGGGCCTTCTTCGGAATAATCATCCGGTGGGTATGTTTCCCTTAGCTGCTTGGCCAGTGTGGTTAAAGCCGTAGACACCGTGCCCACAGCTTCCGGCGAAAGGGTATGGGGGCCACATGCCACCGACTGGGCGGTACACAAGGAAATGATTAATGTTTCAATTGCTTCCAGAATGTCTACGGCTTCTGTGCTGTGTGCTTCATTCAATGTTAATAGGGAAGACTCAATATAGCCGCATTTTTCAAAAAAGATGCGCTTAGGCATCTGCATTCGGTCTGCAAACTGAACCAGCAGGTCTATGGTAGGGGAAATTTCCTTGCCAGTACGCTGGTCCACGCCTTTTTCCAGTCTGTCCAGATAACCGTGGCTAATGCCAAGAAAAAGGCTGAACTCCCGGAGGCTCATGTTTTGTTCCATCCGAAAGGCTTTTAATAATTGTCCCAAACTGTTACGCATTTTGCTCACACCTTTCTAAGCAGCCGCAAAAAATTGCAACTGCGTTTGTATTTGTGTGGCGCACACCAACTGCGGGGCATGGCGCGAAAACCATGCAATGCAGCCATTATTTGCAAAAATACTTGTAGATTATACAATAAAAAAGGTTATTAAAAAACAATTGCACTGTATAACATAGTATACACTCAAATTTGTGATATATTCTTGCAAAATTTAGAACTATTCCATAAGAAATTTAATTGATTGAAACGTGCTTTTATTTTTGATATACTGGGAAACATAGCACGATGAATCTAATTTTGGGGGGCAAATATTGTGAGCGTCAATTTAACCGTTAACAACATGGGTAAAACCCATCTTTTGCAAGTGCCGGAAAATAGCAACCTGCTTAACGCCCTGCAAGAAAACAACATCTATCTGCCAGCCTTGTGCAGCGGCCGGGGCACCTGCGGCAAATGTAAGGTACAGGTGGTATCCGGGCCGTTTCCGCCTACAGAGGAAGACGAAAGCTTTTTTGGCAAAGAAGCGCTGGGCCAAGGTTTTCGGCTGGCCTGCAAGGCCGTTGTAACGGAGGATGCCCATATCATTGTGCCCAACACCCGTGAACATGCCTTTGAAATTTTAACCAGCTATGTGCTGGATGAAGGCTTTGAAGAACGCTTTCCTATAGACAGCGGCTTAAAGGTGACCCATCTGCCCCAACAGGCGGTAACGGTAAGCTTAACCGATGCCATGGAAAAAGAATGTGGGGCCACCTATGCACCCATGACCCTGTTACAGCAAATGTCCCAATGTTTAAACCAGGGGGACGATGTGCCGGAAGCTTATGAAAACGGCATGGATGTGCTGACAGACAAAGCAGGCCATGTGCTGGCTTTTTATGAAAAAGACAAAGCAAACCCACTGGGTGTGGCCATAGACATTGGCACCACCACCATTGGGCTAGAGCTTATGGAACTGCTCACCGGCAAACGGCTGGCCACTCATTCCCTTATTAACCACCAGCGGGAGTTTGGGGCAGACGTTATTTCCCGTATTGTCAGCGCCCGGGAAGGAAAGCTGGCCCGGTTGCAAAACAATGTGCGCAAAGACTTGGTGCAAGGCATTGGGGTATTATGCAGCAAAGCCGGTGTGGAAGGGGACGAAGTGGTGCGGGTGATGATTGCCGGCAACACCACCATGCTCCATTTGCTTATGGGCATTCCCTGCAATTCTTTGGGGCTGTATCCTTTCAAGTCTACTTTAACCAGTATGCTTTCCTATTCTTTTGATGAAATTTTCCCGGCGGGTAAAGGGCTGGTGGGGTCCGGTTGCCGGGTGACGTTGCTGCCTTCTATGTCTGCTTTTGTAGGGGCGGACATTACGGCAGGCATTAGCTTTGTGCGGCAAATGGCCAAGCCCGGCAAATGTGTGCTGATAGACATTGGAACCAACGGGGAAATGGCCTTGTTCGACAGCGCTTTTGGGGGCGATGTGCTCTGCACCTCCACAGCAGCAGGCCCGGCTTTTGAAGGAGGCAACATTTCCTGCGGCACAGGCAGTGTGCCCGGGGCTATTTCCAAGGTGCGCATGGAAGATGGCCAGTTTGTGTTTGAAACCATCGGCGGCCAAGCCCCGGCCGGTTTGTGCGGCAGTGGGGTGATGGACTTGGTGGCGTGCCTCATTAAAGAAGGCATCGTAGACGAAACCGGCATTTTTGAAAACGAAGACCACAAAAAAGGCTTCCCCTTGGCGGAAGGCATTGCCTTCACCCAAAAGGACATCCGAGAACTGCAATTGGCCAAGGCGGCCATTCGTGCAGGGCTGGAAGTGTTGCTGGAAAAAGGCGGCGTCACCTACGACCAGGTTGACAGCCTGTATTTAGCCGGTGGTTTCGGCTACCGCATGGACATTCACAGCGCCGTCACCATTGGGCTTATTCCACAGGAATTGCAAGGCAAAATTGTGTCTGTGGGCAACAGTGCTTTAGGCGGCTGTGTGTTTGGGTTGCTGAATGAAGCCGTATTGGCAGACATGAAAGACATTTGCCAAAAAGCCCATGAGGTCAGCTTGTCTACCGACCCTAAATTTAACGAATACTTTATGAAATACATGTATTTTGAATAAGCGTATAACCGGAGGCTTACTGTGTACGATTTAACCACATATCCTGTTAAAATTGTGGCCATTGTATTGGCCATGACCGTCCATGCCTTTACCACGGCGCTGGTGGCTGTGAAGCTGGGGGACAACACCCCAAAAATGCAAGGCAGGCTAACGCTGAACCCGTTTAAGCAAATTGAAATTATTGGTTTTTTGCTTATGCTCTTTTTTGGCTACGGTTGGTGCCAGCCGGTGTACGTGAACCCCATGCAGTTTGACAACGAAAAGCGCAGGAACAGCATTTTGCTCACCTGCTTAACCCCGGTGGTGGTGAACCTGCTGCTGGGGGTGCTGCTTGGCATTGGTGCCCGGGTTCTGCATGGTGCCATCCTCACGGCATCTGCTACCGGAAGCCTGGCATGGTGGGGGTACCTGTTGTTATTGCTGGCCGCGCGCTACAACGTGTCCATGGCCGTGTTTAGCCTTATTCCTGTATACCCTATGGTGGGGGCCAAGGTGCTGGGGCTGTACCTCTCCCCAAATGCCCGGGTGAAATTTTCCAACAACGAAAAGATTTTCCAAATGATTCTAGTGATGCTGCTGATTCTAAATATTTTACAGCGGGTGCTGGACCCTATTTGCAATTTAATTTTGGGGTTTGCTTACTAAAAAAGGAATGGTTGCATGGCTGCCATTGAAGTGCGTCTGGAGGCCTACCAAGGGCCTCTAGACTTGCTGCTCCACCTGATTGAAAAAAATGAAATTGACATTACAGACATTCCCATTGCCCAGCTCACCCAGCAGTATATGGACACCCTCCATGCGGCCTCGGCCTACAACAACATGGAGGAAATGGGGGATTTTTTGGTGATGGCGGCCACCTTGCTGGAAATAAAGTCTGCCATGCTGCTGCCCCGGCCTAAAGCCAAAGATGGGCAGGAAGAAGCCGAAGACCCCCGGGAAGAACTGGCCAGGCGGTTGCTGGAATACAAGCGGTTTAAAAGCGTGGTGCCTTTTTTTGCAGAAGGGCAAGTTTCTCATGGCTTACGGCTTTTAACCCGCCCCCCGGATACCGATACGTTAAAGCGTTTTGGCAAAGCAGTGCCCACAGCGGCAGACATGCTGCAAGGGGTAAGCTTGAACCTTCTTTTTGCGGCTTTTGACGACACCCTCAAGCGCCGAGCACTGCGCACCGATGTGGTGCGGGCTGGGTTCGGGGTGATTGCAAAAGACAATTTCACCGTGGAAGACAAAATGACCGCTATTTTAAAACGGTTGTTGGCCCCGAAAGGGCAGGCGGGCAAAAAAGAACTGGCCTTTGCAGACTTGTTTGACCGGGATGCCACCAAAGGGGAGATGGTGGTCACCTTTTTGGCGCTCTTAGAGCTGGTAAAGACAGACCAAATTTTAATTAAACAGCAAAATTTGTTTGGCGGCATTGTCATCATGGCCAAGAAAGGCGGCAGCGCATGACGTTTTTAGAACAGGAAGCCATTTTAGAGGCGGTGTTGTTTGTGGCCGGGGCACCTTTACATTTAAAGGCACTGGCCGCTGCCATTAGCCAGGACATGCCCACCACCAAAGCCTTGTTAAGCGGGCTGGGGGAAAAATACACCGCCCACAATCGGGGATTATTTTTGCTGGAAATGGACGGAGCCTACCAACTAAGCACCAACCCTAAATTCTTTGAGTATATTCAAAAAGCCTACGCCGTAGAGGACAAAAAGCCCTTGTCCCCGGCTTTGCTGGAAACGTTAGCCATTGTGGCCTACAAACAGCCCATCACCAAAGGGCAGATTGAGGAGATTCGTGGGGTGAACGCAGACCATGCAGTGAACCGGCTACTGGCTTGCGGGCTGGTAACGGAAAAAGGCCGGCAAGATGCCCCGGGAAAACCCATTCTTTTCGGCACCACAGAGGATTTTTTAAAGCATTTTGGGTTAAAAAGTTTGAAAGATTTGCCTGTCATCCGTGAAGCTGTGCCCTTGGAAGCAGGGCAGATGACCATAGAAAATTTTAACCAATTGCACAATTTTGAATAAAATTGCATGAAAACCTAAAAATAAACACATCTTTGGATTTGTAATAATCATCGAAGGAGAACAACCATGAAAAAAGTCACCGTTGTTTTAATGATGTGTTTATTTTTAAATAGCCTTAGCCCGTTTACCGCTACGGCTTGGGCCAATGATTTAAAGCCCAATGAAGTGGGGGCCATGGGGGCTGTCTTGATGGATGCCAACACCGGCCGGGTGCTGTGGGGAAAAAACGAGCACACCCCCCTGCCTATGGCCAGCACCACCAAAATTATGACCGCCGTGGTGGCCTTGGAAAAGGGTAACATGGAAGACACGGTTACTGTGTCTAAGCGGGCTTCTGCTGCCCCGGAAGTGAAAATGGGCTTGCGGGCAGGGGAAGAAATTCAGCTTAAATATTTAATGTATGCCCTCATGCTCCAGTCCTCCAACGATGCGGCTGTGGCCATTGCAGAGCACGTGGGGGGCAGTGTGGAGAACTTTTGCAAAATGATGACCGAAAGAGCCGCTGAAATGGGGGCTAAAGACACGGTATTTGAAACCCCCAACGGCCTAGATTCGGCAAACCACCATTCCACCGCCTACGACATGGCCCTTATCACCCGCTACGCCCTGCAAAACAAGGAATTTGTGGATTTAATTAACACCAGCGACATCATTGCCAAAAGCAAAGACCGCAGTTTTGGTGTGGTGAACAAAAACCGGTTCCTTAGGGAGTTTGAAGGGGCCAACGGGGTGAAAACCGGGTTCACCGGCAAAGCTGGCCACTGCTTTGTGGGTAGCGCCAAACGGGGAGACATGCAGCTTATTACCGTGGTGCTGGCCAGTGGCTGGGGCGACAAAGGCAAGGAACAAAAATGGATAGACACCAAAACCATTATGAAATATGGTTTCGACCAGTTTGAATACCAAAACCTGCTCACCAAAGATGCCAAGGCCCAAGACATTGTCATTGAGCGTTCCAAGACAGACAAGGTGGGCACCCGGTATGCGGAAGGTTTTGTGTGGCCTTTGCGCAATGCCGAACGCAGCGATGTGTATATTGAAATTGATGTGCCTTCGGTGCAGCGGGCCCCCATCATGGCCGATGAAGTGGTGGGCAAAGCCCGGGTGTACGTGTGCGGGGACATGGTAAAAGAAGTGGACATTTTGGCCAACGACACCGCCATTCGCCACGACCTGAAAACCTCTTTGGAAAAGGTGGGCAATGTGTGGCTGGAGATGGGCACCAACAACACGGTAAACTTGGTGTTGCCAGAATTTTAGAAAAGTGTATCATATATCTGTAGGGGGAGAAGTTCATGGCATGGATGCCTTTTATATGTATGGGTATCGGGTTGCTCATTGGGCTTCGGGTACAGTCCATGGCCGTGTTTAAGGCTGTGGACATGACGGTGAACATTGCCCTTGTGGTGTTAATGCTCACCATTGGACTAAATATCGGTATTAACGATAACGTGATGCAAAACCTGGGGGCCATTGGCCTCCATTGCGCTGTCATTGCACAATGCGCCATTTGGGGCAGTGTGGTGCTGGTGCTGGTGGTGGAAAAAACCATTTTGCCCCTGAGTGTGCTCCTAGACCGGCTGAAAGATTCTGGCCAAACCCTGGACTTAGCCGGGGAAGTGGAAGGCGGGGAGGAAACCGGCCATTCGCCCCTTTTGTGGCTGATGCCTTTGTGCATTATTTCCGGGGTGACGGCTGGGTTTTTGTGGCTGACTGAAAGCGCCGCACCAGTGCTGAATGTGTCTTTGGTGGCTTCTTTGGTGGTGCTGTACTTGGGGGTAGGGGTCGGTTTAGGCTCCAACCGCCGGGTGTTTGGCTACATTAAAATATTAGGGGTGAAAGTGGCGGCCATTGCGGTGGCGGCTGTGGCCGGAACCCTGCTGGGGGGCTTTGCCGCCGGGCTGATTTGCCGGCTGCCCCAACATGTGTCCATGCTGTCTGCATCCGGGTTGGGGTATTACAGCATGACAGGGGCTTTCATGACCAGTGCTTATGGCATTGAAGCCGGTACATATGGTTTTATGGTGAACGTGACGCGGGAGTTTTTCTCTGTGCTCATGTTGCCATTGCTTGCCAAAATTAGCCGGGGAAGCCCCATTGCTTCCGGCGGGGCTGGCAATATGGATGCGTTGTTGGTGCCCATCTCTAAGGTGATGGGGCCGGAAATTGGGCTGGTGACTTTGGTGACCGGCATTATTCTATCGGTGGCAGTGCCCTTTTTGCTGTCACTCATTTATCAATTGGTTTAGGAGATTTGTATGATTATTAGACTATCGAAATATTTATCAGATGCCGGGGTTTGTGCACGGCGCAAGGCGGAAGAAGCCATTTTACGTGGGCAAGTGAAGGTGAACGGCCAGGTGGTTGCCGTGCTGGGCACCAAGGTGGACACGGAAAAAGACCACGTTTTTTTTGATGGCAAGCGTGTGGCCTACCAGCAAAAGTACCTGTACCTCTTACTGCACAAGCCGGAAGGTTATGTGACCACCGCCAATGACGAACGTGGACGGCCCACGGTGCTGGAGCTTTTAAAAGATGTGAAGGCTCGGGTGTTTCCTGTTGGGCGGCTGGACTACAACACCTCTGGCCTGCTGCTGTTAACCAACGACGGGGATTTGGCTTATCGGCTGACCCACCCCAAGCATACGGTGCGCAAAACCTACCGGGCACGGGTGAAAGGGGTTCCATCGGAAAGTGCGCTAAACAGCTTGCGCCAGGGCATTCAAGTGGAGGACTACATCACTGCCCCGGCCAAGGTGACGGTGAAGAAGAAAGACGTGGATGCTACTGTGTTGGAAATTGTTATTCATGAAGGGCGCAACCGGCAGGTGCGAAAGATGTGTACCGCCATTGGGCACGAGGTGATGAGCTTGAAACGGGTGGCCACCGGCAAGCTGGAGCTATTGGATTTGCCCAAGGGCAAGTACCGGCATTTAACACCAGCGGAAGTGGCGTATTTAAAGGGGCTTTAAAAAGCTTTTTGATAGGGGAAAAGCCCCGGTTTTTTGCCCCAGGTTTTTATAGACGGTCATTTCTTCCTGTGCTATAATAAAGTGAGTTTACAAGAGAGGAACGACGCTATGGAATGGATTGAAGCCCGGCTTGCCACCACCCACGAAGGGGTGGAGGCGGTGTGTGCCATGCTCTTGGGCGCAGGAGTGCCGGGAATGCAAGTGGAAGACCCGCTGGAACTGAAAAACTTTTTAGAGACGGCCGAAAACCAGTGGGACTATGTGGATGAAGCGTTGTTACAAGCAGACGGAGACACCTGTGTGGTGTTTTATTTAAGCGACAACGGGGCAGGACATGAGACGTTACTGGCAGTAAAAGAAGGCATAAACCGGTTGCAGGGGTTGGATATCGGGCTGGATTTAGGCACGCTTCAACTCACCATGAACCAGGTGGAGGACACCGTGTGGCTAAACGCCTGGAAAGCCCATTACAAGCCCTTTGGTGTGGGGAAAAAGCTGGTCATCAAGCCGGAATGGGAGCCTTATGCACCCAAAGACGGGGAAGTGGTGGTCACCCTAAACCCCGGCCATGTGTTCGGCACGGGCTTGCACCAAACCACCCAGCTGTGTATGGCCAACCTTGAAACCCATTTGCCGGAAAGTGCCCGGGTGTTGGACTTAGGCTGCGGCAGTGGGGTGCTTTCCATTACGGCACTGCTGCTGGGGGCGGCGTATGCCCACGGGGTAGACATTGACCCCAACGCAGCAGACATTGCCTATGCCAACGCTGGACTAAACGGCATAGACAAAGCCCGATTCGACGTAACGGGCAGCAATATTTTATCGGACGAAGCTTTGCAAGATGCTTTCCGCAAAGCACCCTTTGATGTGGTGGTGGCCAATATTGTGGCGGACGTCATTATTGCCTTGTCACCCATGGTGCCCGGCTTTTTAAAGCCCGGTGGGCTGTTCATTGCCTCTGGCATCATTGACGAGCGGGTGGATGAGGTTAAGCAAGCCATGCAAGCATATGGCTTTAATTTATTGAATACCATGGAAAAAGACGGCTGGTGGAGCTTGGCCGCCGTTTATAAAGGATGATACCATGCACCGTTTTTTTGCAGACCCAGCCGCCATTGGGCAAACCCACATCACCCTGCCAGAAGAAGATGCTAGGCATTTGCATGTGCTGCGTCTGGAACCGGAGGAGCTGGTAACGGTTTGCGACGGCATGGGCACGGACTACCGCTGCACAGTGGAGCAGTTAAACCGCCGGGATGCGGTGCTGCGTATTGAGGAAGCCGCCCCTGCACAAGGGGAAAGCCCACTGCGCATTACCTTGTTTCAAGGCTTGCCTAAACAGGACAAAATGGAATTAATCATTCAAAAGTGTGTGGAGCTTGGGGTTTACGACATTGTGCCGGTGGAAACCGCACGGTGCGTGGCCAAAGCCGGGGATAACCCGAAAGAAAGGGATAAAAAACAGGCCCGCTGGCAAAAAATAAGCATGGCGGCCGCCCAACAGTGCGGCCGGGGCATTGTTCCCCATATTCACCACCCCGTGTCTTTTCAACAGGCGGTGGCCATGGCGGCAGCACTTCCCGCCGCTTTCATGGCGTACGAAGACGAAAAGACCACTAGCATTAAAACCGCCTTTTCCGGGTTTGCCGGTGAGCGGACGGGCATTTTCATTGGCCCGGAAGGAGGCTTTACCCCCCAGGAAGCCGGGGCGTGCCGTGAAAAGGGCATTGTTCCCGTGTCTTTGGGTAAGCGCATTGTGCGCACAGAAACCGCCGGATTTATGGCAATCATCATGCTGCATTTCATGCACGGGGAGGACTTGAATTGGACAAGATAAGGATTTATATTGTGGATGATAATGCAGTGGCTCGGACGATTTTAAATCGGCTTTTAACCGCCCAGGAAGATTTTGAAGTGGTGGGCGAAATAGGAAGCGGCCAAGGCAGCATCATCATGTTGGACGAACTGAACCCGGATGTGGTGCTTTTGGAAATGAACGTGACCGGGGGCATGAAAGTGACCGATGTGGTGCGGGAAATGAAAAACATTAACCCGGCTGTGAAGGTGATTTTGTGTGTGGAAGGCCATACGCCCCCAGATGAAGTGGCTGCGGCTGCCCGGCAGGCAGACGATTTCATTAGCAAGCCCTTTAGGCCCATTAATGTGGTGAGAACCATCAGAGAGTGTGTGAACCGATAAGTGAACCTCATCTATTTGGACCACGGCGCCACCACCCAGCCCTGCCCAGAAGCACTGGCCGCCGCCGAAACCATGAACACCGTCTGTTACGGCAACCCTTCGGCCGCCCACCCTTTGGGGCGAATGGCCAGGGAAGCGGTGCTGGAAGCAGCGGAAGTTGTGGGCGGCGCATTCGGCCTGCCCGGCAATCTTTGTGTGGTGTTTACTTCCGGCGGTACAGAGGCCAATAACATGGCCATTTTTGGTGTGTGCCGGCATAAAGGGCGCATCATCACCACCCAAGCGGAACACCCCAGCGTCACCCAGGCGGTGGGGGAACTTGTGTTGCGCTCTAAAAATTGTAATTGGGCGGTGGACCACTTGCCCTTAAGCCCACAAGGCCATGTGAACCCGGCGGATTTAGACCGCCTGGTTACCCGGGAAACCCGGCTGCTTTCTGTGGCCCAAGTGAACAACGAAACCGGGGCTATGCAAGACATTGCTGCACTGGGCAAACGGCTGAAGCAACTAAACCCCAATGCCCTGTTTCATGTGGACGGGGTAGCAGGCTTCGGTAAACACCCGATACCTGTGGATAATGTGGATATGTATACCCTAAGCGCCCATAAATTTTACGGCCTGAAAGGGGCCGGAGCGCTGGTGGTGAAAAAAAGTGTGCAAAACTTGCAGCCCCTTGTTTTTGGGGGTGGGCAGCAGGAAGGACGGCGGCCCGGCACAGAAAACACCCCCGGCATTGCTGCATTGGCAGCAGCGGCAAAGGAAAGTGTTGCACAGATGGATGCCCGGCTTGCCCACGTGACCATGCTGAAAGCTGCTTTTTTAGACGGGTTGAAAGCCCAGGTGCCACAGGCGGTGGTAAACGGCTTTGAAACACTGGCGGAAGGCAATTCTCCCTTTGTGGCCAACATAAGCTTTGTGGGCATTCCCGGGGAAGTGCTGTTTAACAGCTTGCAAGAGGCGGGCATTTGCGTGTCTACGGGCGCCAGTTGCAGCACGGGTAAGAAAAAGAAAAACATTTTGGGCGCTTATGGCTTGCCCCCGGAACGGGTGGAATCGGCCTTGCGCTTTTGCTTTTCACATAGGAATACGTTGGAAGAAATTGAAATAACCCTAGATGTGCTGAAAGAAAAAACCGCCTTTTTGCGCCGGTTTATAAGATAGAAATTGTATGAAATAGAGGAAATGTTATGGCCGTTGTGATATTAGCCAAATATGGAGAAATTGCCCTTCGGGGTAAAAACCGCCACGCCTTTGAAAAGCAGCTGATGGACGCTTTGCGTAAATGCCTGCCCAGTGAAGGCTACAAAGTGACCAGAGAGCAGGGGCGGCTGCGGATAGAGCGGGCCGGGAACTTGGATTTAGACCCGGCTTTTGTGTTGCCCCGCATTGAAAACGTGCTGGGGCTGGTGGGTTTTTGCGTGTGCCGCATGGGTGAGGACCAGCGCATAGAGGCGTTGCAAGCCCAGGCGGTGGACTATATGCAAGGCCAAATGGGGGATAAGGCCTTCACCTTTAAAGTGAAAACCCGCCGGTCGGACAAGCGTTACCCCTTAACCTCCGATGAGGTGTCTGCCCAGGTGGGGGCGGCGGTGCTTCGGGCAATGCCCAACGCACGGGTGGATGTGAAAAACCCACAGGTAACCCTG
This sequence comes from uncultured Eubacteriales bacterium, assembly GCA_964500895.1. Taxonomy (GTDB): domain Bacteria; phylum Bacillota; class Clostridia; order Lachnospirales; family JAISER01; genus CAZCQP01. The sequence continues at coordinate 805 of CAZCQP010000039.1, read as the reverse complement.
CATGTGGAACTGCGCAACCAGGCCTATTTATACACAGACACAGTGCCCGGCTGGGGTGGGCTTCCCGCAGGGGCTTCCGGCAAAGGGATGTTGCTGCTTTCCGGGGGCATAGACAGCCCGGTGGCCGGGTTTTTGATGGCCAAGCGTGGGGTGGCGTTAAGCGGGGTGCATTTCCATGCGCCGCCCTTTACCTCACAGGGGGCATGGGACAAAACACGGGCGTTGGCCGGAAAACTGGCCACTTTTACCGGGGTGCTGCCCTTTTATTCCGTGGACATCGCCCCCCTGCAAACGTATTTGTACGACCATGTGCCCCAGGAAAAGCTGACCATTTTCTTAAAACGGGCCATGCTGGCCATTGCCGGGGAGCTGGCCAGAAAAGCCGGTTGCCATTGCCTGGTTACTGGGGACAGTGTGGGACAAGTAGCCAGCCAGACCATGCAAAGCTTGCTGGCCATTGACGGGGCGTCTCCTTTGCCGGTGATGCGCCCATTGGCTGGGCTGGACAAAGAAGAAATTGTGCAGATTGCCAAGAAGATTGGCACCTTTGAAACCTCCATCCAGCCTTATGCGGACTGCTGTACCTTGTTTGTGGCCAAGCACCCGGATTTGCGGCCCAAAGCGTCGGCCATTGTCGGGCTTGAAAAGCATTTAGAAGAACTGCCTGCTTTGCGGCAAGAAGCGGTGGATAAGTCACGGGTGGAGTGGCTGTAATAGAAAAACTTTGGGGCGTTGCCCCAAACCCCAACCGCTTTTTGAAAAAAGCGGTGCAAAAACTTTATGAAATGCCGCTTTGCGGCATTTC
>CAZCQP010000038.1:0-28293 GCA_964500895.1 uncultured Eubacteriales bacterium | reverse complement strand
TATCCGTAAATTAAAAATCTCGCCACTTTTCGGTATTTTCAGCCGCTTCTTTGTCAGCTGCGCTAGACATAATCGCCTATTATGCCGTCGCGCAGCCTTCGCGAATCGACTGAAAATCCTCGAAAACTGGCTTCGTATTTAATTACGGATTGATTAACCAGCGCTAAGTTATGATTAAAAGGAGGAACGACAATGAAAAAGTTTTTAGCAGCAATTGTTGGGTTGACTTTGGTGGTTGGGTCCATGGCCGCATGTTCTAAGCCTGCCGCACAAGCACCGGCCGAACCCGCTCCCGCAGAAAGCAATGAACCTGCGACAGAAGAACCCGCAGCGCCGGCTGACGAAAAATCCAAAGTGTACCTGATTACCATGGACCAAATGGACCAACACTGGCAAAACGTAAACAAAGGGGCGCAAGCTGCCGCTGACGCTGCCGGAACCATCGACTACAAATGGACCGCACCAGACAAAAAAGACGATGCACAACAAATTGACAAAATTAACAACGCTGTATCTGACGGCGCAAAAGTGATTATTCTTGCAGCTAACGGCCCGGATGCTGTAACCTCCGCACTGGAAGCCGCAACTGCAAAAGGCGTTAAAATTGTGTATGTAGACTCTCCGGCCAACTTCCCTGCAGAAGCTACCTTTGCCACAGACAACAAAGCTGCCGGTAAAACTGCTGGCGAACAAATGCTGGCTTCCTTCACCGAAAAAGGCATCACCAGCGGCAAACTGGGCATCATCAACGTGAAGCCAGACACCACCTCTTGCGTGCTGCGTGAAGAAGGTTTCCGCTCTGCTTTTGAAGGCACAGACTTTGAAATCCTTACCACCCAGTTCTGCGAAGGCGACGCTGCCAAGTCTCAAGATGCTGCTGCTAACTACATATCTCAAGGCTGTGTAGGCATTTTCGGCGCAAATGAAGGCGGCACCGTTGGCGTGGGTAACGCCATTAAATCTTCCGGTAAAGAAGTGGTAGGCGTTGGTTTTGATAAATCCGACACCATCCTTGGCTTAATCTCCGACGGTTCTCTGCTGTGCACCATGGCTCAAAACCCAGACGTGATGGGTCAATACGGCATGGAAGCTGCTGTTAAAATTATTGGCGGCGAATCCCTTACCGAAAAAGATGTAGACACCGGCGTTAGCGTGATTAACAAAGACAGCCTGTAATCCTTTAAAGCTTTTAAGAGAGCCACTCTTTCGGTTGGCTCTCTTTTTACACCCAAATCTTGGATAATATTTGAATGTATGCAGCATAATAAACGTTATTATGACTATACAAAGGAGAAACGGCATGGTTATTCAAGCATATTTGAACTTTAATGGCAATTGTAAAGAGGCAGTGGAATTTTATGCCCAGGTCTTTGACTCAACCCCTAAAATGATGACTTTTGGCGATATGCCCGAAAGCCCAGACTATCCTTTAACAGAGGACATGAAAAAACTGGTGATGCATGCCAACCTAGATATTTGCGGTAACCAGATTATGTTTTCAGATGTGCTGCCTGGCCACCCCTTCATCCCGGGCAATAACATCAACATTGCCCTTTCCAGCAACGACACCGCTCAGTTAACCGCATGGTTTGACAAGCTGGCCCAAGGCGGACAGGTTGTCATGCCGGTTGGGGAAACATTCTTCAGCAAGCTGTATGGTTTTGTCATTGACCAGTTCGGCATTGGCTGGCAGGTGAATTATGCTGAATAAGCAAGCTGGCGCATAAAAAAGAGACCGTTATACAAACGGTCTCTTTTTTTGTTCCTATTAAAGCACCTTAGACAAAAAGTCTTTCAGCCTTTCATTTTGCGGGTTCTCGAAAAACGCTTGCGGCGGGGCATCTTCCATAATTTTGCCTTCGTCCATAAACAGGATGCGTGTGCCCACTTCCCGGGCAAAGCCCATTTCGTGGGTAACCACCACCATGGTCATGCCCTCTTCCGCCAGCTCTTTCATAACCGAAAGCACTTCCCCCACCATTTCAGGGTCCAGCGCCGATGTAGGCTCATCAAAGAGCATCACATCTGGGTTCATGGCCAGGGCACGGATGATGGCAATACGCTGCTTTTGCCCGCCGGAAAGTTGTGCCGGGTAAGCATTGGCTTTGTCCGAAAGCCCCACCCGTGCTAACAGGTTTTGGGCCACGGCTTTGGCTTCTTCCGGCGTAGACTGCTTGCAAGTCACCGGGGCCAGGGTGATGTTTTCCAGTATGGTTTTGTGGGGAAACAGGTTAAACTGCTGAAACACCATCCCCATTTTTTGGCGCACCGCATTAATGTCCACTGCTTTGGCATTAATGTGCTGCCCTTCAAAAATCACTTGCCCAGACGTGGGCTGCTCCAGCAGGTTTAAGCAGCGTAAAAACGTGCTCTTGCCTGAACCGGACGCCCCCACAATAACCACCTTTTCGCCTTTTTCAATGTTCATAGAGATATTGTCTAACACAAGGTGGCTTCCAAAACTTTTGCATAAGTTTTTAGTGGCAATCACTTCGACGCAATCTCCTTTCCAGGCTTCTGGCAAAAAGCGTTAATATTTTAATGATGATAAAGTAAATGATGCCGGCCAGAATGAGTGGTGTGTACGACAGGGTACGGCTGATAACAAAGTCTGCTGCTTTGGTTAAATCCACCAGGGCAATGTAGCCGATGATGGCTGTTTCTTTAATGAGCACAATAAATTCATTCACCAGTGCGGGAAGTACGTTTTTAATGGCTTGGGGCAGCACAATCAACTTCATGGTTTGGGACGAAGAAAGCCCCAAGGAACGCCCGGCCTCTGTTTGCCCTTTGTCCACCGCCATAATGCCCGCTCTTATAATTTCAGAAACATACGCCCCAGAGTTGATGCCAAAGGCGATGCAACCCACCAAAACCTTAGACACATGCACAGAAGCAAATATAATGTTGTAAATGATAAGCACCTGCAACACCACAGGGGTGCCCCGGATAATATCAATGTAAGCTTTGGCTATTATAGACCATGGTGATACTTTTCCGTTTTTCTCTGTCAGGCACATCAGGGCGGCGGTTGCGCCAATCAGTAGCCCAATAAGCATGGCCGCAAAACTAACCTCTAACGTTACGCCCAAACCTTTAAAGTATTGCACATACCTTTCTTGTGCGAAAAAGTTTGTTTCAAGTTGTTCATATAAGTATGCAAACATATCCACCATAGCCCCCGACAACCTTTTTTATGCGTTTAGTTATTGATGTAGGTGTCTACAAGTTGGTCATAGGTACCGTCTGCTTTAATTTCTTCTAATGCGGCGTTTAATTTGTCCAGCAGCTCTGTGTTGCCTTTATCCACAGCAATGCCGTATGCTTCGTCTGCCATGACCAGGCCTTCCACTTGTTGAAGCCCTTCGTTGGCTTTCAAAAATTCTGCGGCTGGGGAGGAGTCGATGATGATAGCGTCTACACGGCCATTGTTCAGTTCGGTAATGGCATCTAAATATCTTTTAAAGCGAGACACTTCGGCATTTTCCACGTCATCGGTGGCAATGAAGTCACCCGTTGTGCCTTCTTGTACGGCAATTTTCTTGCCAGCCAAATCTTCAGCGGTTGCAATGGTGGAATCTTTTTGAACCAACACCACCTGTACAGAATTGATGTACGGGGTTGTAAAGTCGCAAGCTTCCAAACGTTCTTCATTCACAGTCATACCGGCGGCAATGGCATCAATCTTGCCGGCTTTTAAGGCACCAATAAGGCCTTTAAATTCCATGCTTTCCACTTGCATTTCCATGCCGATGCGGTTGCTTAATTCTTTCATTAATGCAATGTCAAAGCCATCCACTTCGTTTGCATCGTTTAAATATTCAAACGGAGGAAATTCTGGGTTTGTACCCACAATCAACACGGCCCCATCTGTACCTTGTTCTGCTTCTTCTGCGGTTTCTTCTGGTTGTTCAGCGGTTTGTTCTGTGGGTTGTTCCGGAGTTTCTGTGGTTGCGGCAGGTGTACAACCTGCAATGGCTACAGCAGTGACACAAGCAACGGCCAAAAGCATCAATTTTTTCATGGTATATTCTCCTTTTTCTGAAGCCTGTATTTTCCTTAAAAAACACATGCCGCTTCATAAATTTTTGCAATTATACCACCGGAATGAATGTTATTCAAGAAATATTTATAATCATGCATGACCCTGCAACGGGTATACAATTTGATTTTTTTAATAAAATTGCACAAAAAAAGCACATAACCCTATGTGCTTCAAATATTTTTTATTAATATTTTATGCATTTTCTTCCCATGCAGCTGCAAAATGTTGTTGGGGACGACATGCCTTATACAAATTTTCGTAGACTATTTGCATGGTTCTAGTACAAGGTTGCATATTTTATGCGCCACCTTATGGAATCAAAACAGGCAATAGGCTTTATTTTTTTATTAGTCAAGCAACGCTTGAAACCCCATATTTACTGTGTTATATTTAAAATAGTGTATTAATTTGCCAAAAATTATTAAGGAGATGGATATGATGAGAAATGCAAAATATCTTTGTATAATTATTCTCATCTTCATCAGTCTTATATTCAAAAAGCAGGCATTACCCGTTCCTACATATCCGTTAAGTCATGACGATGTTATTATGACATTAGAGGAAGCAGAACTATTATGGACGGTGAAGCCAGAACAGGCTTTGTTGCCAGATCAAACAATCTATTCTCTTTTTGATGAAAATAATCATTTGGTTGCTGCTGTTTCAAGTGCAGTACAAAATGGGCAGAGGGTTTTTACATTTCAGTTTTTTCAAGTCCTCAAAATTATTTACCAGAGGACAAGTGGAAAAACTTTATCATATTTTCAACCATTTTGTATGGCGGTTTTAAAAATAAATACCAAGTATATGACCGTTTTACAAACAATTATGAAACAGAAAAAGTTGTTCAAGAACAAAAAAATACTGGAGCGCAAAATATTTATGAAGAAGTTACAGAGTGGAGCGACAACATTAACGGCGTGGACTGCCGTTTTACTGTAGGCAGGCCAAGCAGCTCCAAGCCAGAAAAGCACTTCATTCTGCTTGTTTTTAACGGTTGATCTGTTCATCAAAACAGGCAATAGGCTTTATTTTCCATAAGCCTACTGCCCTTTCCAACAGTTTAGTACTGATTCATTTCCTTTAACAACTTTTTAAGCGCTTTTTTTTCAATGCGGCTCACATAACTGCGGGATATGCCTAAAAGGTCTGCAATTTCCCGTTGCGTCACCTCTTTGCCGTCCACCAGGCCATAACGCAGCTCTATAACCACCATTTCGCGCCCTTTAAGGGCATTTTTCATTTTATCATACAACGCTTTCACTTGCATTTTCAAACTCACTTGCTCATCCACGCTGTATTTTTCATCTGTAATTTTATCTTCAATGGTCACTTCGTTGCCGTCTTTGTCCACGCCAATGGGCTCCTGCAAGTAGATTTCTGAATTATGCTTTTTCGATGAACGCAAAAACATAAGGATTTCATTTGCTATGCTCTCCCAATGTCTCTGCATCGGAACCAAACAAATACAGGTGAATGTTTTCCCCGTCCCAAACCACCTTCTGCACAAAGGTGCGTAGGGCGGCCCGCTTTTGTTCAACGCTCATATCATCCAGTGTGTCCTTAAAAGAGGCCAACATCTGCCGAATCATGTCAAACTCTATGTCAGACAGGGCGTGGCTGGCGTTCATGTTTTCCAATTCCTTCATGCGTCCTCTAATCCCTTCCCCTTGATTGTGCAGTTCTTCAATCTGTTTCACAATATAACCCTCTGCCCATGTGTCGGACGCTTTTGAAAGAGCCGTAACCAGTGCGGTAATTTCCTTTTCATTTGCTGCAAGTGCTTCCCTCAAACGGTCTAGGTCATCGTCGTATGCCTCACGGGTTTCCTCCAGCTTTTGTTTACCCAGCTGTAATTGCTTCATAAATGCGGTGCTGTCTTCCCCCAGCTTCTTTATTTCTGCACATACGGCTCTGTCCAGCATGTTGCCATGTACATTTTTCATCTTGCACACATGAGAGCGGCTCTTTTCTTTCATGGCGCAAAGGTATGTATAAAGCAATTCCCCTTCTGCATCCACCCGCTTGCTCATTTTAGGACGCATGTAATCCCCGCAGGCACAAAACAAAAGGCCGGAAAGCAGCGCCACATTGCTTTTGGGTTTGCGGAAAGATTTAGAGCGGTTCTGGTTTAAGTTGTCCTGCACCTTCACCCATTCCGCCCCGCTGATAAACCCTGTATGTTTGCCCACGGCAACAATCCAAGCGCTCATTGGGCGGATTTTATTGGCCTGGCCGCTTTTTTGAATGGTGCGGTTGTAGGCCATCACCCCATGCACGCCGTCGAACTGAGATTGGTCCGCAAACAAATCTGCCCCATTTTCCGTGAAGTAACGAAAAGCATCTGCATCCGCAATCATATAAACCGGGTTTGTAAGGATGTTTCGTAACGCAAACCGGGAAAACAACCGGTTGTTTTTTGTTTGATAGCCGTTTTGAATAAAATACGTTTCTGTTTTTGTTAGCGAGTTTGTCTCTAAAAAGACGCTGAAAATCTTTTGAACGGTTTTGGCTTCTTCAGGAATCAGTTTTAATTGACACACCTTTTTAATTTTACCGTCCACATGCACATGCTCCACGCTTTCCGAAACATAGCCGGTGGGGGATGTTCCCCCCAGCCAGCGGCCGGTTTTTGAAAGCTCGTGCATGTTGTCCCGGATACGCTCGGCAATGGTTTCCCGTTCAAGCTGGGAAAATATAGAGGATATATACATCATGGCACGCCCCATGGGTGAGGATGTGTCGAACTGTTCTTTAATGGATATAAATGAAACTTTCAAGATGTCCAGTTCCTCTATAAGCTTGGCAAAGTCCCCAATGTTGCGGCTAATGCGGTCCAGGCGGTAACAGACAATGGCCGAAAATTGCTTGGCCCTAGCATCCGCCATCAGCTGTTGAAACTGTGGGCGTTCCGTATTGCCCCCAGAAAAACCCTCGTCTTCATATATTAAAATATTTGTATCGCTGCATTGGGGGTAGTGGCCCCGGATATATTGCTTGCAAAGTTCAATCTGATTTTCGATGCTCTCGCCTTTGCCTGTAAATTTGGATTTGCGGGAATAGATGGCGATATTGATGGTTTTTTCTTCCTCTGTTTTGGCCAATTGTTTCACCCCATTTTCAACATGCCTACCGCTAAAAAATATATGCGCAAAGCCCACGGGTTATCTGCATTTAAACAAAAAAGGTGCCGCTTTTAACCAAGCAACACCTTCTATATTAATGCAAATCAACTACTTATTTGTACGCCATTAACAGCACTTCCCGCAACACCTTGCACGCCGCCGCAGTGGACGCCCCACTTGCATCCAGCATCGGGGAAAGCTCATTCACATCACAGGCAACAATATGCAGGCCAGACATTTTCAGGATCGCTTGCATCAATTCCTTAAACGTGACCCCTCCAGCTTCCGGTGTTCCTGTGCCGGGAAACACAGAACTATCCAGCACATCCAGGTCAATGGTCAGGTAAACCGGTTTGCCTTTCAGCTGCTGAATGGCAGCTTCCAGCCCATCAAAGTTAAATTTGCACATCACCGTATGGTCTTTGGCAAATTCAAACTCATCCCGCTCACCGGAACGGATGCCAAACTGAAAAATCTTACCGTCCCCAACCTGCTCCCAAGCTCTGCGCATCACGGTTGCGTGAGAGAGCCGTTCACCCAGGTAATCTTGCCGCAAATCAGCGTGGGCATCAAAATGAATGATGTGCAACTCGGGGTACTGTTTAACCACTGCCCGTAATGCACCCAACGTTACAAGATGTTCCCCCCCAAGCATACAGGGCACTTTACCATCTGCAACCACGGTCTGGGTAAATGCTTCAATCATGCCCAGTGCTTTTTCTGTATTGCCAAATACAAGCTCCAGGTCGCCCCCATCGAAAATGTTGCAGTCGCTTAAATCTTTGTCTTGGTAGGGGCTGTATGTTTCAATGCCTATGCTTTCGTTGCGCATGGCGGCACTGGCAAAGCGTGTACCGGGGCGGTAGCTTGTGGTTCCGTCAAAGGGTGCGCCGAAGATGACCATTTTGCTTTCCGCATACCCGCTGTCACACCCAATAAAGGTGTGGATATTTTTATTCATCGGCACTGTCCAAAAGCTCCTTCACATAATTCGGTATGGCAAAGCAGCCTTTGTGCAGCTGGGTGTTGTAATATTTTGTGGAAACCCCCAGTTTGTTCCAAGCTGCTTCATCCAAGTCCGCAATGGGGTCAAAACGCTTGGAAGCAAAGCCAAACAGCCAATGCCCAGAGGGATACGTGGGGATATGGGCTTGGTACACATGGCATATGGGGAAAAACTCCTTAATGCGCTTGTGTGCCCGTTGCATAGACTTTGCGTAAGAGGCATAGTATGGGGTTTCATGCTGATTCACCAGTATGCCGTCTGCTTTAAGGGCATTAAAGCAGTTACCGTAAAATTCTTTGGTAAACAGGCCTTCGCCTGGGCCAAAGGGGTCCGTGGAGTCTACAATAATTAAGTCGTAGGCATCTTGCTTGGTGCGCACAAACTTCAAGCCGTCTTCAAAATACAGGTTCACCCTTTTGTCTTTCAGCTTGCAAGCGGTTTGGGGTAAAAACTCAATACAAGCGTCCACCACCATTTTGTCAATTTCCACCATGTCAATGCGTTCAATGCTGTCGTATCGTGTCAGCTCTCGCACGGTGCCCCCGTCCCCTGCCCCAATCACAAGCACATGTTTAATGTTGGGGTTTGTGGCCATTGGAATATGGGTAATCATGTCGTGGTAAATGAATTCATCCTTTTCAGTGACCATCATCAGTCCGTCCAGGGTAAAGAACTTGCCAAACTCACTGGACTCAAAAATGTCTATGCGCTGAAAGGGACTTTGTGCACTGTAAAGCTGTTTGTCCACCCGAATGGAAAAGCGTATATTTTCTGAATGTTCTTCTGTATACCAAAGCTCCATGGTTTTACTCCTTAATGATGTTTATTTTTTCGGTGTTTGCATCTTCTGTGCCTGTAAGCGAACAACCTTTCGCCTTTGCATAGGCGATATAGTCTATAATCTCTTTTGTCATGCGCTCTCCCGGGGCTACAATGGGTATGCCCGGGGGGTAACACATTACAAATTCACCGCAGATTGCGCCGCTGCTTTGGTGTATGTCCACCGCCCTTTTATCGCTATAAAAGGCTTTTTGGGGTGTCCACACAACCTCCGGGGTAATGTATTCGTGGTCAAACATGCCGGCTTTGTCTTTGGAAAAGCGGCGCTTAATCTCTGAAAGTGCGGAAATAAGCCGTTCAATTTCAAGGGTGCGGTCACCTGCGGAAATGATGGCCAGCAGGTTGCCCAAGTCTCCAAACTCTATTTGAATGCCGTACTCATCCCGCAGAAGATCATAAACCTCAATGCCCGCCAGCCCAATGTCCAGGGTGTGCACAGACAACTTGGTTAAATCGAAATCAAACACGGTATCCCCGTTTATCAGTTCCTTGCCAAAAGCGTCATAGCCCCCAATTTTATTAATTTCCTGCCGGGCGTAGTTGGCAAGCTCCAGGGCTTTAGCAAAAATGATTTTGCCGTTTGTGGCCAGGTTCATGCGTGCAAGGTCCAAAGAGGACAACAGCAAATAAGAACCGCTGGTGGTCTGGGTAAGGTTAATAATCTGCCGCACATACCCGGCGTTCACATTTTTCCCGCAGACCAAAAAGGAGCTTTGGGTGAGGGAACCCCCTGTTTTGTGCATACTCACAGCCGCCATATCCGCACCAGCTGCCATTGCAGAGACCGGTAAACGTTCACCAAAATAAAAATGGGTGCCGTGGGCTTCGTCTGCAAGCAGAAGCATATTGGCTTCATGGGCAAGCTGGGTAATGGTAACCAAGTCCGAGCATATGCCGTAATACGTGGGGTTGTTCACCAAAACCGCCTTCGCTTCAGGGTTGGCTGCTATGGCGGCTTTCACATTCGAAACCGCCATGCCCAAGGGTATGCCCAGCCGCTTATCAAGCCCGGGGCTAACATAAACAGGAACGGCCCCGCATACCACCAGTGCATTAATCACACTGCGGTGCACATTTCGGGGTAATATGATTTTATCCCCGGCTTTGCAGGCGGACATAATCATGGCCTGTACCGCCGATGTTGTGCCCCCTACCATGAAAAAGGCGTTTTCCCCGCCGAATGCCTCTGCCGCAAGCTGTTCCGCTTCACGAATGACGGAAACCGGGTGGCAAAGGTTATCCAGGGGCTTCATGGAGTTCACATCCACCTTAAGGCAGTTTTCCCCCAGAAATTCAGTTAAAAGTGGTGTACCCCTGCCCCCTTTATGCCCCGGCACATCAAAGGGCACAATGCGGTTTTTCCGGTGGGCAAGAAGTGCTTCATAAATCGGAGCCTTATTCTGCATGGTGGCCTCCTTAATACACATTGGTACCGCTGAATATTTCTATCATTTCCTTGCGTAGGTTGTTTGTAATCTCCAGCCGCTGCTTGGGTGGAATTTCATAAACATCTGCATTAAACAAATAATTTTGCAGCTCAATTTCCTTAATGAGCAGCTTGGTGTGAAAAATATTAGATTGATAAACATTCACATCAATGGCATCATACCGGGTTAATGTTTTAACGTCGATATAATCTTGAATGGATGTAATTTTGTGGTCGATGTAAAACTTCTTGCCAGATAAATCCCTTGTAAAACCACGCACCCGGTAGTCGATGGTGATGATGTCGGAGTCAAAACTGCCAATGAGAAAATCCAGTGCGTTCAGGGGCGATATGGCCCCGCAAGTGGAAACATCAATATCCACTCTAAAGGTAGAAATGGAATTGTCTGGGTGGTATTCGGGATACGTATGCACCGTCACATGGCTTTTATCCAGGTGGGCCAGGATGGTTTCACGGTCTGCCAGGTTGTATTTGCCCTTGTTGCAAGACTCGTCCACCAGCTCCACCGGCAATGCTTCCTCTGTAATCAGTATGGTTACAGACGCACCCTGTGGGTCGTAATCCTGCTTAGAGATATTCAGCACGTGGGCACCGATAATTTCAGTCACCTTGCAAAGAATACCCGTCAGCCGTTCGGAATTATACTGCTCATCAATATACGCAATATAATCCTTCTGTTCCCGTTCACTTTTTGCATAGCAAACGTCGTAAATGTTAAAGCTTAGCGTTTTGGTTAGGTTGTTAAAGCCATACAATTTAATTTTGTTTTCCATGCCAATCTCCTTAAATGCAAAAATTCCCAAGCATTTTGCGTAATTATACACAAACACACTTGAGAACATACAGACGACAAGCCCAAAAATTCCATGCCCGTCCCTATTCGCATTCAGAGTCTATACAGCAATTAACTTACTATTACCACTCTTATTGACCGTTTCACAAGTGTTTGTGTAATCAATTACACATGGTTATAAAGTAACCAACTCATAAAATTTGAGCTTTTAACTCAATCAATAAATGCAGCCAAAGCCGCAATCGGCAGTTGACCCGGCTGTCCGTATGGCCTCAATTCTTTATAAAAAGAATGGTCAGTAAGTTTTCTTTGCATAAGACATCAAAACTTAAATCAATTTGTATCATAAATTGAATCGGGTGTCAATACTTTTTCAAAAAGACTTCAAGTTGAACAACCGTCATGCCGGAATACGGACAAATGGCCAGCGCATACACATGAATCGAAGGAGGGATAGCAGGTGAACATCATCGTGCATCATCCCAAAACGCCAGAAGCTATGCGTATGCTGCAACAACGGGTGGCTGTTGTGCATGGGGAGGCAGTCTTACAGTACATACAAAAACTACATTGCCCCAAGGAGCAAAAAATTCAAATGGTTCATGCGCTTAAGAAAAAAGGAAGCATAAAGGCGTAAAACCTCGCCCACAAGGGGCGAAGTTCCACGCCTAATTTCAAAAATATAACAAGGAACAAAGCATGATACCCAAACGGAATGTTTTATATAATCCACGTCTGAGATTCACCAACACCCAAACTTACACCTGTAGCAATTGCGCCAATAACGCTATCGGTTACGGTAACATTTGTAAGCTTTGTATTGCCTGTGTTCGTGACCACATACTTGAACATTGCTGTCATGCCGTCGGGCAGCAACGGGCCAATAGGCATGTTTACATGAAGCCATGTTGCACCATCATCCACCGAAACATATTTGGCGATGCTGATTGCAGGAACAGGGGCTTCCTCGCCAAAGTACCACGCATTGTCGGAAGCGGACAGCGTTGTGCCGTCAAAGTTAGCAGTGACTGTGGCGATATTTTCATGGGCTCCAGCATTCCACGGCTTAATAATCTCCCATTCAACGCTTTCTCCGGCATCAAGGGTAAGCAGCGCGTCTATAAAGCTGTAGACGCTATCGGTTACCAAAACATCCGTAAGTTCTGTGTTGCCTGTGTTTGTAACAACAAACTTAAACCTGGGTTGAATGCTTGAAGGAATTGTGGGGCCAGGAGATGTGTTTGCATCCAGCCACGTCACCCCATTGTCAGGTGATACATATTTCTTAATGGTGATGTCGGGTGCAGCTAGAACGCCGTTATAATACGCAGAGTTTTGGTCGAAAACAGGGCCGTCAACGGAATTACCGGTCGCTCTTGCCGTGTTAACGTGCTGTCCCTGCTGCCACAGGTCCGTGTAGTAGAAAGCAGTGCTAGCACCTACCACCAAGGAAATGGGGCCGCCAACAACGCCAAATAGGTCGTCTGTAATCACCACATTGGTTAAGTCGTCGGTACCAATATTGGTTACCACAAACTTAAACTGCGGTGCCACATTAGACAAAATATCCGGGCCAGGCGGGGTATTTGCATCAAGCCATGTTGCGCCGTTATCGGGCGAAACATACTTGACAATTCGAACTGCAGGCTGACCAATGACTATGCCCAAATAGTGGGCAAAATCGGTAGATGAAACAGTGTCTGTGCCGTAGGTGCCAACGGCGGTTGCTTCATTTTCATGGTCTCCTTGGCTCCATGGTTTTGTGATGACCACTTCAAAAGAATCATTCACAGCCAGGTTACCGCCAACAGAAATGACGCCATACACACTGTCGGAAAGGGATACCAAAGACAGCGGAACATTGCCTGCATTCTGCACCACAAACTTAAACTGCGGGTCTATGGTGGGCGGGATAACAGGGCCTGGCGGGATTTCTGCATCTAGCCAGCTTATACCATTGTCAGGGGAAACATATTTTTTTACGTCAATCCTGGGAATGGAATAGGTGGAAGGGTTTGGAGAAACATACACGCCGCTGGTTCCTGATGTCATGGAAAACTTGGTGGTTAAACTGTACCAGCCGCCCACAAATATGCCGTTAGATAGCGAGGAGGTTTGTCCGATATACAGTCCGGTTATAGGGTCTGGCGTATTGCCGGGTGCTCCGGTTGTAAGCAGATAGCCCGTAAAGAAGCCACCGCCGTTCCAGTCTTCCCCATTGGTGATTAACGGACCTGTCCCATCGTTATATCGTGGGCCTTGTGGATAAGGTACCGCAGGGTTTAGTCCACCGCCGGAGGAGCCGATATTACCAGCAACGCTGATAAAGTTGGTGGGCTTTAGACCACCGTGGGGAACAATTGCGCCGCCACTCTGGGGTTTTAATTGCCCTTGGTAACCGTTTTGCGGGTTGCCGTCGGTGTCCCAGCGTAGGATAAATACGTCCCCTGCATCACCGGTAATGTTAATTTTCTGGCTGAAGTTCAGCCCATCGGTGATGTTGATGACAAATATCTCGTTTATACCGTTTTGCGTATTCAGGCCGTCAAGGTCGGTTGAGGTTACACTTGTGTAACCGGGGGTTGCCGGGAGTGCGTTGATTTGCTTAATGGCGCTGACTAAATCAGCTTGCAAACCGGCAATTAAAGCCGTTTGATTCAACGCTGACAACGCCTGTGTGGGATTATTGTTTACAATATTTTGCCATGCAGAAAGTGTGGCGTCGTTTGTACTGATGACGCCGGCATAGGCAAAGCTACCGCTGGTTCGCTCACTGGCTGTAACACCGTTTATGGCAACGTCACCTAAATAACCTTTAGACGCACTTTGCCAGTTTGCATCTACCATACCGTTTGCGAAGAAAAACAGATAATCAGTAAGGCTGCCCATATTTACGCCTCCAATGATACTCATGACAATCCCCCTCCCTTCGTGTGGTAATAGGCTTTGTCACTGGCTGTGACCACCATTCCGTCATATTCGGCGGTTACAGTGGCAACGTTAAGAAAGACATTGACGCCATAAAGGCATTGAATGTCCTCCAGTTTCATGCCCAGTAACATTTGGTTCTTGATAACACCCCGAAGCGTTTTGGAAACGCTATCATCAATTTTTAAAACATCATCAATGCTTGGAGGGGTGGATAAATTTTGCCCTTTCAGTGTGCCAAGCACATACTGAATTTTTTCTGCTTCCGCGTTGATGATATGGGATAAACCCATTTCTTCCAATGCAACGGATGCCATAAGCATCTCGACACACTGTTCCACGTCAATGCTGATTTCGGGCGTTATATTGGGTACATTTGGTAATGACATAGTTTGTCTCCTTTCTTTTGTATAAAAAAACAGCGGTAGATAATCCCACCGCTGTTTTTCTTCAAGATATTAGTCCTGGTTATATCAATCCATTGCATCTTCAAGTTTGAAGCCCAGCAACATCTGATTTTTAATAACATTACGCAGTGTCATGCAAACGCTAGTGTCCGGTGCAAGCAACGGTCTATCGTAGGCGCTGCGGTGGTGTAGAGCCATCCAACGTGCCGAGAATATATTGGTTTTTCTCAGCTTCGGCATTTATGATGTCAAGCGCTTCCATTGCAATTGATGCTATGAGCAGGGCATAACATTGTTTCACAGTAATGCTAATGTCGGATTATATCGGTATATTGGGCGGCAATATACATGGCGCCTCTCTTTTGTAGTTTGACAAGCTCCTACTGGCATACGAAACATACCAATGTAGAAACCGTCATCCTATTATATGCCCTATTTACTGTAGAGGTGCGCATAAATAAGAATGGGGGAATATGTGTCACACAGGAGAGGATAGCATTATCTATACATCTTGCAGCATAAGTCGCCAGCTTTGTCCCTTTTCCGTCGTTATACGTGGTGATGGCTTTAATTAAGCCAATGGTTCCCACAGATATAAGATCTTCCACGTCCTTGGCGTGGTTGCCGTATTTTTTCACCACATGCGCCACCAGGCGTAAATTTTTTTCAATAAGAATGTTTTTAGCTTCATCGCTTCCGTTTTTATAAAGGTTCAGCATGTCCCGTTCTTCTTCTGCTGTTAAAGGTTTAGGAAAAGAATTGCTCCCAGAAACGTAGGCACACAGCATCATTACGCCAATAATTCCAATAATCACCACAATCGCCCCCTATTTAGCACGCCTTACAGTATATGCTTGAAGGACGCTACGTGTGCGTGGCCCACAACAAACGCAAAATGCGTTTTTTGTAAGGATTTAATGGACTAAAACGGCTTATTTTTTTACATAGCCTATTGAATATTTTACCACACCATGATAACATGTGAAAATGATTTTCAATTTCATATTTATATTGGTATACTGCAAAACGCAGGAGGAAAATAAATGGTAAAAAAAAGGATAGTTTTTGCCCTCGCACTTACCTTGGGCATGGTGTGTTTGGCCGGGGGGCTATCGGCTTGCACGGGGCAGCAGGCAAAGGGAGATGACAGCCCAGAAACAGGCAAAATAAAGGTGGTGGCCACCCTGTTTCCCCAGTACGATTTTACAAGGCACATTGCCGGGGACAAGGCAGAGGTAACCCTTTTGCTTCCCCCAGGGGTAGAAAGCCATGCATACGAGCCAACACCGGCAGACATTATTAAAATCAATACGTCCCAGCTTTTTATTTACACCGGCGAAAACATGGAGGTTTGGGCCCATAGAATCATTGAAGGGCTAGACAATCAGGCAGTTGCGGTTGTAGACGTTTCCCAGGGCATCAAGCTGGGCGCACCCACCCCCCATGAAGACGAGGGGGATTTAGACCATGAAGACGAGCAGGGGCACACAGATGCCTACGACCCCCACATATGGACTGATCCTAACAATGCCGTGGTGATGGTGGACCATATTGCAGAGGCTTTGTGCCAGCAAGACCCGGAAAATGCCCAGTATTACCAGGAAAATGCAGCAGCATACAAAGAGAAGCTGGTGTTGCTGGACAAGGACATGCGCCAGGTGGTTGAAAGCGGTGTGCGCCGTGAAGTGATTTTTGCCGGGCGCAACCCGTTTTATTATTTGCTTACCCAATACGGGTTGGGGTATCAATCGGCTTTTGATTCCTGCTCCACCGAAACGGAGCCCAGCGTCAAAATTGTGGCCCGGCTGACAGACATCATTCAGCAAGAAAACATTCCCGTCATTTTTTACGAGGAACTGAGCGAGCCCAAGGTGGCCCAGTCTATTGCCAATGAAACTGGGGCAAAAATGCTGCTGCTTCATTCCTGCCACAATGTGTCTAAACAAGAGTGGGACAGAGGCGAAACGTACCTGTCACTGATGGGCCAAAACCTGGCAAACTTACGGGAGGCTTTGAATTGAGAATTGTCCATGTGCAAAACCTAGATGTGGCCTATGACAATAAATTGGCGGTAGAGGCGGTATCCTTTGACATTTTCGCCGGGGACTATATTTGTGTGGTGGGGGAAAATGGTTCGGGCAAAAGCACTTTGGTGAAGGCTATCCTGGGGCTTAAAGCCATTACAAGAGGGCAGATTGCCTTTGAAAATGGGCTAAACCAACGGGAAATTGGTTACCTGCCCCAACAAAGCCACATACAGCGGGATTTTCCCGCCAGTGTGCAAGAGGTGGTGCGTTCCGGCTGCCTGAACAAAACTGGCCTGTTTCCCTTCTACCGCAAGGCCCACAAAGAAAGGGCAAACCATTTGATGGAAAGCTTGTCCATTGCCGGATTAAAACGCAAATCTTACCGGGAACTGTCTGGAGGGCAACAGCAGCGTGTGTTGCTGGCCCGTGGGTTGTGCGCCACAGACAAGCTGCTGGTGCTGGACGAACCGGTCAGCGGCCTGGACCCTCTGGTTACCGCAGAGTTTTATGCACTCATCAGCCAGCTGAACCGTGAGCAGGGCATGACGGTTTTGATGGTCTCCCACGACATGGCGGCTGCGGTGCAGTATGCGGGAAAAATACTGCACATGGACAAGACGGTGAAGTTTTTTGGCAGTGTGGAAGATTACAACACGGGCAGGTATTGGGAAGACAGAAGGCGTATGTGAGAAAAAGTTTCCCAATTTTTAAAATGCCTGTGCTTTTTGCATGATTGCTTCCTTTATGGGACACATTACCCCATAAGGAGGAATGCTTCATGAATTTAAAAGACAGCCAAACACTGCATAATCTAGTGAAAGCCTTTGCAGGAGAAAGCCAAGCCCATGTGCGCTATCAGTTTTTAGAACATGCCGCCAAACAGCAACAATTGTTTGAACTTTCAAAGGCCATTAAAACCATTGCCCTGAACGAGTTTAATCACGCCAGAATGTTTTATACTAACATTCAGTCATCAGACAACGGCACCATCAACAACCTGGATGTAAACGGCGGTTATCCTTTTAAGGAAAAGTGGGACTTTGTTAAAAACTTTGAATTTGCCATTGCCAATGAAACCGAGGAACATGAAAACATTTACCCCGCCTTTGCCAAAACCGCCCAAGACGAAGGCTTTCCAGAGGTTGCAGACTTATTCAATAAAATTGCAGCCGTGGAAAACTGCCATAAAATGATACTTACTGAAATCCACACCCATTTGCAAAACGGCACGCTGTATAGCCGAAACCAGCCGGTGAAATGGAAATGTAGCCAGTGCGGGCACGAGGAAACTTTGAATGCGGCATGGCAAGCCTGCCCCCTTTGCAAAGTGGGACAAGGGTATGTGATGTTAAACTTAACAGATAAATAAGCGTGAAAAAATGATGGGATAAACCAAAATGGCTTGTCTCATCATTTTTTTTGGTGTTATACTGAAACAGGGTGAAGTTTATGCAAATGAATCGGCTATTTAAAATTGTATATCTTTTAATGGACAATAAGAATATCACCGCAAAGGAACTGGCAGCCCACTTTGAGGTGTCTGTGCGCACCATTTTACGGGACATTGACACCCTGGCCATGGCTGGCATTCCTGTGTACACCGCCCAAGGCAAAGGCGGGGGCATCCGCATGATGGATGGGTTTGTGCTTAACAAATCCCTTTTAACAGACAAGGAGCAAGATGACATTTTGTCCGCATTGCAAAGCCTGCATGTGGTGAGTGTGCCGGACGTAGAGCCGGTGTTGGATAAGTTAGCCACCCTGTTTAATAAAAATGCCGCCAGCTGGATTGACATTGATTTTTCCCCTTGGGATGGGGACGAAACAGCACGAGAAAATTTTTTAATGCTTAAAACCGCAATTTTGTCGCAAAAATGCATTACCTTTGACTACTATAAATTTTGGGGCGAAAAAAGCCACCGCACTGTGGAGCCCATGCAAATTGTATTTAAAGAAAAAGCCTGGTACCTTTCCGCTTTTTGCCTGGAGAAAAACGATTACCGCACCTTCAAGCTTAGCCGCATTAAAAACCTAACGGTATTAGAGCAAAGTTTTGCCCCCCGGCCTTTGCGCAAAGTTGCGGTAAGTTTCGAGACCCATAACATGTGTACCGTGCTTTTGAAAATTGATGAAGCCATGTGCTCCCGTGTGTGGGATGAATATCGCCCAGAACAAGTGACGGAAAACGAGGATGGCAGCTTGACCGTTACGTCCTACCTGCCGGACGATGAATGGGGTTATGGGTATATCATGTCCTACGGCCCGTATGCGGAAGTGTTGGAACCTGCCTATATTCGGGAACTGATTCTAAACAGATTTCAAGAGGGCATAAAAAAATATTTATAACATGACATACAGCTGTCTGGTATGGGATGCTAAGCTAGGCTCAGTGGTATACACCAACAGAGAGGAGCAAAAGCATATGCATTATGAAACAGTAACGTTAGAAGCCAAAACGGTGGTTGGGTTAAGTGGAGAAACAAGCAACAACGACCCAAACATAGGGCAAGTGATTGGCGGCCTGTGGCAAGATTTTTATAACAAGGGCGTTTATGCAAGCATTGAAAACAAAGCAAACGATTGTTCCATTGGGCTTTATAACGATTATGAAACAGATGAAAACGGGCTGTACACTGTCACTGTGGGCTGCGAAGTAACCGAAGCCCAAGACATTCCACAGGGTGCAACGGTTAAAACCATACCCGCAGGCAAGTACGCCAAGTTTGTGGTAGAAGGGGATATGGTAACGGCTGTCCAGGCATTTTGGGAAAATCTTTGGAACACACCCCTTCCACGAACATACACAGGGGATTTTGAAGAATACCAGCCGGGAAACAACATGGAACACGCCATTATCCATATTTACATTGCCATTCAATAGACAAAAGATGGGGGTTCAAATATGCACTGGAACGAATTTTTCCCACGTAGTATGCAGCCGGATTTTGCACAGATTGGCCAATTTATTGGCCAACCCTATTGGGATACGCTCAACGCCCATTTAACCGCCACGTATGCGGTTGAACCCAAAATCGAATACAGCTGCTGTTCCGGTGCCCCCGGCTGGAATGTGAAATACAAAAAGGGTGGGCGTTCCCTTTGTGTGCTGTACCCGGGCAATGGCTGTTTCACTTGCTTGGTGGTCATTGGAGCCAATGAAGCCACCCAGGCGGAGCTGCTGTTGCCTACCTGTACGGCATACACCCAAGACATTTACCACATGGAAAAGCCTTTAAATGGGGCGCGTTGGCTAATGATTCAAGTGACCTCCCAGGACATTGCAGATGACGTGAAAAAACTTATTTCCACCCGTGTGCATAAAAAACAATCAAAATAAGGGATGATAAGATGGTTGAATCCAGATGTGGCATTTTGTGCAGTGCATGTGCTTATCGTGAGCAAATGAACTGCAGCGGATGCGTACATATTGAAAAGCCTTTTTGGGGGGAAAGTTGCCCGGTTAAGGTTTGCTGCGAAAGCAAAGACCACGCCCATTGTGGCCAGTGCGCCCAATTTCCTTGCGACTTGCTGAAATCTTTTGCATATGACGAAGCGCAAGGGGACAATGGCAAGCGGATTGAACAGTGCAAAAAATGGTGTGAAGCGTAGGTGAAAGTTTATGGGTACATCGGCGGAATATGTTGAATATGTTTGTGAACAAATACAAGGCACGGGCCTCATTCGCCACCGAAAAATGTTTGGGGAATACATGGTGTATGTGAACGACAAACCGGTTCTGTTGGTCTGCGACCATACGGTGTTTGTGAAGAAGCTGCCCTGTTTAGCAGAAAAAATGCAGGACGCACCTTGTGGTTTTCCGTATACTGGCGCAAAAGAACACTACATTTTAGATATTGACAACGCCGGTTTCAGCCGGGAAATTGTGGCGGATATAGAGGCAGCAACCCCGCTGCCCAAGCCCAAGACAAAGCCTAAAAAATAACAGGGTTAAAAGGGGCCGTTTGCATGAAATATAGCGGAGCACTGTTTGTTGTGAAAGACATGGAAAAGTCGAAAGCCTTTTACCATGAGGTTTTAGGGTGCCAGGTTATTTTAGATTTAGGCGCCAACGTGACATTAACCGGGGGATTTAGTTTGCAAACCGCTGAAAGCTGGCAGGCATTCATCCATAAAGGTGAAGGGGACATTGCATATGGCGGGAACAATGCCGAACTTTATTTTGAAGAAGATGACATGGATCAGTTTATGGCCAAGCTGAACAGCATGGCCATTGATTATGTGCACCCCTTGGAAGAACAGCGTTGGGGGCAGCGGACGGTAGCTTTTTACGACCCGGACAAGCACATCATTGAAGTGGGGGAAAATATGGCCGTTGTGGCCAAGCGGTTTATACACAGCGGAATGACGGTGGAACAAACGGCCAAGCGCATGGATACGCCTGTTGAGTATGTGGAAGAACTGCTGGCCCAATGAGTAGCTTATAAAAACAAAAAAGTTTCCCAAGGTCTTTTGTCAACACGCTGAGAAGGGGATATGACGCCCCTTCTCAATACCATCAAGAATTTATCAAACTAAATCCCAACTCAAGAGCTTTTTTGCAGTCGTTGGGAAACTGTTCCGTGCGGACTTTTGCCTTATGTGCTTCATCAAAATTAGATGCAGCATAATCTGAATAATTATCGAATTGATAAGCATCGTTAGAGATAAGCTGTTCAACTTTTCCGTTAAGAAGTCTCATGTACATTTTATGCAGACGAAACATTTTCATATAGCCTAACTGCTCTAATTGTTTTTCCGTTACGCCCATTGTATAGATAAATGCTGTTGCGATACTTTTCTTGCAGACAGAACGGTTTTCCATACTGTCATAAGAAAGATTGGAAAAAAACAATCGCTCCATCAATGAACGCATCGCACCTGTAACATCACCAAGATAAATAGGCGACCCTAGAATCAAAGCATCACTTTCCATTACCTGGTCGAGAACAGGTGACAAATCATCTTTCAAAAAGCATTTGCCAAGTTCAATTTGCCCCTTCCGTTTGCATAAGAAACAGCTACTACAACCTTTGACATGCATATCATAAAGATGGATAATCTTCGTTTCAGCATTTGCCAATTGTGCCCCTTTCATAGCCTCTTTTAGAAGTGTTGCTGTATTTTTATTTTTTCTTGGGCTGCCGTTTATAGCGATTAACTTAGACATTCATATACTCCTTTACAATATTAAGTTTCTTATCTATAATTATACGGCACAGAAACAAAATAACAAGTACGCACATTTTTGTGCCTTTAATTGCATCATCAAGAATGGAGCACTTACGATGAAAGATAAAAAAACAGTTAACGAAAATTGTCCTGTTTTGCATGCATTAAGTATCATTGGCGGAAAATGGAGAATGCCTATTTTGTGGCATTTATCACAATCAGATTTGCGCTATAATGAATTGAAACGAAAAATGGGTGGTATAACCAATATCATGCTCACACGTTCATTAAAAGAACTTGAAGAACATGGTTTAGTGAAGCGTACCCAATTTACTGAAATACCGCCTCATGTGGTATACGCCCTAACAGAGCAAGGTAAAAAACTCATTCCTGCTCTGGTAGCATTAAAGGACTGGGGCATCGATCAAATAGAATCTACAATAGCCTGCAAATAAGGGTTGCCTTGCAAAAAAGCAAGGCGCTCTTTTTTTAATTAGCTCATTGACAAATTTCCTAATTTAATATATGCTGAATACATACTGTAATTTCATTTTGAAAGGGGTATGCGCATGTACACAAATCAAAAGCAAAACAAAACAGCTTATTTTGAAGTGTGGAGTGAGGAACAGTTGCTGATGCTGCACCATGCTTCGCTGGATATTTTAGAGCGTACCGGCGTACAGATTCACGATGAAGGTGCCCTGAAAGTGCTGAAAGACAACGGCGCATGGGTGGAAGGCAACGTGGCAAAAATACCGGCGGCGATGGTGGAAGCGGCCATTGCGTCTGCCCCTTCCAAAGCCTATATCATGAGCACAGACGGCAAAACCCGCATGAACTTGTGCCGCAACAACATCAATTTTGGCCTAGGCACAGACTTGCCCGCTTTTATGGACCCTTACACCGGCGAATTGCGGGACACGGTGCTAAACGATGTGTACAATGTGGCCAAAGTAACCCAAACTTGCGACAACATTGACTTTATTGCAAGCCTGGGGCTGGCTTCGGATGTAGACCAGCACTTGGTGGATTTGTATCATTACAAAGCCATGCGTACATATTGCTCCAAACCCATCTGGATGACAGCAGTGGATGCCAAATGCCTGCAAGGGCTTATTGACATGGCGGCCGTGCAAGCCGGGGGCTACGATGCCTTACGCCAGAACCCCACCATCGGGCTGTATAACGAGCCTATTTCTCCGCTGGTGTACAGCCAGGAAGCCATTCAAAAGCTGATGCTCTGCGCACAATACGGCATTCCCACCACATGGGCTTCCGGCATCATCATGGGCGGCACAGGCCCATCCACGTTGGCTGGGGCCATGGCTTTAGGCAATGCAGAAGGCCTTGGCGGGTTGGTCATTCACCAGTTGGTGGCCAAAGGGGCACCGTTCATTTTCGGCATCATCTTCTCTGCCATGGACATGCGCACCACCATTTCTTCATACGCCAGCCCGGAATTTGCTTTAGGGCACATCATTTCTGCCCAGCTGGGGCGGATGTACAACTTGCCCACCTACGGCACCGGGGGCACCACAGACTCTAATGCGTTGGACGTACAGGCCGGTATGGAAGCCATGTTCACCAACATGGCCATGGCTATGGGTGGCGCCAGCCTTATCCACGACAACGGCTACATGGGGGCCGGGCTTATCGGCAGCCTGGAAATGATTTTGCTGGATGATGAAATTGCCCGGTTTGTGAAAAACTTCTTAGGCTCTGCGGAAATTAACGAAGAAACTTTGGCGCTGGATGTGATTCACGAGGTAGGCCACGGGGGCAACTTCATCGACCATGAGCATACCTTTGAAAACTTTAGAAACCACATCTACAGCCCACGGTACAGCTACAAAAAAGATTACCACGCCTGGATGAACGAAGGCTCCCCCACCATGAAGGATGCCATGCACGCCCGTGCGCTGGAAATTATAGAAAAGGATGCAGCTTGTTTGCTTTCCAAGGCTGAAATGGAAGCTTTTGATAAAATCATTGCAGATGTGCGGGCAAAATTCTAAATAAAAAACGTAGGGAACGACCCCTTTGTCGTTCCGAGGTAGGGAATTACACGGGGGTAATTCCCTACGTTGTCATAATTCTT
This sequence comes from uncultured Eubacteriales bacterium, assembly GCA_964500895.1. Lineage (GTDB taxonomy): Bacteria > Bacillota > Clostridia > Lachnospirales > JAISER01 > CAZCQP01. The sequence goes on along the minus strand of CAZCQP010000038.1, from coordinate 4,408 downwards.
CTGTACGCAGTTTAATATAATGGTTCAATTCCTCTTTCAGTTTGGCATCCATGTCTGGCACGGTGTAATTGTCCAGCATGTTTTGCCATTTTTCTTTGGCCAGGGTATTGGTGTCTTTTTTATGGGTCACCCATGTGTCGTAGCCATTTCGGTCGCTTAGGGTGGGTTTGTTCAGTTCCGTCATGTGCAAGTCTAGGGTGCTTTCCTGAAACAGGAAATGCCCCCCGGGTCCCACTTCTTGAATGTCTTCAAAAGCCAGATGTACCGGGCTAAAAGTGATGCCCCGCATATACTGGCGCACCAAGGATGCAATTTCATCGTCCATGGCAAACTTTTCAAAGGAAAAAGCAGCATAAGCCTGTAAAATACCGGCAGCGTGCAGCACGTAGTTAATGCCGGAAAGCCCAGCGGCCATCAGTGTCATCATGGATTCATACCCGGCTTGCCCGTCCACGGCCTTGGCATCGCACAAGCCGCCGCCCCCACGTGTTGGTATGCCATAAAACCGGCCCAGTTGTGCGCTGGCAGAGGTTAACAATGCCGCTTCCCCGTTGCCAATGGACAAAGACACAGAGCGCATGTCCACAGCGGCAGAAGTGGAACCGTAAATCACCGGGGCCCCTGGGTTCACGCACTGGGCCAGCACAATGCCTGCCAGCACTTCGGCATTTTGTAGGCTTAAGGTGCCCGCCAATGTTACAGGCCCTGTGGAACCGGCCATCACCAGCGCCGAAATGACGCAGCATTGCCCAGCCCGGGCGTAAGCCATCAGCGCCGAAAGCATACGGTCGTCAAATTTTAGCGGGGTAATGGAATTGATAAGGGTGGAAAGGGCTGGGTTTTTGGCCAATTTTTCACGGCCGCCGTACACCATTTCTGCCATGGCCAACGTGTCTGTAGCCCCAACTTCCCCATAAGCGCTGCCCATAAAAGGCTTGTCTGCGTGTATCATGTGGCTGTAGAGCATATGTAAATGGCGCACCTCGTCACCGACGTCTACAGGCTCGCACAGGTTGCCGCCCGTTAAGTCCATGTTGGGGCTTGCCCCTGCCAGTTTCACCATGTTGTCGTAGTCGGCCATGGTGGGCAGCCGTCGGTTGCCTTCAGCATCATAAACATAAGGCGCACCGTAACCGGGCAGCAGCAAAAAGCTGTTTTTCCCGCAGGTGACGCTTTTTTCTGGGTTTCTGGCGTGGAGGGTGAAGCTTTCCGGTGCTTTTTTAATTTGTTCCTCCACAAATGCCCGGTTGAAATAAACCCGCTGGCCTTCTGCCCGCTGGCCATGTTCTTGCAAAAGGTCTACCGCCGGCTGGTAAAGAAATTCAACCCCCACTTCTTCTAATATGCGCATCGTATTTTCATGAACCGATAATAGTTCTTCCTGTGAAAGCACATTCATTTTTGGAAGCAAAGCCATCTCCCCTTACGTTTTATTATGACTGCTATTTTAACGCCAAACCCATGCAGGAAAATATCAGATTTTTGCTGTATTCTAAAAAAATATTTACCTTTGTGAATGTATTGACAAACTTGATGAATTTGCTAGAATACTAACGAGGAGGGGAGAGCCTTGTTAAGCCACGAAGCGCTAATGGACAAAATAATAGAACGGGGCGTTCTTTTTTACACCGCCACTTTAATTCAGTGCGTTGCCATCAACTTGAAAAACCGTACCCTCACTGCCATTCCGGACCAAAGCCTGGAAGGCTGCCTGTGCCGGAGTGTCAACCGCCATCTGCACCGGGAAACCAACCTAGACCATGTGTTTTCCTACTGCTTTCAACCGGCGAATATTCATAAGCAAATTGTGTACCATTGCCCCTACGGCCTAACCAACATCATTGTTCCTGTTTGGAAACATGGCCATGTGGTGGCGGGGCTTTTGGCCGGGCCCATTTTAAACTCTGAGCCGGAGCAAATCATGTCTTCTGTACATATACCAGACATGGACTGCCACAAAGACATGCTTGTGCATGAGCTTTCTAAATACACCTATTACGATGTGAATCAAATTCTGGCATTGTCGGAGCTGTTGGCTTCCCTCGTGTCTCCTTTATCTGAAGAGCCCCCCGGGGACCCCAATGTACACATAGAAGAAGATGCTAGACATTCCGCCATGATTCAGCTGGTGCTGAATTACATCAAAAATCACTACCACGAAAAAATCACATTAAGCGATGCCGCAAAGGCCGTGTACGTGAACCCATCTTATTTAAGCCGCATTTTCAACAAAGAAGTACAAACCAGCTTTACCGCTTATCTCAACCAATACCGCATTGAAAAAAGTAAAGAACTTTTGGCCAACCAAAACATTAACATTGTAGACGTTTGTTTGCTGGTGGGCTTCGAGAACCAAAGCTACTACAACAAAGTGTTCAAAAAGATAGAAGGCGGCACACCTAGCCAGTATCGCAGGGAAATGGTGAAGATACATTAGGGCGTGTTCCCACAAAGCTAACGACAATCTTTTCGGCTGAATTTGCGCCCTTCGTTGTCAGCTGTGCTAGCCATAATTTCCGATTATGCCGTCGCACAGCTTTCTAGAATGGCGGAAATTCAGGCTCGAAAATATTGCCATTCCATTAGTGGGAACACACCCTAAAACAGGCAAGTAAAAATTTTTGCAAAAATAGTAAATTGTTTTCTATACCCCTTTTGCCCGGTTTGATACAATCAAATCGGGCATTTTTTAATATTTTTATACAAAATTGTTAATATATACTGTATGCAGTTGAACAAGGAGGCCATTGCGTATGTCTGCAATTTACGATCTGGTTATTGTAGGGGGAGGCTCCGCTGGGCTTGCCGCCGGTGTTTACGGCTCCAGAGCAAAGCTTTCCACCCTTATCATTCAAAACGGAGGCCCAGGCGGGCAAGGGGCCACCACATCGGAACTTGAAAACTACCCTGGGTTTGGCCGAGGAACCACCGGCCCGGCTTTAATGGCCGCTATGGCAGACCATGCCAAGTCTTTTGGCACGGAAATTGTGAACGACGAAGTGACCGATTTAGATTTGGAAAGTGACATTAAAGTGGTAACAACCAAAAAAGGCACCCAGTACCAAGGCAAAGCCATTATTTTAGCACCCGGCGCACAGCCCCGTATGCTGGACATTAAAGGGGAGCGGGGGTTCCGGGGCAAAGGGGTGTCTTACTGCGCCACCTGCGATGCCGACTTCTTTGAAGAGCTGGACATTTGCGTGGTGGGCAACGGAGATGCTGCCATTGAAGAAGCTTGCTACTTAACCAAGTTTGCCGAATCCGTCACCATTATAGTCATTCACGATGAAGGCATTTTAGACTGCAACCGGGCCAGCGCTGAAAAGGCTTTTGAAAACCCTAAAATCAAATGGGTATGGAATGCCGTATTAGAGGAAATAAAAGGGGATGGCCTGGTGGAAAGTGTGGCCATTAAAAACATTAAGACCGGGGAAATTTCCGAAATGGAAACCAACGGGGTGTTCTTCTTTGTGGGTACCATTCCCAAAACCAAGTTTTTGGAAGGCAAAGTGCAGATGAACCCGCAAGGTTACATTGAAACCAACGACATCATGGAAACCAACATCCCCGGGGTGTATGCCGCTGGTGATGCACGGGTGAAATATTTGCGGCAGGTGATTACCGCCGCCAGTGACGGTGCCATTGCCGCCCAAGCCGCCAGCAAGTACATGGAAGAACTGGAAACCTTCCATAAAAATGTGTTGGAACCGGAAGAAACGGTGTTGGCTGCTTTCTGGGCACCTCAAGTGGAAGAAAGTTTTGATTTCTTGGCCAAGCTGGAAGGCTTTGTTTCAGACAAGACCGATAAAGTGAAGCTGGCCAAGTTTGACACCTACCGCAACCAAATGGCAGCAAAAAAGGCCAATGTGGCAAAGGTGCCGTGTGTGGCCGTGTTTAAAGCAGGGCAAGTGGTGGCCACCCTGGACACTTTTGATGAAGAACAGCTGAATCAATTGATTTAACATAAAGAAGGAGGATGGTTATGGTAGAGCTGAATAAAGACAATTTTGAAGCAGAAGTGTTGCAAGCAGAAGGGCTTGTAATGGTGGATTTTTGGAGCGAAAAGTGCGAGCCCTGCAAAAACTTAATGCCCCAAGTACACGAGCTGGCAGAAAAAAATGAAGGAAAGGCCAAGTTTTGCAGCCTGGATACTTCCGGGGCCAAACGGCTGGCCATTAGCCAAAAGGTACTGGGGTTGCCTGCCATTGTGTTTTATAAAGACGGGGAAAAGCTGGCGGAACTGATTAAAGATTTTCAAATTGAAGACGTGCAGGCCAAACTGGACGAACTGGCATAAACGAGGGCAATTGTTGTCTCGTTTGCATATGTGTTTAGACTAAACAGAAAGGAGCAAAAGATATGTTACAGGGTAAAAAGGTTGCTATTCTGGGCGACAGAGACGGCATCC
>CAZCQP010000037.1:0-28589 GCA_964500895.1 uncultured Eubacteriales bacterium | reverse complement strand
TGATAATAGTCTGCGACGCTAAAAGCAAAAATTAATCAATCAATTTTCAAGCGCTTGTTGCAAAATTTTTCCCTGGTATGGAAAAATAAAATTATATTTGTTATAATACAGAAAAGGAGGTTGTTCATTATGAAGCTTGCTCGTCTAGGCGGGATTTTGGTCCACCCAACGTCGTTTCCCTCACCTTACGGCATTGGCGATCTGGGCCAAGGGGCTTACGACTTTGTAGATTTTGCCCATGCATCTGGGGCGAAACTGTGGCAGGTGCTGCCTTTAGGGCCCACCAGCTTTGGCGATTCCCCATACCAAAGCTTTTCCACCTTTGCCGGCAATCCTTTGCTCATCAGCCCGGATGAACTGGTGCAGGAGGGCTTGCTAAGCCACACAGACACCGTGGACTACCCCAATTTTGCCCCCAACACTGTGGATTACGGGGCCGTTATTCCCGAAAAGGCTGCCCTTTACAAAAAAGCTTACCACAACCTGCATACCAAAGATTTTCCCCAGGAAATGGCCGATTTTAAAAGGTTTTGCGAAGAAAACAGCTACTGGTTGGAGGATTACGTGCTTTTCATTGCTTTAAAAGAATATTTTATTGAAAAGCGCCGGTTTGATTATGAAAGCCCGGAATATAAAGAATATTACAAAAAAAACAGCCAAATGCTTTCTGATAACGCCATAAAAGACAATTTCTATGGTGCTGTTTGGACGTCTTGGCCGGAAGATATTAAAAACCGCAAACCCTCTACTCTGGCACACTGGCAAGATAAGCTGGCAGATGAACTGAACGAGCACCGTTTCCTGCAATATATATTCTTTAAGCAATGGTTAGCCCTTAAAAACTATGCCAATAGCCTGGACATACAAATTATTGGGGACATTCCCATTTTTGTGGCCATGGACAGCGCCGACGTATGGGGCAATCCTTCCTTGTTTATGTTGGACGAAGACTGCACCCCCACCTTTGTAGCGGGTGTGCCACCAGATTATTTCAGCGAAACCGGGCAGTTATGGGGCAACCCCTTGTACGACTGGCCCACCCATAAAGCCACCGGCTACGCTTGGTGGTGCAAGCGCATTGAAGCCACTCTGCAAATGGTGGACACTTTGCGCATCGACCACTTTCGTGGCTTTGAAGCCTACTGGGCGGTGCCTTACGGTGATGATACCGCTGTTAACGGCAAATGGCGCAAAGGGCCGGGTGATGATTTGTTCCGGCATGTGCAGGCCTACTTCCCGGGTATTGATTTACCCATCATTGCCGAGGATTTAGGGGTTATTACCCCGGGTGTGGAAGCTTTGCGGGACGGCCTGGGCTTCCCTGGTATGCGCATTTTGCAGTTTGGCTTTGAAGGCAAGCCTTCAGACCCTTACTTGCCCCACAACTTTAACACTGTGGACACGGTGGCCTACACCGGCACCCACGACAACGACACCACCACCGGCTGGTATGCAAAGGCAGACCCTAAGATTCAAGATTATTTCCGCCGGGTATTAAATGTTTCTGGGGAAGACCCTGCGTGGGACTTGATACGGGCGTTAATTGCCTCCTCTGCGGCCTACGCCATTGTGCCTATTCAAGACATGATGGGCTTAAACAGTGAATACCGCATGAATATGCCGGGTACAGCTTCTGGCAACTGGCAGTTCCGTTATACCCAGGAAATGCTGGCCAGCAATTTAAGCGAACGGCTGCATTACCTGATCACCCTTTTCAACCGTTTAGACGAGGAAAAGGAAGCGGTGAAAACCATTGACATTGAAGAATAGATGAAGATTAAATGGGGTCCACTGAGGGTTCAGATTGCTGAAACTTCAGTGGACTTACATAAAAGGAGATACTGACATCATGCCCATTAAGGTACCCGACGGATTGCCTGCAATTAACATTTTACAAGAGGAAAACATTTTTGTCATCGGCGAGGAACGGGCGTTTCACCAAGACATCCGGCCGTTGAAGATTGGCATTTTAAACTTAATGCCGGTAAAGCAAACCACCGAGGTACAGCTTTTGCGTCTTATCGGAAACACCCCTTTGCAAGTGGAAGTGCGGCTGATACACATGGAAAGCCACACCTCCAAGAACACGGCCTTTGAGCATTTGGATGCTTTTTATTACACTTTCAGTGACATAAAGGAAGAAAAGTTTGACGGCTTTATCATCACCGGGGCTCCCATTGAGACCATGCCTTTTGAGGAAGTGGCCTACTGGCAAGAGCTTAAACAAATTTTGGAATGGACAAAGACCAACGTGACCTCCACCCTGCATATTTGCTGGGGGGCACAGGCTGGGCTTTACTACCATTACGGGGTGCCTAAATATATGCTGCCCCAGAAAATGTTTGGCATCTTTCCCCATACGGTGAACCGCTCTCATGTGAATCTGTTGCGTGGGTTTGACACTTGTTTTTACGCTCCCCATTCCCGGCATACAGAGATACGGGCGGCAGATGTTGCCAAAGTGATGGGGCTGGAAACCTTGGTGGAATCGGAAGAAGCAGGGGTGTACATTGTGGCCTCTAAAGACGGGCGGCAAATTTTTGTCACTGGCCATTCCGAGTACGACCCCAACACTTTGTCCGACGAATATTGGCGGGATGTGAACAAAGGGCTACCCATTGAAGTACCCAAGCACTACTTCCAAAATGACGACCCCAACTTGCCCCCCATGGTCACCTGGCGTTCCCATGGCAACTTGTTGTTTGCCAACTGGCTGAACTATTATGTATACCAAAAAACGCCTTTTGATTTTACCATTAATTAATGCATTTAAGAGGGATTATTCCGCCATGCTTTGTTGAGGCGGCATAATCCCATTATTGAGTACAGGTTCTAAAAAAATAGGGATGTTTGCATAAAAAAAGCACTGGCAACCAGTGCTAAACTTTTCAATCTTAAGTTCAAATAAAAACGGGTTCATGGTATAGCCAAATTTTAGTGTCAGCATCACAGAAGTCTCGGTCATTAGGCTTAGGCATCATAATTCTCTATGTCGGCAGCTGCCTCAAATAAAATTTCTTCGTTCAGAACGGCCATTTCGTATTTCTCAAGTATAGATGATTGGATTCTGTCCCTTGTTGTGGAGTTGATGGGGTGAGCAATGTCTCGAAATTCACCGTCGGTGGTTTTTCGGCTAGGCATAGCAATGAAGAGTCCTTTTTCTCCTTCAATGACTTTGATGTCATGCACAACAAACTCATTGTCTAAAGTGATGGACACAACAGCCTTCATTTTACCTTCCTTGTTCACTTTACGCACTCTTACATCTGTTATTTCCAATTGCAAAATCTCCTCTCTTGTAACAGTGTTGTAGGCCTTGGCTTAGTGGGCCGCAACCTTTACAAGCTGTATTATGTAATTCGAAATTGCTGGAAGTTAACTAATTTGTCATTTAATGCCAACTCATAAAGGTTGTTACATTATAAAACAAAAAGATTCACAAAGCAAGGTTTTTTAAAAAATTATTTCATAAATATATTATTTTATCCCGAAAGCAGACACCATAGAGCATTATTTTACACAACCGTACCTTTAGCAATGATAATTGGTTGGTCTGGCGTACCGATAATCTGCTTGCCGTCGGAGAGAATCACCTCCTTGTCTAAAATGGCATGTTCCACCACACAGTTGTTGCCCACAAAGGAACGTTCCATAATGATGGAATTGCGGACCACAGAATGTTCACCGGTGTACACTTTTCTAAACAACACCGAGTGGGTGACAGTGCCGTTAATAATGCTGCCGCTGCCCACCAGGCAGTCGGAGGCATCGGCGCCCATGTTGTACTTTGCAGGGGGCTCGTCTTTGGGTTTTGTTTCAATATGTTTGGTGAAAATATCACGCACTTCTTTATTCAAGAAGTCCATATTCACGTCGAAATAAGAGCCAATGTTGTTGACAGCCTTCCAATAGCCGTCAAAACGGTAGCCCATGATTTTAAGCTTGCGGCGGTAACGGATGATTAAATCCTTCACCAGGTCGTAACGGCCTTCGGGGATGATGGTTTCTAAAAGCTTAATGAGCAGGGTGCGGCCAATGACATAAATGCCGGTGGAAATCAGATTGGACTGAGGGTCTAGCGGTTTTTCTTCAAAGTCTAGCACCAAATTGTCTTCATTCAGGCTTAAAACCCCATAATCGCTCATGTTGGCGTTGGTCATTTCTTTGTATACAATGGTGATGTCCGCCTGGGATTCAATGTGCTGCTGAATGACATCGTTATAATCCATGCGGTAAACCGTATCACCAGAGGTGATGATGACATAAGGTTCGTTGCTGCGTTTTAAAAAGGTAATGTTTTGGTAAATGGAATCGGCAGTGCCCCGAAACCAGTAGGAGTTGTCGTCGGACAGGTAAGGGGAGAAGATGAACAATCCGCCTTGTTTGCGCCCCAAGTCCCACCATTTGGAGGAGGATAAATGGTCATGCAAAGAACGGGAGTTGTATTGGGTTAACACGGCCACCTTGCCCACGCCGGAATTGGATAAATTGCTTAAAGAAAAGTCCAGGCTGCGGTAACAACTGCCCACAGGAATGGCGGCTACGGCCCGCTTTTTTGTCAATGCCCCTAGTTTTTCGTTGTTGCCGCCCGCTAAAATAATGCCTATGGCCTTCATACCGAAACCTCCTCTTCAATGGCGATGGTACCGCCGCTTATCAGTTGGCGGTCTGGATAGTGGGAAAGGTTGGTGGTACCATAAATCATACAGTTTTTCCCAATGGTTACACCGTCTGGAATAACGCTGCCTTCCCCTACCACGGTAATGCCGCTGTCGTAGATGCCTGGTTTAAGGTCGTTAACCTTGCTTTCGCCGGCCCCTATGAACACATCCCGGCCAATGGTGACGCTTTCATCTATGATGCACCGTTCCAGCACACTGTTGGCACCAATTTTACAATCGGACATGACAATAGAATCCCGGATGATGGCCCCTTCTTCCACAAGAACCCCTGGGCCCAGCACAGAATTGATGATGGTGCCGTACACTTCGCAGCCTTCAGACAGCAGGCTGGTACGCACTTTGGCGTTGGCACTGGTGTAGGTAGGAGGCTGGTGATCGGCATAGGTATAAATTTTCCAGTAATCTTCATACAAATTAAAGTCTGGTACAGTACGAATCAGTTCCATGTTGGCGGCCCAGTAAGATTCAATGGTGCCTACGTCTTTCCAATAATCACGGAACCGGTACGCATACAGCGTTTGGCCTTCTTCCAGCATAGCGGGAATGATGTGCTTGCCAAAGTCGCTGTCGGAATGGCGGTTATTATCTTTAATGAGCATGGCTTTCAGTTTTTCCCACGTAAAGATGTAAATACCCATAGACGCCAGGTTGCTTTTGGGGTTTTCCGGCTTTTCTTCAAACTGGTAAATGGCGTCCCCTTCTTTAACGTTCATAATGCCAAAACGGCTGGCTTCTTCTAAGGGCACCTCAAGGACAGCGATGGTGGCATCGCATTTGTTTTGTTTGTGAAAATCTAGCATTTGGGAATAGTCCATTTTATAAATGTGATCCCCAGATAAAATAAGCACGTATTCCGGGTTGTAATTGCTGATGTACTCAATGTTTTGGAAGATGGCGTTGGCGGTGCCAGAGTACCATTCACCCTGCTCACCTTTCATATGTGGGGCCAAAATGGTTACCCCGCCGCTCCGACGGTCTAAGTCCCACGGGATGCCAATGCCAATATGTCTGTTCAGCAAAAGCGGGCGGTACTGGGTGAGCACCCCTACGGTGTCTACCCCTGAATTGATACAGTTGCTCATGGGAAAATCAATGATTCGGTATTTGCCCCCGAAGGATACGGCGGGCTTGGCTTTGTTTTGGGTGAGAACCCCCAGACGGCTGCCTTGGCCACCGGCCAGCAGCATGGCAATCATTTCTTTTTTCCGCATAAAGCACCTCCTATTCTCATTCCTGTATGTTTTTCCTTATCATTTACTGAATGAAGGTTACTTTTCTATCATCATAGCACAAATGAAAACACATTGACAACAAGATGCTGAATTTTTTTGGAAAAATTTTTATTTTCATGTGGCAGAACGATTAAAATTAAATAAAATGTATTATACTTTAAATGAATTTATTGCAAAAAGTCTAAAGTCATAGTACAGTATAGTGAATGTTTACGGAGAAATTCTGCTCCGTGCTGCTCATTCTGTCAATGCGTTTGCATGGACTTGGCTGCTAACTCACCAACACCTCGGGGCTTTGCCCCGAACCCCACTTCTTTCTTATGAAGAAAGAAGCAAAGAATTTTTACAGAAATGCCGCATTGCGGCATTTCTACCAAAAAACTTTTTGAAGGGTTTGGGAAACTTTTTCTCGAAAAAGTTTCCCAAGGTCTTTGTGGCAGCCTGGGCAATGTGTTTGCATTGGCGATAACTTCGTATAAGATAGAGGGTATGTCATGGCGGATATGAACTTGAAAGAAGACTTTAAACACATTCATTTTATCGGCATTGGCGGTATAAGCATGAGTGGTTTGGCTTTTACGCTACATAATAAAGGCGCAACCGTTACCGGTTCCGATACAAAAGAAAGCCCCTTAACCAGCAAACTGGCGGGTATGGGCATGAAAATAACCATTGGGCAAAAAGCCGAAAATATTGAACCAGGCACAGACCTGGTGGTGTATACCGCTGCTGTAAAAGCAGATAACCCGGAACTGTGTGCCGCTATGGCCAAAAACATTCCCTGCATAGACCGTGCAGAACTGATGGGGCTTATTATGCAGGATTTCCCGTACCCCGTATGTGTGGCGGGTACCCATGGCAAAACCACCACCACGGCCATGATAACCTCCATTTTTTTAGCTGCCCACAAAGACCCTACCATCAATTTGGGCGGGGTGCTTCCGGCCATCGGCAGCAACGTGCGGGTGGGGGGAGACCAATACTTTATTGGGGAAGCTTGTGAGTATTTTGACAGCTTTTTAAAATTTTATCCCCATACCGCAGTCATTTTAAATGTGGAAGCAGAACATTTAGATTATTTTAAAGATTTGGCACACATTGAAGCTTCTTTCCATGGTTTTGCCAAAAACATTAAGCCAGAAGGTACATTGGTGATTAATGACCAAATTTCGGGCCTTACCTCCATCACTCAAGGCGTAACCTGCCGCATTGAAACATTCGGCAGCCCCCAAGCAGACTGGACGGCCAAAAACATTGCCTTTGACGAAAACGGCCATGCTTCTTTTACAGTGTGCTACAAAGACCAACGGGTAATGGATTTAAAGCTGAAACTAACCGGGGAGCATAACATCCTGAATGCGCTGGCCGCCGTGGCTGTGGCCCGCAGCTTTCAAATTGAACCCCAGGACATTCAGGCAGGGTTGGCTCAATTTACAGGGGCCAAACGCCGGTATGAATTTAAAGGCGTTGTTAACGGCATAACGGTGGTGGATGACTACGCCCACCATCCCACTGAAATTGCGGCCACTTTAAAGGCGGCCAAAAACACCCCGCATAACCGGCTTTTTGTGGTGTTTCAACCCCACACCTACACCCGCACCCACCTGTTAAGGAAAGAATTGGCCCAGTCCTTTGACCTGGCCGATGGGGTATTGGTTGTGGACATTTACGCCGCCAGAGAAAAAGACACCGGCCTTGTGCATAGCAGGGATTTGGTGGAAGACCTGAAAAACCGGGGCATTAACGCCCATTACTGCGCAAATTTTGAAAGTGTCGAAAAATATTTGTTTGAACAAGGTGTACCCGGTGACTTGTTGATAACTATGGGGGCTGGAGATGTGTATTTAATGGGAGAAGCCCTGTTACCCGCAACGTTATCCACATTATCCCAAGAAAATTAAGCCGTTTTCCACAGTACAAGTTTCCAAAGGGTCTAGTTCCTGTAAAATCAATGAAAAATTAAAATTTTATCCGAATTATCCTAAGAGTTATCCACAGAAGTAAATTTTTCTGTGGATAACTTTTTGTTTTAAATTCGATTTTTTTCTGATATAATATAAAACCACTCAAAATAGATGCGAACATCGCTAAGATTAGTTTGGAAAATATGAAAAGATTTTTGGAGTGTTATGATGTTATCCTGTAAAATGAACATGGGTTTTGAGGTTCCTTATACCCTTATCCCCAACACTTTTATAGACCGCTATATGTCTGCGGCAAACCCAGTGTTTGCTTTGGTTTATATTGCCCTTTATAGGCACTGTGCAGCAGGCAGCCAAGGGGTCACCCTTAAAACCGTGGCAGAGAGTTTGAATATTTTAGAATCGGATGCCTTAAATGCCTTAAAATATTGGCAGGAAGAAGGGCTTTTGTCTTTTTCCATGGACGAGCAAGGTTTGGCCTTGGCAGTAGACTTTCTGCCTATAGCAGCAGGGGAGCAAAGGGCGGCCGCAGCCATACCCATGGAAGCAGACATGCAGGATGCCGAAGAACAAGCAGACGCAATGGCAATAGAGCCGGAAGAAGCAGAAGCAGCAGATAAAGAAGGGATTGTACCCATGGAACAAGAGCCGGAGGACATGCCCCAAACCACGGCAGCTGTTCGGCCCATTATGGAAGCCCGGCCGGTTTATGCACCAGAGGAATTGGACATGTACCGGCAGGCCAGCGAAGACATTAAAAAGCTGTTTGCCTCTGCGGAGCAAACGTTGGGCAAGCTGCTCACTTACAACGACATGAACGTGCTCTTTAGCCTGTACGACTGGCTGGGCCTTCCCGTTCCCGTTATAGAAGAATTGCTGGCGGTGTGCGCCGAAAAAGGCCACCGCAACATGCGCTACATAGAAAAAGCCGCCCTAGACTGGGCGGAAAACAGCATCAACACCGTAGAAGCAGCCAAAGCTTATGTGGCCCGTTTCACCCACGACTATTACCAGATATTAAAGGCTTTTGGCTACAGCCACAGAGACCCCACACCCACCGAGATTAAGCACATGAAAAAATGGCTGGACGTTTACGCCATGCCTTTAGACTTGGTGCTAGAAGCTTGCGACAAAACCGTGTTGCAAACCGGCGGGGCAAAATTGGCTTATACGGATAAAATTTTGAAGGAATGGCACGCTAAAGGGGTGCAGACCATTGATGAAGTGATGGCCATGGAAGCCAAGTTTTATGCAGACAAAGAAGCCCAAGGGGAAAAGAATGCTTTAAAACAAGCCCCAAAGCCCCCAAAAGCGGTGCAGCGGCAAAACCGTTTTGTGAATTGCCCCCAGCGTAATTGGGATGACGAGCTTTTAAAAAAGCTGGAAACCCAGTATTTAGTGGATATTAAAAAGAATTAGGAGAACACCATGGCCTATACTGCGCTTTATAAACAAGTGCTTAAAACTTATGACCAAGACCGGATGGCCGCCCATAAGCGGCTGGAAAAACGCAAAGCCCATGTTTATGAGGAGATTCCTCGCCTGTCCCAGCTGGACGAACAGCTGCAAAAAGATGCACTGGCCATTTCCCGGCTTATTTTGTCTGGGGGAGCCAAGGGGGAAGAAGAAGTAGTCGCCGCATTAAAAGCGTCTATGGCCAAAGCCAAAGCCGAAAAGGAAGGGTTGCTGGTGAAGGCAGGCATTCCTTCTGGCTATTTATCGGAGGTGTACACCTGCAACCGTTGCCAAGACACCGGCTACATTGGCCAGGAAAAGTGCCCTTGCTTCACCCAGCGGCTGGTGGAAAAATTTTATGGCATGTCCAACGTGAAAGACATGGTGGCCAAAGAAAATTTTGATACCTTCGACATCCGTTGCTACAGCAAAACGGTGGCGTCGGAAACCGGATTGTCCCCCTATGAAAACATGCAGGCCGTCTATACCGCTTGCATGGAGTTTACGTCCCAGTTTGGGTCAAACGCAGGCAAAGATTTTCAGAACCTGCTGCTTTACGGGGATACAGGCTTGGGGAAAACTTTTTTATGCAATTGCATTGCAAAGGAAATACTAGACAAAGGGCATACGGTTCTGTACGTCACTGCCCCCCAAATGTTCAAAAAGCTGGAAGCGTTGCGCTTTAACCGGCTGGAGGACGACCAGAGTGCTCTTTCCGCCGATGAACAGTCCGCCATGATTTATGATGTGGACTTGCTAATCATCGACGACCTGGGCTCGGAGTTTTCCACGGTTTTAACCCACACCGCCTTGTTCGACATTGTGAACAGCCGGTTGTTAAGCCAGCGCCCCACAGTTATTTCAACCAACTTGCAGGTGAAAGATTTGCAAAGCCATTACTCAGACCGGCTGGCCTCCCGCTTTTACGGCTTTTATACCATGCTGTACTTTTTCGGGGCAGACATCCGGTTGCTTAAACGGCTGGGAATGAACCCCTCCTAGTCGCCATTTTAGCGGAAAGGTGGAGCGTATGAAGAAAATAAAAATTTTGGTTAGCTTTTTAATTGTTTGTTTCTTCTTGCCCATGACGGTTTTTGCCTATACCCCTCATTATTCGGTGCAAGGCAAACAGTTGCAGGCCATGGGGCTTATGGCCCCCGGTGAATTAAGGCTGGCAGACCGGCTCACCCGGCCAGAGGGTGCCGTGCTGTTGGTGCGGCTTTTAGGCCAGGCAGAAGAAGCGTTGGCCCAGTATGAAAGCGGTGCAATTACCCACCCCTTTGGGGACGTACCCCAGTGGGCCTCCCCTTACGTGGCCTGGCTGTACGCCAATAAGTACACCAGCGGAACAAGCCCCACCACCTTTGGAACGGGGAATATGGAAAGCTATGAAT
Source organism: uncultured Eubacteriales bacterium (assembly GCA_964500895.1). GTDB lineage: Bacteria > Bacillota > Clostridia > Lachnospirales > JAISER01 > CAZCQP01. The sequence goes on along the minus strand of CAZCQP010000037.1, from coordinate 17,904 downwards.
TTTGCGCCTTTGTGTTGCGGGCGCTGCATTACAAAGATTTTAACTATAAAGAGTCTTTGGCCTATGCCCAGGGTGTGGGTTTATTAACCCCGGAGCAAAGCGCCACACTGAAAGATTTTTACCGAGACGGTGCTGTGCTGTTGTGCTTTAACGCATTATCTGTGAAGCAAAACGGCACCAACCAGACGCTGGCAGAGCATCTGGGGTTGGTGACCAAAACAGGCACAGACATTGGCCAGCGTGCGCCGGAATTTGAAGTGACCATGTTATACGGTGGCAAAAAGGCGTTGGCAGATTTAAGAGGGCGGCCGGTACTCATTAATTTCTGGGCTTCCTGGTCTGCCCCATGCGCCGCTGAAATGAAGGATTTACAAAAAATATATAAGCAGTATGAAGCAGATGTGGCTTTTGTTTTCGTAGCCTACGACGACAAAGAGCCGGTTGAAAAGTTTCTAAAAGAAGGCCGCTACAATTTGCCTGTGGCCATGGACAGCGAAGGCCGGTTAAGCCAGGCTTATGGTATTAACGCTTTTCCCACCACCTTTGTGCTGGATGCTTCCGGTGTGATTACCGAAAAAATGGTGGGCGCACGTTCGGAAGCAGATTTTGAAGAAGCCATCCAATCTGTCATCAACTAAGAGGTGCCTTATGCCCATCATTAAAGATGAAGTATTGAAACAAAACGTGCATTTTGTTTGTAACCCGGCGGTTGAAATGTTGTGCAGCTTGCATGTGCTTACAGACCCGGGGCATCATGTGGGCTGCCGCCAATGGGTGGACCATGCCAAAAGTAAAATGAATAAAAAGCTTTTAGACACCTTAATGGACTTTGGCCACAAATACAGCAAATGGACGTTTGTGATGGACGTGGCGGATGTAACATTCAGCCACCAAAGCCTGGAAAACGACAACATTAAAGGCTTTATAGACAGCGTGGGCCATTTAAGCATTGAAGCATTTTCCTATATTTTCTTGGGGGCTACCTTGCTGCCGGACAAGCAAAAAGTTGAAGCATGGCTGCAAAACCCCCATACCCTCACAGCGCAAGCCTTAGGCCATGTGCCATCCTTTATTCAGTTTGAGCACATTCAGCACTATGTGAAGAATGCTGAAAAAGTGCGCAGTGACATGCTTAAAATGTTGGAGCAATACTGGAACCAGTTCTTTTATTATGAATGGGTGAAGCTGAAACCTTTTTATCTTTCTAGGCTGGCAGAAGAAAAGAACCGTTTTGAAAAAACCAATGTGATAGACTATTTGCTGAACCTGCACAGTGATCTGGCTTTTGAAGACGGCTTTATTCTGATGAAAAAAGACTTTAACTATGCGTTCAGGCCCACCACCATTTCAGACATTTACCTGCATGTGTCTGTGTTTACGGCCCCCCATTTAATGCTGAACATTTATGAAAATGCATTAAGCTTGTACATTAATGCCGCCATGCCCAGCCCCACAGGGGACGAAGCAGACAAATTGTTGCCCTGCATTAAAGCCATGAGCGACTTTACCCGGCTGAACATTATTAAAACACTTATGAACGGCCAGACCACAACCAAAGACTTGGCCAAGCATTTTAGTGTGACCCCGGCCACCATTTCCCAGCATTTAAAGGTCTTGAAAGAAGCTGGGCTGGTTTTGGGTTCTAAAGATAAAAATTTGGTGTATTATGAAGTGAACAAAGAGCGGTTGTCTGCTTTTTTAGACCATCTATCCGGCTTTTTGAAATAACCAATCACCAATAACCAATAGCCACTCACAACCTGGAGGTTGTGAGCTGGGGCTTCGGCCTATAGACTTACACCTGAAAGCACTCAAGCGTATGGGGGTAACCATCACAGAGGAGCATGGCTTTATACACTGCCATGCCCCAAAGCTGAAAGGGGCCAACATCAATTTAGATTTACCCAGTGTGGGCGCGACGGAGAATGTGATGCTTTCCGCCGTATTGGCCGAAGGCCAAACCGTGATTCATAACGCAGCCAAAGAACCGGAAATTGAAGATTTGCAAGCTTTCCTAAAAGGCATGGGGGCAAAGATTAAAGGGGCAGGCACCAGCACCATTGTTATTGAAGGGGTGAAGGCGCTACAAGGGGTGGAGCATAAAGTGATGCCGGACCGTATTGTGGCGGGCACTTATCTGGTGGCAGGGGCCATCACCCATGGGCACATCACCCTAACCGATGTGAACCCCAGGCATTTATACCCCATCACCTCAAAGCTGATGGAAACCGGCTGTTCCATTAAAGAATACGGGGATGCCATCACCTTAAAAGCCCCCAAGTTTATTCGCCCGGTGAACCGGCTCATCACGTTGCCACACCCCGGTTTTCCCACGGATATGCAGGCGCAAATGACTGCACTGCTTACGGTGGCCAGGGGCACAAGTTTAATTGAAGAAACGGTGTTTGAATCCCGCAACAAGCACATTGGCGAACTCATTCGCATGGGGGCCAACATTACCCTAATGAAAAACGGCATGTCTGCTGTGGTAAAAGGGGTAGAGCGGCTGAACGGCACCAAGGTGAGTGCCATGGACCTGCGTGGCGGGGCTGCGCTGATACTGGCAGCCATGGCAGCAGAAGGGGACAGCATCATCACCAATTCAGAGCATGTGGAACGTGGCTACGACCACATTGAAACCGCCCTGGCCCAGCTGGGGGCAGACATCACGTATGTAACAGCATAAAAAAAGCACCGGGGGACGCTACAACCGGTGCGTACATAGCTTTAATCACACGCCTTTTCTATGCAGCAAAGGCTTTTATTTTTGTTTGCGGCGGGACAAGCCGCTACCTTTCCTTTGTATACCGAGAGATGTTCAGCAAAATGCCCATCAAAAACATGGTAATGAGCAAGGCCGTGCCCCCGTAACTGACAAAGGGCAGAGGAACACCGGTGTTGGGGATGGACTTTGTAACCACCGCCACATTGATGATGGTTTGGCTGGCAATCATCAGCACAATGCCTGTGGCCACCAAAGAACCAAAAGTGTCTGTGGCGTTTACGGCAATGCGAATGCCCCGCCAAATGAGGATGCCCAGCAGCAGCAACACCAACGCCGCACCCACCAGGCCCAGTTCCTCACAAATAATAGAGAAAATGAAGTCGTTGTGGGGTTCGGGCAAAAAGCTTTTTAAACGGCTTTGGCCAATGCCCAGGCCGAAAGGCCCACCAGAACCGATGGCCAGCAAAGACTGAATGGTTTGGTAACCGTAACCTTGTGGGTCTGCAAAAGGGTCTAGCCAGGCATCGAACCGCTCGTTTCTAAAGCCGGTGGAAAAGAAGGCAATGTAGCACACCAGTGCCCCGGCACCGGCTGCACCGGCAACCACAAACCGCCATATGTACGGGCTGGCAACGAAGATGATGCCAAAGCCAATGATGCCCACAATAAGGGCTGTACTTAAATTGCCCAGCAGCACCAGCACCATGGTGACACCCACCGCAGCACAAATGCTTAAAAAGCCACGCCAGTTGTTTAAAATGTTTTTGTACTTATAAATGATGTAAGACACCAGCAAAATGATGGCCACTTTTGAAAGCTCGGAAGGCTGGAATTTACCGATAATGGGCAAATTAATCCAGCGTTTGGCACCGTTGGTGGCCACAGACATGAAAAACACCCACACCAACATGGCGTTGGCGGTGATGTACAAGGGCACACCAAACCGCATGAGATAGCGGTAGTTCACCGTGGACATAAACAGCATCACGCAAAAACCCACAACGGAAAAGAGCGCTTGCTTTTTCAGCAAGAAAAACATGTCGTAGTTAAACTCCGCACGGGTGGCGGCGTTGTAGTAGCCGGCGCTGAACACCATCACCACCCCCACCAAAAGCAGCAGGGTAACCACCAGCATGGTGGTGTAGTCGATGGAGCCTACTGCAATAACCACATGGGATTGCGGTTTTGAGCGCTTATTTAACAAAGAACGTGGCTTTGCACGCCGGCGGTTTTCTGATTCCGCTTTCCTTAAGGCACTTCCCCCAGCCAAGCTATCCCCTCATTTCCCACACAAAATCTTTAAAAAGGCGGCCCCGTTGTTCGTAGTTATCGAACATATCAAAGCTGGCACAGGCCGGGCTTAACAGCACACAGTCCCCGGGCTGTGCTTTGGCAAAGCCCACTTCCACCGCTTCTTTTAAAGTGTTCACCCTGTCTACGGTTTCGTAATTATAGGCACGGCACGTATCCATAATCTGTTGGCTCACTTGCCCCAACACCACCGCATGGCGCACATGGCCTTCAAACTTCTTAATCCATTCGCTGAAATCGGCGTTTTTGTCATAGCCGCCGCAAATGAGCACAATGGGGGCTTTAATGGCCTCTAAAGACTTGATGGCGGCATCTGTGTTGGTGGCTTTTGAATCGTTATAAAATTTAATGCCGTTAATTTCCGTTACAAATTCAATGCGGTGTTCCACGCCTTTAAAGTGCTGGAGCATGGCCGTGATGATAGACAAAGGCACCCCGGCGCAAAGGGTCATGGCCACGGCGGCCAGTGCGTTTTCAATGTTGTGGTTGCCAAAAATCTGCAATTTATCCACACTTAAAATTTGGCGGTTTATGCCAAACAAGGAAACACAAATGTGGGTGCCGTCGAAATAAACCCCTTCGGCCAAGGGTTGGGTCAGGCTGAAAAAAATTACCTTGCTTTTAATACCCTTGGCCATGTCCCGGCAAAGGGGGTCGTCATAATTTAAAACAGCGTAATCCTCCGGCCACTGGTTTTGAAAAATGCTGGATTTAAGGGCCTGGTAGTTTTCCATGGTCTTGTGCCGGTTTAAATGGTCTGGGGTGACGTTAAGCACTGCTGCAATGCGGGGGCGAAAACGCAGGGCAGTTTCCAGCTGGAAACTGCTAATTTCCGCTACAGCCACATCCTGTTCCCCAAGGCCCAGCACCTTGTCTGTAAAAGGGATGCCAATGTTGCCCACCACAACCGCCCCGGGGTTGTGGGCTTTTATAATTTCAAAGCACAGGGCTGTGGTGGTGGTTTTGCCGTTTGTGCCGGTAATGGCCATGATAGGGCATTTGCACATGCGGTACGCCAGCTCTACCTCTCCCCAAATAGGAATGCCCATGGCTTTGGCCTTTTCAATAAAAGGCAAGTCACAGGGAATGCCCGGGCTTAACACCAGCAAATCTTGCCCGGCCAAAATGTCGTCTGGGTTCTTTCCCAAATATAATTGAAAGCCTTCCCGGGCCAGCTGGGTGGCCTCTTCCTGGCATTTGCGTTCTTCTTTCATGTCTTGCACAGTAACACGGGCCCCTAGCTTTAAAAGCAAACGGGCTGCGGCAACACCGCTTTTGCCCAGGCCACATACCAACGCATTTTTATCTTTAAAATCCAAAGCTGCATCATCCTAAACGATGTATTTTGCGCCTAAAAAGCCAATAAGGCAAGCCAGTGTGGTGATGACATAAAACAACGTAACCACCTTTGTTTCAGACCAACCGGAAAGTTCAAAGCTATGGTGAATGGGTGCCATTTTAAAGAACCGCCGCCCGGTGAGCTTAAAGTACACCACCTGAATGATGACGGATACCGCTTCAATGACGTACACAATGCCCACCAGGGGCAAAAACAGTGCCATGTTAAACATAACAGCCAGTGCGGCAATGAAGCCACCTAGTGCCAGAGAACCCGTGTCTCCCATAAACACCCTGGCAGGGTAGGAGTTAAAGAGCAGAAAACCCAGCAAGCTTCCGGCAGCGGCCCCGGTTACAGGCAAAGCGCCACTGCCCGCAGACCAGGCAATGAATACGAAAAAGGTGGTGACTAAAACGGTCACCCCGGCGGCCAGGCCGTCCAGCCCGTCTGTTAAGTTCACACTGTTCACCGTGCCAATCATCACCAGAAACACAAAGGGGATGTAGGCATAACCCAGGTTAATGACCACATGGTCTGTAAAAGGCACCAGTACGCTGGTTAAAGGCAACCCAAAATGCAGGGTTTGCTTGTTAAACAGGTACACAATGAAAATGGTGGTGATGACCAGCTGTATGGCTACCTTTTGCCCACTGCGCAGCCCTAGGGAACGCTTTTTAACCACTTTGATGTAGTCGTCCAAAAAGCCTACCAAACCAAAGCCCAGGGTGACAAACAGAAGGATAAGCCCATCTTGATTGTTCCGCAAAAAGAACAGGGAAGCAATGGCAAAGGCAAACAAAATGATGATACCCCCCATGGTGGGGGTGCCTTTCTTTTTCAAATGGGTGCGTGGGCCGTCATCCCGCACGTTTTGGCCGAATTTCAGCCGCACCAAAAAAGGAATGAGCAACGGGCTTAAAACAACGTTGGCAAAAAAGCCGATAAGTGTGGCGTATATCACCTGGACAAATTGTTGATTCATGAATTCACCTCTAGGGTCTCGATGTGGTGCACAATGTTTTCAAATTTCATGCCCCGGGAAGCCTTCACCAGCACGGTGTCTCCCTTTTCAAGGCATTGGGCCAGGGCACCTTCTGCTTCTTGCCGGGTTTTAAAATAAATGCAGGGTTTGCGGGTGGCTGTTTTTGCGGCGTTGTAGCTTTCAATGGCCCGTTCGCCCGCAAACATTAACACGTCTACGCCAGCCAAAGCGGCATAATGGCCTACGTCTGCATGATGTTGTGGGCTTTGTTCGCCCAGTTCCAGCATATCCCCTAAAATACACACTTTTCGGCTGTTGGCTTCTTTTAAAATGTCTATGGCGGCCATCATGGATTGGGGGCTGGCGTTGTAGGCATCGTTTATCAAGGTGATGCCGTTTGGAGTTTCTTTAATATCCATGCGCATTTTAGTAAGCTTGGCGGTTTCAATGCCCGCTTTAATTTCAGCGTCGGACAATCCGGCCAAAAAGCCCATGGCCGCCGCCGCCAATGCGTTGGACACCATATGTTTCCCGGGGAATGGAATGTGCACGGGAATGTTTCTGTTCTGGTATTGCACCGTGCAGCCAATCCCTTTAAGGCCATGATTTTCAATGGTATGGGCGGTCACATCACAGCCGGGGTTTAAACCGTAAAACAGTGCTTCTTGCGGGTATGTTGCTTTAAGCCCCACCAACAAGGGGTCGTCGCCGTTTAAAACAATGGTGCCGGTGGGGGACATGTGTGTAAAAATTTCGCACTTGGCTTTTAAAATGCCCTCCTGGCTCCCCAGGTTTTCAATGTGGGAAATGCCAATGTTGGTGATGAGGCACACATCCGGTTTGGCCACCCGGCTCAGGCGTTCCAGCTCCCCAAAATGGTTCATGCCCACTTCCAGCACTGCATATTCATGGGATTCATCCAGCCTGAAAACGGTGTGGGGCAGACCAATTTCGTTGTTAAAGTTGCCTTCGGTTTTTAAGGTGTTGTATTTTTGTGCCAGCACAGAAGCCAGCATGTCTTTGGTGGTGGTTTTGCCCATGCTGCCGGTGATGGCCACGGTTTTAGCAGAAAACTGTGCCTTGTAGGCCATGGCTAAATCCAACAGAGCTTGAGAAGTATTTTCCACCTGAATGACAGGCACCGGCAAGGCAACCTGCTTGTGAGACAAACAAGCGGCCGCACCGTTTTGGCAAGCGCTTTCTAAAAAGTTGTGGCCGTCGTAGACTTCGCCCACCAAAGGGACAAAAAGCTTGTGGTGTAAATCCCCCCGGCTGTCTGTGGATACATCTTCAATGTCAATGTTGGCCTGTACGCCCGATGCACCGCTAATCTTTTTGCCGTGCACCGCTTGTTCAATGAAAGTTAAGTTCATGGGGCGCATGTGGTCAGCCCTCCTTTTAATGTCCGTTATGCGTTTATTCTTGCCTGTATGGCTTCCGCCGCAACTTCATAATCGTCAAAATGAATGGTTTCGTGTTTCAACACTTGGTAGTTTTCATGGCCTTTTCCGGCAATAACCACCGTGTCCCCCGGCTGTGCCATCATCACCGCCCTAAAAATGGCGGCTTTGCGGTCTACCAGTTTTTCATAGGAACATTGGGTTTCCGCCACGCCGGGCTCTGCATCGTCTAAAATGGCGGCAGGGTCTTCGGAGCGGGGGTTGTCGGAGGTGATGATGCAATAATCCGAAAGCTGCCCGGCTGCTTTGCCCATTAAGGGCCGTTTGGCTCTGTCCCGATCTCCGCCGCAGCCAAACACGGTGATGACGTTGCCGGTGGTAAATTCCCGTACAGAAGACAGGATGTTGATGAGGCCATCTGGGGTGTGGGCGTAATCCACAATGACACCGATGCCAATATCATTGGACACACGTTGAATACGCCCCGGTACCCCACCCATGGCTGAAAGCCCCCGTTGTATGGCGTCCAACGGAACGTTCAGCGCCAGGCCACCGCCAATGGCGGCCAGCATGTTGTATACCGTAAACTTCCCCGGCACCGGAGATTGGAAATGGGCTAAAGTATCCCCCAACTGCACATCAAAACGAACGCCGGTGGCATCCACCTGAACGTTTCTGGCTTGTAGTTCGCTGGGTTGGTCAACGCTGTAGGTGAGCACGTCCCCCGTGGCTTGCTGTATCATGTAACGGGCCTCTGGGTCGTCTGCGTTGATGACGCTGGTGTTGCAGTTTCTAAAAAGCTGGGCCTTGGTGGCTTTATAGTTTTCCATGGTGTCATGGAAGTCCAAATGGTCTTGGGTCAGGTTTGTATAAATACCGGCTTCAAAGGTGATGCCGTCCACTTTATGCAAAGCCAATGCATGGGAAGAAACTTCCATGGCCACATGGGTGGCTTGTTTTTCCCGCATCTTATCAAATATTTTGAAAAGCTCCACCGTGTCTGGGGTGGTGCTGGTGGCAAAGTGAATGTTCATGTTTTCTTTGCCGATGCGGGTTTCCACCGTGCCAATGATGCCCGCTTTTTTGCCCCAGGCCGCAAGGATGGCTTCCATAAAATAAGTGGTGGAAGTTTTGCCGTTTGTTCCGGTGACACCCACCAGGCATAAGTCTTTGGCGGGGTGGTTGTAAAAACAGCTGGCGGCAGATGCCAGGGCCACCCGTGTGTTGGCCACTTGCAACACACAAAGCCCGGGGGGGTAGCTGGTTTGCGGTTCGTCCACCACCACAGCCACAGCCCCTTGTTTGGCGGCGGCCTCAATAAACCCATGGCCGTTCACGGTTAGGCCGTGAATGCAGAAAAACACGCTTCCCGGTGCCACTTCCCGTGAATCTATGGTTAAATCTGTGACGGGGGCATTCGTACCCTGCACAAGCTGGTAAGGGGTGTGGGCCATCACATCAAACAGTGTCATTTTATCCACTCCAATTGGTTGACAATTATTTCCTAATACTCAGTATTCCCTATTATTCAGTGTTTCCATCCTCTGACGGGGTAACATACAAAATCATTTTTGTGCCTTTATTGACCAGCTCTCCCGGCAGGGGGAATTGTTTTTTCACAATGTCTCCCTCGCCGTCCACCACCGGAACAAGGCCCAGTTCTTTAATGATTTTAGTAGCATCATTTAAAGACAGCTCTCGAAAGTCCGGCACGGCTATCCGGGCGGCTTCCGGCAATTTCATTTCGTCTTCCGTATATTTGGGTTCAATGCCTAAATAGGGCAGGGCGTTTTGGAAAAACTCTTTCATCACCGGCCCGGCTAAAGCGCCGCCGTAGTAGGTGCCCTGAGGTTCGTCTATGAGTGCAAGGGCAATGACCTGTGGGTCGTCTGCCGGGGCGAAAGCTAAAAAGGAAGCAATGTATTTGCCACTACGCCGGGGCAGTTTTTCACTGGTGGCGGTTTTGCCGCCCACCCGGTAGCCGGGCAAATAGGTTTTGTTGCCGGTGCCGGAATAGACCACGCCTTCCAATATTTCCCGCATGGTGTCCGAAGAGGCCTGGGAAACCACAGGTTCTCCCCGGTCGTAGTCGAAAACTTCCACCAGGTTGCCGTCTGTGTCCACCACATGGGTGGCAAAGTGGGGGGTAATGAGGTAGCCCCCGTTTATCACCGCAGAACCCGCCCGCAAAAGCTGCAAAGGGGTAATCTGGAAAGACTGGCCGAAGCTCATGGTGGCCAGTTCAACCGGCCCAACATTTTCCAGCTTGTGCATAATGCCCACAGCTTCCCCAGGTACATCAATGCCAGTCTTTTTATCGAAACCAAACCTTTGCAGGTAGCTGTAATAAAGCTCACTGCCCAGCCGCTCGGCAATAATCATGAACACCGGGTTACAGGAGTTATATACCCCTTGCACAAAAGTTTCACCGCCGTGGCTTCTGGGGTAGCGCCAGCACTTGATGGTGCGCCCAGCCACCACATGGGAACCGGAACAGCTAAAGGTGCTTTCCGGGGTGACCTTTTGTTCCTCCAGCCCGGCTATGGAGGTGATGATTTTAAAGGTGGAACCGGGCTCGTAAGTATCGTTAATGCTGAAATTGCGCCACATTTTGTTTAGGGCATCTGTGCGTTCTTTATCGGTCAGGCTGTTCCAAGCCATAGCCAACTGTGGGTCGTTAATGGAAAATGGGTCGTTTAAATCAAAGTCCGGCTTGTTGGCCATGGCGTAAATTTCCCCGTTTTGGGGGTTCATCATAATGAGCGCCGCCCGTTTGGCCTTGGAAGACGCCAGCACTTTGTCCAATGTCTGTTCTGCGTATTGTTGCAGCACCACATCAATGGAAGTAACCAGCTGGTTGCCGGGCACAGGGTCTACCCGGTAGGACTGGCCGCCGGGCACTTCTTTGCCCTTTACATCTGTTTCGGTTAAAATCTTGCCACTTTCCCCTTTAAGAATGTTGTCGTATTTGGCTTCCAACCCAATGATGCCTTGGTTGTCTTTGCCCACAAACCCAATCACTTGGGCAGCTAAAGTAGAAAAGGGGTAAATGCGTTTAATATCCTCGTCCACCACCACCCCCGGCATGTTCATCTGCCGGATGCGGTCGGCGGTTTCTTTGGGCACTTTGGTTTTAATGCGCTGAAGGGCCACCCGTTTGTTCACTTTTTCCAAAACCGTGTTGTAGTCCAATTCTAAAATGTTTGAAAGCTCTTTGGCCACGGCTTCTCTGTCTTTCATTTGGTTATAAATAACGCTAACGGAAGACACTGTTTCTGTTTTGGCAATGCCCACCATGTTGCGGTCTAAAATGCTGCCCCGGTTGGGGGCAATCAGCCGGTCACGGGTTTGCTGCTCATAAGCTTTGGCCTTGAGCATATCCCCTTCAACGGTTTGTATGTAAGCCACCCGAATAACCAAAAGCAGCAAAGCGGCCTCAAAAATAGCCAGCAGAAAAATCAGTTTTTTCTTTTCAAGTATTCCAGGTCTGTCCATCTGAACGCCTCTCTAAACCATATTATTTATACAGTTTATTAGAAAGGCACGGCCTGTATGTCAACAAGTCGTTTCGATGACATGCACTTCTAGTGCATGTCATCGAGTTTTCTGTAGGAAGAAATGAAAAGTTCCCAAGGAAACTTTTCATTTCCTGCAATTTGGCGGAAGTAAATTCCGCCAAATTGATTAAAGTCTGTGACGCTAAAAGCAAAAAATGCTAAACCATATTGCACACATTTATCATAGAGTTACTGTGGGAAAACCATTGTTCCGCCCGAGGCGGATGACTGTTCCGCCTGAAGCCGGATGACTGTTCCGCCTGAAGCCGGATGATTGTTCCACCCGAAGGCGGATGATTATTCCGCCCGAAGCCGGATGACTGTACCGGCCTGCACCCGAATACCGGGGGTGGGCATTTGGTTGGTGACGGTAAGGCCGGAAAGGGGGACCCCTTCCTCGCCGTCAGCTGTTTCAGTAGCCGGTGTTGCGGTTGGGTCTGCTTCTACAATTGCGGTGGTTACATCCCCTGCTGCATCGGCAACATTGGCCTGGGGGTTTTTGGCCACGAAAGGCACAAGCCCTGCGCCAGACAACAGTTCTTCGGCTTGTTCTACAGGCATGTCTGTCACTTTGGGCACCAGCACAAGGGTTTGGTTGGCACTGGCTTCCCCGGACATGATGTATAAGTACACTTTATCCCCAGGGGCCACCATGGCACCGCTGTTGGGCATTTGGCTTTCAACCGTATCCCCGCTGCCGATGATTTCATAGTCCAGCCCGCTGTCATTTAAATAGCGGGTGGCGGAAGACAGGCTGCTGCCCACCAAATGGTTCAAGGGTTGGCTGTCTGGGGAAAGGTGGATGTTGTCTTCTTCAGATACTTCCCCGGTGGGCAATAAGCCCCTGTACTTAATGATGTTTAAGAGCAGTTCTTTCATCATGGGGGCTGGGGAGGTGGTGCCTTCCGTGTACGGGTCGTTGGGCTGGTCAATGTTCATAATGGCCAGGGCAATAATGTCCGGGTCGTCCCCGGGCATGTAAGCGATAAAGGACAAGGTGTAGTCCTGCTTGCTTTCGTCTTCTTCCCGTACGCCTTGTTGGGCTGTACCGGTTTTGCCGCCGATGGCATAACCTGCAATGGCCGCTTTACGCCCGGTGCCTTCCGGGGTGACTACGCTTTGCAGGGATTTCATCATAAAGTTGGAGGTGTCCTTGGAAATCACCCGGCGCAACACAGTGGGTTCCGTTTCCTGCACCACACGCCCGCTTTCATCCACCACCTGGGTTACCACATAAGGTTTCATCACGTTACCGCCGTTAATGAGGGCGGAAAAAGCCGTAATGTCTTGAATGGCCGTTGCATTAAAGCCTTGGCCGAAAGAGTAGGTGGCCAGGTTTAAGGGGTGTTCCAACTGGGATTTGGAATATTGCAGGCCGGAAAGGGCGCTTTCGCTGGGCAGGTCTATGCCGGTTTTCTGGCCAAAGCCAAAGTCGCTGTGGTAGCGGTAAATGATGTCGCCGCCGGTTTTCTCCGCAATGTCCATCATGGCCACGTTGCAGGAATTGGCCAGCGCCTGGGTTAAGGTTTGGGTGCCGTGGCCTGCACGATAGTGGCAGCCGATGCGTTTGTCATTCACCATTTTAAACCCACCGCAAAAAAAGGTTTCCGTTGGGGAAATAAGGCCTTCTTCCAAAGCAGTGGCCACCAAAATAGGCTTGTAAATAGAGCCGGGCTCAAAGCTTTTGGTGACGCTAAAGTTTGTCCAGATAGGGTTAAGGGCGGTAATCTGCTCTTCTTTTGGCAGCTGGGACAAGGCTTCTTGAACCAGTAAATCGTCAATGCCGGCAATGTTGGCCGGGTCATTGCTATTAAAAGAAGGGGACTGGGCCATGGCCAATATTTCCCCGGTTTTTGGGTTCATCACAACAATGGCGGTGGTGGAGCATTTAAACGTCTGGCTGGAAGTTCGGACGGCTTCTTCGGCATATTGCTGAATGGCCATGTCGATGGTGGTGACCAGGGAATAGCCGTTCACAGCGTCGTCCTTCACGCTTGCATCAGCAGTTTGTATATTGCTGGCATAGGCCTTAAAAATGCGGCCATTCACGCCGCTTAATGCCTTGTTGTACTGGCCTTCAAGCCCCACAGCCACATCCCCACGCATAAAACCCAGCACAGCAGAGGCCAGGTTGTTGCCGGGGTATGTACGTTTAGACACTTCCTCTGTGTACACGCATTTTACCCCGCTGGCCATTAAGGCTTCGGTGACTTTGCGGTCCACTTCTTTTTTGAGTATAAAATAGCGCACGTCTTTAAGAGGTACGCCGTTGGCATCTGTTTGTAAATAGCCGTTGATGGTTTCAACGGGAATTTCTAAGAATTTGCTTAAATTAGCCACAGTGTCTTCAACGGATTTTTTGCCTTTTTCGCTGCGTTGGGATTCCTTCACCATTTCGCTAATGTCTAGAATGATGTTATCCACAGCGTAGCTGCCAGCCAGCACCTGGCCGTTTCTGTCAAAAATGCTGCCCCGTTGTGCCGTAATAACGGTGTGCATGGATTGCTGGTTGCTGGCTTGTTCTATGGCTTTGCGTTCGTATTCATTGCCGTAAACTGTCTGTATGTAAGCCACACGGGCAAAAAGGCCGCCGATAACGAGTGTAAAAAAAATGCCTAACATCATAAGCTTTTTTTGGTACAGCCTATACTTTTTTTTGTGTTTCAAAGCAATCATCCTTTTCGGTTTACTGCCCTAAAAGGGTGCTTAAAAAATTGGTGACCCTGCCTTGAGGAATTTCATCGGGCAGGTCTTGCTCAATTTGCACGTAATTTTGTCTGGGTACGTTAACGACCACCACTTGATGGGCTTTTGGTTTAGACATGCCCAGTTTGGTGGTGGCGATGCGTTCAATCTCGGTCAGGTCGTAGCTTTGGGTTAGTTCTGTCTGAAGGATGAGGGTCTGTTCTTGCTTGGCATTTAAATCTTCCCGCAGCTCCGTTAACCCCATTTGCACATGCAAAACGTATGCACAACTCAAAGCCATGCCCATGGCGCATACAAAAATAAGCATAACGCTAATGATGGTGCACTTTGAAAATTTTACTTTGGTTTGGCCTGCATCTTTAAAAACAACGGCTTTTTTTCTAAACCGAAGCCGTCTCCGGCGCTTTTTTTCCGGCTTTGGCTGGCCTTGCTCGTATGTTTCCAGCTCCCAAGCGGTAGATGCGCCGGAATAATATTGGGCATAATGCCCCGGGTAATTATTTTGCCTACTATTTTGCCTACTACTTTGCCTACGTTTGGCCACGCCATGACCTCCTTGTAAATCTTTTTACAATTTTTCAGCTATCCGTAGCTTGGCGCTTCTGGCTCTTGGATTAGTTAAAATTTCTTCGTCCGAGGGTATGATAGGCTTTTTGGTAACAGCTTTTAAACTGGGCTTTTTGTTGCACACACAGACGGGGAAGTCTGGCGGGCATTTACAGGGGTTTATGCAGTCGTTAAATGTGTTTTTAACAATGCGGTCTTCCAGGGAGTGGAAGGTGATGACACAAAGGCGACCGCCGGGGTTCAGCAAGTTCACCATAGATTCCAGCGCTTCCTGCAAGCCTTTCAGTTCGTTGTTGACCTCTATCCGAATGGCCTGGAAGGTGCGTTTGGCTGGGTGAGGCCCGTCTGTTCTGGCCCCTTTGGGCACAGCGGCTTTAATGACGCTAACCAGTTCCAGGGTGGTGGCAATGGGTTTAATTTGCCGTTGGGCCACAATGAACTGGGCAATGCGTTTGGCCCAGCGTTCTTCGCCGTAATCGCTAATCAGTTTGCACAGGGTGTCTTCCTTATAATTGTTCACCACGTCGTAGGCGTTAAATGGCTTGCTGCTGTCCATGCGCATGTCCAACGGGGCGTCGTGCATATAGGAAAACCCTCGGGAAGGCTCGTCCAATTGATAGGAAGACACGCCCAAATCCAGGAGGATGCCGTCTGCGCCTGTAATGCCAAGGGAATGCAGAATGCTTGCCATGTGGAAGAAATTGCCCCGAACCAGAATGGTTTTGTCCTGAAAAGGAGACAGCACGTTGGATGCTGCTTCAATGGCAGCAATGTCCCGGTCTATGCCTACAAAGGTGCCCTGGTGGGAAAGCTTTAAACAAACTTCCCGGGCATGTCCGCCGCCGCCTAATGTGCCGTCTATATAAACCCCTTCCGGTTGAATGTGCAATCCATCGATACATGCTTGTAGCATGATCGATTTGTGGGAAAAGATCACTTGCTATTCGCTCCCTTCATTAGATTGCTGCGTATTTTGTTTGACGAAAGCAATCCATTGTTATAGGGTTGGTTATATGCCTAACTGAGCCATTTTCTCGGCCAGCTTTTCATCAAAGGTGTTGTTTTCCAGATTGTAGTTGTTCCAGTTTTCTTTGCTCCATATTTCAATGCGGTTAGATACGCCAATGGTGACCACTTCTTTGGTGATGCAAGCGTATTCCCGTAAGTTGGCGGGAACCATGGCCCGGCCCTGGTTGTCTGGAGAAACCTCGGCCGCCCCCCCAAAAAAGAACCGTACAAACCGGCGCACACTTTCATCGGTGACAGGCAGCGCTTTAATCTTGTCGTGCAAGGCTTGCCATTCCGCCATGGTATACACAAACAAGCATTTGTCTAAACCTTTGGTAATGACAAATTGGGCGCCCAGTTCTTCCCTAAATTTGGCGGGCAATATCATTCTGCACTTTGTGTCTAACATGTGCTGATATTCACCGAGAAACATGGGCCAACCTCCTTTAGCATGTGCGTATTGACCACAACAAATGTGCCACCCGTAACCACTTTACACCACTATAAACCATGCTTTGGAAAAATACAAGCCTTAAATTAAAATTACATTAAATTTTTTTTAAATTTAGAAGACATGTTCCTAGAGGGCTGCAAAAGGCCTGAAATCAAGGCAAAAACCGACAAAATACGCGCACGAAAAAAGGTTAAAAGCCATAACCCTGTACGGCTTTTAACCTTTCTGTTTTTGTTAATTATTTTGGGGGTATTGGTTTAATTATTTCTCGGCGCTTTCAACAATACGGCGCAGTTCGTTCAGCACGCATTGTTCTAATTGCTCCGGTTTGTGGGTGTGGAATACGTGATGGGCTTTTTCGGTGGCACGTTTGGTGCCATCTTTGCTGCCATCCCCTACCCAGTTGTCACGCATCTTGCGGTCGAACAGTCTAGCGGATTGTTGTTCACGTTTCATATATTCCATGGTGTGTTCTTCCATCAGGAAGTGTTTGCCTTGGCCGCCGCCTACAGAACGGATTAAGTCAACGGCTAAGGTGTCGTCGTTAACTTCAACACCACGAACCACACGGCGCACCATGCTGGCAATTTCATCATCCACAAAGAGCTGTGCGTAGCTGAAAGATACCCCTAACTCCAGCATACCCATGCCGTACAGCATGTTTGCACCTGCCAATGCGGGCAACATAGAAGTCATGGTTTTTTCATGGCCAGACTGTACGTCGCACACTTTGCTGTCTGCCTACGTGCCTGCTACATAGCTGGGCAGGTTGTAGAACTGTGCAAGTGCGGCCACGCTGGCGCTGCACATGCCTAATTCTGGAGAGCCTACAGGAGCGGTGGCATGCATTAAGTCGAAGGTGGTGGTGGAGCTGCCGTATAACACAGGAGCGCCTTTACATGCCAGTTGGGAAAGTACAAGGCCAGAGAGCACTTCGGCGTTGTGAATAACCAGTGTTCCGGCAATGGTAATCGGTGTTGTGCCACCGGACATAGCCATGGAGAGAATGTTGCAAGGCACCCAAGCTCTTGCAAAGTTCATAATGATTTCACAGCATTCCGTATGCAGTTGCAACGGGCTTTGCGGGCAGGTGAGTGCGGAAAGGATGGGACGTTCACGGAGTTTATCCATACCGCCCACAATGGTTGCACCCATTTCTAAGTAACGTTTGGCATTGGCGCCGCAAGTTAAGTCGATGTGCATACAGTGCTTGGAGGTGTTGGTTAAAAAGGCTTCTGCTTCATGAAGGTCTACAGAAGATTTGGGGCAGGATGTACCGGCGGACACTGCATGGGAGTAGATGTCTACGTTGTCTATGTAATCGGCAACACGGGCAGTGTCTGCAACGTCTTGAAGAACGGTGGTGCGGTATTCCCCTGTGTCAATGTCGTAAATGCTGACACCAGCGCCAAATGTGGTGAAGTTCACCCGGCTGCCATCTAATACGCAGTCGTATTTGGGGTTGCGGCCGGCCAGAACAACGGTGCTGGGGGCTGTGCGAATGGCATCTTCCACCATGTACGGCGGAATTTTTACAAGTCTTTCTTCTTTGTCCACAATGGCACCAGCATCAATAAACAACTTTAATGCTTCGTCATTGCCAATGTGTACGCCTTCTTGCCAGAGCACTTCCAATGTAGCAAGGTGAATTTGCATCAGCTCATCATTGGTGTACATGCTAAGGCTAAACCCTTGTTTCTGCAAATAATTTGCACGTGCGTTTCTAATCATGAATCTCTGACACCTCTCTTTCTTGTTTTGCAACACGTAAAATGTATACACTCGTAAGCTAAAGATTATGTCAAATTAGTTATAGCACAATGTTAAAAGGTTGTCAATCGTAATAGGTATTCAT
>CAZCQP010000036.1:0-29976 GCA_964500895.1 uncultured Eubacteriales bacterium | reverse complement strand
TCAGTTGGTTAGAGCGCCAGATTGTGGTTCTGGATGTCGTGGGTTCGAGTCCCATTATCCACCCTTCATTTTATGGGTCACTAGCTCAGTCGGTAGAGCACTGGACTTTTAATCCAGGTGTCCCGGGTTCGAGCCCCGGGTGACTCACTTGTACAAGCCTTGCAAACCTTTACTAAAAGGGTTGTAAGGCTTTTGTTTTATGTGTATGGGTTTGTGCTTGCCCACTTGCCATCAAACTGCGTAGCAATAAAAAAAACCGAAAGTTGACTTATGCCTTCTTTCGGTTTTTTTATTGGTAAAAGTAAGTGGTAGCAAAACTGTTGGTGGCGGCCCGATGTCGGTGATAAGCCGCACGGTGCATCCGCAAACGCCAGCCAGAGTGCCGGTGAAGCCACAGCCGGATAAGCCGCCGCTGGTGGTGAAAATGGTAACAGTTTGGCCAATATAGCGCATTAAGCTTTCAACCAATCCATTTTCAATCATGTTTTTTCCTCCTTTCCGAAAAGGATAATGGGAGGATAAACAGTTGAAGTGTTTATCGCTGTCCCATTGTCCATACTATGAGGCTTGGATAAGATTGGTGACAGCTCGTAGGAAAGAAGTTGTTTTAAGCTTTTTTAAGGGGTTGGTAAGGCGGTTAAATCAGGTGCTTCCTCTGGAGCAGTTGCTTCGGTAGCATCGTTTATAGAAGCCGAGGCAACGGATACGGTCACTAAGGGTTGGGGTTTCACTAAGCTCAAAGTTTGTCCTGCGTAAATGACAGAGTCAATTTTAAGCCCATCATTTAAAGCCAAAAGCTGGTCTACAGTGACACCTTCCCGGCTTGCAATTTTCCACAATGTATCCCCTGGCGCCACCGTCACTTGCTGGGGTGTGTCTTTGGTAACGTTAAGTACCGCATAAGCCACGTCTGGAGCCACAAGCTCTTCGGGGTTAATAAAATCTTTGGTCACCTTCAGGTTGCCGAAAGAAACTTTGTCTGAGGGGCTTTTGATGTACGGTGCGGAAAGCTGCTCCAAAACTTCCTGGGCTTCCTGGTCCGACTTTAACTTCGCCATCTCTACACCGTCCACCGCAATGATGGAGGCTTCTACCTGATAAGGAAACTTGGTGTAAATGTTGCCAATGATGTACTCGGGGGTGGCTATCTCTTTTTTAGAGGCATGAACTGGCTTAAAGGTGATGGTTTGTTCTGCCTTGACTGCACTGCCAGCTTCGGTTTGCAGCTTGGCAATAACCAGGTTATACATGGATTCTTCCGTAATGTTTTTATTCTTGGCAATGATGCCTTCCTCAACGCCATCTACGTATACCGCATAAGCATTTTTATTGGTGAAGGCCCATACTAACAGGCAAAGCACCAACACAAGGCTTACACCGGCCAGCCCCACCACCAGCACCCGTCCTTGGCGGGGTAGGCCGCTGCGCCGTTTTTCCCTGGGCATGCGCACCCCGCTATTTTTGTTTAGTGGTGTTGGCGTTGGCCTTCTATGGGGGTTGCTAATGCGTGTGTTGAAGTATTTTTTATTATTGGCAGACAGGTTGCTGCTGTCTTTGCCGCTTTTGTTCATAAGGCACCTCCTAACGGAACCCCGTAATTAATCTTCCAAAACTTGAATGGTTTCCGCCAAGTTGCCGTCTTGGGAACTGATGGTCACTTTAATTCTTTGGCCGGGGTACAAGGTGTCTGGGTTTACTCTGGAGCCTGTTTTGGCGTTGGTGACAATGGTGTTTACATCATATTTAATTTCCCTTAAGGGTGTTTGGTTGGTTTCGTCACGCAGGAAAATGGCGTTGCTGCCCCGGCTTTGAATGGTGCCGGTGATGGTGCCGCTTTTAGCAGAAGGCCCGTTGATGCCAGTGAAGGAAACGGCTTCCTTGCTGTCCAGATTCAGCCGCACCCAGCTGCCCAGGCGCAATTCGTACATATTGGAAGCAGCCAGGCCGTATTCCTGCAACAGGCCGGTGGCTTGGTCTTGCAACACAATGGTGCTGCTATATTGAGAGAACCGCACTTCGCTTACAATGCCTTCAACGGTGGTATACGTACCGGAAGCAGTCACACTCACCAGCCGGTCATATTCCGCTTTGGCGTCAATGGTGTCACCAATGCGCAGTTCCGTCCAGGCGACCCCGTCTGTGCCCCGGCGGTTGATGCGTGTGTCGCCGGTAATGCGCAAATCGTACTTCTTGCCTGTGGATTCCTGCAACACCAGCACAGGGGTTTGTGTTGCGGTAATGTAGCGCTTTTCAGCCAGTGTAGCCCCGGTGAAGGTGCGTTCCTTTTCTTCCAGGGTAATCTTAAAAGCCACTCCACCGCTATAGTCCACCCGCACCACTTCGCCGGGAAGCACATCTCCGCCGTTGAGTGCAGTGCCACCTCGAGTCATCTGGCAGTCGGCAGACAAGGGGAATGTTTGGGTTTCCGCAATGATTTCCCCTTTAGGGCTTAGCATCTTCACTTGTACGCTAATGGTTTTTTGTAAGCTGTTAAAGGACACCACAGTGCCTTCTACATAATAGTTTTGTAAGGATACGCCGGATTGGGGCGTTTGGGGCACAGAACTGCCTGTGCTGCCGTAAGAAGGCGTGGTGCTGGGTGAAACGGGAATGCCTTGGGTGATGGAAGTGGCTTTAATTTCCTGAATTTCATCGTCATTCACCGCCAGTGCCGTCAGGGGCATTCCTTCCTGTAAATCCTGTGCAGTTTTTAAGTAGCTGTCCACATAAATAACGGCATGGGAAGACAAACGGTAAATTTTCTTTTTGCCGTCTGGCAGCACCAGTTGCACCGCATCCAGCTGGGGATAATATTTGTCAAAGGTGCCGGACAAGCCAGCCACAGTGGCCACACCGCCGTTGGAAGGCAGGGGGGTAATGGTGGTGGTAGCATTACCTGCCAAAGCCAGTGTTTTGTCTAACATCAAGGCCATGGCAGCACGGGTGACCGCACCGTTGGGGTTAAAGTTGCCTTTGTCGTCCCCGGCAACAACCCCTTTGCTTTGCATATACCGCACAAGGGGCAGGTGGTCTGGGGCAATGCCGGCTTGGTCGTTAAAAGGGGGCAGGGCGTAAGTTTGCGCCCTGGCTTCAGCTTCTTTGCCCAAAAGCCGCACCAAAAACACCACGGCTTCTTCTCTGGACAATGCCCGCAGTTTTTCGTTTTGATTAGCATCTTTAATGACAAACTGGTTCAAGTCGTCCAAGGTGACCACTTGTTTTTCAATAAGAAAGGCAGTTTCCCGGTCTGCGCTGGAATTCCATTTGGTGAAGGCTTGGTTATAGCTGGCCAAAACGGCTTTGTTTTTATCATAAGCCCGGTTGTAGTAGTTGAGCTCTGCATCGGTTGGGTTGGTGTAGTTATAACCGGCGGCTCTGGCCAAAATGCGCATGGTATCGAACTTGTCAATCAGGTTGTTGGGGTTAAAATTGCCGCTGGGGTCTCCCACCATCAGCCCACGGTCCGACACAGCCGAAATGGCGCTGTACGCCCAGTGGGTTGAGGGTACGTCTTTAAAATTTGGTGCGGCAAACGCTGTCCCGTTCATACATAAAACACAAGCGGCTGCCAATGCAACGGCTTTTTTCTTCATGGAAAGACCTCCTTTTTCTTGACATTCTATTAAGAAGATAAAAACTGGTTTTATAAGGGTTTTGTTAAGGGCTTTAAACCTGTGGTTGGGTTGTAAGTGCTGGTTAAGATGATGTCCCGGCAGGAAGGTTCCTCCTGGCGGATGGTAGTGATGGCTGCCATAGCTTGCTCCTTGGTTTTAAAATAACCAAACACGGTAGGCCCGCTGCCGCTCATCACAGCGCCCATGGCCCCAGCCGCCATCATATGGCCTTTTAAGGTTTCAATCACCGGGTACTGCACAGCGGTTACGGTTTCCAGCACATTGCAAAACAAAGCAGACACCCCAGGCATGTTTCCTTTTGCCAGTGCGCCAATCATCCCGTCAATGTCCGGCCGTTGATGCACCTGGTTTAAATCCAGCCGGCCAAATACATCCCCGGTGGACACCCGTACCCCAGGTTTAGCCAGCAGCACAATGGTGACCGGGTGGGTGGGCAGAGGGGTAAGCACTTCGCCAATGCCTGTAGCTTGGGCGGTTTGAGAAAGCAGGCAAAAAGGCACGTCTGCCCCTAAGGAGCGCCCAAGGTGGTATAAAGTGCGGTCTGAAACCGAAAGCTTAAACAACCGCCGTAAACCAATCAAGGTGGCGGCACAGTCCGCAGAACCGCCGCCAAGCCCGGCGCATACAGGAATGCGCTTAGTGAGGTGGATACTCACCCCGGCTTTAGGCGCATACTGTTCCAGCAGCAGTTGGGCGGCTTTCACAATCAGGTTGCGGCCGTCTGTGGGCAGCCAGGTGTAGTTGCAGGTTAAGCGCACACCGCTTTCCCGCTCTTTTTTAAAGTACAGGCTGTCGTGCAGGTGCAGGGGCTGCATCACCATGTCCATGTTGTGGTAGCCATCCGGCCGTTTGTTAATAACGTCCAGCGCTAAATTAATTTTGGCGTGGGCAGATAATTTTAAAGTATTCATAAGTGTATCATACTGTATTTGTCCAAGTTTTGCAAGGGGAAGCCGTTGGGTTTTGCGTGAAAGTGTATCGTTAACGTGGCCCGCCGTACAGCTTGGCGTGCAAGTAACCTTCCCGGATGCCGTAAGGGCTAACGTGCAGCATTTGGCAGCCATAATGGGCCCCAATGGTGTTTAAAATGACCATGCCGGGCAAAAGGGTGTGGATGCGGTCGGGCACGGTTTTAAGGATGGGCCACAGGGTGTCTTTGTCTTCTTGGCTAAAGCGAGACAACAGCGGGGGAAGGTTGGCAAAAGGCAGGGTATGGGCATTACCCTCTTTTTTGTGCAAAAACTTGTTCAGCTTGCCGGTGGCCCGAATGGTTCCCCCCACCCCAAACACGGTAGTGGTGTCTATCTGTGGCGGGGTAATGGCCGCTAGATGAGAAAGCACCTGTGCTTCAATGGCTTTGCGTTCTGATTTTTGGGGCAAAAGGCCGGACACATGTTTGGTGTACATGTTTAATGAACCCAGGGGAAGGGAGGTGGCCAGCAAGGGTTGACCATCCCGAAAAAACACCAGTTCTGTGCTGCCGCCACCAATATCTATAAAAAGCCCTTCCTTTTGTAAAATACCCGGTGCAGCACCGGCAAAGCCAAGCCGTGCTTCCTGCTCTCCGGTGACAATGTCCACGTCCAGCCCGGTTTTTTGCCGGATATAGGCCACGGCTTCTTCAGTATTTTCAATGTTGCGCAAAGAAGCGGTGGCAAAAACGTACAGGGCCTCCATAGGCATACGGGATTGGGCCAACAGGTTTTGAAAGCCTTCCAAAGTGCCCACGGCTTCCTCCATGCCGCTTTCTGTTAAGTTTCCCTTTTTGTCCACATAACCGGCCAGCCCGGCCATGGCTTTTTTATTGAAGAAAGGTGTAATGGTGCCATCTGCGGCATGGTATACCGTTAGCCGCAGGGTGTTGGAACCAATATCAATCACGCCGTACATATGCCCACGCCCTTTTCGCTTTGTACAAATTTTAAGAACTTGTGTCTAGTTTTGCCGAAACAGTTGTTATTATCACCGCCATGATAAACAATTCCCTTTAAAGTTGCAACAGAAAGCTTAAAAAGATTGACGAGCCGTCCGTTATCACCTATAATGTAGCTTAATTAAATTTGAACAAGGAGTTGTTTTCATGAATATGTTAATGTATTCTGCACTTTCCCTGCTAAGCACTGCCGACACCGTGCTCACCGGCGGGGCAGGCGGCGGCGATGCAGCCGCAGCAGCAGCCACCACCACAGAAACGGCAGCGGCTTCCACAGGTTTTATGGGCGGTTTTGGCGGCACAGGCCTTTTGCTCTATGCGGCGCTTTTGGGCGGGCTATACTTTTTCCTCATTCGTCCACAAAGAAAACGCGAAAAAGAAATTAGAGCCATGCAGGATGCTTTAACAGTTGGGGACCAAATTGTAACCTCTAGCGGGCTTTTCGGCACCATCACTGCTGTTGGGGAAGATTGCTTCGTGGTAGAGTTCGGCACCAACAAAGGTGTGCGTATACCCATTCGTAAAGTGGACATCATAGGCAAAAAAGCGCCCAACTTAACACCGGGCAAGGAAGTTAAAGAAGTTAAAGATTCCAAATCCTCCAAGGCTGAAAAGGCAGCGGAAGCTACGGAATAAGGGGAATACCAACGTGAAACAAGCAATTTTAAAGCTGCCGGCCAAAGCCATTGCCTTTGTGCTGGCGCTGTCTCTTTTAAGCACCCATGTAAACCTGCAAGCGGCTGAAATGCCACAGAATCCGCCAACCGTGTCTGCCCCCGCCTTTGTGGTGATGGACAGGGACACGGGGCTGGTGGTATACCAGCGGCAAATGGACGAAAAGCACTACCCGGCCAGCATTACCAAAGTGATGAATGCCTTGCTCACTTTGGAGTATGCGGAAGATGGCCCCCAAAACAAAATGGAAGAACGCATCACCTTTTCCCGTGAAGCCGTGTTTTCCATTCCCAGAAGCTCCAGCAACATCGCCATGGATGAAGGGGAAACCTTAACCATACGCCAGGCCATGTACGGGATGATGCTGGCTTCTGCCAACGAAGTAGCCAATGCTTTAGGGGAACACATTGCCGGAAGCAGCGAAAACTTTGCAGCAAAGATGACGGAAAGGGCCAAGGAACTGGGCGCCAACAACACCAACTTTGTGAACGTACACGGCTTATATGACGCAAACCATTACACCACCGCCTACGACATGGCTTTAATCATGCGCCAGGCGTTAACGTACCCGTCATTTATACAGTTTATCAGCACCACCAGCCTGGACTTGCCCCCTACGGAACGGCAGCCAGAGCAACGCCCCCTGCACAATTCCCATAAAATGATGCAGCCCACGTCCCCCAACTACGATGAACGGGTGGTGGGCGGCAAAACTGGCTATACCAGTGAAGCAGGCAACACATTGGTTACTTATGCAGAGCAGGACGGGGTTGGCCTGATTGTGGTGGTGTTGCAAGCCACCAGCCCCAAAGGGGCCTATGATGACACTAGAGCCTTGCTGGACTATGGGTTTGCACAATATGAAACATGCACCTTGTTTAACCCGGCAGATTATGAAAAATCTGTGCCGGTGGCAGGGGATGGCAATGAAACCCTTACGGTGCGCCCGGCAGAGGGTGCCCAGGCCAAGCTACCCAAAAGCATGGCGGCTCGGGCGGTGCTCAGCGATAACTTGCCGGACACCATAACCCAAAGCGTCAATGCGTGGGATGCAGTGGGTACACTTTCTGTTACCATAGACGGTGTTACTGTAAAAGAAGTTCCTTTGGTGGCCACCCAAGCTGTGGTGGTGCCGGAGGTTGAACCGCTAGATTTTGATATTAACGCTTCACAGCCCTGGCTGTTTGACACGTGGCGGCTGTGGGCGTATGGCTTACTGGGGGGGTTAGGTTTGCTGGCCGTGTTGCTGCTTTGGCTTATACTCATGCAGCAATTTAGGCGGAGAAACCGCCGCACACGGCGCTACAAACTGCGCCAGGCACAGCGCACCACATACCGCTACAGGCAGCGATAATCCATACCAATTTATGGGTTATCCACAAATTTTTACAAAACCATATTTTTTTGCTTGCATTCTGTTGATTGTTCTGTTAAAATGACTTTTGTTGATTGCGCAAAAGAGATGAAGGAGGTGCTAAACATGGCAAAATGTGAATTGTGTGAAAAAAGCATGCGTACCGGTCATAGAATCAGCATTACCCGTAGTCAGGTTTCTCGTCGGGCTAACCGTCAATGGAAACCTAACGTGAAGAAAATCAAAATCGTGGAAAATGGCACGAATCGGACGGTGAGCATTTGCACACGGTGCCTTCGTTCAAACAAAGTGACCAGAGCTATTTAATGCATTAGACAGGCGGCCAAAGATATTTCTTTGCCGCCTGTTGTTTTTATAAAGAAAAGAAGGATGCTTATGCGATGGCATAAAAATAAGGTGCGCACCTACGTATGCATAGCGGTGGCGCTCCTATTAACAGCAGTCATGTGTATAGACCTTTTCCCTCTTTTATGGGACGTTGATTTAAAACAGCAAAGCGCCGTGGTGCGCTACATGAACGCTTTTGGTGCCAAGGGAGCGCTTATTTTGGTGGCGCTACAGCTATTTCAAGTGGTAACCGCCCTTTTCCCTGCCCCGCCCATACAACTGGTAGCGGGCCTGTGTTACGGGATGTGGTGGGGGTTACTCATTACGATAGCAGGAAGTTTGGCCGGAAGTGCACTGGTGTTTGTGGCCGTGCGCAAGGTAGACAAAACCTTCGCCCCCCATTTGCCCCATAAGACACACAAAGAGCAAAACAGTGTGTTTTCAACGGCATTACTTCGGCAATTACAAATGCGCCCATGGGCTGTTGTTTTTTGGCTTTATGCAATACCCCGCTTACACAACGGCCTTTTGCCCTTCGTCTATGCC
Source organism: uncultured Eubacteriales bacterium (assembly GCA_964500895.1). Lineage (GTDB taxonomy): Bacteria > Bacillota > Clostridia > Lachnospirales > JAISER01 > CAZCQP01. The sequence continues at coordinate 21,485 of CAZCQP010000036.1, read as the reverse complement.
CGTACACAGCTGCCCTGGTGGAAATATGGGTTAGCCGCTACACTGGGGAGTGCGTTACCGGCAATGGTTCATATGTACATAGGGTTGCAGTTTGCACAGGGCAATACAATCAAGGCTTCCTGGCTGTGTCTATGTGTAAACTTCTTTTATATTGGCGTGGATTCCTATAAAGATAAAATATTAAGCTTTATTGAAAAAAGACAAGATTTGAATGTGCAGGACGCCCGGTGAGTGATTGGGGTGTCCTTTTCTAAAATTTTCATTGACAGGTTGCCCACAGCCTAGTATACTTTGATTATCAAATGTTTTGAGTGTCAAAATAAGTGTTATTTTGGAGGAAATTGTCATGGAAAACCCTCTGCCCATCATCAACAACCTGATGGTGGACGTTTTTAACGACATCCTCTCCATAGAAGCCGCCACCATTAAATCCTCTTTCTTTGGTGACATTAGCATGGCGGAAATCCACACCCTGGAGGCAGTGGGGCTGAACCGGCGGCAGACCATGGGGGAAATTGCAAAATGTTTGCACATCACGGTGGGCACTTTAACCGTGGCGGTGAACAAGCTGGTGAAAAAAGGCTATCTGGAGCGTTTTCGGGTAGAAGATGACCGGCGTGTGGTGCAAATAGATTTAACCAAAAAAGGGCGTGCTGTGTTTCGGGCGCACCAGGCTTTTCATGCCAACATGGTGGCAGAGGCTACTTCCGGCTTGTCGGGGCTGGAAATAGAGGTCCTTTACAGCGCCCTGCAAAAGATTCATGTTTTTTTAACCCGGCAATACATAGCTCCTGAAGGGGAGGTGACCTCATGTTTGCAGTAAATATCAAAGCTTTTGGAGCCTATGCTCCGCCTTTAACCATTACCAATGACGATTTAAGCCGGTTGGTAGACACCACCGACGAATGGATTGTGTCCCGCACCGGCATTTGCCGGCGGCATCTTTCCACCGGGGAGAATACGTCGGACTTATGCGCCAAAGCAGGGGAAGCGGTGCTTAAAAATGCAGGCATACCCGCAACAGACATAGACGTAATCATTGTCTGCACCTTAACCCCAGACTACGGCACTCCTTCTGCAGCTTGTATGGTACAAGGGGCATTGGGTGCCACAAACGCTTTTGCCTTTGATTTAAGCGCAGCATGTACCGGCTTTGTTTACGGCCTGTCTGTGGCTGAAAAGCTTTTACAAAGCGGATTGTATAAAAATGCCCTGGTTTTAGGGGGCGAAACTTTATCTAAAATACTAAACTGGCAAGACAGAAGCACCTGCGTGCTCTTTGGGGACGGTGCCGGTGGGGTGCTGCTTTCCGCAGAACCATGCAGCGACAGCGTATCCAACGGCATTTTAGCAGAAGATTTGCACGCAGACGGTGCCAAAGGGGTGGCGCTTTTAGGCGGACACCAGCCCGTGGTGCACCCATTCTTGGAAGCCGAAGTTGCAACCCAGGACTTTTACATGGACGGCCGGGGTGTGTTGGACTTTGTGCTGAAAAGTGTGCCCAAGAGCATTCGGGCGGTGTGCGATAAACATGGCCTGCCTGTAGATGAGGTGGACTACATTGTGCCCCACCAAGCCAACTTGCGCATGGTGGAAGCACTGGCCAAAAAATTAAAGCTGGACATCTCGAAGTTTTACATTAATATTCAGGAATACGGCAACACCTCCGCCGCCACCATTCCCATGGCACTGGCAGAAATGGCGGAAAAAGGGCTGATAACCCCTGGTTCCGGGCAAAAGCTGGTTTTAGTTGGCTTTGGCGGCGGATTAACTTGGGGTTCACTGTTGATACAATTATGATAAAGGTGATATAATGAATAATAAATGGAAAATATGTGAAATGTTGGGCATTGAAGTTCCTATTTTTCAAGGGGCCATGGCTTGGATTGCAGACAGTGCATTGGCCAGTGCCGTATCCGAAGCGGGCGGGCTGGGCATTATAGCCGCCGGACATGCCCCGGCAGAAGCTGTGCGGGAAGAAATTCGCAAAACAAAAGCCGCCACCAACAAGCCCTTTGGGGTGAACATCATGCTGCTTTCCCCTCATGTGGATGAAGTGGTTCAGCTGGTGTGTGAAGAAAAGGTGGCCATGGTCACCACCGGGGCAGGTAACCCGGGCAAGTATATGGAAGCGTTCAAAGCCAGCGGCATTAAAGTGGTGCCGGTGGTGCCTTCTGTGGCCTATGCCAAGAAGATGGAAAAGCTGGGGGCAGATGCCATCATTGCAGAAGGCATGGAATCCGGCGGCCACATTGGCAAGCTGACCACCATGGCCATGTTGCCTCAAGTGGTGGATGCGGTGAAAATTCCTGTCATGGCGGCGGGGGGTATTGCAGACGGCCGGGGCATGGCAGCGGCCCTGATGCTGGGCGCTGTTGGGGTGCAAATTGGCACACGGTTTTTGGTGGCCGAAGAATGTACCGTACATGAAAACTTTAAAAAAGCCATTTTGAAAGCAAAAGATATAGACACCACCATCACCGGCCAAGCCACAGGCCACCCGGTGCGGGTCATTCGCAACCGGCAAGCCCGCCTGTTTGAAGAACTGGAACGGAACATTACAGACTTTGATGCATTCATGGCCAAGTTTAACGAACTGGGTACAGGCTCATTACGCCGGGCCGTGGTGGACGGGGATGTGGACCATGGTTCCGTGATGTCCGGCCAGATTGCCGGGTTGGTGTGCAAAGAACAAACCTGTAAAGACATGCTGGATGAAATCATGCAGCAATGCGAAGCAACCATTAAAGCGCATGCGGAAAGGTTGGGCTTGTAATGGCAAAGACAGCATTTATGTTCAGCGGCCAGGGCGCACAGTTTGTGGGCATGGGCAAAGCGCTGTACGACAAATTCCCGGAAAGCAAAGCCATTTTTGACCAAGCAGAAGAAGCATTAGGCTTTTCTGTGGCAGATTTGTGCTTTACAGAAAATGAACAGCTGAACCAAACGGAATACACCCAGCCAGCCATTTTAACGGCCAGCATAGCCGCTTATGCGGTGGCCAAGGACAAGCCGGATTACATGTTAGGTTTGAGCCTGGGGGAATACAGCGCATTGGTGGCATCGGGTGCCTTGGATTTTAAAGAAACAGTGGCGCTGGTGCGCACACGGGGGCGTCTTATGACGGAAGCGTGCCCACCGGGCACCGGGGCCATGAGCGCCGTGTTGAATTTAAGCAGGGAATTGGTGCAGGCTTGCTGCGAAGAAGCCAGTGCACTTACTGCCGGATACGTAGCCCCCGCCAACTACAACATGCCCGGGCAGATTGTTATTGCCGGGGAAGTGGCGGCGGTGGAAAAAGCCGAAGCCTTGTGTCTGGAAAAAGGGGCCAAGCGGTGTATGCGGTTAAACGTAAGCGGCGCTTTCCATACGGCATTGCTGGCACCGGCGGCGGAAAAATTGAAGCCAGAGCTGGACAAGCTGACCATTAGCCCCATGGAAGTGCCGGTGCTTACCAACTTAACCGGGCAGCCCATTGCATCGGAAGCGGATATTATCCCTACGCTAACCAAGCAGGTGATGTCTCCTGTGGAATGGGAAGCGGCCATTTTGTGGCTGCTGGAACAGGGCGTAACCCAATTCGTAGAGTTTGGCCCTGGCAAAACCTTGTGCGGTTTTGTGAAGAAAATTGCGAAGGCGGCCGGGAAAGAAGCGGAAGCCGTGAACATAGAGGAAACACTGTAGGAAGAAGGGAAGGGCTTATGCTCAACAATAAATCGGTTTTGGTCACCGGGGGAGCCAAGGGTATTGGCAAAGCCATTGCGCTGGCTTTTGCGGCCCAAGGGGCCAACGTGGCCATCAATTACAATTCCACCCCCCCGGATGAGACGTTGAAGGAAATTGAAGCGTTTGGCGTGAAGGCGCTGGCACTGCCCGGTAATGTGGCAGATTTTGAACAAGCCCAAAGCTTGGTGAAGCAAACCAAAGAAGCTTTTGGTTCTTTAGATGTTTTGGTGAACAATGCCGGCATCACCAAAGATGGTTTGATTATGCGCATGAGTGAAGCGGATTTCGCCGCTGTGGTGGACATTAATTTAAAAGGTGCCTTTAACACCATTCGCCATGCATCACCCATTATGATTAAGCAAAAATCCGGATGCATGATCAACATTTCCAGCGTGATTGGCGTGATGGGTAATGCCGGGCAAGCCAACTATGCTGCAAGCAAGGCGGGCATCATTGGTTTGACCAAGTCTGTGGCCAAGGAACTGGGCGCCCGTGGCATAACGGTCAATGCCATTGCCCCAGGCTTTATTGAAACAGAAATGACGGCGGCACTGCCGGAAGATAAAAAAGCCCAGATGCTGGCGGCCATACCGTTGAACCGGTACGGACAAGCCAGTGAAGTGGGGGACTTGGCTGTGTTTTTAGCAAAGAGCACCTATATAACGGGACAAGTGATTTGCTTAGACGGCGGCTTGGTCATGTAACGTGTGAATATAGCCAAGTGTTGCCAGTGCATAGCGAAGCTGAACAAGCCGCATGAAGTTGAAAGTTATCGGATAAGGAGGACAAAATGAACCGCAGAGTTGTTATTACAGGTATGGGCGCCATTACGCCCGCAGGCAACACCGTGGCAGAATTTTGGGACAATATAAAAAATGGGGTGGTGGGCATTGCCCCAATCACCCGGTTTGATAGCACAAACTACAAAGTAAAGCTTGCCGGTGAAGTGAAAAACTTTAACCCGGATTTGTATATGGAACGCAAAGAAACAAAACGGATGGATTTGTTTAGCCAGTTTGCTGTGGCCTCTGCTGTGCAAGCTGTGGAGGACAGTGGCCTGGACCTGGAAAAGGTGGATAAACACCGGTTTGGGGTTATCATTGGTTCCGGCATTGGTGCACTGGGCCTTATTGAAGAACAGGTGAATAAGTTGACGGCTAAAGGCCCCAGCAGAGTTTCTCCTTTGTTCATTCCATGTGCCATCGCCAACATTGCCGCTGGCAACGTGGCCATTCGTTTCGGCGCAAAAGGGGTGTGCACCTGTGTGGTGACCGCCTGTGCTTCCGCCACCAACAGCATTGGTGAAGCTTTTAGAAGCATTAAGCATGGCTATAGCGACATCATTCTGGCCGGTGGAACAGAAGCCTGCAACACAGGGGTGGGCATTGCCGGCTTTAGCAGCTTGACCGCCTTGTCTGAAAACAGCGACCCTTTACGGGCGTCCATTCCCTTTGATTTGGAACGGGGCGGGTTTGTTTTAGGTGAAGGTGCCGGTATTTTGGTGCTGGAATCCCTGGAAGCCGCTCAAGCCAGAGGAGCCAAGATTTACGCTGAAATTGTGGGTTATGGCACCACCTGTGATGCCTACCACATGACCAGCCCCATTCCTGATGGCAGCGGTGCAAAAGCGGCAATGGAACAGGCCATAGCCGAAGCTGGGTTAACCCCTGAAGACATTTCCTACATCAATGCCCACGGCACCGCCACCGAGCCTAATGACAAAATGGAAACGCTGGCCATTAAAGGTGCTTTGGGTGAACATGCATATAAAATTCCAATCAGCTCCACAAAATCTATGGTGGGCCATTTGCTGGGCGCCGCCGGTGCAGTGGAAGCCGTGGCGTCTGTCATGGCATTGGTGGAGGATTTTGCACCCCCCACTGCTGGGTATAAAGTGCCAGACCCAGAATGTGACCTGGACGTGGTGCCGTGCAAAGGCCGACCACACCCTATGAAAGCCGTTTTAAGCAATTCCTTTGGTTTTGGCGGCCATAATGCGGTGTTATGCTTTAAGAAGTGGGAGGGCTAATGGTGGACTATAACGAGATTAAAGATTTAATTAGCCGGGTGGATGCCTCCGGATTTTTAGAATTTGAATTAAAGCTGGACAACGCCCATGTGCGTATGAGCAAAACAGGCATGGGTAGCCGAACCGTTATGGAGGATAGCCCAGTTGCTCCGGTGGCTGTGGTTCCCGTGGCTGCTCCTGGTGTGCCTCCGGCCATTGACACCCCTATTACCCTGTTACCTCCCGAAAAAACGGAAGCTCTGACCGGGGATTGGGTAACTGCCCCTATTGTAGGCACCTTTTATGAAAGCAGTGCGCCGGGCAAGCCAGCGTTTGCCAAGGTGGGCAGCACGGTTAAAACCGGTGACGTTCTGTGCATTGTGGAAGCCATGAAAGTGATGAACGAAATCGTTAGCCCACGGGACGGCAAAGTGGCTGAAATTGCGGTGAAAAATGAAGACATGGTAGAGTTTGGCCAAAAACTATTCCGCATTGAATAAGCACCACTGCCCTTTGCGCAAAGCGCAAAGGGCAGTGGTGCCGGGGCGGCCAGGTGGCTTTTTGTCGATGAAAAAACTGAGCCGCCCCAATTGGAGCAATTGGCCGTTAAGCTAGCCGGTCTTTTGATGAAAGTTTGCTGGAAAATACCGTGAGCCATAGCGGCCAGTTGCCATCGAATTGGGCGGCTCTGGCATATGAGCGGGCGGAATTTTCTGGCCGCCCACCCCGTCTGCGCTTGGCGCAGACGGAAAAGCAAAGGAGATTTATATGGACATTAATGAAATTATGCAAATATTGCCCCATCGCCCACCCTTTTTGCTCATTGACCGCATTGAGGAAATGGAACCGGGTAGCCGGGCAGTGGCCATTAAAAATGTGACCATGAACGAGCCCTTCTTCCCCGGCCACTTCCCACAAGAGCCGGTGATGCCGGGGGTACTGATTGTGGAAGCTATGGCCCAGGCAGGTGCTTGTGCCATTTTGTGCATGGAAGAATACAAGGGCAAAACCCCTTATTTTGGCGCAGTAGACAATGCCAAGTTCCGGGCCAAAGTGGTGCCGGGGGACACGCTGCGGCTGGAGGTTTCCATTGTGAAGCTTAAAAAGATGGCGGGCATTGGCCAAGGGGTGGCCTATGTGAACGGCAAAAAAGTAGCCGAAGCCCAGTTAACATTTATGATTGGATAGGGGACGACCATGTTTAATAAAATACTTATTGCCAACCGGGGGGAAATTGCGGTGCGCATCATCCGGGCGTGCAAGGAAATGGGCATCGCCACAGTGGCCGTCTTTTCTGAGGCAGACCGCCATGCCCTGCACGTGCAGATGGCGGACGAAGCCGTGTGCATCGGCCCCGGCAAGGCAGCCAATTCCTATTTAAACATGCAAAACATATTAAGCGCCACCTGTAAGCTGGGGGCGCAAGCCATTCACCCCGGCTTTGGTTTTTTGGCGGAAAACGCCACCTTTGCAGCCATGTGCCGGGAATGCAACATCACCTTTATCGGCCCGGATGCAGAAACCATTGACCTTATGGGCAACAAAGCCAACGCTAGAGCGCTGATGATTAAAGCCGGAGTGCCGGTGATTCCGGGTAGTGAAGGTTTGCTTGAAACCCCGGAAGAAGCTGCAGCCTTGGCCGAAGAATTTGGCTACCCTGTGATGGTGAAAGCCACCGCCGGTGGCGGCGGCAAAGGCATTCGGATGTGCAACAATAAAGAAGAACTGATTAAAAACTTCACCGCCGCAAAAACCGAGGCCAAAGCGGCCTTTGGGGACGATGGCGTATACATGGAAAAAATGCTCATTAACGCCCGGCATATTGAAGTGCAAATTTTAGGGGATGCTTTCGGGCACGTCATTCATTTGGGTGAGCGGGACTGCTCTTTGCAGCGCCGCAACCAAAAAGTGCTGGAAGAAGCCCCCTGCGCATCCATTGACGACCAAACCAGGCAAGCCCTTGGTGAAGCGGCTGTGCGGGCTGCCAAAGCCGCCAACTATCAAAATGCAGGCACCATTGAGTTTTTATATAAAGACGGCAAGTTTTATTTTATGGAAATGAACACCCGCATACAGGTGGAACACCCGGTAACGGAAATGGTTACCGGCATAGACATTGTGCAGGCGCAAATTGCCATTGCCGCAGGCCAGCCCCTGACCGTGCAGCAACAAGACGTTCAAATGAACGGTTTTGCTCTGGAATGCCGGATAAATGCCGAAAACCCGGCCAAAGATTTTGCCCCATCCCCCGGCCGCATAGACTATTTGTTTTTGCCTTCTGGATGCCTGGGCTTACGCCTTGACAGCGCCGTTTATGCGGGTTATACTATACCTCCATACTATGATTCCATGCTGGCCAAAGTCATTACCCACGGCCGCACCCGCCAGGAAGCCATTACCAAAATGAAACGGGCACTGTCGGAGCTGGTCATTGAAGGCATTGACACCAACGTGGATTTTCAAATGGAAATTTTAAACCACCCGGATTATTTGGAAGGCCGGTTCGACACCGGCTTTATCGGGCGTGAATTGCTGCCTTAATACGAAGGCATGTACTAGCCTGTTAAAAGGACTGATCACCCGTGAACCTGTTTAAAAAGCGTAAATATGTACCCATTACCGTCACCCACCGCCCAGGGGCGGAGGAGGTGCGCACCCCGGAAGTGCCTGATGGCTTGTGGGTAAAGTGCGTGAATTGTGGTAAAACTGTTTATAAAAAGGATTTAGGGGATTTTCAAATTTGCCCTCATTGCGGGGGCTGTTTTCGCCTGTCCGCAGAAGACCGGCTGGCACTGACGGCAGACGATGGCATCTTTACCGAACTGGATGCCGGGCTGAAGCCTGAAAACCCCTTAAACTTCCCCGGTTACCGGGAAAAAATGGCCGCATTGGGCCAAGCCACCGGCTTAAACGATGCGGTGGTGTGTACCCGGTGCACCGTAGGGGGCAACCCCACCTTGCTGGCTGTTATGGATAGCCGGTTTGTCATGGGCAGCATGGGTTCCGTGGTGGGTGAAAAAATCACCCGCCTGTTTGAATATGCCACGGAAGAAAAGCTACCGGTGATTGTATTCACCGCCTCTGGCGGGGCCAGAATGCAAGAGGGCATTGTGTCTTTGATGCAAATGGCCAAAGTAAGCGCTGCGGTGGCCAAGCACAGCCAGGCAGGGCTTTTGTACATCACCGTTTTAACAGACCCCACTACTGGTGGGGTAACTGCCAGCTTTGCCATGCTGGGGGATGTGATTTTATCCGAGCCGGGGGCCGTTATTGGCTTTGCGGGCCGCCGGGTGATTGAGCAAACCATCAAGCAAAAGCTGCCGGGGGATTTCCAAAAGGCAGAATTTTTGCTGGATCACGGATTTATAGACAAAATCGTGCCCCGGCAAGACATGAAAGAAACATTGGCGAACCTTTTATCTTTGCACAAAATACATTGAGGTGATTTTTTGTCCACAGCATACGAAAAAGTCACCATTGCCCGGCGGGTGAACCGCCCTGGCGCACTGGACTATATCAACGCCATTTTTGACCATTTCATTGAACTCCACGGGGACAGGCTCTTTGCGGACGACAAGGCCGTGGTGGGCGGTGTGGCCGCTCTTTCTGGCCGCCCGGTTACTGTGGTGGGCATTCAAAAAGGCCATGACTTGGAAGAAAACATATTAAGAAATTTTGGCTCTCCCCACCCGGAGGGCTACCGCAAAGCCTTGCGGCTGATGAAGCAAGCGGAAAAATTTGGCCGGCCGGTGGTTACGTTCATCAACACCTCTGGGGCCTATTGCGGCATTGGGGCGGAAGAACGGGGCCAAGGGGAAGCCATCGCCCGCAACCTGTTTGAAATGGCCCAGCTGAAAACCCCCATCATTGCCATCATCATTGGTGAAGGGGGCAGCGGTGGTGCCTTGGCCCTGGCCGTGGCAGACCAGGTATGGATGCTTGAAAACGCCGTGTACTCCATTTTGTCCCCGGAAGGGTTTGCCAGCATTTTGTGGAAAGATTCCACCAAAAGCGCCCAAGCCGCAGAGCTTATGAAAATGACGGCCAAAGATTTGCTGGAGCTGGGTGTGATTGACCAAATCATTCCAGAGCCGGAGGACGGGGCGGAAAACCATTTCATGGACATTGCCGCCCATTTGAAGGACGCACTCATCAACGCATTCAACACCCTATGCCCCCAGGATACCCAAGCCTTAACGGAACAGCGCTACGCCCGTTTCCGGGCATTTGGCGAATTCTGCGGGGAAGAATAAAGGACGGGCTTTTCATGCACATTATCGTGGGGTTAGGCAACCCGGAAAAAGATTATAAAGGCACCCGGCACAACATGGGCTTTGAAACTGTGAACAAGCTGGCCTACGACCATAACGTGGGCATTAACAAAGCCAAGTTTCGGGCCCATTTAGGGGAAGGCCATGTGGCCGGGCAAAGGGTGCTGCTGGCCAAGCCCCAGACGTATATGAATTTAAGCGGGGAGTCTGTGCGGGAGATTTTGGCGTTTTACAAGCTGCCCCCGGAATCTTTGATTGTCATTTATGACGATACCAGCTTGGAACTGGGGCAAATCCGTGTGCGGGAGCGGGGTTCTGCCGGGGGGCAAAAAGGCATGGCCAACGTGATTTACCAGCTGGAAACGGACGACATCGTTCGGGTTCGGGTGGGCATTGGCGAAAAGCCCCCGGGCTGGGACTTGGCCGACTACGTCACCAGCCGGTTTAAGCCCAACGAAATGGAAGCCATGGTAGAAGGGGTGACCAAAGCCGCCGATGCGGTGGAAATCATTTTGCGCCACGGGGTGCAGGAAGCCATGAACCGTTTTAACCCCAAGCCTAAGCCAAAACCTAAAAAAACCCCAGACACCCAAGCAACAGCCCCGCCCACAACAGAGGTGTAAACATTGGAACTTTTAGTCCAACCCTTAAACGGGCTGGAAAGTTTCCACACATTGGTGGAAAGCGTCCAGAAGGCCAAAACCCCCGTGCTGGCCACCGGGGTTATAGACTCTCAAAAATGCCACCTGGCCTATGGTATTCAAAAAACATTAAACCGCTCTGCCCTCATCATCACCCATTCGGAGCTTCACGCTAAGGAGATTGCAGAGGACATGCGGTTTTTTTGCCATGGTCAAGCACCGGTTTTCCATTACCCGGCCAAAGACATGGTTTTTTTTCATGCAGATGTGCATAGTTTTAACTTAACCAAGCAGCGGCTGGAAGCGCTGGATGCCCTGGTTGCCGGCAAACAAAGTGTTATTGTGCTGTCTGTAGAGGCACTGTTTGACCGGTTGGCGCCTAAGGCTGTTTTTGCATCTTCCATTTTAGACATTGAAGTGGGGCAAACCTTGCCCCTTATAGAATTATCGGCAAAGCTGCTGCAATGCGGCTATGAACGCACAGAGCAGGTGGAAGCACCCGGCCAGTTTGCCGTTCGTGGGGGCATTGTGGATATTTACACCCCCCTGCACGACCATGCCCTTCGGCTGGAATATTGGGGGGACGACATTGACTCTATCCGTGTGGTGGATGCCCAGTCCCAGCGGTCTGTAGACAAGCTGGACAACATTCGGGTGCTGCCCATGCGGGAAATGGTGTACACCCCAGAAGCCCAGGACAAAGCCATTGCGGCAATAGAAGATGAACTGACCAAAACTCATAAAAAGTTATTGAAAAAAGGGCTGACAGAAGAAGCCCAGCATTTGCAGGAAACTGTGGGGGAAGCCTTAGAGCGGATGAAAGAAACCGCCGCTTATGCCGGGGTGGACCAGTTTGGCAGTTATTTTTATGAAGTCAATACCTCTTTGTTTGACTACTTGCCCCAGGGTACGTTGGTGTTTTTTGACGAACCCCGGCGCATGGCCCAACACGCCGAAACGGTGATGACAGAGTTTAACGACAGCTTGCAAAACCGCATTTTAAAGGGCTATTTGCTCCCCGGGCAAGCCAAAATGATTTACGGCTTTGGGGATGTTTTGTTTTTTGCTTCTCGTTTTCCCGTTTTGCTGTTTTCCTTGATGGCACAAACCATGAAGGATTTTACCATCAAAGCCACCGCCAGCTTTGCCGTAAAAGCCACGGCTGTTTTAAAGCAAAAGCTGGAACTGTTAATGGAAGACTTGCGGTATTACTGCCAAAACCATTACAGTGTGCTGTTATTAACCGCCTCCCGCACAAGGGGTAGGCGACTCACAGAAGAAATGCTAGACGGGGGTTTTTCTGCTTATTACACGGAAAATTCCTGGGAGGTGAAGCTAAGCCCGGGGAAAATTGCCGTCACATGTGGCAGCCTGCATAAAGGCTTCGAGTACCAGCACATCAATCTGGTGGTCATTACAGACCACGACCTTTTCGGCGAGGAAAAGAAGAAAAAACGCCGCATTAAGAAAAAGACCGGCGCAAAAATAGAAAGTTTTACAGACCTGAAAATTGGGGACTATGTGGTACACGACAACCACGGCATTGGCATTTACCGGGGCATTGAGCAAATTGTTTCCGAAGGCATGTGCAAGGATTACATTAAACTGTCTTATGCGGACGGGGGCAATTTGTACGTCCACACCAGCCAGATGGACATGGTGCAAAAGTACATCGGCGGAGAAGGCACCAAGCTGAAGCTGAACAAGCTTGGGGGCGCAGATTGGACAAAGGCCAAAGCCAAAGCCAAAAAAGCCGTGGAAGTGCTGGCCCAAGACCTGATAGACCTGTACGCCAAACGGCAAGCTGCGGTGGGCTATGCCTACAGCCCGGACAACGTGTGGCAGCGGGAATTTGAGGAAATGTTCCCCTTTGACGAAACAGACGACCAGCTGACTGCCATTACCGAAGTGAAAAAGGACATGGAATCCCAGCGGGTGATGGACAGGCTTATTTGCGGGGACGTGGGTTATGGCAAGACGGAAGTGGCGTTGCGGGCGGCGTTTAAAGCCGTGCAGGATGGCAAGCAGGTGGCTTACTTGGTGCCCACCACCATTCTGGCCCAGCAACATTACAACACCTTCGTACAGCGGATGAAGGATTTTCCCATTGGCATTGCCTTGATGTCCCGATTCCGCACCAAAAAGCAACAAGAAGAATCTGTGGATAATTTGGAAAGAGGCGTGGTGGACATCATCATCGGCACCCACCGGCTGTTGTCCAAAGATGTGAAGTTTAAAGATTTAGGGCTTATCATCATTGACGAAGAACAGCGCTTTGGCGTTGCCCATAAAGAAAAGCTGAAACGCATTAAAGAAAATGTAGACGTGATGACCCTGACCGCCACCCCCATCCCCCGTACCTTGCACATGAGCTTAACCGGCATTCGGGACATGAGCCTTTTGGAAGAGCCGCCTCAAGAACGGCAGCCGGTGCAAACCTACGTGATGGAGTATAACCCGGAGTTTGTGAAAGATGCCATCAACCGGGAACTGGCACGGGAAGGGCAAGTGTTTTACCTGCACAACCGGGTGCGGAACATTTCCGAAGTGGCTGCCCGGGTGCAAGCCTTGGTGCCCCACGCCAACGTGGCGTATGCCCACGGGCAAATGTCCGAGCACGAGCTGGAAAACATTATGATAGACTTTGTAAATGGGGACATTCAAGTGCTGGTGTGTACCACCATCATTGAAACCGGGCTGGACATTCCCAATGCCAACACCATTATCATTCAGGATGCAGACTACATGGGTCTTTCCCAGCTGTACCAGCTGCGGGGGCGGGTGGGCCGTGCCAACCGGCAAGCTTACGCCTACCTGATGTACAAGCGGGACAAGGTGCTGCAGGAAACAGCGGAAAAACGGCTGCAAACCATTAGGGATTTTACAGAGTTCGGCTCTGGCTTTCGCATTGCCATGCGAGACATGGAAATTCGGGGTGCAGGGAACTTGCTGGGTGGCGAACAGCACGGCCACATGGATGCGGTGGGTTACGACATGTACTGCCGCCTCTTAGAAGAAGTGATTAAAGAAAAACGGAACGAAAAAACAGAAACGCCTTTTGAAACCACCATCGACATTAACCTAAGCGCTTATATTCCTGGCTATTTCATTCCCAACGAGGAACAAAAGCTGGATATTTATAAAAAAGTGTCTCTCATCCGCAACCAGCAGGATTATTTCGATGTGCAGGAAGAAATTGAGGACCGTTTCGGCAACCTGCCCGCCAGTGTGCAAAACTTGCTGGAAGTTTCTCTGCTGAAAGCGGCCGCACACAACCTGGACATTGCCGCCATCACCCACAAAGGGGACACCATCAAGCTGGTGTTCCGGCCGGATGCTAAGGTGGACCCCAACAAGATTATGGCTGTGGTAACGGCCAACAAGCAAAAGCTGGTGTTTACCGCTGGGCTTGCCCCGGCGCTTTTGTACCACATTGAAGGGGATAGGCTGGACGTGTGGGATATAAAAGAACTGCTAGAAAAAATGTTGTAAGGAATGATAAAATGGAACTGACCGATAAATTATTAAAACTTAAAGAAATGTTAAAAACAATGGCCCCCCTGTGCGTGGGTTATTCCGGGGGGGTGGACTCTACCTTCCTATTAAAAGTGGCCCATGACGTGCTGGGGAACCAAGTGTTTGCGGTACTTGCAGATGGGGAAATGTTGCCCCGCCGTGAATTAAACCAAGCCATTGGGCAAGCGGAGGACATGGGGGTAACCTGCCACGTGCTGCCTGTAGCACCCCTGACTGTGCCGGCATTTTTGAACAACGCCCCAGACCGGTGCTATCACTGCAAAAAACATATTTTCAGTAAAGTGAAGGAAAAGGCATTGGCGGAAGGGGCCAAGTTTATTGCAGACGGCCAGAATGCCGACGATGCCAACATGCACCGCCCCGGCCACAAAGCAGCCCTGGAGCTGGCGGTGGTTAGCCCGTTAAAGGATTGCGGTTTAACAAAGGCAGACATTCGCCGGTTAAGCCAGCTGCTAGGCTTGCCCACATGGGACAAACCCGCCAACGCTTGCCTGGCCACCCGGCTGCCTTACGGTGCTACCTTAACCAAGGAAGGGCTGCTGCGGGTAGAAACAGCGGAAAGCTTGTTGCTGGATGCCGGGTTTAAAAGCATTCGTGCCAGAATGCACGGGGAGATTTTGCGTATAGAAGCGGAGAAGCAAGACTTTGACAAGTTGCTGAACAACACAACTTTAATCGCCCGGTTAAAAGGGCTGGACTTTAAATACATCACCTTAGATTTGGAAGGGCTGCGTAGCGGCAGTATGGATTGATTATGGACATTAAACAATTGCTTCAACAGGTGCAAAACGGCCAAATGAGCATTGAAGAAGCGGAAAAAGCGTTGCAATATAAGCCTTATGACGACCAATTGTCTTATGCCACCATCGACTACCACCGGCAAATGCGCCAGGGAACGGCAGAGGTGATTTACTGCGCAGGGAAATCTCCTGCCCAAATTCAAGGCATTGTGGCAAACATGAAGGCCCACGGGGCACAGAACATATTGGCCACGAGGGCAGACGAAGAACGGGCAGCTGCAGTTTTGGCCGTTTGCCCGGAAGGGATATATCATGAAGAAGCGGGGCTGGTGACAGTGGAAAATGCACCAGTCCCCAAAAACACCCGCCGGGTGTTGGTGGTCACCGGGGGCACTTCGGATGTGCCTGTGGCAGAAGAAGCGGCCATCACAGCCTCTTTTCTAGGCAACGAAGTGGATAGGTTGTATGACGTGGGTGTGGCAGGGCTACACAGGCTGTTGTATAAGCTGGACATGGTTAAAAACGCCGGGGTCATTATTGTGGTGGCCGGCATGGAAGGTGCCCTAGCCAGTGTGGTAGGCGGCCTGACAGACAAGCCGGTGATTGCAGTACCCACCAGCGTGGGTTACGGTGCTAATTTCGGCGGGCTGGCGGCCCTTTTAAGCATGTTAAACAGCTGCGCCAGCGGCGTGGGGGTTGTGAACATCGACAATGGCTTTGGGGCAGGGTATTTGGCCCATAGTATTAATCGTTTATAGGGGTGAAACCATGAAGATATTGTATTTTGACTGTTTCTCCGGCATTAGCGGGGACATGTGCCTGGGGGCTTTTTTAGGGCTGGGTGTGCCGGAAAGCCATTTGAAAACGGAACTGGCCAAGCTGAACGTGCAAGGCTTTGACATTGAAGTGACCCAAGTGAGCAAGAACGGCATCGGTGCTTTGTCCGTGAACGTAAAAACCGATGAGGACAAAGAGCACGTCCACCGCACCTATGCAGACATTTGCCTGCTCATTGACGGCAGTGTTTTGCCGGAGGCTGTGAAAAGCCTATCCAAACGCATTTTTGCCCGGGTGGCCAAAGCGGAAGGTAAAGTGCACAACCAGCCCATGGAAGCGGTGCATTTCCATGAGGTTGGGGCGTTGGATTCCATTGTGGACATTGTGGGTGTGGCCATTTGCGTGCATTACTTGCAGCCGGAACGGATTGCGGCTTCGGTGGTGAGCGATGGCCATGGCTTCATCACTTGCCGCCATGGTAAAATTCCTGTGCCGGTTCCTGCGGTGATGGAGATTTTCACAGACGAAAAGGTGCGCACCCGGCAAATCAATGTGCCTTGCGAACTGGTCACCCCTACCGGGGCAGCAATTGTGGCGGAACTGGCAGAAACCTTTGGTGCCATGCCGGAGATGCAGGTGCGCAAGGTGGGCTACGGTGCGGGCAGCCGTAACCTGGACATTCCTAATGTGCTGCGGCTGGTGTTGGGGGAAGAAGCGACCAAGCAAACCCACACCGTCACCGTGCTGGAAACCAACATGGACGACTGCACCCCTGAAGTGTTGGGTTACGTGATGGAGCGGCTGTTGCAAGAGGGGGCAAAGGACGTATATTTCACCCCTATTCAAATGAAGAAAAACCGCCCGGCAGTAAAGTTAACGGCGTTGTGTCGCCCGGAAGATGTGCCCCAGTTGAAGCAAATCATTTTTACGGAAACCACCACCATTGGCATTCGGATGCGGCAGGAGGAACGGTTTTGCCTGCCCCGAGAGATGCAAACGGTGCAAACCCCATATGGGGAAGTGCAAGCCAAAGCCGCCGCCTTTGAAGGCAGCCGGTTTGTTTACCCAGAGTATGAAAGTGCCAAAGGCTTGGCTGTGGCTCAGGGTGTGCCTTTAAAGGCCATTTACGATGCGGTAAGAAAAGGTTCAAACGCTTAAAAGTCTAAATTTTCCTTTTTATGCATATGTTAACTGTAAAAGGGCGGCTTGCGGCTGCCTGCATATTGCTGAAAGGGATGAAGCCGACATGTTTCCATATAAGCGGACATTGGTCACTTTAAAGGGCAGCAGCCTAAATGATGGGTTTGGTGGCCGGGCACCGTCCGGGCGCTGCTTGCTGGAGGAACGGGGCCACGAAGGAAAAATTTCGTTATGGGTGCAAAATTTAAGACCCAACGTGTTGTACAAAGCCATGGTGGTTAGCCAGCACCGTTTTGTGCCGGTGGGTACGGTAACGGTGGATCAGCGGGGCCACGGGGAGTTTCGCACCGGGGTAACGCCCCAGGACATTGGGCAAAGCGGGCTTGCCATGGAGGAAATTCAAGCGGTGCATGTGGTGGTGGCCGGTGAGGGTGACGCACGCTGCACCCTGGAAGGCTACGTGGGGGAATATGACTGGAAGGGCCGCCCCAATCTGCAAAGAACGGTGAAGGAAGCCGATGCTTTTGCGGCAAACGTTGCCCCGGTGGAGGAGCCGCCGGAAGGTCAATCTCCGCCCGAGGCCATTGTTCCCCCAGGGGAAATAGGGGAGCCTTGGACCAGTGACGGGATGCAGTCCCAGGAAGAAGTACCCTATGTATTTCCGGTTGTAGAACCCGTTCTGACAGAAGAAGAAGTACAAGAAGAAACCCTGGAAGAAGGGCAAGCGCAAACCCAAGAGGCAGCGGGCAACCCAATCAATGCTTCCGGTGGGGCTGTGCACAATGCGTTTAAGTCTGTGGCTCAAACCTTTAGCCAGAGCCTGGACGAACTGGAGCACTACGCCTTTACATGGACAGATGACAAGGAAACTGCTGAGCAAGGCCAAGGGCAAGGGGAGGAAGCGGCCCCTGTTGAAGTCGCCTCGGACCATACGGACGAGGCCCAGACCATGGAAGTGGAAGCCTCTGGCTATATCCATGCAGCAGAAATAAAAGATATTTTTAAAAGCAACCTGTGCCACAACCCTTTTAGAGTGCAGGAAAACTCGCCCATGGACTGGTGCCTTATTTCATTAAAAGAATTGGCCGTACTGCCTGTAGACCCGCAGCTTCTGAATGCGCCTATGGTTATTTTAGGGTATAAGCTGCACAACCATTTGCTGCTGGGGCAACAGAAAGAATCCCCACGTTTAGGTTATGTGGTGGGGGTGCCTGCCCAGTATAGCCAGCAACAGCAGCCGGTGGCGGAGCAGCTGGGCTTCAACCGGTTTACGTGCTGTGACGGGGCCAAAGCCTCTGAAGGCGCTTATGGGTACTGGATGCTTAACATTAATTAAAAAGTTAAAAATGAACACCTCTGGACTTAAAATGACCAGGGGTGTTATTATTGTTGCTAAAGCATAATAACCTGAAACTTCCATGGCAGATTTTATATAGCATTATTATTCCTTTATTGAAAATAATATGGTCTGTATCCAATGATTAATTTCATTTACAAGGAGGAAGTTTCATGAAACGAAAAGTTGCATGTCTTTGTGTGGCCATGATTTTGGCTGCAACAACCAATGTTTTTGCTATGGGCTCAGGCGGTGCCGGTGGCGCTGGTGGCGCTGGCAGTGCTGGTGGAGCAGGCGGCGGAACAGGCGTTGGCGCTTCTGCTGGTATGACGGGCACAGGCACAGGTACTGCCGGTACTTCTGGCGTTGGCGCAACAGGTCAAGGTACAGCCGGAGCCCCTGGTTCAGTTGGGGGTAGATCTGGTGTAGGCACATCCAGCACCGCAGCCGGAACCGCTGGTACTGCTGGCACTGCTGCTGGTACAGCCGGAACCGCAGGTACAGCTGGTACAGCTGGTACTGCCGGAACTGCTGGCACCGCAGCTGGACAAGCTGCTGGTCAAGCCACTGGTATGGGCACACAAGGCCAAAGCGGGGCAACCACCAACATTAACGCTGCCCCGAACACCAATCCTTTGCTGAATCCAAACAGAAACACAACTTCAACCACTGCCAGACCAAACACCACAGGTAACCCTGCTGCTTTGGCTGCGCCGAACCCTTATATGAGCCGCAGTGCTCAAGGCGAAACAGCCATTGGCAACAGCCTGCTTCAAATGGTTAACCCAATGGATGAAAACGGTTATGCCAGACTTGAAGGGGACACCTATATTGTACAGGACGGCAAAGATTTATGGATCATCTCCGGTAGATTCCGGGCGAAACTGGATACTTTAATTTACTCTGCAACAGACGGCAACAGCGCAGACCGTATCCTTTACCCCAATGCGCAAGTTTCTATTCCTGTAGTAGAAATTGGCCAATCGAGTGCTTCCGGCCAAATGGGCAGCAACCAAACAGGTGGCAGCCAAATGGGTCACTAAGCCGTTGATGGTTTAATATGAACAGGGCTTGCATGGTCAAGCCCTGGTTCTTATGCAGGGATACCACCCTTGACTTTATCCAGTGGTTTTGATAAGCTTTAAAAAAAATTTAAAAAAGTGCTTGACATTATAAAAATAGATGCTATAATAACTACATAATAATTATTATCATTTGATATAAATTATAACTTAAGGAGGAAATGAATATGAAAAAGTTTGTATGCACAGTTTGCGGTTATGTACATGAAGGTGCTGAACCCCCAGCAAAATGCCCACAATGCGGTGTTGGCGCAGACAAATTCAAAGAAGCAGCTGGTGAAGGCCTTGTATTTGCAGATGAACATAAAATTGGCATTGCCAAAGATTTAGACCCAGAAGTGATTGAAGGTTTGAAACAAAACTTCATGGGCGAATGTACAGAAGTGGGTATGTATCTGGCTATGAGCCGCCAGGCAGACCGTGAAGGTTACCCAGAAGTGGCAGAAGCTTACAAACGCATTGCTTTTGAAGAAGCAGAACATGCTGCTAAATTTGCAGAACTGCTGGGCGAAGTGGTTGACGCTTCCACCAAGAAAAACCTTGAAATGCGTGTAATGGCAGAACACGGCGCAACCCAAGGCAAAAAAGACTTGGCCACTAAAGCAAAACAACTGAACTACGATGCCATCCACGACACCGTGCACGAAATGGCTAAAGACGAAGCAAGACACGGTAAGGCTTTCCAAGGGCTTCTTGAAAGATATTTCGGCGGCAAATAATATAAAAAAATATGCTTTAATAAGCTGATATTTAAAGGCTTTACAGGGTGTTCTTGAAACAGGAATACCCTGTTTTATTTTTTTAAAGCTCTATGGATTTTCCTGTGTTTTCGTGATTTGGTGGGATAATGGTGGGATAGAGCTTTATTTTTTTGTAAAAAAACAAGTTGTCCCACCAAAACGCTTACAAAGCCTGTAGTAATCAGCTTTACAGCAATTTTTTATATACAATCGGTGCGATAGCTTGTTGTGATAAATCATTCAAAATCAAAATATGTATCAAGGGCTTTCTTGGAGTCACTTTCCATCTTTCTAGTCACATGAGTGTACAGGCGCAAGGCGAATTCAAGTTTGGAATGGCCTAAACGCTGTGATATGTATTTAGGGTTTAGACCCTGCTCCAACAGAACAGTCCCGTGGGTATGCCTTAAATTGTGATATTTAAAGTCTATTTCCAATTCCGTCTTAGCAATTCGTGATATTACCTTATTACTATGTGGTGTTAGCAAATCCCCTTTATCTTTGATGTTGACGAGGTCGTCTATGTTTATGACCGTGCTTCTTTTTTTATCTCTGACATCAACTATCTTGTTGATATGATAATAATCATCATAGAATAACTTTTTTTGTTCCTGTAGATTCTTAGTGGCAAGCAAATAGGTCTTCAGCGTTTCACCAAAGGTAATCGTTCGGTCACTGTTTACTGTTTTTGTGGTTGTAAATGACCATCTTTTATTTTCCTTTTGCAACTGCTTATTAATCGTAACAGTGTTTTTGTCAAAGTCAAAATCAGACCATCGAAGTGCATAGCATTCACCGGCTCTGATACCCAAATGTAATCCAAGCATAAAGGGCGTTAGCAGATTTGTCGTTTTCAGCCGATTGTGAAGCATCTCCAATTCTTCTTTGCTGTAGATCTTCACCGCAACGGAACGGGGCTGTCTGGGTGGCTCGACTTTCTTAATAGGATTTTCCTTTATGTACTCATATTTCTCAGCATACCCGTATAAAACCAGTAAAAAGTTATATAGGCTTCTTACATATTCCTCACTTAGTTTTTCACTTTTTTCCACAATGAATTTCTGTAATTCCTGTGGAGTGAGAGTGTCAATATATCTGTAACCAAATTCATTCTTGTAATGATTTTTAAAAAGTGATTTGTATCGGACAACAGTAGCATATTTTCGTGTCAGCACAGCTTCATTCGTTATAAATTCTTCGAATAATTCCGAAAATGTCATTTTTGGACTTTCAGTAATGCGTCCTTTTGAGTTGAGTTCGCTTAACATTTCTATTAACTTTTTCTCAGC
This sequence comes from uncultured Eubacteriales bacterium, assembly GCA_964500895.1. Lineage (GTDB taxonomy): Bacteria > Bacillota > Clostridia > Lachnospirales > JAISER01 > CAZCQP01. The sequence continues at coordinate 198 of CAZCQP010000036.1, read as the reverse complement.
TTCCTTTTTTGTAGCAAATCCGCCCCATTCTTTTTGTTTGCGTTGTCCATTCACTCGGCCAACATCTATTCTTGCTGTACATTTTCCATCTTTATGTCTTGTGCTTCCTTTCATAAAATACCTCCTTTAATTAAAATGAGGGCATAAAGGGGGGAATATTTTAGTGATAATATTAAAAACAGTTGATTCCCTTGGATT
>CAZCQP010000035.1:0-30118 GCA_964500895.1 uncultured Eubacteriales bacterium | reverse complement strand
CCAGACATTTGCATATTTGACAAAACAAAACCTTTGTCCATCATACCAAAATTATACATTTTTGTCAATAAATCCCAATGTATATTGCCTGCGCATTGTCTATGATGCCAGTGGTTTTTCCAGTGTAATCGAATGTGTTACAACATCTTTTTATTCAGCAAATCATTCAAACGTTTTCTAAGGGCAGTAATTTCCTCGGAAAGGCGGTGCTCCGGCATCACATTTTTTTGTCTGTCAAAAATATCCCCCAGCATGTCAATGAGCATTTTAAAATCTTGCTCTCTGGCACGCTCTAGCAGCACTTCTTCTGTTCTGTCTATAATAATTTCAATCACATATTCTGCACTGCCATCGGCTTCCACCAAAGGCACACCAAATAAATCGAAAATTTTACGTCCGTTATTGGTGTACTGCTCCTGACGCATGTATTCCATTTTGCCACTTAACAACGCCTTCTCAATGGCACAATTTGCGCATGGCTTGGAACCAATGCCCCCGGCTTCAAAACACAATTTGCCCAGCACGTCCTGTTTCTGAAGGCCCATGTATGCCAGGAAATAATCGCTGGCATACAGCACTTTGCGGTGTTTGTCCATAAGAATGTAACCGCAGGGTGTGTTGTTGAAAATTTCGTTTAACAAATGGTTCTGGTCTATGTCTGCTTGAAAATCCGTTTGTGTGGGCTTCGGGGTTGGTGTGCTGTTTTGCTGCACCAAAATGCGCTCCACCTGCTTTTGCTTTTGTTTCTTTTCATTAACGGACGCGTACAAATGGTCTGTCATTTGGCTAAAGTCCATGTTTACAAAAGCGTTTACCGCCCCTTTATCCAGCTGGGTTCCGGCCACCCTTTGCATCTCTTCCAAGGCGTATGCATGGGGCAGTGCTTTACGATAAGAACGTGTAGAGGTGATGGCGTCATAAGTGTCTGCCACAGCCACAATCTTGGCGCCAATGGAAAGGGCGTCTCCTGTTAGGCCATCTGGGTAACCTGTGCCGTCCACCCGCTCATGGTGGTGCCTGGCAATGTGCCGTATTTTGTCAAAACTGGAGAGCCCCTCCAGCATGTTGTAAGAATTCACGGGGTGGTTTTTAATGATGGCGTATTCTTCATCGTTCAGCTTGCCCGGCTTGTTAATAATGGTGGTAGGTATATGCACCTTACCAATGTCATGCAAACTGGCGGCAACAGAGATTTCAAATATTTCCTGGGGCGAAAGGCCCATGGCATGGGCAAGGCTTAAAGACAGCCGGCGGACACTGTCCGAATGGGCTGCGGTGTAGGTGTCTTTTGCCTCTAAAAGAGAAGATAATGTGGAAAGAATGGCGTCATAGTCGGCGTTGCGCTGCTCCCGGGCCAGCATTTCCTGGGTGCGGTTAATCATAATTTCCAAAACATACGCCACACTGCCGTCGCTGCTTTTTTGCAACGGTATGGCGTAGTCATCAATAAAACGCACAGAACCGTCTGGCAGCACGTCTTTTCTGGAAACAAACGCCTTCTCCCCTGTAGACAACGCCGTGGCCACAGCACAATTGCTGCACCGGGTACCCCCGTTAGAAATGTTGTAGCATCTGTCCCCAATGGTTGCTTCCACATCCAGCTTGCGCAGTTTGGCAAAACTTTCATTTATATAGTGGATGCGGTAGTCATTATCCAAAATGATGTAAGCAATGGGGGTGTTGTCTATGAACATTTTTACAAGTTCAGCCTTTGAATGCAATAAACGTTCCATATTTAACCTCGTTTTTAATTAATGTATTAATTCTATCATATTAAAACATAAAATGCTATGCCCAATTATTATTCTCCTTTGTGTTTTGCAAGAAGTGTATTGTAATCCTAGCAATCCCAGCGTATAATAAGGTTATGATTAGGAGGTGGGGACTTGAAGATATCCACAAAGGGACGTTATGCTTTGCGGGTGATGCTGGACCTGGCCCAGCAAAACACCGGGCAATATATTCCCGTTAAAGATATTTCAAAACGGCAAGACATTACCGTTAAATATTTAGAACAAATCATTTCCCAGCTGAACAAGGCGGGGTTTTTAAAAAGTTTAAGAGGCAACGGGGGCGGGTACAAGCTTTCAAAGCCGCCGGAAACATACACGGTGGGGGAAATTTTGCGCACCATAGAAGGAAGCCTTGTGCCGGTAGCCTGTTTGGAAGATGACCCCAACCAGTGCCACCGGTGCAATGACTGCTTGTCTTTGCCTTTTTGGCAGGGGCTGAATAAAGCCATTCACAATTATGTAGACAACGTGACCCTTGCCGATTTACTCAAAACAAACAAAACCATTTAAAAATATCTTTACGTTTTTTCATTATCCCTTGACAAAATGGCAAAGCCCTGTATAATCATACTATACATATATGAAACGGGGTGTATGCGTGAAATTTCTTTTTTGTAAACTGTTAAGGGAAAACTACCGTTTTGGGCGAATGTACTGTGTCTGTGGCTCTTGACATCAAACATATAACCATTACATTTTGGAGGACACTTACATGAAAACAAATGAACAATATAAATTTGAAACATTACAGCTTCACGCTGGGCAAGAACAGCCAGACAGCGCCACTGACGCCAGAGCCGTTCCCATTTACGCCACAAGCTCTTATGTCTTTAAAGACTGTGCACAAGCCGCAGGCCGTTTTGGCTTAACGGAACCCGGCAACATTTACACCCGGCTGATGAACCCCACCTCGGATGTTTTCGAGCAACGCATTGCAGCGTTAGAGGGCGGGGCAGCGGCGTTGGCCACTGCATCTGGGGCCGCAGCCATCAGCTACGCCATCCAAAACATTGCCCGCAATGGGGACCATATTGTTTCGGCCAAAACCATTTATGGGGGCACTTATAACCTTTTTGCCAACGCTTTTGAAGATTTTGGCATTGAAACCACCTTTGTGGACGGCGCAGACCCAGCAAACTTTGAAAAAGCCATTAAAGCAAACACCAAAGCGCTATTTTTTGAAACGTTGGGCAACCCCAATTCAACGGTTATCGACATTCAAGCGGTGGCAGACATTGCACACAAGCATGGTCTTCCCCTTATTGTAGACAACACCTTTGCTACCCCCTACCTTCTTCGCCCCATTGAACACGGAGCAGACGTGGTGGTGCATAGTGCAACCAAGTTCATTGGCGGCCATGGAACAGTGATTGGTGGTGTCATCATTGACAGCGGCAAATTCGATTGGGCGCAAAATGATAAATTCCCAGGGCTTTCCCAGCCGAACCCTAACTACCACGGGGTGGTATTTACAGAAGCGGTGGGCAACCTGGCCTACATTATTAAAATTCGCACCACCCTTATGCGGGATACTGGGGCCACTGTTAGCCCGTTCCACTCTTTCCTGTTTTTGCAAGGGCTGGAAACCTTGTCCCTTCGTGTGGAAAGACATGTTTACAATGCATTAAAGGTGGTAGACTATTTAAACAGCCATCCTTTGGTGGAAAAGGTGAACCACCCTTCCCTTTCCAGCCACCCGGATCATAAGCTGTATGCACAATATTTCCCACAAGGTGCAGGCTCTATTTTCACCATTGAAATTAAAGGCGGGGCAGACAACGCCAAAGCCTTTATAGATAACCTGGAAATATTTTCCTTGTTGGCTAATGTAGCTGATGTGAAAAGCTTGGTCATTCACCCGGCTTCCACCACCCACTCTCAATTAAGCGCTGAAGAACTGGAAGATTGCGGCATTAAACCCAACACCATCCGGCTTTCCATAGGCACAGAACATATTGACGATATTATTAAAGACTTGGGGCAAGCACTGGAAAAATCAAATTAAGGAACCTGTATTCAGCAAGCTGTTGCCCGCCTTTGAAGCGATTATTCCGCCCTTCTTTGTTGGAGCGGCTTGCCATAATTATTTTATTATGCCTTCGCCGCCCCGCCTCGAATGGCGAAAAATCGCCATTTCAAATTCGGGCAACCCATTACTGCATACAGATTCCAAGCAAAGGGGCTCTTATATGAAAATAGCCAGAACCATTTCTGATTTAATTGGAAAAACGCCTCTTTTGGCTCTTGAACGCTATGGTGCCGCCAACAACCTGTCGGCCCACATCTACGCCAAGCTGGAGTATTTTAACCCAGCCGGAAGCGTCAAGGACAGAATAGCCAAAGCCATGCTAGACACTGCCGAAGCACAAGGGCTTATCAGTGCCGATACGGTCATTATAGAGCCCACCAGCGGCAATACCGGCATTGGCCTGGCCAGCCTGGCCGCCGCCAGGGGCTACAAAATCATTTTAACCATGCCCGAAAGCATGAGTATTGAACGCCGCAATCTGCTCAAAGCTTATGGTGCCCAAATCGTTTTGACCGAAGCAGCCAAGGGTATGAAAGGGGCCATTGAAAAGGCCCAGGAACTTTTAGCCGAAACACCCAACGGCTTTATGCCCAGCCAGTTTACAAACCCGGCTAACCCAGCCGCCCATGTGGCCACCACCGGCCCAGAAATTTGGGAAGATACCGATGGCCAGGTGGACATCTTTGTGGCGGGTGTGGGCACAGGGGGCACCATCTCTGGCGTTGGGGAATATTTAAAATCTAAAAACAGCAGTGTGCGTGTGGTGGCCGTGGAACCGGAAAGCTCTGCTGTGCTTTCAACCGGGGTTGCAGGGCCCCATAAAATTCAAGGTATTGGCGCTGGTATGGTTCCCGATACCCTGAATACAAACATTTACGATGCAGTGATGGCGGTAAGTAACGACGATGCTTTTGCCACAGCCAAGCGTCTGGCTAAAACAGAAGGGGTGCTCACCGGCATTTCCTCTGGTGCAGCCCTTTGGGCAGCCACCCAGCTTGCACAAAAAGATGAAAACAAGGGGAAAGTGATTGTGGTTATTCTGCCGGATACAGGCGAACGCTACTTATCCTCCCCGGATTTTAATGCATAACATGATGACACCGGACAACATCTTAGACTACTGCCTGTCACAGTTAGAAGGAACGGTGCTTGTAGAAAGCTGGGGCGAAAGAGGCATTTTCTACAACCCCGGCCTTGTTCTCAAACGGGGCGTTTATGTGCTGACCATTAAAGAAAAAGATGGGGATAACGACAAAAGTTCTCAGTTGAATAGAGACCATGTTTTTCGGGTTAACTTAGGCCTGCGCAAACCCACATTTACCGCCATGTTTGGCCACATTCCCAAGCGCCCCCCAGCAGGGGGGATTGTGGATATGCCATTCGATTTTGCAGAACTTAACACCATCATGCCCCATCCGGTTTATGGATGGATGGGCTGGGTTTGTTCCCTCAACCCCTCCCCCGAAACCTTTGAAAAACTGAAACCGCTCATTGCAGAATCTTACACCCTGGCTACGGAAAAATTCAAAAAACGCAAATAAACGCTAAAAAGCAGATTGTTCACAAAAGACCTTGGGAAACTTTTTGGAGAAAAGTTTCCCAAACCTTTCAAAAAGCTTTTGCCTAAAATGCCGCTAAGCGGCATTTTCATGAAGTTTTTGCACCGCTTTTTTCAAAAAGCGGTTAGGGTTCGGGGCAAAGCCCCGAGGTTTTGTCAGTTGTCACGCTAAAAAGCAGATTGTGCCCCGCACAATCTGCTTTTTAGCGTTTCCATGTTTATGCGCTTTCTAATTGAAAGGTAGACACCAGGTTTTTCAACGTATCTGCCTGGTTCAAAAGTTCTTTGCTTGCAGCGGCACTTTCTTCACTGGTTGCGGAATTGGTAAGCACCACCGATGAAATTTGTTCAATGCCAACCGTCAATTGCCCAATGGCCTGGGCTTGCTCTCTAGAAGATTGGGAGATTTCAGAAATAATGCTTGCCGTTGCTTTCGTATCCACCACCAGTTCGTTTAAATCTTTGGCGGTAACATCTGCTATTTTCACACCGTCTGCAATGGAAGCCACAGAGCTTTCAATCAAAGACGTTGTGCTCTTGGCCGCTTCCGCAGACCTGGCGGCTAAACTGCGCACTTCTTCCGCCACCACAGCAAACCCTTTGCCTGCATTGCCGGCACGGGCTGCTTCCACCGCTGCATTTAAAGCCAAAATGTTGGTTTGGAATGCAATATCTTCAATGGTTTTTATAATCTTGTTAATTTCATTGGACTGACGGTTAATTTCTTTCATAGACACCATCAGCTTTTGCATTTGTTCATTGCTCACTTCAACCGCAGACATAGCAGATTCAGACAGTTCCCCAGCCTTCTGGCAGCTGCTGGCATTCTCTTTCACCTGCGCCAAAATGGTTTCAATGGCCGAGGACAATTGCTCGATGGCACCTGCTTGTTCGGTTGCTCCTTTTGCCACAGATTCTGCGCCATTGGAAACCTGTTCCGCTCCTTGGGCCAGGCCCGTACTAATGCCGTTAATCTGGTTGAGCAACTCAAGCATTTTGTTTAAATTGCTAAGTTTGGTTATATCCTGCACCACTTCAATGTGCCCGCAAACATTCCCTGCTTCGTCATGCAAAAAGGCCGTATCCACTTCAAACCGAAGCCCCATTTGTTCAAATGTGGTCTGAAAGACGTTATTTTTTAAACAGTAAATGCCGCAATTTTCTGTGCCGCAAATATTGGCCCCCCAGTTGCTGCAATGTTTGCCCATTAATTCTGCTCTTGTTTTTTGCAAAAGCATTTCTACCGGCTTGTTAATAAACGTCCACATCATATTGTTGTCGGTAACGGAGATGGGGAACGGTATGGAATCCAGTATGTTCACATACCAGAAAGCTTTTGCCTTTAATTCAGCAATTTGAGCCTTTGCTTGGACCAAGCTTTCATTGGCTTCTGCCAATGCTTGGCTTTTTTCCATAACGGCTTGCTCAAGCGCTGCGGCTTTTTCAGTTTCCTGGGACAAAGAACCACTTTGTGCTGACAATTCCTTTAAAGTGACCACATAGCCCATCAATTGGCCTGAATCATCCGACAATTGCACAGTCACTGCTTGCATGTTGCCCGCTTTTTTCAGAAAATCTTTTTCATTCCATGTTTGCCCCAGCAACCGTTCTTCCGATGTATGCATTTGTGCTATAAACGCTTGGTTCACATATGTAAAAACCTTATTGCTGTCTGTAACCGCAGTAGGTAGGGGGCTGGCAGCCAAAACATGTTTGTACCACCCCATAGAGCCATCCAACGCCTTGCCGTGCAAGACCATGAAAAGACATAAACACACAATGCCAACAACTGCCAATACAACAGCAACAATCTTTATGGCAAAAGATGGCACAGTGGCGGCCCAACCCAAACCAACTGCCGCACAAATGACGATGCAGCCAAAAAGCCAGAGATTTAACCGTTTTATGCTTTTCCTTTCCACTTGATTCATTTAATGACCTCCTGCTATATTTTATTTTTATAACTTAACGGTTTTGGATTGATTATAATGTTTTTAACCATATTTTTCAAGAGGAAACGCATGTTTTTATAAATAGCACTGCTTAACATTATAATATATAAAAAAGCCATGGTTTTTTAACCATGGCTTTTTACTTATGCTTGTATTCTGTTTTTTACCTGCTCCATTGTGGGCATGGCCGGTATGGCGCCACGCTTTTCCACGCAAAGGGCGGCCACGCAATTGGCAAAGGTAGCAAATTCAGCTGCTTCCTTTAACGTCACTTCTCCAGGCTTTGTCTTGCCGCTTTGCAGCAAAGCATGAAGAAAACCGCCCAAGAAAGCGTCTCCTGCACCTGTGGTGTCCACCGCTTCTGCCTTGAAGCCGGGCACATGGGTACAACCTTCACGGTTGGCCACCAGCACACCTTCCGCCCCTAGTGTAACCATCACCAGGGGAATGCCCCGCTGCACCAATGCCAGCGCTGCCTTTTCCGGCGTTTTTTCATCCGTTAACAGTTCTGTTTCTTCATCCGATATTTTAATCATGTCCACATAATCCAAAACAGAGCGCATGTGTGTTTGGGCATGGGCCGGGCTTTTCCACAGCATGGCACGGTAGTTGGGGTCGTAAGACACAATCACCCCGGCTTTCTTTGCCTGCCGCAGGGCAAACAAAGTGGCTTCCCGTGCCGGGTTGTCTGTTAAAGACAAAGAGCCACAATGGAAAATGCGGGTGTTTTCAATGATTTCCAGCTGCACCTCTGCGCTGGTTAGCTGGGTATCGGCACCCGGCTTTCTTGCAAAAGCAAAGCTGCGTTCCCCGTTGTCATTTAAGCTGACAAAGGCCATGGTGGTAAAAAAGTTGTCATCCACCACCAGCCCGGTGGTGTCTATGCCGGCAGTTTCCAAAGTTTCCTTTAAAAACATACCCTGCATGTCGTTGCCCACTTTGCCGATAAAAGCCGTTTGGCTGCCCAGCTTTGCCGCAGCCGCCAACACATTGGCCACTGCGCCGCCGGGGTTTTGCTCAAAAACCTGCATCCCCTGGGCAGACTTGGGCATGGGGGTGTAGTCTATGAGAATTTCCCCCAACGCAACAATATGGGTTGGTTGCATGTTAAAAATCCTTTCCTGGGTAAAGATTATTTTGCAGAAGGATATTCGTTGCACAGCAAGTACAGGGGTGCTTCGTCCTCTTCAATATTGGTAAAGCGCTGTTGCGGGTCGTAGAACCGGTTGTCTGTGTTGTCGTCGTTCACCATGGACACTTCCCACGCCAGCACCTTTTCATCTTCCGCCCAGAATTTATGATATTGCCGTGGGGGAAGGGTAATGCTTTCACCGGGCTTCAATTCCACCACAGTACCAGCTTTTACAGTGCTCAACCGGCCGTCTATGCGAACGGTTACGTCTGTATCGGCCAACTGTTCATCTTCTGTGGCATTCCATACTTGAATCATTAGTCGGCCGCCACCACGGTTGATGATGTCTTCCATCTTATACCAGTGAAAGTGGTTGGGCGAAATTTGGTTCACTTGGGAAATAAGCATTTTTTCTGCATATGGCTTGCCAAAGTGGGGTTGCTTTAAATTGCCATTACGAATGGTAAACAGCAAAAGCCCCGTATTCTCAAAATCTCCACGGCCATAATCGGTGATGTCCCATCCCAGCATGTTGGCACGGATTTCATCGTATTCAGGCCCTTTTGTCGCCCATTCTTCCGCCGTCCAATAAGCGAATGGAGGTAGCTTCACATGTAGGCTATCCAGCCACACCATGGTTTCTTTAATCAGGCTGTTAATTTGCGAACGTTTCAAAGATATCCCTTCCTTTTTAGTAATTAAACTTTTGCACCATATCCATAATCATTTTTTCCCACTGAACCAACACATGTGGGTTATGGGCCACGGTGCTTACATCTTTTAAAACAATTTCAAGGGGTGTGCCATTCCGTTTGCAGGCTTCCAGCATTTGAGAAACTTGTTTGCGTACATTGTCTTCCTCCAGCGCACCCATGGCAATGAACGCCGGATGGGCCTTGCCGGAAAACACAAAGTCTTTGCCAATGCGTTCAGCGCTTTTTTCAATGTTGGCCCAAGGGCTTACGGAAATTTTGCGCACGTTCTTAATTTTGCGAATGATTTGAATTTTATTCTCCAAAGGTTCGCAACAACCATAATACACCAAACCGAACCGTTCATACAAGGGTTTCATGATATCAATTTCTAATTCTTCGTGGGTGTCTGGCCCTACGGTTGAAAACATTTGCGCCATGCCGAATGTCCAGCAGTCTTTGGCCATGGGGCGGGCTGGGTTAAAATCGGCAGGAGGCAGTTCGTCCACATATGCGCCGGTGCAGTGAATAAGGGGTTTATAAGCATCCAACAACCCTAAGGCTTCGCACTGGTCAATGGTGCTCATGGTTAAATCCCGAAATTTTTCTGCAATCATGGCTAAAAACTCCGGCCTGTCTGCAATGTCGTACAAAATGCTTTCAATGGGCCGTGCTTGGGAAATGCGGTCCCACACACCGGAATGAATGCCTATCCCGGTGAGCTTCACGTCCATAATGTCTTTAAAAATGTCCTGGCACAAAGCCAACCGTGAGGCATCCAATGCTTCATCCACCATAATCTGGTCTGGAGCAATGGCATTTAAAGCTTCTTCTGTTTCGCACTGGTCAATGAACCGGTGGGAAATGACATCGTTGTCCTGGTCGGTGGCCAGTGTTTCTTCCATAATTTTAAGGCCGTAGTTCAGCCCATGCACGGTTTTTGGAACGGCAATGTAGTCTTCCACCACCATGTCTGCCGGGAAGTTGCGCCACTTATAAACGGTGCGCCGTATATGCTGTTCAATGGTACGCAAAAATGGGTCTTCACACTGTAACGCCAGTGTTTCATCCACGTTAAGTTCATGCCAAGGCAGCTGGTCCATGCACACCATGGGGCGCACAGGGCTTAAGCCGTTCAACCGCCGCCACATGTGTTTTTTCTCTGCTTGTTCAGGCTTTGCGGCAATGTCTGCAAGCTGGCTGCCCAGCATTTTTAACACTTCATAGTCTTTATTCATACATGCCCTCTTTAAAAGTTTTTTTAGCACCCTCCCAGGGTGTGGGTGCAAGCGTATTCTACCATGGTTTTCAGGTTGTCTTCGCTGGCGTTGCCCAGCATGGTACAGCCCGAACTTAAAATAAAACCGTCTAAGGGGGCCATCACTGCATACAGGTCATCTAATGCGGCCACCAATGTTTCTTGGGTGCCTTCGCAAAGCATAAACGTGTCTAAATTGCCCAGCAGCGCAATTTTGTTGCTATAGGTTGCTTGCCGAATCAACTTTATGTTGGTTTTATGGTCCACCTCAAACAAAGCGGGCCGGGCGGTGACCCAGTCTTCTGCAATAGGGTCTGTGCAGCCGCAAATATGGATGAAATATTTAAGCCCTATTTCATCTTGAATGGCAGCAGCGGCTTTCTTTTCATAAGGCAAAGAGAAAGTTTTGTACAGGTCCTTACCAATGATGGAAGGCCCGGAATAAGAATCCCCACAAGTGGTGGCATGAACGCCGGTGGCCTTTAAAGCTCTTGCAAAAGCAATGTGGCAGTCTGTGCAAAAATCCAAAAATTCGTGCAAAGTTTCTCGGTTGTCCTCGTCTACCAGTTCCATTAAAAAGTTGTCAATACCCATCAGCAAGCAAGCCAAGGAGAACCCGCACTGGTCTGCCCGGGTGATGATAAATGCATCATCCCCGTCTGCTTCCACCAACAACCTGGACGCTTCCAGCCACTGGGGCATTCTGCCGTCCTTCAGGGGGTCAATCATTTTCAGCTTGCGGAAATCTTCCAGCTTATTTAAAATAGGGGCTTTAATGGCTGGAGGGTCGTCTGCACGCAGCTCCACTTCACAACCCAGAGCCTCGGCTAAAATGGCTGCATCCGGCCCAAACATATGGCCGTCGTAACCAAATTTTTTTCTGTATTCAAGCATGGCATGGGCAAGCTTTTTCCCATCCTTGGAACATTCAATCATGTCGTAACCCATCTTAATGGCTGCCATCACGCTGTTTTGCGGAATCACAGGCACTCTGTCGGGTTTTTCAAAGTTTAAGGTTTTAAACACACGTTCTTTTGAAGTCACATTTCCGCCTCCTTATGCTTCCTGCATTTCCTGTACCATTTGAATCAATTGCTGATGTTTTTCCTCAGAAAAATGGTTAAATGCAAAATCCCCCAGGTGGGTGTTGTCTTTTTCCACGATTAACACACTGCTTCCAGGTTGCATGGCAATGTTGTGCCAACAGTTTTTAGGGACGTTATACACCACATGTTCTTTCATTTTTTCCACATGAAAGTCGTACCGGGTTTCGTCAATGTCTGCGGTGATGAGCACACAGTCGCCCTTTAACAAAACAAACACTTCATCGGTTTCAAAATGGACGTCCATTTTTTTAATTTGTTCAACCAGCTGGGCTTCTTCATAATTCAAAATGGCTACCTGCCAGCCTTCCCGAATGAGAAAAGGCAAATAACCGTCCCCATGGTGGGTATATTGTTCTAATGGCATACAAATTCCTCCCAGTTAAACTATGCCCCGCCGCTGCAACAGGGCGGGGCAAGGGTTCATGCATGATTATTGATTCGCCATTTCATCCAGGAATTTTTGTGCATTCTCGGCGGTGGCCAGTTCTAATGGAGAGTTCACCACTTCTGCCGGTGTTTCGCCGTTCAGAATAGGCAGTACCAGTTCGGTGATGGCTGCTTCACCATGGCCGAAAGGCATGTAAGCCACTGTGCCTTTGAAAGCGCTGTTCGGGTCCAGAAGGGCTTTGAAACCAGATTCGCCAATGCCGCCTTGGCCAAAGCAAGCCACTTTGTCGGACATGCCTCTGGCTACAACGGAGGAAGCAGCACCTAAAGCAATGTCATCATTAATACCGAACATGATGTTTACGTCTGGGTTAGCGGTGATGATGTCTGCCATTAAAGTTGCGCCTTTTTCACGTAAACCTTCTGCATCTTGCACAGGCAGGAATTCAGCATCGGGCACTTCTTTCAAGAAAGCTTCTTTAAAGCCGTTGATACGGAAATCCACTTGAGCTGCCACAGCGGCGTGGGTTAAGATGGCCACTTTTGCTTTTTGGTCGCCCATGTTTTCTTTAAAGTATTTACCAGCATATTCACCAGCCAGTTGTCCAGCTTTTGTTTCATCGTGGGTTAAGAAGTAGGAACCGTCAATTTTAACGTCGGAAGAAATAACTGCAACGCCTTTTTCATTGGCCTTTTCCATAATGGAAGCACCAATTTTAGGGTCTGGCGCACTAACGATTAACACTTTTGCGCCACGGCTGATTAAGCTTAAAGCATTTTCAAGACAAATTTGCCCGTCGTTGTTACTGTCGGAAATTTCCAGCTTAATGTTTTTGCCGCTGGCTGCTGCGGCAGCTTGCATCCCTTTAATTTGGTTGCCCCAGTATTCGTCCACCATACGCATAACCGCATAACCTACCAGCACTTCTTCATCGGCCGGGGCAGCTTCAGCCGCTTCAGGAGCAGCTGTCGGTTCAGCGGTTGCAGCAGGTTTGCTGGATGCGCAACCTGCCAACATAGACAGTGCTAAGCCAATGGCCAAAATTGATTTTACGTTCAGTTTCATTCTTACATCCTCCTCATTTTTTATCATCTTATTTGTTATTTGGTGGCGCAAAAAATGATTTTTTCTTCGCTGGCGTCTTCCCGTTGGAATTCGCCGGCAACATAACCCTCCCGCATAACGATGATTCTGTCGCTAACGGTCAAAACCTCTGTCATGTCGGATGAAACCATCAAAACGGTTAACCCCTGGTCTGCCAAATCCCGTATTAAAGTATGTATTTCTGCTTTAGCGCCCACGTCTACCCCTCTTGTGGGTTCATCCAGAATTAAAAATTTTAAATCGGGAAACTTGGCAATCCACCGGGCAATGATGCATTTTTGCTGGTTCCCGCCGCTTAGATCCATCACACACTGATGGCGAGACGATGCTTTAATGGAAATGCTCTTCATGCCGTTTTCTGCCATATTCTTCTCTTTCGAGCCGGACAGCACATAGCAGTTTGAGATTTCCTTGTGGCTGGCCATGCAAATGTTTTTGCTTACGTCCAGCTCCAGCACCAGGCCGTCTCTGCGTCGGTCTTCCGGCAAAAATCCAAACCCATTGGCAATGGCCTCTTTCGGGTTTTTAATGCTCACCTCCTTGCCGTCAATTTTAAGGGTACCCCCAGCCTTTTTGTCCAGCCCAAACATCATGCGCACCACTTCTGTTCTGCCGGAACCCACCAGGCCGTAAACACCCAGTATTTCGCCTTTATGAACGTGAAAGCTAACCTCCTTTACCCTGTTTTTATCTGTAAATTGTTCTACGCTAATGTATGGGTTTGGGTCCACTTTCCTTAGTTCAAAGCCGGACTGTACATCCCGCCCGACCATCATTTTCACAATGTCATCGTAGGAAATGTTTTTGCAATCTACAGTGCCAATGCTCTTGCCGTCTCGCAAGATGGTAATCTTGTCGCCAAAATTTAAAATTTCTGCCACCCGGTGGGAAATATAGATGATACCCACCCCGCTGGCCTTTAATTTTAAAATGTTTTTAAAGAGCACCTGGGTTTCTTTTTCGGTTAATACAGCGGTGGGTTCGTCAAAAATAATCACTTTGGATTTATTAGACAACGCCCGTGCAATTTCCACCATTTGCCTAAACCCTACGCTTAAATTTTCCACTTTTTCCTGGGGGTCAATATCCATGTCCAGGCTGTCCAGCAATGCTTTGGAATCGGCGTACATTTTTTTCCAATCGATAGACAAACCCTTTTTAGGCAATACCCCCATAAAAATGTTTTCCGCCACCGATAAATGAGGCGCCAGTGTAAGTTCCTGGTAAACCGTGCTAATGCCCATGGTTTTAGCTTGAACCGGAGACTTTAAGTCTATCACATGACCTTCTAGCTCGTATGTGCCCTCGTCTTTTTTATAAACCCCGGAAATGATTTTAATTAAGGTAGATTTCCCTGCGCCGTTTTCCCCCACCAGCACATGGATTTCGCCTGGCATCACGCTGAAATTCACTTTATCCAGCGCCACAACACCGGGGAAACGCTTGCTGATATTGCTTAGTTTGAGTATCGGCTCGCTCATTAAGATTTCCCCCTATATTTAAGCTGGTCAATGCCCACGGAAATCAACAAGATAACACCTCTGGCCACGTCTTGCAAAAAGCTGGAGTAACCCATCAGCACAAAGCCGTTGCCCAATACACCAAGTACCAACACGGCCAACAGGGTGTCTTCAATGCGCCCTTTGCCCCCGTTTAAACTGGCGCCGCCTAAAATAACAGCGGCAATGGCGTTCAGTTCGTAACCCGTACCGGCAGTAGGCACACCAGCCGCCAACCGGGAATCCAAAATAATGCCGGAAAATGCCGCCAGCAGCCCGCAGATAACATAAGTAAGAATACTGATGCGCACGGTGTTGATGCCGCTAACCTTTGCAGCCACTTCATTGCCGCCTACAGCGTAAATGTTGCGGCCAAAGGTGGTTTTGTTCAGTACGAAATATGTAATAAGCCCAATAACGAATAAAATGATAACTGGGAAAGGAATGCCGAAGGGGGTTCCTCTGCCCCAAAAACCGAAACTTGGAAAATAAGGGGTGGTTTCATAGATTCCGAAAGAAGTGCCGCCGGAGTAAATATAGGCCAGACCTTTTACAATAATCATCATGGCCAGCGTAGCAATCATAGGGGTAATTTTAAAGATGGTAATAGAAATGCCGTTTAAAAGACCAATAACCAGACCAATGGCAAGCCCAGCCAGAACAGCCACCCCTTGGGGCACGCCGCTATGTAACAGGCTGGCCACCACAACCCCGGTAAGGGCCATGTTGCTGCCTACAGACAAGTCCACGCCGCCGCCAATGATGACGCTGGTCATACCAGAAGCCACAATGCCAATTAAGGCTATGGAAAGCAGCATGTTGGAAATGTTATCGGCCGTTAGAAAGAAGGGGCTGATTCTGCTGAATACCAAGACCAATAATAACAGTGAAACCAACAAACCCATTCTTTCTTTAATGCTGTTTAAGTTCTTCATGTTCCGTTACTCCTTCAGCAATTTTTTAAACATTTTTTTAACAAGCAACCACAAAAAATTTTTCAGGCTGTTAGCCTAGCAAACTGTCGGCGTTAAAGGTTTTGCTTAAAGCCAAAGCAACTGCACCCAGCGCTTCCGGGTACTGCACAATCTTGCTAACGGCAAATTCCACTTGAGCCGCTTTGCGGTTAAAAGTATATTGCTGTGCCCAGTATATGGCTTCGTCTATGTAGCACTGGGACAAATGACTCACTTCACCCCCAAACACAATTTTTTCAGGGTTGTATAAATTAATGGCGTTGGCCAGGCCCACACCCATTAACTTGCCCGAATACCGCAACACCTCACCACACAAAGCATCCCCTGCCAAGTGTTTTTGCACTACACACCCAAAGTCGAAAACATCCTCTGGGCCAAGCATGGAATACTCCCCTTGCCGTATACGCTCCCGCACCCTCTTCACAATGCCTGCACTGCTGGTGTACATTTCAAGGCAGCCTTTGTTGCCGCAGTAGCAGGTTTCGCCGTCAAATTTAATCACTTGATGGCCCAATTCCCCGGCGCAATCGTTGCCGCCTTTGTATATTTTACCGTCTATAATGGCCGCACTGCCCACGCCGGTATCCACAAACACAAACAGCCCATTTTGATAATGTTTTAACTCCCCAAACCATTGTTCACCCAGCGCCCCACAAACAGTGATGTTGTTGGCTTCTACGGCAAACTCACTTAAATGGGATTTAAACAAATCTACAAAATCTATTTTGTCCCAGCCGAAAAAGGCAGAATCGGCAATGAGAATGCCGCTTTTAAAGCCTGTACCTGGCCGGGCGATGCTAATGGTTTTAATTTTTTTTCGATCAATGTGATTGTTGGTAATGAGATGTTCTACCATATGTTTAATGGTGAGCACGATGTGTTCAGGGCCTTTAGAAAAATCGGTGGTTAGCACCTTTTCGTCCAAAATGTTGCCCTTAAAGTCTGTTAAAAGCCCCACCAGCTTTGTGCCAATGCTCACACCTATAAAATAGCCGTAGCTTTTGTTAATTTTTAGCAAAATGGGTTTTCTGCCCATGGTGGTCTTGCCTTTGCCCACCTCCACCACAATGCCTTGGTGGATAAGACTCTCCACAATGCGTAAGACTGTAGGCATGGCTAGATTGGTTGCTTTTGAAATGTCTGCACGGGATATGTGCTTATGTTCTAATAGCAGCAAAAGAATTTTATTCGTGTTCATTTCCCGTAACAAACTGGAGTTATACATTCTTTCACAACCCATTGTCAATTTTGTATAGTATATTAATTACACACTGTAAGTATGTAATGGAACAATACAATAAATTTTAAATTTTGTCAATATAAATATTGAAATTAAATAAACAGTTGGTGATTCATTTAACAATGCATTATTTTGCTGTAGTATATATGCAAAGCTCATTGTTACTTTATATGTATTTTAAAGACATATGATAACGAAATGCTACAGTAACCATTACTTAACATTTTATACATAATTTTTACTACTCAGGATATATGGCCCGGCAAAAAAAAACTTGCAAACGCTTCTGCTATCCCCTATAATGATAAATTAAGAAGTTTGTAAATTTTATTAATTTCTTTTGTTAATTTCGTTGAAGTGTTTTTCTTCAGCGATATATAAAATCACACATTGAAAGGAGGTTTCTTTTTAATAAAGTGGCTTTATAAAAATTAAGGGGAGGAATTAAAAGTGAAAAAACGGCTTCATGTGTTGGTATCCATTTTACTTGCACTCAGTATGCTGCTTTCGCTGAACGTTGTAACGTTTGCGCAAACAGCAGAGCCAAGTGCACAAGCCGCAACCGAAGGCCAACTGCTCATTAAGAGTGTGGAAGTTGTAACCGGCGGTCAGGTTCAAGCGCATTACAACAATAGCGCGAGCAGCGTAAACCCACATAAGGTTTGGAAAGGTGACGATGGCAAATACTACACCAGCTCTCGTACTGCTTCCTTTACAGACGCCAGAATCTTCAACCTGGAGTATGTGGTGCCAACAGGTAAAAGCATCAATTTGAATGATGTTACATTAACCTATGATGGAAAAACCATCGAAACCAGAGAAACCGGCGGCGCATTAACCAGACAAGACGTGGTGCCAGGCACCGGCGACAAGGCACTGGTTTACCTGCTTACTTCGCCTGCATCTGTTATTACGGACGGCAAGCAAGTCATTACTGCACAAGTATACTTTAACACCATTCTGGATCCTTCCACGGCGACACCGCTTAGTGGTTCCAACATCCCTTATGAAGGTTATGCCCGTTTAATGCGGACAGCTTCTTCAGGTATTAATCGTTTAATTGGCATTAACAAATGGATGAAAGCTAAATACGGCGCAAAAGACCCAGAAATTAACTTGGCATTAAACGAAAAGGGTTCTCTCATTTCTAGCGGCGCTGTCATAAATGTTCCTTATAATGTTTATGATGACTTTAGAACATGGAAACAAATTGACCAAAGACTTGCTGACATTCAAGGCCAAATTAGAGACAGAAGCTTCTTTAAAGACGAAGCTAACAAAGATAGTGGACGTTATGCCAAAGTATACCCCATCGGCCAAAGCACCTCTGGCGCAAACACCCTTTACCATGCCGTTTTGGCAAAAAGCGAAAATGATGTTACCACTTACGAAAATGTTACCAAACCAAAACTGATGACCAACCCTGCATCCATCACCGCAGACGACAAGCTGGTTATCATGTTTAACAACGTACATCCTAATGAAACAGCCGGCACAGACTCTATCTTAAAGCTGTTTGAAGACTTGGCAAAATATGACACCGCCAGCTTCTATTCCTTGAATGAAGGCGCGACCACAAGAGTAGTGAAATCCCATGGCTATGGCGATGCCTTAAACTTTACCAATTACAGCGGCAGCAAAGATGACCAAGTTATGCCTACAAACAGAAAAACAGAAACCTTAGACGTAAACGCGCTGTTAGACAAGTACATCATTGTGTTCTCCTTCACCAGCAACCCAGATGGCCGGGACAACATGGACCGTGTGAACAGATACAATTTTGACTTGAACCGGGACGCCTCTTTGCAAACCCAAATTGAATCTCAATTAATGACCGCAGAGATTGCCCGTTGGGAACCTGTGTCCTTTATTGAATACCATGGTGAAGTGGCTGAAATGCTTATCGAGCCTTGTACACCTCCTTTCGAGCCCAACTTTGAGATGGACTTGTATGAAAATGAATTTGCAGACAAAAGCATTAATGCAGAATTGTTGGGTCGTAAAATTGGCGATGCTATTTTAGCCAGCACCCCCATCAACTCTTACTTTATGCCTAAAACAGACGCTAAAGACGGCTGGGATGCAGGTTCTTCCGTGTACTCACCCCAATATGCCATGCTATTGGGTGCTGTAGCTTTCACCATTGAAATTCCAGATTCCACTCGGATGTCTATGGACGCTACATACACCTGTAGCTTAGCTTCCTTAAAAGATGCTGTCGACCGTGCAGCCATTTACAAAGCATTTAAAAAGGAATACAAGAGACGTAACATTGAAAACTTGGACGTTAGAAGTGTTGACAAATACTTTGTAGACCCTTACACCAATACGGCAGTAGGTCGTCCAAGAGCAGGCCGCAGCAGTTTCTTCCCAGATTATCACGTCATTCCAGTCGATGTCGATAATCAAAGAAACATTTCTGAAGCTTACAAAACACTGAAACAGTTGGATAGAAATGGCGTTGCACTTGAGCAAACCACTACGGACATGGTTGTTAACGGCTCCTACTTGCCGGCCGGTACTTATGTGGTGAATATGAAACAAGCCAACCGTTCCTATGCCAACAACATGCTGGGTGATGGCTATGATGCCAGTAATTTTGCAGACATGTATGCCAATATCTTTACCAGCATGAACCGTCTGCGCAACTTTGATGACATTATTTTGTACGACAAAGCAGGTTTCTTTAATGGCTCTACTACCAAAGTAACCAATATCGGCTTACCCGCAGCCCAAACTGCACACATTACCACAGACAAAGTCATTATTAAAAATGATGGTGTAGATGCCATTCGGCTGGTTAATAAATTACTGAATGATGGTAAATCGGTTTCTATGATGACCAAAAACCTGGGCAGCGGCTATAAAGGGGATTTTGTAGCCAACAAAGCGGATTTATCCCCTGAAATGACCGGTGGTCTTGTATTGCAATTTTCACCTTATGACTATGTTGACCCGAATGCTGTACCCCTTAAACAGCCTAAAATCAGCATGTCTGAAACGCAATTTTCAACGTCTGGTTATAACACAGGGTACGCCCGCCAACAATCTGCCTATGCTTTAGACCACATGGGCTTTGTGGAAAACAAGAACTATCAGTACGGCGGCATTGATGCAATGAGTGGTGCCAACGTAGTGCTCATCAACAGTGACATCGACGTATCATCCAAGGTCAACAGTGGCGTGGGTGTTGTAGCTGTGAACTCGGGCGCTGTTAATGGCCTATTCAAGGCAGGCCGTGTATTAAACGGCAAGGGTTTTGAAAACGTTGATAACTTAGGCGCACCTAACAGCGGTGCTTTTGACGGTATGATGCGTGCAGACTACAACAATAACAACCTGGTCAGCGCCAGCTACACAGCCAGCGGCCGTGAGAACGCCCTTCTGTCCTATGGCGCAAACTTCTTTACTACACTGCCAGCAGACGGCAGCGCAACTGTTTTAGCCAACGTTGTAAACAGCGAAGACAACTTTATCGGCGGATGGTTCAGACAGCCAGAAAGAGCTAGAGGTAAGGCATGGGCAGTGGCCACCACTGTTAAAAACGGGGACAAAACTTCCGTTATCACCATGTTTGCCCAAAACATCTTTGATAAAGCTTACCAACGGTATACCTACAACATGCTGGCCAACGCCATCTTCATGGGCGCAGCAGGAGTTGACCCACAGGTAGCACCGGTAGCCGAAGGTTCTTTAGCCACTACAAGTGCAACCTACGCCACACTGAAAATGGCGTTTACAGGCAAAGATTACGCTTTCACCCCAAGCAAATATGTTTGGGAAAAACGTATTAACAACGCTTGGGTTGTGGCTGGCACAACAAGCAAACCAGAGTTTGAAATTACCGGATTAACTGAATCCACCCGTTATGCCCTGAGAGTAACCGTGTTTAACGGCAATGATCCATATGCCACTTACAACACATTTGCAACAACACCTAAAAAACCTAGCAAAGACAGAGATAACGGTTCAAGCGGCGGCTCTACTGGTGGCGGTGGAACCACCACAGGTGGCACTACCACAGGCGGCACAACCACCACACCAAAGGCAGAATCCGAAGTGAAGGTTGACCTGGATAAAACCACCACAACCAACGGTACAGCAACCATTACATTAGCACCTGGCGCAAACGGCGCAGCTGCCGTTGTGATCCCCATGGGTGACAAGTTGAACCAAATGGTTGCCAATAATGAACAATTTGCAATTAAAGCTGAAACCCCTCAAGGCAGCTACCTCCTTCCTGCATCTCTGGAAACTTTAGTTCCAGATTTGGCCAACATTCTGGAAGCAGCAGGGGTTAATGCTAATGATGTGAGCATTAAACTGACTATTGCAGACATAACAGCTGACAAAGCCGTAAACAATGAAATTGCAACCGCAATGCCAGATGCAGAAGTTGTTGGTTTTATCCTGTCCTTTGAAATAGAAATTGTTGATAAAGACGGCAAGACCATCGCAGGCTTGAACAACTTCAATGTGCGCGTGGAAAGAACCATCAACCTGGATGGGGCAACCTTACCTGTCGGCGGTAATTGGGGTGCATACCGCATCAACGATAAAACCGGAAAACCCGAATTTGTTGCCCACAAACTGGTGGACAACGGCAAGGGTGTAGGCATTAAGTCCAAATCCAACAGCGTATACTTTGTAGCCAACAACCCAGTTTCCTTCGACGACATTACCGCAGATTTCTGGGCAAGCAGCTACATTGAAAGAGCGGCTTCCAAACGCCTTGTTGCTGGTATGGATGCTAACAACTACATGCCTAACAAAGCAGTAAGCCGTGCAGAATTCCTGCAAATGATTGCTCCGGCCCTTCAACTTCCAGTAGCTGCTTCCGACGAAGCACCATACACAGACGTAACCCAAGCCGCTTGGTATTATGACATTGTGGCAAATGCCAAAGCAGCTGGTCTGTTAGACTGCTTCACCGGTACCACCTTCAACGGTAATACACCAATTACCCGTGAAGAAATGGCTTGTGTGCTTGCTGCTGCTGTGCAATACGAACAAGGCGTGGAAATGGCGAAAGCCCCAGCCCTTGACAGCGTGTTTACAGATGCAGACATGATTTCCGAGGACCTGGCAGATGAAGTTGCATTCATCTACAGCCTGAAGATTATGCAAGGCATGGGCAACGGCACCTTTGCACCTCAAGAAACAAGCACCCGTGCTCAGGCTGCTACCGTTATGATTGTTACCTTGAAATACCTGGATTTAATTGACTAATTTTAAAAGCGAACCACCCCCTGGAACGGCTTTTGCCGCCCCAGGGGGTGGTTTTTTTAGTGCTTGTTATTTCCAAAAAACACAAAGCCAAATACAGGCAGGGTTCGTAGAGGTGCTACATACCCGGTGTCGTTGGTGGGGTTCGATGATGCACGTATCCCCTGGTTTTAAGTGCAACTTTTCACCATGGACAAATTCTAAAACCGCTTCCCCCTGCAACAGCGCCACAAATTCTGTTTCCTCCTGGTCATACCAGCCGGTGGTTTGGCCTGTGCTGATGATACGTTCAACCCTGACCATTTTGCTTTCAGCCAAAACAGTCACCAATTCCTGGGGCAGGGGCAGCCCCGGCAAATCAAATAGGTTAGGCACACTCGCCTCCTCACAGCACTTTTACATAAAACGTGCGCTTTCTAGGGCCGTCAAATTCACAGAAGTAAATGCCCTGCCATGTGCCAAGCAACAACCTTCCCCCTTGAATGATGATGCTTTGGCTGGCCCCCACAAAGCTTGCTTTTAAATGGGCCGGTGAATTGCCCTCCCCATGGCGGAATGCAGGGTTATCCGGAAAAGCTTTTTCCAGCCCCAGCAACATGTCCCGTACTACATCCGGGTCTGCATTTTCATTGATGGTGATGCCGGCGGTGGTATGGGGGCAACAAACCACACACAATCCCTCTGTTACACCACTTTTTCCCACGGCTTCACGCACTTGGGCTGTAATGTTGTGAAAATGCTCTTGTTGGGTTTTCAAGGTATAATTAAATAACATCGTATCCTCCTTACAGTACAGATTCATAAGCATTATACACCTTCCCATAAGCAATGCCAATCCGGTCCGTTTGTTGCTGAATTATTTTATTATTAAATTCCTGCAAACTATGGTATAATACGGTTCATCAAACAAAGGAGGAATTTGACCATGCAAACCACATTAAACGTAGAAGGCATGTCTTGTTCACACTGCGAAAACGCTGTTAAAAAGGCTGTTTCGGCCATTGGCGGGGTAACAGAAGTGGCCGTAGACCTGGCCAATAAAACAGTGACCGTTACCCATGACGACGGAGTTTCTGTGGAAGCCATCAAAGGGGAAATTGAAGACCAGGGATACGATGTAGTTTAACAAAAAAAGACAGGCAGCGCACTGCTGCCTGTCTTTTTCTTTAAGTTTCGTTCAATGGGCAAACCATCAGATATTCTTCTTTAAGTTCATCCATAATAGCAAAGCCAACGTCTGTATACATTTTCACAGCATAGTTGTCTTTTTGAACAGCTAAGGAAGTCCGCTTATATCCTTTGCCTTTTAACAGCTTGAGCATCGCCTTCATAAGGGCGGTGCCAATCCCCTTGTTGCGGTATGCTTTCTTTAAAGCAATGGCAAACTCTGGGGTTTCATTGTCTATATTTCCAAACCCCTTTACGTGGCCACACAAGATGCGTGCCCACACAGCCCCTACAATTTTTCCATCACAGTCTGCCACAAGGCAATAATCATCGGGCTTTCCGAAATCTTCAATATAAACTTTAAGCTCTGGCTGCTCAATGATGCTGCGAGGGACTGGCGCATCGCAATCTCGTTGAAATATGGCTTCATAAAGAAAATCTGCAAGCCATGCATATTCGGAAGGGTGCATGGCCCTTATGGTGTATGTCATCTTGTCACCACCTATCATCTGTTAGCGCTTACTTACACTTCCACCGGCCGTTTCTGCCGCCCTCGCAGCTTTTTAGGCCGCTTTTTTTCTTGGTAAGGCGGTTCCTTTTCCATGTTCCGCAAAGCTGCCGATAGCATCAGTTTAATCCGGTTCAATTGGTTCACTTCACTGGCCCCCGGGTCGTAATCCACCGCCACAACATTGGCCAGCGGGTAACGGCGGCGCAGTTCCTTAATCACCCCTTTGCCAGTTACATGGTTGGGCAGGCAGGCAAACGGCTGGGTGCAAATGATGTTGCTGGCCCCCCCGTGTATGAGCTCCACCATTTCTGCGGTTAAAAACCAGCCTTCTCCGGTTTGGTTGCCCAAGGACACCATGGGCTCTGCATAACGCCCCAGTTCCTGTATGGTTTTGGGCGGGGTAAACCGCTGGCTGTTTTCCAATGCCCGCCGCATGTCCCGGCGATAGGCTTCAATGACTAAAATGGCTACATTGGCTTTAAGGGTGCTTGACTTTTTAAACCCAAAATATTTCTCTTTAAACGTTGCGTTATAAAAACTGTATGTAAAAAAGTCGGTTAGGTCTGGCACCACGGCTTCTGCCCCTTCTTTTTCCAGAAGGCCCACAATATCGTTATTGGCGGTGGGATGGAATTTCACCAAAATTTCACCCACAACACCCACCCGTGGTTTTTGAACGTCTAAAAGGGGCAGTTTGTCGAAGTCTTCCACAATTTGCGGCACTAGCCGCCTGAAAGCCCCTAGCTTGCCGCTTTCCACCACCTTTTTAGCCTTCTGATTCCATTTGGCATACAGGGCATTGGCGGAACCGGCAACAGCTTCATAAGGGCGCACCCGGTAGAGGACACGCATGAATAGATCCCCGATAACCAGGGCTTGCAACACCCGGTTAAGCAGCGCCGGGGTTAGTTTCATGCCCGGGTTTTTCTCCAGGCCACCGGCAGACAAACTCACCACCGGCACATGGGCAAACCCAGCACTGGCTAAAGCCCGGCGAATGAACGCCATATAGTTGGTGGCCCGGCAACCGCCCCCTGTTTGGCTCATGAGCACAGAAGTGTTGTGCACATCGTACTTGCCGGATTTAAGGGCGTTTATAATCTGCCCCACCACAATAAGGGAGGGGTAGCAGGCATCGTTGTTCACATATACCAGCCCGGTGTCGATGGCCGCCCGGTCCATGGCGGGCATCACTTCCAGCTTATATCCGCTTTTGTTAAAGGCAGACTCAATTAAGTCAAAATGGATGGGCGACATTTGGGGTGCCAAAATGGTATGCTTCTTGCGCATTTCCTTTGTAAAAACAATGCGGGCAGGCCGTGTAGTTTGCTGCCCCACCGGAACATCCAATTGCTTACCTTGGCGCTCGTTTAAGGCGGCGAACAAAGAACGTATGCGAATTCTGGCAGAACCTAAATTACTCACCTCGTCTATTTTTAGCAGGGTGTACACTTTTCCGGCTTCGGCTAAAATGTCGTGCACTTCGTCGGTGGTGACCGCATCCAGCCCGCAACCAAAGGAATTAAGCTGCACCAGCTCCACCCGTTCCAAGGTGGTGGCCAATGTTGCCGCCGCATAAAGCCGTGCATGATACGTCCACTGATCCCGCACCAGCAAAGGCCGCTTCACTTTGGCCAAATGGGCCACGCTGTCTTCCGTTAACACTGCCACCCCGTACCCGGCAATCATTTCGGGAATGCCGTGGTGAATTTCCGGGTCTACATGGTAAGGGCGGCCAGCCAGAATAACGGCACGCTTGTTGGTTTCTTTTATGTATTGAAGGGTTTCCTCGCCCTTTTTGCGAATGTCTTTTTTAAACTGTTCCTGCTCTTGCCAAGCCGCTTCCGCCGCATTCACAATCTCTGCCGCCGGAATGTGTGCAAACACTTCCAGCATACGCATGATGAAAATTTGCTTGTTTTCCAGGCTAATGAAAGGGTTTAAGTATTCAATGTCCTGCTCTCGCAATTCCTCCACATTGTTTTTAATGTTCTCGGAATAGGAGGTAACAATGGGGCAGTTGTAATGGTTGTCGGAATCATCCATTTCCTTTTGCTCATAAGCCACGCTGGGGTAAAAGATAAAGCGCACCCCGTCTTTGATTAACGCAGCCACATGACCATGGACAAGCTTGGCCGGGTAGCACACGGATTCACTGGGGATAGACTCTATGCCCCCTTCAAAAATGTGCCTGGAGGACGGGGGCGACAACTGCACCCGGTAACCTAAACGGGTGAAAAACGTCACCCACAGGGGGTAGTTTTCATACATGTTCAGCACACGGGGAATGCCCACCGTGCCCCGGCGTGCGGCTTCTGAATCCAAGGGTTCATAGGCAAAAAGCCGTTTATGTTTGTAGTCAAACAAATTTGGAACCTTTTCGTTGCCGGAGGTGGTTTTCCCTGCCCCTTTTTCGCAGCGGTTGCCGGAAATGAACTTACGGCCATGGGAAAAGGTGTTGATGGTGCGCAAACAGTTGTTTTCACAGCCTTTGCACCGGCTGAATTTTCCCTCAACAACCAGGTCATCCAGTGCTTCCAAAGACAGCAAGCGGGTTTGGTGCCCTTCTACGTACCGTTCCCTGGCAATCACTGCCGCACCAAAAGCCCCCATCACCCCAGCAATGTCCGGGCAAACGGCTTCCCTTTGGCTAATGCGCTCAAAACAACGCAAAACGGCTTGGTTATAAAAAGTACCGCCCTGCACCACAATGCTTTTGCCCATTTGGGCAGGGTCTGTAATTTTAATCACTTTTTGCAAAGCGTTTTTAATGATGGAATACGATAGCCCGGCGGAAATGTCCCCCACATGGGCCCCTTCCTTTTGGGCCTGCTTCACCCGGGAATTCATGAAAACGGTGCAGCGGGAACCCAGGTCTACCGGGTTTTCTGCAAACAAAGCAATGGAGGCAAACTGCTCCACAGGCATGTTTAAAGATTTGGCAAAGCTTTCAATGAAAGAGCCGCAACCTGCGGAACAGGCTTCGTTTAGCAAAACGCTGTCTATCACCCCGTTTTTAATGCGGATGCATTTCATGTCTTGGCCGCCGATGTCCAGTATAAAGTCCACATCCGGGCGGAAAAAGGCCGCCGCTTTATAATGGGCCACCGTTTCAATCTCGCCAATGTCTACATGAAGGGCCGCTTGCACCAGCCCTTCTCCGTAACCTGTCACACAAGCGTTGGCCATGCGGGCACCTTCTGGTAGCCGTTTGTAAATGTCTTTTAACGCCGCAATGATTACCTTTAGCGGGCTGCCTTGGTTGCTCTGGTAATGGGTGTATAACAGCCGCCCATCCTCCCCGGTTAAAGCCAGCTTGGTGGTGGTGGAACCGGCATCTATGCCCAAAAACACGTTGCCCCTGTAATGTTCCAGTTCCCCTTTGGGCACCACATGAGCCTTATGCCGCTGGGAAAAAGCCTGGTATTCCCCTTCCGAAGCAAATAAAGGTTCTAGCCGGGCAATTTCATGGTCGGAAGTTTTGTTTTTTTCAAGGTTATGTAAAAGGGTTTCAAACGTTACAGCTTGCTGATTATCGCCGGAAAGTGCCGCCCCAAGAGCCGCAAATAAATGGGCATTTTCCGGCACAATGGCATCTTCCGGCTTCAAACCCAGCACGTCTATGAACCGTTCCCGTAGCTGAGATAAAAAGTGCAGTGGGCCGCCTAAAAAGCAAACACGGCCCCGGATGGGCTTGCCACAAGCCAGCCCGCCTACAGTCTGGCTAACCACCGCCTGAAAAATGGAAGCGGCCAAGTCTTCTTTTTTAGCCCCCTCGTTAATTAAAGGCTGAATATCGCTTTTAGCAAACACACCGCAACGGGCGGCGATGGGGTAAATGACGGAATGTGCCTCTGCCAGACGGTTAAGACCTGTGGCATCTGTTTGGAGCAAGGTGGCCATTTGGTCAATAAAAGAGCCGGTACCGCCAGCGCAAATGCCATTCATGCGCTGTTCAATGCCGTTGGTTAAATAAATAATCTTTGCGTCTTCCCCGCCAATTTCAATGGCCACGTCCGCTGCGGGGGCAAAATCGCACAAAGCTTTAGAGACGGCAATCACTTCTTGCACAAAGGAAAGCCGTGCCCAGGTGGCTAAAGACAAGCCGCCGGAACCTGTGATCATGGCACAAAAAGACACGTCCCCCAACGCCTGCCTGGCTTGGGCAACCAAGTCTAAAAGTGTTTCCTGTATATTAGAAAAATGCCGCTTATACTGGGCAAAGGCCAAAGCGCCGTCTGTGCCCAGCACCACCAGCTTCACTGTGGTAGAGCCAATATCTATGCCCATTTTATATGTATTCATATGTACCTCCATAAAGATGCAGACCATATGTCATTGTCATGTATACTATTATATTACAGCTTTCAAAAATAAATAGCAACAGTGTATTGCTACCAGCCAAATAAAAAAACCGGCAGATAAAAACCGCCGGCTTATACCATAACCAAATTCCCTGGGTTATTCGCATAGGGTAATTTCAACAGCATTGGTTAGCACGTCTGTATAGCTAAAAGACAACAACCGGGTAGGTGCAATGCCATCAAAAAGCTGGACGGTGAAAATACTGGGGTAAACGCTAGCAATGACACCCACATTAACAGTGGAATGGTGTTTGCCTTTATTAGATTCTAAGCGAACCCGGCTTCCCAAACATTGCTTGATGTTATTCCTGATGCCTGCCATATCTTGTTTATGATACATAGCGTTCACCATATTTTCATGTTTTTCTTAATTGTATCACCATTTAAATAAATTGTCAATTATAACAAACTGTAAAATCCTTGTCAATATTCAGATTGTAATTTCAGACTGTTCTGCTGTATTATTTAAAAGACGGCTAATCGGCCCATGGGATACCAGCGCCATAACACTTTCCCCACAAGCATGTCTTTGGAAACTGGGCCGGCCGCACGGCTATCGAAGCTTACCGGCCGATTGTCCCCCATCACAAAGAATTCATCGGGGCCTAGGGTAACGTTCACCGCACCGTTTGTTACAGTATTGCCTAAATATTCCTCTTTGCATACCTGTCCGTTTAAATAAAATTGGCCGTCCTTAATTTCCACATGCTCCCCCGGCGTGGCCACAATGCGTTTCACCACAATTTCTGTGCGGCCAAAAGTTTCCAATCGGCACACCACCAAGTCACCGGCATGTATTTGACCCATGTATTTTAAAAGCCTGGACACCACAATTCTGTCCCCGCTTTGCAATGTATTTTCCATAGACTGGCCTTCAATTTTAAACGGCCAGCACAACAAAAACAACACCGCAACCATTAAGACCGCCCACAGAATGGATTCCAGCCAGTTCATAACCGTTGGCGGAAGCTTCACTTTTAGCCCCTCCCCACAATGAAGGAGGCGTGCCGGCATATTCAAACCATGCAGGCACAGCCCCCCCTGTAACATACTTTCTAAAAACATTTACCTTTGTTCATTAAAGCATATGTTGGTCAATAATATGCACCAGCTTCACAATTTCAGGCTTGCTAATCTGAGCGGTAGCCCCTACTGATTCGCCTTTTAAGCGCATTTCATTATTAATGAGGGAAGAGAAAATAATAACTGGCAGCTCACAAAGGGCCGCATCTTCACGAATAAGTTTGCAAAGCCGGTGGCCATCCATTTGGGGCATTTCAATATCGGTAATCACACAGGACACATACTGGGCAATGTCCCCGCCATGGGCCTTAAAGCTTTGCAGTGCATCCCACGCTTCTTGGCCGTTGGTGCAGCAAATGATGTTGTTAAAGCCGGATTTTTCAAGGGCCTGAATAATCATTTTTTCAAGCAGGGGTGAGTCTTCTGCAATGAGAATAGGCTTGCTGTTGGAAGCCCGTTCCCCCAATTTTTGAAGGTCGCTCACTTGGAAGGAGCTGGACGGGCTAATGTCTGCAATAATTTTTTCAAAGTCTACAATGGTAATTAAGCGCCCATCGAAACGGGCAATGCCAGTGGCCAAGCTGTTTTCTTGGCTGCCGTAAATGGCGGCGTCCAGCTTTTCTATAAATTTCCAAGAGATACGGTGAATGGCTTCCACCGTATGTACATGAAAAGCTGTGGTAATGTTGTTAAAGGTGGTTATTATTAAAATGTCCCGCTCTTCATTTTCCGAAGGCGGCAAGCCCAAATAGGCCGCCAGGTTGATGACCGTCATAATATCGTCCCTGGGCTTAAATACCCCTTCTACAAACGGGTTTGAATTGGGCATGGGCGTCACTTTATTATACTGCATAATTTCCACAACCTTGGCCACATTAATGCCAAAGTGTCGCCCGGCTATGGTAAACTCCATAACTTCCAACTCATTGGTCCCGGTTTCCAGTAATATTTCGTTCTTTTTTGTATCAGCCATCATCCAAAACCTCCGATTCCTTGCTTCCAAATTATCATATTCATTCCATATTTTATATTATTATATCATGTACAAATATTTTAACAATATCCTTTTAAAAATTTTTTAAAAAAGCTATCAAAGCAAATG
>CAZCQP010000034.1:0-30230 GCA_964500895.1 uncultured Eubacteriales bacterium | reverse complement strand
AATATATTGTTGATGCACTTTTTTGTCTCTTTCTTCTTCTGGATAAAATGTGACATTGTTTAAAATATTAAATCCCGCGTCTTGTATTTTCACAAAACCTTTTTGCGTTTCGTTATTGCAGTCTGGGCAAAGCATGATGTCTATTCCTTTCTTTTGGCAGGATAAGGGTAGTGTGGCTCACAACTTGCAGCGCATCACACGGGACACTTCTTCAAAATTTTCCCGTTCATAAAAACGCATACCATCCCCATTGTTTTTTAAAACTGACAGTTCAATGTATGCCAGCTTTCTGTCTTGCGCCCATTGCTTGGCCTTGTCTAGCAGCAGCACGCCAATGCCTTGGTTGCGGTAGTCCGGTAAGATAAACAAATCAATGATGGTGGCAAAGTGATAGGGCACAAAGCAGGGAAAGGGTGGGGTTTTGTCTTCGCTAACATGCAGCAGGCCCACAACCAGGTGGTTTTCTACTGCCACAAACAATGCCGCTGTCTCACTCTCCATAACAGATTGTGGGTATGCACCTTTTTCCTGTGCTGGTTGATAGTAGTCCGGCAGTTGGTGGGCATTATAAGTGAAAAATTGTTCATACAAAGCGCTGATTTGCGCTATATGTGCGTGGGTAGCCGTTAATATTTCCACATGTCCACCTCTTGTCGTATTCTTTTACCACTGATAATGATGCAGCTGCCCGGCCCCTTGCATGCCGGTAAAATTTTGTTGCCGCAGCGCTTCATACAGCACCACTGCCACAGAAATACCAATATTTAAAGATCGTTCGCCTTCCACCATGGGAATACGAATGGCGTTATTTTTATGGGCTAAAAGTATTTCCTCGGGAATACCGGCGCTTTCTTTACCAAACATGATGAAATCATTGGGGTTAAAAGCCACGTCTGCATAGTTTTTTGGGGCTTTGGTAGTGGCCATGTAAACCACGGCCTGCGGGTTTTGTTCCATAAAGTGGTCAAAGTTGTCGTATTCAAACACCTTCAGCCGTGGCCAGTAATCCAGCCCCGAACGTTTGATGTGCTTATCATCCAAAATAAAGCCGTAAGGTTTAATTAGGTGCAGTGCTGCACCTGTGGCCACACAGGTTCTGCCGATGTTGCCCGTATTAAAGGGAATTTCTGGTTGATGCAATACAATGTTAAACATGGTGCCTCCAAATTTTTATTGACGAAAGTTGCCACATATAATATAATAATTATTATCATTTAATAATTTTATGCTGAAAGGAAACGATAGCCGTGGAGAATATGACTGAAAAGCTTAAACACCATCAGCTTAAGGTGACTCCCCAGCGCATTGCCATTTTAGAAATGCTGTGCCAGACAAAAAGCCACCCGGTGGCGGAAACCATTTATGCCGCTTTGCGGGGGGCTTATCCGTCTTTAAGCCTGGCCACTGTCTATAAAACATTAGACACTTTAAAGCGCACCGGGTTGATTCAAGAAATAAACGTAGGGGAAGACCGGCACCGTTACGATGCCAACACCACCCCCCACGCCCATATGGTGTGCCGGGTGTGCCAGCAGGTGATGGATGCGCCTATGGAAGAAGCAACGGTGCAGCATTCCGAAAATATTTCAAAATTGACGGGTTTTCAGGTGGAAAGCGCCCAAACTTATTATTTTGGCGTGTGCCAAAACTGCCAAACGTTTATCCCTCAATAAGGCGTTTGCATTTTTCGCAAATGTACGTTTTTGGGGTTTCAAGCCCGGCGGCTTCCATCAGCCCTTTGTCGAAAAGCACGGCACGGGGTGAACCATCCCCCACAAAAGTGCCCTCATTCAGCACCACCACACGGGTGCATAACGCTAGAATCAGCTCAAAGTCGTGAGAAGCCAGCAGGATGGTGTTGCGAAACCCCAGAGCGGTGTCTATAAAATGGCGCCTTGCCGTTAAATCTAAAAATGCGGTGGGTTCATCA
The DNA here is from genome assembly GCA_964500895.1 of uncultured Eubacteriales bacterium. Taxonomy (GTDB): domain Bacteria; phylum Bacillota; class Clostridia; order Lachnospirales; family JAISER01; genus CAZCQP01. The sequence continues at coordinate 28,300 of CAZCQP010000034.1, read as the reverse complement.
AAAAGCAAAACAGCCGGTTCCATGGCCAGTACCCCTGCCATGGCGGCTGTTCTTTTTTCGCCGCCGGAAAGCTTGTAGGGGGCACGGTTGGCCAGATGGGTTATGTTTAACTGTTCCAAAACCGCCTGCACTTTTTGGGCCACAGTTTCGTCGTTGTCCCCGGCGTTGCGCAGGCCAAACGCAATGTCTTCATAGACCGTGGGCATAAACAGCTGGTCGTCTGGGTTTTGAAAAACAAAACCCACCTTTTGCCGCAAAAGGGCCAGGTTGTTTTTGTCCATGGGCACATCATCTACCGTTAGCGTGCCGGATTGGGGCTGCAAAATACCGCACAGCAGCTTAAGCAGGGTAGACTTTCCGGCGCCATTGGCGCCCACCAGCCCCACCACTTCCCCCGCCGCAATGCGTATATTCAGGCTGTCCACAGCCTTGTTAACCTCTGTATAGGCATAGGTTACATCTTCTAAATGAATCACGGGTTGTCCTCCATTACAATTAAGCAAAAATACCTTCAATCAACCGGGCTACCGGCACAAACCGCACCGCTGCCATCACCCCGATGCCTGCAAAGATGATGAGCAGGTTGGTGGCATCCACCTTGTTGTGATGCAGGGATAAATCTCCTGTAAACCCCCGGCACAGCATGGCATTGTAAATGCGCCGGGCACGGTCTGTACTGCGCAACAGCAATTGGCCAATGAAGCTTCCGGCGTGTTGCAGCCGAACGCCGCCTTTGCCGCCCCCCCGCAGCCGATAGGCGGTCATCATGGCCCCGGTTTCCAGCAGCAGCACCCCAATGTAGCGGTAACACAGCAAAAACTGCACCGCAAACACCCGGGGCACTTTCAGTTGAATCATGCCGCTGCACAGGTGCACCAGCTCTGTGGTGGACATGACCAGCAGCGCCCCCCACAGGGTTAATGCTGCTTTTAAAAGTAGGCACACAAAAGCCACCACCCCGGTGGAGACAGTCACCGTACCCAAAACCAGGGCAGGGGACGTGTCGAACAAAATGTTGGACAAGCCAACAAAAAAAACAAAGGGCAGTGCCAGTACTATTTTTTTAAAAAATGTATGAAACGGTATGTCAGAAAGCGCCGTGACCACCACAGGAAAAATGGCCATAGGCAAAAGCCCGGCCACATCGTACCGGCCAAAGGACACCACCAAAAGTATGAAAGCAAAAAGCAAAGACACTTTGGTGACGGCCAATAGCCGGTGGATGCAGGAATTGCCTTGGGCCAGGCTTTCTGCTTCATTTATATGGGCTAAAATGTGTTCCATTCGGGTCATATTTTACGAACCTCAACCTTTTATACGATGCTTTTTACGAAAAAGGGTAATGCCAAGCCCGGTAAGGCCTACAAACCCCAGCGTTAACAGCCCGCCTACAATGCCAGACAAGCTGGTGCCCCCTCGGGAGCCTTCCATGTCTGCAAAACCGTAGTCTGGCAGGAAGGAAACTTTTTGCTGAAAATCGGCTAAAATGCCGGTAATGCCGCTTGAATCTTCCACAATGGCTTCAGATGCAGTGGCTTCTGCTTTTTCCATAGACCACTCCAGGCCATCTGGGTTTGAGGAAGCAAACCAGGAAAAGAAGCCCCCAATGAGCAATGTGGCCACCAACAAATAGGCCAACAAACGGCCGGGTTTTGTTTCAGTGCCCCGCTGTGCCAGTGTTTCTGGGGATGTGCTATGAATGAAGCTTAACACGGCCCCGGTGATGAGGCCTTCCACCAGCCCGATGGCCAAGTGAATGGGTTGCATGAGCCATAAAAAGGTGCCAAAGGAAAAGCCGGTACGGCCAGACAGCACCGTTTGCGCCACCACCCCAAAAGCCCCCAGTTGCAGCGCCGCCACAACTCCAACAATAGAGGCCGCGTACAGGCTGCGGGTGTTCATGGTTTTTTGGGTTAGTGGCTTAAAAATTAAATTATACCCCACATAGCAGGAAAAAAAGCCTAAGTTAAAAATGTTGCAGCCCAAAGCCAGCAGGCCGCCGTCCGCAAAAAACAGGGCTTGGATGAGCAGCACCGAAGTCATCACCACGAAAGCAGCGTGGGGGCCCAACACGGCAGCAAGCAACAAGCCGCCACCAATATGGCCGCTGGCCCCTGTGCCCGGAATGGCAAAGTTCACCATCTGCGCCGCAAAGACAAAAGCCCCCATCACCCCCATCATGGGAATGATTTTCGGGTCACTGTCTGCATTTAGTTTTTTAACAGCATAAGCGGTGACCCCGGTGCTGGCGGCGGCCATGGTGCCCCCCACCGCCGGGGAAATTAAAGCGTCTGCCATATGCATGGTTGTCAGCTCCTATCATTGAAAAAGACTGGCATCTGTGTGTGGCATAAACAACGCCGCTGTGTATTGGTCCATATAGCCGGGCTGGGTGCCCAGGTCTACATAAGTGATTTTTTGGGCCAAATTCATCATGGTATCCCTGTGCTTTTCGGAAAGCAGCGTCATATAAGCCCCCAGCACAGAGGAGTTGCCAATAAAAAAGAAGTTTTCTTTCGGCAACTTAGGCAAAAGGCCAATGGTCTGGCAGTTGTCCACATCCAAAAACCGGCCGAATCCCCCAGCCACATACATGCGGCTCAAATCGGAAAAGTCCATGTCTATGCTTAACAAAAGGGTGCGGCAAGCAGAGAAAATAGCTGCTTTCGCCCGCATTACATTGTCAATGTCCATTTCCGTAATGACAATGGGCTTGTCCTTTCCGGCGGCTTTATCGGCAGGGCACAAAATGTACTTGCCGTTTTTCTCGCTAAAGTCTAAAAAGGCACAAGGTTTGGTGCGGGTAAAACGCCCGGCAGGGTCCAGCCAGCCGGTTTTCAACAGCTTGGCCAAAATGGCAATGATGCCGGAACCGCAAATGCCTGCGGCTGGCTTGTTGCCAATGGTTTTAATGGTGGGCTCGCCAGTTTCTTCGTTAATCTCCACGTCTTCAATGGCGCCCATGGAAGCCCGCATGCCGCATTTGATGCCGCCGCCTTCAAAAGCAGGGCCAGCAGAACAGGCGCAACCCATAAGAAAGTCATGGTTGCCCAGCACAATTTCGCCGTTGGTGCCGATGTCGATGAACAGGTCAATTTCTTCGGAATCGGTGCACATCCGGTTGCAGAGCATACCGGCGGTAATGTCCCCGCCTACATAGCTGCCCACCCCCGGAGCAATGAACACAGGGCCGTGGGGGTTGATGCACAACCCCAGTTCACGGGCGTTGTAGAAAGGCACCCCATACACGCCGGGCACATAAGGGCTTAAACGGATGTATTCCGGAACAATGCCCATGAACAAGTGCACCATGGTGGTGTTGGCGGCCACAGAGGCATTGGTGATGGTTTGCAGCGGAATGTTCTTTTGTGCGGCCAGGTCTTTGATGACCCCGTTGATGGTATCTAGCACACGTTTGCGCAGTTCTGCCAGCCGCTCCGGCTTGGTGGCATAGTTAATGCGGCTGATGATGTCTAGCCCGCATTCAATTTGGCCGTTGTACTCGGTTTTGGCCGCCACAATCACACCGTCTGCCATGTCTACCAGCTGAATGGCCACGGTGGTGGTGCCAATGTCTACGGCAACGCCGTAATGTTCAATGGTGTTTGTGGGGTCAATGTCCACCACATGCACCACATGATTTTTAAAATAGTAAGAAATGGTCAGGCTTTCGTTGGTGTCCCGCAAAAGCTGGGGCAGTTGTTGCAACAAATCTAGCGGCAAATCAATTTCTCTTATATCCGACGTCCAGGCGTCCAGCCCGAAGCAAATGGCATCCCGAAGGCGGTCATAATCCGAGAAACCATCGCCCATTTGGGGCTTTTTCACATTGACGGTAATGGTCTTCACAATAGGGGAAATGTCTGCTTCCGACGGCAGCAGGGTGTCATCCACCAGGTGCATTTCCTCGGTCATTTTTAAAAACTTACCCAGTTCTTTTTCTTCTTTGGGGGCCACGTTCACCGTGAGGGGGCCTTCGCCCACTTTCGCCCGGCAAGCCAGCACAAAGCCGCTATCCAACAAGTTTTGGGGCACAATGCCGCTGTTTTCAAAGACTACAGCGCCTTCTTCCACTTTCACCAGACACTTGCCGCAAACGCCGTGGCCGCCGCAAGGGGCTTCCACAGACAACCCGGCGGCTTTAACCACGTCCAGCAAAAGGGTACCGGCAGTTGTTTCAAGGGTCATTCCACTGGGCTTAAAGGTTATGGTTGGCATATGCATTTCCTTTCGTACAAAATGTAAAAACATGCCTAGGGCATGTTTGAAAATCTGCGATAATCAAGACACACCCTAGGCTAATGATAACTGAAAGTTATCCTGTTGTAAATACAATTATTGTTTGTTTAACACAGCTTTAATATACCCTTCCAGGTCTGAAGCTTCTTGAGGGCCTACCATGATTTTCCAACCAGGCAGGGCTTCTTCCAGCTCACCGCTAATCTGGGACACATAACCGGGGATGATGATTTGTCTGGAATCAATTTTTTCTTCCAAGCCAAATTCTTTCACAGCCTTGCCAATGTGTGCGCCAGAGAACTTACCGGCAGACCAGGCGGTCAACACGCTAAAGCCTTCGCATTCGGGGATAACCAACCAGGCGCTGATGCCGCTGTTTTCAATCTCACCAGATACGATGAAGTAGGTGAGGGAGAAGTTGGTGGTAACGAACACCGGTGAATTTCTGTCGGGTTCGCCCACTTCATAAATCTTTGGCTCAACCTGAATGGGTTTTTGCGGGTCTGTAAAGATGTTTTGCCGCAAGGTCATTAAGGAAACCAGTTGTTCTTTAATGAAGGAAGGCAGAACCAGCACGCCGCCGTATTTGTTAATTTCAGTTACGGCAACCATGGTGTCTTGCAATTCGCAGCCGGTGTCGATGAATTTTAAGGTGGCATAACCCACGCTCTTCACGTTGTTTTTAATAGCAGCCCGGCGTGCAATGGTGTTTAATTGGATGGCATCGGACAAGGTTTCGGTGTTCAACTGCATTAAAATTTGAGAGAAACCGTCGTCTTTCAGCTTGGTGGTCACAGCGGTGATGTCGTCTAAGGAATCACCGGTGATGGCCAGAATGTGCTCATTTTCTTCGGCAATGCGGCGCTTTTCGTCCACGTTTTCGGCGGTGACGCAAGCAATCACGCTATGGGTGCCTTTCACAGCCTTGGCGGCCTCTTCTAAAGCGGCAGCGTCACAGGTGCGGAAGATGATGGGCAGTTTGGTTACGTCGTAAGCTTGTTTCACGGCAGCCACAAATTGGTCTTTGCTACCCTTTTGTGTTACGGCAACGGCGTTAACGGTGAGCACTTCGCCTACACGTTCCAAGTTGTAGCCCTTAATGTTTTCAAGGGTTTCCTTGGCGTTGGCATCGTCGTCATTGACGTTAATGGCGATGAAGGTTTCGTTTACAAAGGTTTTTTCATGGCGATACAGCACAGTTTCGCCGCCGATTTTCTTGCTTATTTCAGACCCAAGCACCAATGTTTTTACAGGAGGCTCGCTGTCTGCACCCAAAATTTGAATGGCTTCTTCGGAAACGTATGGACATTCCGTAAGCTCTGCTTTTTTGGCTGCCAGCTTCATGGCGAAAGCCAGACAGGTATTGGAGCCGCACTCTTTACAGTTGGTTTTTGGAAGAAGCTTTTGAATTTGTAACCCGCTTAATGCCACTTGACATTCCTCCCAAAATTAGATTTTTCTTCCATCCAGTAATTCGCTAATGGCCAATTTGATGGCTTTAACCGCTTCCGGATGGTACATCACTAAGATGTCTGCACCGGCATGGAGCAGGGTGGTAGCGGTGGAAAGCTCCCAAAGGGCGGCCCGTTTGTCAACTTCGCCCCAAAGTGGGAATGCGGAGCCGGGCGCTTTGTATTCTTTTGCTTTGGCGCATTCATAGCCTGGGGTAGCAATGATGGGTGCGCACAACATCTTGTCGCCGTTCAGACCGGTTTGGCGAATACGTTCCATAATGGAGTAGGTGTATTCAATACCGTAACCAATAGAGCTGGTCATAGGGTCCATAATGATCTTTTCAAGCTTCAAGTCCATGTTGTTGAGCAAAATGTTAAGCTGCTTACCGATGTTCACGTCAATGGGGGATTGAGCCACAATGGTGTGGCCGTATGCCACAGCGGCGCCGGCAATGGTTCTGTAGTTGTCTTGTTCCACCCAGTTAAAGAGCAGGTTTTCGCCTTCGCAGGCAGAAGCAATGGCTTTCATCACATCGTTGTTTTTGTCGAAGTGGTTGTGGCCGGTAACAATGATGGGCACGCCCACAGATTCCAGCACGCTCTTCACCAGTTCAACAGATTGTTGTGCGGAACGGTCGCCTCTTTCAGGGTGGGTGCCGTCTAAGCGGATGCTGATTAAGTCTGCACCGTATTCGTCCACGCACACTTTAGCCATTTTGGCAGGGTCGTTCAGCAGGTCTTTATAAATATCACGCAGGGTGTCTGGATATTTTTCGCTCACAGAGTCGAAAACTTCCATGGCCACTAACGGTCTGTTTGGCATTTGGCCTTCCCACAGGTGGAATGGCATACAGGTTTCGCCGCCTACGTTGTAGGTCACGGTTCTTGTGCCGCCTTCTGCCTTGGTGTTGCCCAATTTCACCGTCCACACGCTGTTTTCGGCTTTTTCTTTAGGCACTTTGAAGGATTTAATGGCGGACACTTTGGAAGCAGTGGTCACGCTTGGTGCAGCAGGTGCTTCGGCAGCAGCGGCAACAGGTGCAGCAGCAGCTTTAGGTGCAGTGCCCAAGAATTTTTGGCTCAGCATGTCGATCATGCTTTCCACCATTTCCTTGGTAACGGAAGCACGTACTTCGTCTGCAATTTGTGCTTTAATGGCTTCAAGGCTAGCAACAGACACTTGTTCACCGGTAGCGGCAGGAGCAGCTTCTACTGGAGCAGCAACTTCAACTGCATCATCGTCATCATCGTCTGCGTCTTCAGCATCGTCGGAACCGGCGTAAACAGCCATGTCTTCCATGTCAAGCACAGGGTGACCAATTTTTTCTAAGTATGCACGCACTTCGTCAGCAGTGGTGGCGACGGTTTCGTCTGGCAGTTTATCCAGCCATTCCGCAATGCCTTGTTCTTCAAAACGTTTGGTCAAATCTTCTTTTAAGGATTCCTTCAATTCTTTAGGCATCCAGATTAAGCGTTTGTAGCCGCCCTCTGCGAAGAGGAACTTTTTAGAGGTTAAGAACACCTTGCCCACGCCGATGAAGCCCGGGGTTTGCTGGCCACCGCCCACGCTACCAGCCAGGGTAGAGAAGGTCATGCCGCAAGGGGTGTCGTTTAAGTATTCACGGTTAACAACCATTACGCCGTTACATTCTGGCACGTAAGCCACGATAGACTCGAAGCAACCGCAGCTGGTCATGGGTTTATCCATGATGGAGTAGGCGCTGAATGCTTTAATGGTTTTGTGGCTGTTGGTGTACACGTAATCGTTAATGCCAGCCCAAATACCTTTCACAGGGTCAAGGCATTCGCCTTTTTTCAGCGGTTGGTTGGGGCCTAATTCGTCAATTTCGTATGCAGCCTTGCCGTCCAGCCAGTTGTAAGCGCCGCACAGACCCAGACGTTCTGGGGTGATAACGCACACGTGGTTGGGGGCGAAGGATTGGCACAGCAAGCAGGAATAGAAAGTGTCTACAGATTCGTCGGTCATGGATTCCAACCGGCGGTTCCGTTCGCCATATACTTTTCTAGCAATGGCTTGGCGTGCTTCCACTTCTTCAGCGTCTGTAACCAGGGTTACTTTCACTTTATCTACAATGGCTGGGTAGTCGGCCAGGAACTTGGCGTGAATGATTTCGCCGTAGTCTTTCAACCGCACACCTTTGGCAAAAGCGTCTTTGGAAACACGGGTCCACACGATGTCACGTTGGCCCATGTGCCAAATACCTTCAGCGCCGTTGACCATATGGTGAATTTGACGTTCAAGGATGGGCTCGAAGTCGGACTGCATTTTGCGGCCGGAAACTTCAACCCAGATAGCCAATGGCAGAGCGGAACCGGGTTCCACTTCGTCAATGTCTTTACCAATCACAACGATTTCTCCATCGTTGATTTGGTCGTTTTCCACAGTGGTTACATACTCGAAGCAAGAGGTAATGTTGCCGCCGAATTCCACGTGGGTGTTTTCTCTTCTAATTCTTTCGCCTTCAAAAGCAGCGCCGTATGCCACAGGAATGGGCACGTCAACCACTTTAATTTTGCAGCCACGCACTTCCAGCGCTTTTTCAACGATTTGGTCGTAAGGCACGTTAGCAACCACGTGTTCATACGTACAAACGCCGGTAGGCAGAATTTCAGGAATGTCTGTGTCTGCAATGACTGGGAAGCCGTAGTTGATGGCACCCGCAGCAGCAGCGTATTTATCCGGGGTAACTTCCCCTAAAGCGATAACGAAAGCAAAGATTCTGGTTTTGTTGTAAGCCAAGTTGGCAGCATGATCGCCAGGTTTAACACCACCGAAGGACAGAGCCGCACGGTTTGCAAAGCCTAAAGCGTAGATTAAAGAAGAAACGTCTTTGCCGAAAGGCACCAGACGGGTTTCCCAACCTAATTGCACGCCTTCTTCGGCCAGCTGGTCTGCAAATTGCACGCCGTTTGTGGAACCGCCCATGAACACATACAGGTTCTTTTGTTGCAGTTCTTTGGCAATTTTCACAGCGGTTTTGCTGTCTGGTGCAGCGCCGGTGATGGCGGCGAAACCAGGAGCGGAACCGTCTACGAACTCGATGCCACGTTCACGCATGATAACGTCGTTGGCAGCACCCAGCCAAATGCCGTCGATGGGGTTTGGCCCAATTAAGTATTTGCAGGCTTCAATGACTTCACAAGCGAACAGAGCAGCCACACCGGCATCCAATGTTTCGCCCAGGTACGGAAGCCACATAGCATCAGCCGGTCTTTGTGGCAGAAGGTTTTTGGCATCTACCAAAATTTCTTTTAAATCCGACAATTTTTCCATTTTCTTGCCGGTGAAGGAATAGATGACGGGCAGGTAGTAGAAGGTGCTTGGGAATGCCACAGGGCAATCCTCGCCTTTTTCTTTAATCGCCCGTTCCACAAAGTCTTCGGCTTGTTTCACAAATTCCCATGCGCCGTCAATGGCACTTGAACAAATTAACTTAGACACCCATATCCCTCCTGTCTTTCATATCGAAAAGCTTTCTTTCGGCTTTCTTGTTGATACCCAGTTTTTCACGGGCTTCCGTCAGGATTTCCATGATGCGTTCTACGCCTTCCATTGGGTCTGGGCACAGGTGGAAGGAACCGCCGAAAACGTCTTTGGTTTCATTATAGAGGAACTTTTGTACGTTTTCAGAGCCAGAGGTATCGAAACCGTCGCCCAGAATAACGTCTACGCCGGAAGCCACGAAGTAGCAGCCGATGGAAACAGCTTTTTCGTGCATCCATTCAGGGGCCACACCAACGGCTGGCAAGCCGCCCAGGTCGTCGCCCAAGCCGCCTTCTTTAACGATTTCGGTAGCGGCTTCCAAAATTCTGGTGTTGTCTACGCAGCTACCCATATGCAGTACAGGAGGAATACCAACGGCTTCACAAACTTCACGTAAGCCTTGGCCGGCGTGTTCCATGGCCACTTCTGGTTTAAGCATACCTGCTTTTGCAGAGGAGATAGCGGCACAACCGGTGTGCAACACCAGTACGTTGCGTTTAATCAGCTCGGCAACCATGATGTTGTTGTATTCGTCTGTTCTTTTCCGTGGGTCGTTGCAGCCAACGATACCAACCACACCGTAAATACGGCCGGCGATGATGGCGTCGTTTAACGGACGGAAGGAAGCTCTGTATGTACCGCCCAGCATATATTTGATGGCATCCACGCTAAAGCCTGCAATGAGAGGCTCTTTGCCGGAGGGGATGTTCACTTTCTTAGGGTCTCTGTTTTTGAAGTTTTCAATGGCCCGCTTCACGATGGTTTTTGCACATTCCAGGGGTGCATGGTGGTCTACTTCAATGTGGGTTGCGCCAATGGTTTTAGCAATTTCGGAAGTGGTGATGATTTCGGTGTGGTAGTTTTCGGCCACTTTTGGTAAGCTGGCCATCAAGCATTGTACGTCCACAACCATGGCTTCAACAGCACCGGAAACGATGGCAAGTTCTTGTTGCAAGAAGTTACCAACCACAGGCACTTTATGACGCATAAGCACTTCGTTGGCTGTACAGCAGATGCCGCCCAGTGTAATGCCGGTTGCCCCTGCTTCTTTGGCCAGGGCAATGATTTCAGGGTCTGCCACAGCAACGGTAAGCATTTCGGACAATTGTGGTTCATGGCCGTGTACAATGATGTTGACGGTGTCTTTATTCAAAACGCCGATGTTTACTTCGGACTTTAATGGCTTTGGTGTGCCGAACAGAATATCGGAAGCCATGGTGGCAATTCTGGAACCAGCCCAGCCGTTGGCCAAGGAGTTGGTGAAAGCGTGCATCAACAGATGTTTGTAGTCATGGTCAACGCCCATGCCCGTTCTATGTAAGGATTCCACGATCATACGGTCGATGCCCACAGGCTGCACGCCCAGGTTTTCCCAAATGGCTTGGCGTTTTTTAGGAGCCAGTTGCAAGCCTTTCACCACTTCTTCTTGGCTTGTAAATTCGCTAAGGAACAGGTCTGCCAGCTCTAAAGCCACATCGTTTTTATCACGGCCGTCAACTTCAATGCCGTACAGTTTTGCGGTGTATCTTAAAGCTTTTTCGTCTTTAATTTCAAAGTCGCCGCCTTTGCCTAAAGCAACTTCACGGAGCTTCAACACCAAGTGGCGGCCATGGTCGGAGTGGGCGGAAGAACCGGCGGCCACTGTCCGCACAAAGTTTCTGGCTGCGATGGTGTCTACGTCTGCGCCGCAAATGCCCTTGGGGGCTTTGGGGGTAATACGGCAGGGGCCCATATGGCAGTTTTTGCAGCAAACGCCGCTTTTGCCAAAGCCGCATTGATTCTTTTGAGTGTCTCTCCGGTTGTAACAAGTGTCAACGCAATCCTCTTCTGCTTTCGCAAGCATACACATTGTAGGTTCGTCGGTCACCAATGCCGAAAAGCGTTCCAAATCCATAGACATTCATTTCACCTACCTGATTTAGTTTAATTTTTTTACAAACTCGTTTATCTTCTGCAATACCACGTTGTCGTCGGGTAAATCTAAAAAGCTCTTGTTTTGTTCAGCGAAAGTGGCCACTTCGTCGTCTTGAGGAAGCAGCAGCACGTAGTCTGCCTTGGTTTCCTCTTGAACAGATGCGATGCGTTCGTCCATAGAGGCGTTGCGCATACGGTTCACCACAACCAACAGCTTTTCGTACTTAATTTCCATTTCATTGGCCAGTGTATACAGCCGTTTTAAAGTGTTCAGCCCGTTGTTGGACGGGTCGGACACCAGCACAAGCAAATCCACGTTCAGCACAATGCGGCGGGACAAGTTTTCAAGCCCGGCCTCGTTGTCCAGAACCACATAGGCGTACTGCTGGGAAATTTCTGCAATAACGGATTTTAACACGTTGTTGGCGTAGCAGTAGCACCCGGCCCCTTCTGGGCGGCCCATGGCAATTAAGTCGAAGCCTTTGGCTTCCACCAAACTTTCGGCAATTTTCATTTGCAGCATTTCTTGCTTAGACATCCCAGCGCCCAAGCCTTTTTGGGCTTCCTGGCGCATTTCTTCCCGTGCGCTGCCCACGGTTTTTTCTGCCTTCACGCCCACAGAGGCGTCCAGGCAGCTGTTGGGGTCTGCGTCTATGGCCAAGACCGGTGTCATGGCGTTGGCCACCAGTTGTTTAAGGATTAAGCTTGAAATGGTGGTTTTACCCACGCCGCCTTTGCCTGTGATGGCAATGAGATAATTTTTCATGGCTACCCCTCAATTCTGGCAATAATTTTTGAAACAGTGTCTAAAAGGCTTTCCTCTGCTACGTCTAAAACGCTGACGCCGTCCCGGTCTGCCTTGCGAATGACGTCTGAATAAGGGATAAAGCCCAAAATGTCTTGGCCGGGCAGGGCTTCCTTAATGAAAGCTTCGTCTGCAGGGCCGTTCACTTTGTTGGCCACAATGGCAATGTTTTTCACGCCGATGTCTTTCGACATGCGGATGACGGTATGGGCACAGTCAATGGAACGCTGTCCCGGCTCCACCACAATGAGCATCAGGTCTACCCCGCTGGCCGTTGCACGGCCTAAATGCTCAATGCCTGCTTCCATGTCCATGATGAGGGTGTCGTTTTTAAACAACACCAGGTCGTTCACCAGCGTGCGGATGAAGGTGCTTTCCGGGCAAGCGCAACCGCTGCCGCCGTTTTTAATGGCCCCAAGGATTAACAGAGCCACCCCGTTGTGAACCGTGGCGTATTTGTCTGCCACGTCGGAAACATCCGGGTTCAACTTAAACACCTTGCCGTAGGTTTCAATCTTTGCGCCGGTACGCTCTTCAATCAGGGCAATTTGCTGTGCAATGGGCACAATGGCTTGCTGGTCTTTCTGGGGTATGCCGATGGCTTGGGCCAAGTTGGCATCGGGGTCGGCGTCCAGCGCCAGAACCCGGCCGCCACGTTTGGCCAGGGTGAGAGCTAGTGCGGCAGAAACTGTGGATTTACCCACGCCGCCCTTGCCGGAAACAGCAATTTTCATTGGTATCACTCCGTAACTAGAGATGAGGTACTTATTAAAGCAAGACCTTGGGGAACTTTTTCAGGAAAAAGTTCCCCAACACCCCTCAAAAAGCTTTTGCTTAAATGCCGCAAAGCGGCATTTGGGTAAAAGTTCTTTGCTTCTTTCTTTCAAGAAAGAAGTCGGGGTTTGGGGCTGAAAGCCCCAAGGTTCTTAGAAGCCGTATTTGGCTTTCATTCTTTCGGACAATTGTGCCAACAGGTCAAACACTCTTTCAGCGTCGGCTGCATCTAAGGAACCGGTACCGCAAGATGGGGTGATGATGGCTTGACGGGTGATTAAGTCTTTGTCAATGCCGGTGGCAGCCAGTTCATCCATACCTTTTTCCAATTGCGCTTCCAGTGTTTCCACGGTTTGCTCTTGAATAATTTTGGAGGTTGGCACCACGCCCCAAGCCAGAATGCCGCCTTTTTCAAGGTGTGCTTTCATTTGGTCTGCGTACATGTTGATGGTGTAAGCGTATGCAAAAGCGTCAAAGTTGATGATGTCTGTGCCGGCATCAATGAGAATGCTCCATTCAGTGTTACCACAGCAGTGTACGCCCGCCAAAGCGTTTTCATCGTGAACAGCGTCAATAACTTCTTTCAAAGTGGCCACCACGTCGTCCCGCTTCACGGAAACGTATGTAGAGCTGCCGAATGCAGAAAGGATAGGTTCGTCTACGAAGCAAATCACGTTTTCAGCATAAGGACGGAATTTCTTGATTTGCCAACGGCATTTCATACCCAGTGCCTTGGTGATAACATCTTTAAATTCTTCGTTGTAGAACATGGCTCTTTTGTTTTCATCCACAACGGTTAATGCAAAGCTGCATGGGCCGGTAGCTTGCACTTTCACAAAAGGCAGTTTTTCGCCGCCTTTGGCTTTCAAAGCGTCTTCCAAAGCGTAAAGGCCTTTGGAGAACTTGTCGGAAATGGCCATGGAGGAGAAGTCGCCGTCTTCGGATTCAACAGCAGCCATGTAGTTTTCATAAAACTCTGCAAAAGATTCAGAGTAGTCTACAGAAGTGTCAAAGTACAGTCTGCTTTTTTCGTAGTCTACAACGGCACAAGGCATTCCTTCACTGTATTGAACTTCCATTTGTTCGGTCACGCCCAGTTGAGGCAGCTGTGGCCAGATGGGAGCGTTTTTAAGTTTGGATAAGGACACTTCTACGGCATATTTGGCATCCTCGAATGGCATACTGCCGATGGCTGTTGCAAGAAATTTTGTTTCCATTCATCATACCTCCATTTAATATAGGGTTATGTAAAAATTACTTGGAAAGCGCTTCTTTCATGGCTTTGATGTGTGCCGGGGTGGAGCCACAGCAGCCGCCTACAATGTTGGCACCGGCTTTCACCAGTTCGCCCACTTGAGCAGCCATGTCTTCCGGTGTTTCTGGGAATACGTCTACGCCGTCAATGTTTTGTGGTAAGCCTGCGTTTGCGTGTACAAGGATAGGCATTTCTGGGTCTACTGCACGCATTTCTTTAACAATTTCAATCATACGTTCAATGCCGTTGCCGCAGTTAGTGCCCATAATGTCTGCGCCAGCTTCGATGATAGCTTTGGCAGCAGCTGCCGGGGTAACGCCCATCATGCTTCTGTAGTCGCCACGTTTGGTCATTTCAAAGGTGAAGGTGCAAATAACTTCCAGGTTGGTGTTTTCCTTAGCGGCTTTAATGGCGCAAACAGCTTCGCCAATGTCGCTCATGGTTTCGATGCACACAGCATCTGCGCCGCCTTTTTCAAGGGCAACCACTTGCTCTTTGAAGCAATTGTACAAATCTTCTTCGGTCACTTCTTCAGTTACCAGCATTTTGCCAGTAGGGCCAACGGAGGGAATAATCCATTTGTCCTCGCCTGCTGCTTTTCTGGAAGCTTTTGCAGCGGCTTCGTTAATTTCGGCTACTTTGTCTGCAAGGCCGTAATGCTCCAATTTGTAGCAGGTGCCGCCGAAGCAGTTCCCTTCCACCATGTCCGCACCGGCATCAATGTAGCTTTTTGCAATGTCCACCACGTCGTCGAAACGGTCAAGGCACCATAATTCAGGGCATTCACCGGGTTTCAGGCCTTTTTTGTGCAAGAAAGTGCCCCATGCACCGTCTGATACCAGCACTTTACCGCTCTTTACTGCGTCTACAATTTTTCCTCTGGACATAATTGACCTCTCCCTCTTTAAAATAGATTAAAAAATAGTTTGACATTTTTTAAACAATGCCCTGTACATCCTTTTAGGCACGTTCTTCACATTAAATGTACCATATAAATGGATGGTCGTGTTATAAAAAAATTATTATTTTTGGAAATTTTTTGTTTACATTCACAACTCATTCTGCAGTTGTGCCCCCAACTTCTGGTAAATCGTTTTCAATATCCATGTTAGCGTCGGATTGCTTGTCTTTTTTGCCAAAATTAAACTTAGACAACACCCCGGGCACCATGTCAATCAGTTTGTTCAAGCTGTCTTGGTTTTTCACGTTCACCAGCTGTATGTTGCCGCCGTTAATGACCACTACGGCAGAAGGTGAAATTTTAGCGCCAATACCCCCGCCGCCAATTTCCTTTTTGTTTTTATCCGTTTCTTTTTGGTCGCTGTCCATGGCACCGACGCCCATGCCAAAATTCACGTCAATTAAGGGCAGTAAAATAATATCCCCAACTTGCACCGGTTCCCCCACCACAGTTTTGGTAGAAATGAATCCTTCCATTTTGTTGAACAATGCGTTTACGTTGCTGTTAAAGTTTTCGCTCATGGTAATCCTCCTTGGGTTAACGGTTTCTCATTTAACGGTTCTCATTTAACGGTTTCTAATCAGCCTCCAAATGGGCTTTGCTGTAATGAATGTGATGATGGGCCACAATATGCGGCCAAGGGTGATGCGGCCCGCAACCAGGGCCCGCACGTCCATCACACTGTTTTCAAAATCGCCGGTGAGGGACAAATGCAACTGCAAAAAGGCGTTCAGGGTGGCGATGGTGCCCAACAATAAACCGGTGTTGTAGGGGCTACCAAGCCCCACGGTGCCAGATATGTTGATAATTTTGGGTTTTAATGGGCGGTACAGCTTTTTAAGCAGTTCAATGCTTAGGTTGACAATCTCTTTAATTTCATAGTCTTTAACGGCTTCGGCTGCCTGTCTGGGTAAATTTAAAAGCTTTTTAAAAAGGCCTGTCCGTTTTTCTTTTGGTGCATCATCGGTTTGTGCAATATCCGGTGTGACAGAAGCTGTCTGTTTAGGTGCTGCTGTGGGTTGGCCTGTTGTGGCTGCCTTAGCGGTTTGAACAACGGTTTTTTTATTTTTCTTCGGTTTCTTTGGAAAAAGTGTAAAAAACAACACCCGTAAACGATAGCTGTTCTGTGCTTTGCTCACATTATACTCCAGTTGCACCACTTTGAAAAGCCATGAAATTTTACCAGAACTGGTGAAGTCTTTGCCGCCTAAGTGTGCCACCAAGCGGTAACGGATGGGCACCAGCAAAACAAGCAGAACCAAAAACAGTACAAAAGCAACCAGCCCCAGCAAAACCAATGCCAGCACCTTTAAAACTGTTAAAAGGGTCAGCAAAAAAGTCATGGTTTCCCCCCTTGAGCGGGATAACGCTTTATGGCCCAGAAGGAAAGCCCGGCCACTGCTGCCAGCATGGCCACAAACAAACCGGCCACCAACGCTGCAATGTCCATAAAAAATGGCAGGGGAACCATGTTTAGAAGCAGGTCTGTATCCGGGTTCAGCATCCACAAGTCGTTGGTGAAAAACAGCTGGTGGAACATGGTGAAGGCACGGTCGAAGTTCATTGCGCACAACAGCACCAAAACACCGGTAGCCCCAAGCAAAACCCCAATGGTCCACAGGTTGGTTTTACCCGGGTTCATTTTGATCCTAGCCATAAAGGCGGCAGAAAGGATGAACCCAATGAGGGCCCCATTTCTTAACCAAAAGCCCAAGGCAAACAAACCCCGTACGTCCACCATATGGGCCTTTTCTTTGTCGTTGAAGAAGGGGCGGGAAACCCCTTGCACTTCTGCGGTTACGTCCAGGTTGTCTTCATAACCTCGGGTGTATCTTAACAAGTGGTCAGTCACATCCATCAGCGCATCTTCCTGGATGCCGATGTGGGCGGCTACGTTGTTTTTGGCGTACTCGTAGCGGTAAAAAGACAGGTTGAAGGTGGGCAGGGCAATGGCTGTCATCAGGCAGATCAACACGATGCAACAGGCATGGAAGACACCCAAAGTAATTTTTAGTCCCTTCATGGCCGAACCTCCCAACCTGTGCAAAAATGGGCCCCAAACCGTTGCAGTTTGCCGCCCGCATGTATGTATTCCTGTAAGATGCGCACGAACAACTGCCGGGCTTCTTCGTAGCCGTCTGCAATGCCCACAATGGTGTAGGGTTTTTGCCCGAACAGCCCGCCGAAAAGCTGGGTGGAGTGGAATATTTCTAAAAGCTGCCGTTGGCCGGGGGCCACGCAAAGGACAAAAATGCCGTAAACTGCGGAACCGGCGTTTAGCCTGTCCACAATTTCCGTGGCATTTTTGACCTTGTCGCCCACATACAGCCGGGGATAAAAATACAACATGCTATCACTCACTCATATTCTTGTAAAATTCTAATATTTGACATTATTTCACTTGAGTTCATGTTACAAGTTGTATGCCCCTTTGTCAAGCCGTCTATAAAGACCTTGGGAAACTTTTTCGGGAAAAAGTTTCCCAATACCCTTCAAAAAGCTTTCTATTTGAAATGCCGCAAAAGCGGCATTTCTGTAAAAGTTTTTGCACCGCTTTTTTCAAAAAGCGGTTGGGGTTCGGGGCAAAGCCCCGAGGGGGTTTTTAAGCCTTTGTTAGCGGGAAGCCAAAAAGTAAATGCGTTCAAACAAAAGCCCTGCCATAAACCAGGCCGGAGCATAGTCCAGCCGGATAAGCCCCTTGATGCTGTATCTGCTTTTGCTGTAATCCCAGGGACAAATATTAATTTTTTTAAGCAAGTAGCCGGTTAAATATTCAATGCTGAAAATGCACAGTACATAAACCCCTCCTCTTATGAAAACCGGATAACTGCTTAATATGCGACACACAGGCTCTAGGCACACGGCCAGGCCGTATATAAAAAACATCCAAATGGAAGTGTTGGCCATTAGGCGGTAGTCTTTGTTCAAAAAAGAAGCAAGACCTGTCCACACAATTTCTATACACCAGCCGAACAGTCCATAAATTAAAAATCGAATCAGCATGTGGCTATTATGTGTGAAATTTTTATGGCTTATTCAATGGTTTTAATTTCAGTACCGGGATAATAATGCAGCAAAATGGCATCAAAGGTTTTGCCGGAATCTATCATGCCCTTCACCCCGTTTTGGCTCATGCCCACACCGTGGCCATTGCCGCCCCCGGTAAAGGCCACTTTCACAAGCTTGCCGTTGTTGTCGTAGGTTTTGTCCATGGTGTAAAAGGCGCTGGGCATGAGGCTGTAGTTTTCTTGCACAGAGCCGTCTTTTAAGGTCGTGGCAATGGGTTTGCCGCCGCTTACGTATTGGGTGGGGCGGATGAGTGCCCGCACGTTGTATTCTGTAATAATTTGCACGGTGGCTTGGGTGCCGGTGGCCTGCATCACCATAATGTTGCCTCCTTCGCCCCGTTTCACCACCTGCAAGTCCAGCAGGTCGCCAATGGTGTCAATGGGTGTGCTTCTGAATACCCCGTCCGCCCCCAATGTTTTAATATAGGGCGGGTTGGTGTTGAACCGGCTGCCAATGTGCTTGTTAATGGATGCCCCAATTTCCGCCGCCGTCATTTCCGTTTTCCAGCGGAACCAAGCAAATGTGCTATCAAAACCCTGAATGTTTGTGGCTTTAAAGAATGCCGCCGCATTGTCTTCTAGCCGTAAATCCCCGTAATCCGGGCCGTTGTGCTGTTTGATGGCCTGCATATAGGGCTGGGAAAGGGTGGGGAACTGCTTGGTGATGCTGTCTCCCCAAACTTCGCCGCTATTGGCGGTCATGCCGCAAGAGGTGGAAAAGAAGTTGGTGGTTACCGGGTTGCCGTTAAAAGTTAAACACTGCCCTTTGGTGGCGTTGACTGCTTGAATGGAGGTGTCGTTTTCAGGAATGTTGTTGTACACTTGGCTGCTGACAGAGTCATCCACATTGGCCCCGTAGTTGTGGTAACGGTTGGCCCAAAGCTGGCTTACTGCATAGCTTCTGGCGGTGACCGCCTGCACTTTAGAGGCCTCCACCCCATAGCCAGAGGGCATTTCGCTGGGCACCACGCTGTATAAATACTGCTCCATGTCCACTTCGTTTACAATGACGTAGCCGTTACCGGACGGGGAAACCTCCATCACACCCCGGTAAGAGGGGTTGGCGTTTCCGGCCCATGCCCGGGTGATGGATAAAATTTGCAGTGTGCCATTGGCATCCACGGGGGCGATGGTTACACGCCGGTTGTTGGCAAACAATTCTTTGGTAACGGCAAACGTCTGGCCCGGGTTGTAGGTGGTGGATTGTCCCGAGGCGGTGACGGTGAATGTACCGTTAGAAGTAAAGGCGGCTTTGTCGTGAATAAGCCCGGCATAGCCAGTGGTGCCAATGGCCACCCGTATTTGATTGCATTTGGGTTTTTGGGTTAACACACAAGCGGCGGCTTTGCCGTCTTTTAATACGAAATAGCCCAAATTCTGCCCCACGGTAATGTCTGAAAGGTTTTTCCACTTCACCTTTTCACCGGCGATGGAATAGATTTTAAAGTTTTCCCCAATGGGAATCACCCGGTTGTCAAACTCAATTTCAGCGGGTGCCGTGCGTTTCACCACCCCGTTGGTTTTTTCCTCGAAAAAGTTAAGGCCGGTAGCTATTTCCCCGGAAATGGTGATATCGCAAATTTTACCCGCATCCTTTGGCAGGCTGCCACTGCTTTTATAGGTGCGTTGGGCACCCCCGGAAAAGATGGTCACATGGCCGTTGCCACTTTCCACCACATAAGCGTTGTAAATGGTGGGGGTCTCACTTTCCAGCGCCAACACGGCCACTACGTCCCCGTCTTTCACCAGCACCCGCACCGCTTTGTCGATGTAGGGGGCCATGTTTAGCCCGGCGTAGGTGAAGGGGCCTTTGTCTGTCATCATGTGGAAAGGGGGAAGGGCGCTGTTGTTGTCTGGGGTGGCCAACACCACAAACACACGCTCGTCCATGTTGTAGGCTTCTTTTAGAGACTTGCCCCCGGCCATTTCTTCCAAACATTTTTTAAAAAGGCTTACCCACAGGGCATAGGAAATGGGCTTGTCCTTGTTGTTATCGTCAATTTTAAGCTTTTGGGTGTTGTTGGGGTTTAGGTTGTCCATCAGCACCTGGGCTTGGGACAGGGTGATGGGCTTGTCCGGCAAGAACTGGCCGTCACTGCCAGCCATGAAGCCGTTTACAAAAGCGGCGTTTACATATTTGCCGTACCAGGCTTCCTTCTGCACATCCCCAAAAGGAATGTCCCAGTTTAGGCCGTCCATGGCAATCAGGTCCATGAAGGCGGCGGACAGCATTTTGGCCACCAACGCCCGGGAAACGGGCACTTCGTCCCCCAGCTTGACGGCTGGCACGGCTTCCGGCTGGGCTTGTGCTGTTGGTGTTTGGGCGGGAAGGGAAGGGGTGGGAGTGGGTTTCGGCTGCAGGGCGGAGATGCTGCTGCAACCGGCAAAAACAATACAAAGCGCAGCAATGGCTGCCGTTAATCTTCTCATGGCGGTAAACGCCCCTTTCTCGGTGGTGTGGTCGTTGTTATTCAATATATGCAAGGGTTGTCCTTGTTATGCGGAAAAGATATGTGCCCATAAACGGAAGGGAACGCCACAAAAGCGGCGTTCCCTTAATAAACATGTGAAATGGAAAGGCTTAATCCCTTCCTCTTGTAAACTCTTTTACCAGTAGCACCAGTGCACCTAAAAAGATGAACACATCTGCCGGGTTAAAGGCCGGGGCATTTTTCTTAGGGTACACACAAATAAAGTCTGTCACCCGGCCACGGGTAAGGCGCTCCCACATGTTGCCCAGGGCACCACCTGCCACACAGGCCAGAGAAAACTTGTACGCCCCGTTGTCTTTGTGGCGGTTAATGGCCCGGATGTAAATGCACAGGGCGTTGAGGGCGCTGGTAATGGTGAGAAGCCACAGCAAACGGGGGTTGTCTGCCAGCAAACCGTTGGCCGCCCCTTTGTTCTCCACCCGAATCCAGTGAAGCTTGCCTTTCACCACAGGCACTTCTTCCCCCAAAACCAGGTTCTTTCTGGCCCAGTCTTTGCTGAACACGTCTGCCAAGAAAGCGCCCAGCCCTACTAAAAAATAGCCCATGTCAATCCCTCCCTTTTGATCAGGAAACAGGTGTTTTACAGCAACTGAATGTTCTGCTTTGCGCAGTCTGCAAGGGTTGCGGCATCCCAGATAGAGGACTGCACTTCACCAATGTGGGCCCGTTCTAACAGGAACATACAAATCCGAGACTGCCCCAGCCCGCCCCCGATGGTGTAAGGCAGCGTTTTGTTCAAAATGCCTTGATGGAACTCAAATTGCAGCCGGTCTTCGCAGCCGGCGGTTTTGGTTTGTGCCACCAGTGTATCTTCGTCCACCCGAATGCCCATGGAAGACAACTCCAGTGCGCAGTTTAAAGCCGGGTGCCAGAATAACAGGTCCCCGTTTAATTGCCAGTCATCATAGTCTGGTGCACGGCCATCGTGGGGCTTTCCAGAAGCCAGCGCTCCACCAATTTGGCTTAAAAAGATGGCCCCGTGGGCTTTGCAGGCTTCGTTTTCACGTTCTTTGGGGGTAAGGTTGGGGTATAAATCCTCCAGCTCTTGTGCGGTCATAAATATTATTTTTTCAGGCAACTTTTGGGTTAAAAAAGGATACAAGCCGTTAACGTGGGCTTCCACCTTTTTAAACACCCCAAAAAGTTGCTCCACCGTTTTTTGCAACGTGGCGGTGTTGCGCATGTCTTTGGTGATGACCTTTTCCCAGTCCCACTGGTCCACGTAAATGGAATGCAGGCAGTCCATTTCT
This sequence comes from uncultured Eubacteriales bacterium, assembly GCA_964500895.1. Classification (GTDB taxonomy): domain Bacteria; phylum Bacillota; class Clostridia; order Lachnospirales; family JAISER01; genus CAZCQP01. Next base: position 6,583 of record CAZCQP010000034.1, on the reverse strand, counting down.
TCGTCCCGGCGAATGGCGTTCATGTCTGTGTACAGCCCTTCGCCCACGCCAAAGCCGTACCGCTTTAAGGCGTACCGCTTCCACTTAGCCAAGGAATGCACAATCTCCACGTGCTTGCCCTCGGCGTGCTTCACATCGAAGGAAACCGGCCGTTCCACCCCGTTTAAGTTGTCGTTTAAGCCGGATTCTGGAAAAACAAACAAAGGTGCAGACACCCGGGTTAAGTTCAGCGCTTCCGCCAGTGTCCGTTCAAAAATGTCTTTAATGGCCTTAATGGCAATTTCTGTCTCACGAATGGTCATGTGGGGGTCGTAACTTGCAGATGGTGTGTAAGGCATATGCAATCTCCGTTCTATGCTTTTCTTAAATTTTTTAAGGTGACAGTGACCGTACCGTCGGGGTTGTGGGTAAAAGCGATGGCTTCGCTGTCGTCGGAAAGTTCTGCCGGGAACTTAATTTCAATGCCGTTGCTGGCCTTGAATTTCTGTGCCCCAAACTGCTGGCGTACCAGCTTTTCACCCAAAGGTGCATCCGGTGGCATTCCCGCTTCTTTTAACTGCTCTATAAAAGCGGTTCGGGCTTCTTCGTTGTCTGCAAAAGCACGGCTGGCCACGCCCACAGCACTTACAAGCCCTTCTTCTTCAATGGATTCATCCATCAAGGCCACCTTTATTTTGGCGGCTTGCTCCACGTTGTCGTTGTAATAAATGCTGTTAATTTCCTCGGACACATCGGACAGCAGGGTGACCAACTCTTTTTTAGACATGCTGGGCTGGCACTCTAAAAACCGTTCGGAAAAATAATGTACGGCCTCACCGCCCATGTTGTAGGGTTTTTCCAACAGCCTGATAATCATAGGGTCGTAAGGAATGAGGCAAGCTTCTTCCACTTTGCCGTTTTCAAAAGGCAACACCCCGTCGTATTTCACCAGCTGGTTGTCTGTGCCGTTTGCACCTTCCCCTACTTTATGGGTGAAGCAGGCTTTGTGGTTCAGCTTCAACACCGCCAGGTATTCGCTGTCTAAAAGGGTTTCCTCTTTGCGGGAACGGCCCCGGGTGCGGGTTTCAAACTGCACCACCATCACGTCTGCGGAAGGAATGTCCGGGTGGCCTTCGATGATGGTCTGAAGGTGGGTACACAGCTGGGCACTGGCTTCTTTAAAATACAACTCCCCGGCTTTAAATTGCTCCACAATGGCCAGCGCCTTGGAACCTTCGCTGAAAGTGGCTTCCCGGGCTGCCGGGTTGTTCAGTAGTTTCTTCACATGTTTCGTAATAAATTCATAGCAAATGTCCGAATCAATGTCCAGTTCTTCATTGGAAATGTAAGATTCCCGGCCATCGTTATGGATAATATGTAGAATGGCGTTATTAATGATGATGTCCATGCCCTTGACTCCTTTTCATTGGTATACTTTAGCAGACTACCAAAACCAATCTGGAATGTCAAGGGCGTAACCAAAATGCAAAAAAATTGTGGTAGGGGCGGCCCTATGTGGCCGCCCTTAGGGCAGCAGGGTGAGGATAAAGTCCAGCATGTCCTCTTCTCCGCTGTAGGCCACGTCTGGTTCAATGCCTTTGCGGTGGATGCTTTCCCCCTTGGGGCCTTCCAAAGATAAAACAGTGCCTTTCACTGCATAGCCGTCTTTTAAGGGCACGGTTACCTGGCCAATGCCTTTACCAAAGGTGGTTTCCCCAACCAACGTCACGTTGTCCATATTTTCTGAAAGTGCCAAAATGAACCCTTCCGCTGCGCTGGCTGTTTGGTCGTTTTGCAAAATGATGATGTGGTCAAAGTAGAAATAAGCATCCTTTTTGGTTTTAACCGTGCGGGAAAACAGGGGCTGCCGGGTGTTTTCATAACCCAGCACAGTGTCCTTGGGCAAAAACAGTTCCGCCATGGCGTAAAAGTCCCACAAAAAGCCGCCGTAGTTGTAGCGCAGGTCTATCACCAGGTTTTTGTATTTGGCCAGTTCTTCTTTGTTGTCCATAAAAAAGTCTTTGGTGCCATCAGAAAAGTTGAGAATGTTAATGCACACGGTGTTGTCTGTGAGCGGGGTAACCGCCGCCAGCTTGGCATCCTCTTTCTCTGCCTTTTTGCTGCTGGTGTACTGGGTGGGGGTGTATAAATACGTATAGCGGTCGTCATTTTTAGCCCGGATTGCCCGGGTGACCACCGCCATCACCATTTGGTCAAAATGTTTGGAATAGCCCTGGAGCTCCCCTTTCGGAAGCCCCAGGTGCTCTGCATACAATTCGTCCAATGTGTCTGTGTATATATAGTTGCCGCCGATTAAAAGCTTAAACGCCCAATAGTCGTAGCCGTTGTACACTGCCGCTGCCAGCAAAAGTGCTAACAGCAGGCAGCAACCTTGTAACAGGCGGCATTTTTTTTGTAGCTTTTCAATGGGTGAAGGTTTTTCTTTTTTTTCTTTAGCCATGCCCTATCCCCCGGCTTATACTTTTCGTGTGAAGGTGATGACTTCTCCGTTATAGTCCACGGTGACCGCATCCCCTTCACGCAACTTGCCCTCCAAAATTTGTTCTGCCAGCTTATCTTCCACCTTGGACTGAATGGCCCGGCGAAGTGGCCGTGCCCCATAGGTGGGGTCGAACCCTTCGGCGGCAATGTGTTCCACAGCAGCGTCGGTGGTGGTAATGTCCATGTTCAAGTTTTCTTTCAGCCGCTTGGCCACTTCATTCAGCATGATGGACACAATGGCTTTCACCGAATCTTTGTCCAGGGTATGGAACACGATGATGTCGTCAATCCGGTTTAAAAATTCTGGCCGGAAAATGTGTTTTACTTCGTCCATAACCCCTTTTTTCATGGTTTCGTAGGTGGCAGCTTCGTCTTCCTTGGACTGGAAGCCCAGCCGTTTGGGGGAGACAATGGCCCGTGCCCCGGCGTTAGAGGTCATGATGATAACGGTGTTTTTAAAGTCTACCCGGCGGCCTTGGGCATCGGTGATGTGGCCGTCGTCTAACACTTGCAGCAAAATATTAAATACATCTGGGTGGGCTTTTTCAATTTCGTCTAAAAGCACCACAGAGTAAGGTTTTCTACGCACCTTTTCGGTAAAGTTACCGCCGTCGTCATAACCCACGTATCCTGGGGGAGAACCGATAAGCTTAGACGTGGAGTGCTTCTCCATGTATTCGGACATATCCAGCCTCAAAATGGCGTCTTCATGGCCAAAAAGCACCTCTGCCAACGCTTTGCAAAGTTCTGTTTTGCCTACCCCTGTGGGGCCTAAAAACAGGAAGGAACCAATAGGGCGGCGGGGGTTTTTAAGCCCCACACGGCCACGGCGAATGGCTTTAGACACAGCGGTGACGGCCTCGTTTTGGCCAATGACCCGTTTGTGCAGCACCTCTTCCATGTTTAAAAGCCGCTGGCTTTCTTCCTCTTTTAAGCGGGTGGCGGGAATACCTGTCCAGCCAGACAATACCATGGCAATTTCTTCCTCGTCCACCACTTTGGTGGCTTTGGTGTTTTGGTCTTGCCATTTGGTGCGGGCTTCTTCCAGCTGTTGGTTCAGCTGGTTTTGCGCCTGTTTAATTTGCCCGGCTTTTTCAAATTCCTCGGTTTTAATGGCTTCTTCTTTTTCTTTTTCCAAATCTGCTAGTTTGTCTTCCAGCTCTTTAATCTCCGGCGGTGCGGTGAACTGCAACAGCCGCACTTTGGATGCCGCCTCATCAATTAAGTCGATGGCTTTATCCGGCAGGAAGCGGTCTGTGATGTACCGGCTGGACATACGCACGGCCGCTACAATGGCATTGTCTGTAATGTTTACGGCATGGTGGGCTTCGTATTTGTCCCGCAAGCCTTTCAGCATTTCAATGGCTTCTTCTTCGGAAGGTTCTTCCACCTTCACCGGTTGGAACCGGCGTTCTAAAGCCGCATCCTTTTCGATGTGCTTGCGGTATTCGTCCATGGTGGTGGCACCAATCACTTGCAACTCACCACGGGCAAGGGAGGGCTTTAAAATGTTGGAAGCGTCAATGGCACCTTCTGCCGCCCCAGCACCAATGATGGTGTGCAGCTCGTCAATGAACAAAATGACGTTGGAGGAGTTACGCACTTCTGTTAATACTTTTTTAATGCGTTCCTCAAACTCCCCACGGTATTTGCTGCCCGCCACCATGGCGGATAAATCCAACGCCACCACCCGCTTGTCTTTTAATGTGGTGGGCACGTTGCCTTCCATAATCTTTTGTGCCAGCCCTTCGGCGATGGCGGTTTTGCCTACCCCCGGGTCACCCACCAGACAAGGGTTGTTCTTTGTCCGGCGGCTTAATATTTGAATGACACGCTCAATTTCTTTGTCCCGGCCAATGATGGGGTCAAACTTTTCTTCATAGGCCAGCTGGGTAAAGTCCCGGCTGAATTTATCCAGGTTGGGGGTTTGGGACTTGCCTGTGTTTTGGTGGGTGGGCTTTTTGCCCATGGGAGCCAGGCTGGGTTGTTTTTCACCCTCCCCAAGCATGGCCATCATGTCGTCGTACACTTTTTGTACGTTTACGCCAATGGAAAGTAAAATGCGCACTGCAATGCAGTCATGTTCCCGCAAAAGAGCCAAAAGTAAATGTTCGGTGCCAATATAGCCGGTGCCCATTCGGGCGGCTTCTGCCAAGCTTAATTCTAAAACCCGCTTGGTGCGGGGGGTGAAATCTTTGGGTAATGTTTTTGATAATTCCTGTGCATTGGAAATGTCCATAATCTTGCTTTCAATGGCAGTTTCCGTCACCCCTTGGCCTTCCAGGGCTTTGGCGGCCACACTGTCTCCCACGCTTAATAAACCTAAAAGCAAATGTTCTGTGCCTACATAATTTTGTCCAAGTTCCATGGCATACTGCTGGGCGTTTGTTAAAACCGCTTTGGCTTTTTCCGTAAATTTGCCTTGCATGTATGTAACCTCCTTTTTGTCTTGTGAAAGTTTTTTATTGCATATTCTTTAAGCATTCCCGAATAACGGAAGCCCGGCAAATGTCCCGTTGCTGTTCGTCCATGGCCATGTCGTAAGCTTTGGCCAGTGCGCCGGGTTGAATGCCCATCATGATGCTGTAAATAGATTTTTCTGGTTTTTGTTCAATAACGCCGGTTAAAATGCCCAGCCGTAAGTTGGACAAAAGCACCATGGCTTCCTTTGATGAAATTTTCCGGCAGTGGAGCAATACCCCTAAAGAGCGGTGTACACTGTCCTCCAACCCCCATTTGTCACGGTTCATGGCGGTTGTCATCAGTTGGGTTTCCTGCTCGATGATTTGCCGGGTAACGTTTTTAAGGGCTTCAATAATCTCTGTTTCAGACTTCCCTAGCGTGAGCTGGTTGGAAATCTGGTACATGCCCCCCACCGGCTCTGTGCCTTCCCCATAAATGCCCCGGACGGTCATGCCGAACTTGCTTAAAGCGGGGATGATGTTTTTCAAATGGCCGCTGCGTTCCAGCATGGGCAGGTGTACCATGAAGGATGCCCGTAGACCGGTGCCGGTGTTGGTGGGGCAGGCGGTTAAATAGCCAAAATCCCGTTGGAAGGCGTATTCCACAGATTGCTCAATGGCATCGTCCAGCTGGTTGGCCATGTCAAAAGCTTCGTCAATGGCACCCCCGGGCATGATGGACTGTATGCGGATGTGGTCTTCTTCGTTGAGCATGACGCACAAGCCTTCCCCGGCGTGCTTCAATAGCCCTGTGTTCCGGTTGCTTTCAAACAATTCTTTGCTTAGCAGGTGCCGTTCCAGCATCACCCGTTTGTCCAGGGGGGCACAGTTGTTTAGAAACAATAGCTCAAACTGGTTACCCTGCGGTGATGCATTGGCCACTGCCAGCGCCACGTCGTTCATCATGGTGGTGGCATCTTCTGTTTTCAGCCGGTCTGGGAAGCAGTAGCGCTGCACGTTCCGGGCCAGCCGGATGCGGGCAGACACCACGGGGGTTGCATCTGTTTCGGGGGAGGCATACCATTTCGTATTATCCATTGCGTTCCCCTCCTTGGTTCTCCATTTGGATGGTTAAGCTGCGGATTTCATCCCGAAGCCCGGCGGCTTCCTCGAAAGCCTCACGGGCAATGGCTTGCTGCATCTGTTGCTTTAAATCTTCCAGCCGCCGTTTTTGCAAAATGTCTTCCCCGGCTTTCTGGGGCACTTTGCCTTGGTGGGTGTTCCCGGCTTGCACGTTTTTAAAAATGCCGGCCAGCTCTTGGGCAAAAATTTCATAACATTGGGCACAACCTAACCGGCCGCTGCTTTTAAACTGTGGGTAGGAAAGCTGGCACACCGGGCAGGTGAGCAGCTCTGTTTCAGGCTGGGTGCGGGATGCCGGCGGGGTGTGCTGAGATAAAAAGCTGTCTATAAAGCCTTGCATCAAGTTGTTGAAGTTGGGCAGTGCCATGTCCTGCTGTGCGGCGCATTCGGCGCACAAATGCAGCTGCTGCATTTCGCCGTTGATGTTGTGCTGCACATGGACGGTGGCAGGTTTGTTAAAACATTTTTCGCAGTTCATGGAAAAACCTCCTTCTGCATTTTTTCCATTTATAATTTAGTTCATGCATTATTTCATTATATTACGGTATGGTCATAGT
>CAZCQP010000033.1:0-32522 GCA_964500895.1 uncultured Eubacteriales bacterium | reverse complement strand
TAAATGTGGTTCACACGAATTGCGGATTCCATGGTTTTCTCCCCCAATTGTTTTAGTTAAGAACCTGTATTCAATAAGCTGTCACCTGCCTTTGAGAGCGATTATTCCGCCATTCTTTGTTGTGGCGGCTTGACATAATTTTTTTATTATGCCTTCGCCGCCACGCCTAGACTGGCGAAAAATCGCTTTCTCAAATTCAGGCAACCCATTATTAAATACAGCTTCTAAGATTTTGGTGCGCTTTTGCCATCGTAGCGCTTGGTCCATTCGTCTAAAATGCGGTCTCTGTTGTCTGCGCACCATTGCAGGTCTACGGTTTTAATCAGTTGGTCCACCGGGTTTACTGCATAACCTTCAGGAATGTTGTCGCCAATGCCTGTGGCAATCATGGGGTAGCTGGTGGCGTATTTGGCCATGGCTTCATCGGTGATGGCCCAGTCTAAAAACTTTTTGGAAATGTCTTTGGTGCCGTCTGCCTTTTTCACTAATGCGTTGGCTTCCACATCCCAGCCGGAGCCTTCGGACGGAAACACCACAACGCCCATATCACCTAAATCCTTACCAGATTTAATGCAGCGGTAGCCAAAGGAAATGCCGATGCCGTATTCACCGGTGGCTGTGTTTTTGGCAGGTGCAGAGCCGGAGTGTAGATATACAGCCATATTCTCATTCAGTTTGTCTAAATATTCCCAGCCTTTTTCTTCACCCATCAAGCTTAAAATACCATTTACAGTTAATGTACCTGTGCCGGAGGATGCCGGGTTAGGCATGGCAATCAACCCTTTGTATGCCGGGTCTAACAAGTCTTCATAGCTTTGGGGCACTTTATCAATGCCGTTGGCAGCCAATACATCTTTGTTTACCAGAAAAGCGGTTTCCCAGGCGTCAATGCCTACCCAAGAGGGCGGATTGGCTGCATCTTTAAATTCTGGTAATACCCGGTCAACCCCTACCGGTGCATAGGGCTCTAGCATGTCGTTGGATTTAAGCACCAGCAAACTGGCTGCGGAAAGCCCCCACACCACGTCTGCTTGTGGGTTGTCTTTTTCCGCCAGCAACTTGGCGGTGACAATGCCGGTGGAGTCTCTGGTGATGTTAATGTTAATGTCTGGATACTTTTGTTTAAAACCTTCTAAATAGTCGGTGATTTGGTCGTCTTCCAATGCGGTGTAAATGTTTAACGTTTTTTCATCCAGTGTGGCCATTTGTGGCGGCGCAGATGGGGCTTCTTGGCTTGGGGTTTCAGCAGTGGGCGTGGCCGAAGGGGCAGGCTCTTGCTTAGAAACACAGCCGGTCATGGCCGAAAGTGCTAATGTTGCCGCCAAAAGAGGGGCAATAAAGTTTTTCATGGGTTGCCTCCTGAATATGTATAATTTTTGATTACTCAAAAAGCATACAGGAGCTTTGTAAAGGATTTAAGGTGCAATTTGTAAATTGTAGGTAAATGTTTTTGCTATAGACAAACGTAAACCAGCCCTGTACCCTTTTTTGCAAACTGCTTTTGTAATTTAGACAAACCGTGGTATAATAACCCAATAGATTGCCCATGGTGCATGAGGAGTGATTCGGTGCTAGGAGATTTTATAAAGCTGTTGTCGGACTTGCTGCTGGTGGTGAACGTGCTTTTTGCGGTGGTTATTGTGTTTTCAGAGCGGAAAAACCCTGCGGTAACCTGGGCCTGGCTGATGGTGTCTTACCTGCTGCCATACTTTGGGTTCATCATTTACCTAACCCTGGGTTATGAAGGCCGCCGCCACCGGGTATTTGCGCAAAAGGCTAAAAAGGACGAAAAGCATTACGACGGCTACTTGCAGCTGGACGTAAACAAAACCGCCTTTTTTAACGACCAAATGGATGTATTAAGCCGCAAAAACATTTTGCAGGTGGCCGGCGCGGAACATTTTGACGACATGGTCTATTTAAACCTGGTATCCGGCCAAGGGGCGTACAGCGAAAACAACGCCGTGTCTGTGTTCCATGAGGGGGATGCCAAGTATGCGACCCTTTTAAAAGACATCGAAAACGCCAAGTCCTTCATTCACCTGCAATATTACATTGTGCGCAACGATGGCTGCGGCAAGGCGGTGGTGGCGGCTTTGGCCAAAAAAGCAGCCCAAGGGGTAACTGTGCGGTTTCTCATTGACGGCATGGGGTGTGCCACCACTAACAAAAGCCTGTTTAAGCCGCTCACGGATGCGGGGGGGCAGCTGGCCATTTTTCTGCCCCCTCAATTGGTGCGGCTGAACTTTAGAAACCACCGGAAGCTGGCCATTATAGACGGTGACATTGGCTACGTGGGCGGGCTGAACATGGCGGATGAATACTTAGGGCTTTCCAAGCGGTTCGGCTATTGGCGGGACTGCCACCTGCGGGTGGAAGGGGAAGCCGCCGGGCAAATGAACTTGCGGTTTATGATGGACTGGAACTTTTCCGCCAAAACCCCTATGCCCATGTCCCCAGAATATTTCCCACCCATCACCAAAACTTATGGAAGCACCGGTATTCAAACGGTATCCAGCGGGCCGGACACCACCTGGCACTCCATCCAGTACGGTTATGCCAAAATGATTGGGGAAGCCAACAAGTCCGTATACATCCAAAGCCCTTATTTTGTGCCGGATGACAGCGTACTGGAGGCCATTCGGGTGGCCGCCCTTTCCGGCATAGACGTGCGCATCATCATTCCTGCGCACCCAGACCACCCCTTTGTGTACTGGGCGGCTTTGTCTTATTTGGGGGAACTGTTAAAGGCCGGTGTGAAATGCTACCAGTATGAAAAAGGGTTTGTCCACAGCAAAATATTAATGGTGGACGGGCTGGTGGCTTCTGTGGGCACGGCAAACATGGACGTGCGCAGCTTTAAGCTGAACTTTGAAGTAAATGCTTTCATATACAGCTCAGAAACCACCCAAGTGTTGGAAGCCCAGTTTTTAAAAGACCTGGAGGATTGCAGCGTCATTGACATGGCCTGGTATGAACGCCGGGGAAACATGACTAAAATTAAGGAATCTGTGTCCCGGTTGCTGGCACCGATTTTATAGAAGGAGAACATTATGTACGATACAACAGATACCACCGAACGCTTTGTGATGGTGGCCGTAGACCAAGGGGATGCCGGCATTTCTGCCGAAGAAAGCCTGGACGAGCTGGCGGAACTTATTCGCACTTCTGGGGGGGAAGCCGTTGGGCGGCTCATTCAAAAGCGGGAGCACATACACCCGGGGCATTACGTGGGCAAGGGAAAGCTTTTAGAATTGACAGACCTCATTAGCCTCACCAACGCCACCGGAGTGGTTTGCGACGATGAACTGTCCGGCAAGGCCCAGAAAAACTTAATGGAAGCCTTGGGCGATGACGTGAAAGTGATGGACCGCACCACCATTATTTTAGATATTTTTGCCCAGCGGGCAGTTACGGCGGAAGGCAAGCTGCAAGTGGAGCTGGCCCAGCTGAAGTACAGCATGTCTCATTTAACCGGGCTGGGCAAGCAGCTTTCCCGGCAAGGGGGCGGCATAGGCACCAGAGGCCCAGGGGAAAAGAAGCTGGAAACAGACCGGCGGCACATTCAAACCCGGATGCACGAACTGAACCGGGATTTGGCAGAATTAAAAACCCACCGGCAACTGTTGCGAGAAAAACGGAAGAAAAACGCCATTCCTGTGGTGTCTTTGGTGGGGTATACCAATGCGGGAAAATCCACGCTGTTAAACGTGTTGTCTGGGGCTGGGGTTCTGGCCGAGGACAAGCTGTTTGCCACCCTAGATACCGTGATGCGCAAAGTGACGTTGCCGGGGGGCTCTGTCATTTTGCTGGCAGACACGGTAGGTTTTATTCAAAAACTGCCCCACCACTTGATTCAAGCGTTTCGGGCTACTTTAGAAGAACTGGCCCATGCGGACGTGCTGCTCCATGTGGTGGATGCCCAAAGCCCCATGCGCCAACACCACATTGACGTGGTGAACCACACCTTAAAAGACTTGGATTGTTTGGATAAACCTGCCATTACCGTGTTTAATAAAATGGACGGCCCTGTGGAAAAACCGCTACCTGTAAACCCTGCCGCTGAAAAAAGCGCACAAATTTCCGCCATTTCTGGGGAAGGCATGGCACAGCTCACCCAAACCATTGAGGACGTTTTAAAAACTTTGCGCCGGGAAGTGCGTTTGTTGGTGCCTTATTCGGACGGGGCGGCTTTAAACGCCATTTATGAAAGCTGCGAAGTGCTAAGCTGCACCCATGAAAATGAAGGCACGGCCCTTGTGGTGTATGCCCCGGCTGCTGTGGCCCAGCGGTTGGAAAAATATATGGTTGAGTAATCGGTACGCCGGTGCTGTCGAAATGCACCGAAAAACAATGGTTTACAGATGGTCTTTTTCCGGTTATACTGTTTGTATACCATGTTATACAAACGGTGTGTGCCAGAAAGAGGGAATAATCATGAGACATTATATGCTGCTGAATCAGGTTTCTATTGCAACCGAAGACAACCAAACCTTTATCTTGAAGTATTGCATTAGCCGCCATAAGCGAAAACAAAACTGGAGTGTGATTATTAAACAATTTGGCATTCAAGAGAACAAGCCCATGACGTTAACAGCGGTTCAGTCGGCCTGCATCACCAGCCTTAGCGGCAGGACTGTGATGGATATTGCCAGAAAGCTGGCCAGGTGCACGGTCACCCCCCTTACCTTGCCGGATGTGATGCACGACATAGAAGGCCAGCTGCGCAGGTGTCGCATTCGTACTAAACCTTGTTAAATTTTTGACATTGTGAAAAACAGAAAAAACTGTTGAAAGTAAAAAAAAGTTGTGCTATAATACAAAAACTGCGTAACGGTAAGTTTCGAGCCGTTTGCCAAGGCACGCCAAAATGTGTGCAAAACGAGAAAGAGAGGTGAACGTGATGAGAGAAGGCATCCATCCTGAGTATTTTCAAGCCACAGTGCGCTGCAACTGCGGCAATGAATTTGTGGCAGGCTCCACAAAGAAAGACATTCACGTGGAAGTTTGCGCTAAATGTCATCCGTTCTACACAGGAAGCCAGAAACTGTTAATGGAAGCTGGCGGACGTGTGGAAAAGTTCAAGAAGAAATACGGCATGAACTAAAATGGAAGAGCCGAATTGGGCAAATCGGTAAGGTAGCGCTTTTTAAAAGGCTTTCCTTAGCGGGTTGCCCAATTTTTTTATAGTGATGATTAAAGGAGTATGGCATGTATACATTACAAAAGACGGAAGGCGCCGCCAAAAGGGGGCGGTTGGAAACCCCCTACGGCCCCATTGAAACCCCTGTGTTCATGAACGTGGCCACGGCCGCTGCCATTAAAGGTGCCCTGTCTGCGGAAGATTTAGAGCGCATCAACACCCAGGTGACGTTGGTGAACACCTACCATTTGCACATTCGCCCGGGTGACGGGCTTGTGAAAGCAATGGGCGGTGTGGGCAAGTTTATGGACTGGCACGGCCCAACCTTGTCCGATTCTGGCGGGTTCCAAGTGTTTTCTTTGGCGGCTTTGCGCAAGATTAAAGAAGAAGGGGTTTATTTTGCCTCCCATGTGGACGGGCGCAAAATATTTATGGGCCCGGAGGAAAGCATGGCCATTCAGGCCAACTTGGGCACTGCCATTGCCATGGCTTTTGATGAATGCCCCCCCTACCCAGCCACAGAAGACTATATGCGCAATTCCGTGAACCGCACCACCCGCTGGTTGCAACGGTGCATTGTGGCCATGGAAAAGGAAAAGATGAAAGAAGATGCGGTAAACCCCAAGCAAATGCTTTTTGGCATTAACCAGGGGGGAACCTATACCCACATGCGCATTGAACATGCCAAAACCATTAGCCAGCTGCCTTTGGACGGCTATGCAGTGGGCGGGCTGGCTGTTGGTGAAACCCACAGCGAAATGTACCGCATTTTAGAGGAAACGGTGCCATACTTGCCCCAAAACAAGCCCACGTACCTGATGGGGGTGGGTACCCCCGAAAACATCATTGAAGGGGTGGCCAGAGGTATAGACTTTTTCGATTGTGTGCTGCCTGCCAGAAACGGCCGCCATGGCCATGTGTATACCCCAGACGGCAAAATGAACCTGATGAACGCCCGGTATGAAAAGGACGATACCCCCATTCAGGAAGGGTGTGGCTGCCCGGCTTGTAAACGGCACACCAAGGGTTACATCCGGCATTTGTTTAAAGCAAAAGAAATGCTGGCCATGCGCTTGTGTGTGCTCCATAATTTATATTACTACAACCACCTGATGGCAGACATGCGGTTGGCGCTGGATGAAGGCCGGTTTGGGAAGTTTAGAGAAGATGCCCTGTTGCGTATGAAAGCAGGGAAAATGTAGGGGCGAGGTGTGCGCGTCCGAAATAAAGCTTGACAAATGCAGCCCCTGTATGCTACCATATGCCAAGTTAACGATTTACCACGTTAAATCGATAGGAGCTGCAACGATATGAATTTTCAAAATCTGCTGGCACATGCAAACCACCATCATTGCTTTGCTCATCCGGGTAAGGCTTATTGGTGTTTTGCTTGATGCAGGTGGATGCTGTGTAAATTCGGCATGAAAACCTCCCGGAGCAAAACGCTCCGGGAGGTTTTTTGTATATTGGACAAGGAGTGAAATTATGAAGATGAACATGAAAAAACTGGCCGCTGCGGGTATGTTGCTTGTAAGCTTGCTTGCTGGCTGCGCAGCAAAGCCCACAGCCTTTGTGGTGCTGGAAGACACACTGGGTATGGAGGAATACGGCATTGCCTTCCGCAAAGAAGACGTGGCGCTGGGTATGGCGGTTCAAAACACCCTGGACGAGATGGTTGCAGACGGAACCATTTCGGAGCTTTCTGAAAAATGGTTTGGTGCCGACGTTTATTATGCAGACGCACCGCTATTAAACCCGGAAGCCCAAGCCACCGACGGATCTTTAGACGAAGTGCTAACCAGAGGCACATTTGTGCTGGGCCTGGACGAAAACTTCCCACCCATGGGCTACAGAGACAGTACCACCAACGAGATTGTGGGCTATGACATCGACCTGGCCAAAGAAGTGTGCAACCGGCTGGGTGTAGAACTGGTGCTGCAACCCATCGACTGGGCGGCGAAAGAGCTGGAGCTTTCAACCAAGAAAATTGACTGCGTGTGGAACGGCATGTCCATTACAGAAGAACGCCAAGCCGCCATGTTCATTCCAAAGGCGTACATGATGAACAACCAAGTGATTGTCACCACGGAAGCCACCAAAATCTCCACGAAGGAAGATTTAAAAGGCAAACGGGTGGGATTACAAAAAGGTTCTGCTTCCATGGATGCCTTAAAAGCCGAAGCAGAAATTTACGAAGCGGTGAAGGAAATTGTGGAATTGCCGGATTACGTCACCGTGTTTATGGATTTAAAAGCCGGCCGCATTGATGCCATTGTGGTGGACGAAGTCACAGGCCGTTATATCATGGAGCAAATGCAAAAGTAAAGCGTACATATAGGGGGCAGGAGGGCTAGGTCTTCTCCTGCCCCATGGGGGAGAGGCTTGCATGACGTACTTTTTCACGGTTACACAAACCATTATGGCGGGGGTCAAGTATACCCTGCTGCTGTTCTTTATTACCTTGTTGTTTTCCATGCCCTTGGGGCTGGTTTTAACTTATGCCCGCATGAGCAAGCACCCCTGGATACGGAAGCCAGTAGATTTTTTTGTTTGGGTGGTGCGGGGCACCCCTCTACTGTTGCAACTGTTCTTCTTTTTATATGGGATGCCCTTTATGCCGGTGGTGGGGCCTTACCTCACCTTTTCCCGTTTCACAGCCGCAGCTTTAGCCTTTGCCATTAACTACAGCGCCTATTTCTGCGAAATTTTTCGGGGCGGCATATTGGCCATTCCCAAAGGACAATATGAGGCGGCCAAAGCGTTGGGGCTTCCCAAACATGTGCTGACGTTGAAGGTAATTATTCCTCAAATGCTGCGGGTGACGTTGCCTGCGGTGACCAACGAAAACATTACGTTGGTGAAAGACACGGCGTTGGTTACCGCCATTGGGGTGACAGAAATTTTGCATTATGCCAAAAACACCGTGAACACCGACGTGAACATTACTGGGTATGTGGTGGCCGCCATGTTTTACCTGGCCATGACGTACGTCATTACCAAACTGTTTAGCTATTTGGAAAAAAGGTTTGCCTATTAATGAAAGGGGGCGGGGTTATGTCTATCATCGAAGTATCGGGGTTGTGCAAGGCCTTTGACGGCAAGAAAGTGTTGGAAGATGTTTCATTTCAAGTGGAAAAGGGTGAAATCATTGCCATCATTGGGGCATCCGGGGGCGGGAAAAGCACCCTTTTGCGCAGTTTAATCAATCTGGAACGAGCAGACGGCGGCACCATCGTTATTAACGGCAAGCCATTGCTGCAAAACGGCATCTATGCGCCGGAAAAAACAGCCCGCCACATTTGCTTGGACATGAGCATGGTGTTTCAGTCCTTTAACTTGTTCCCCCACATGTCCGTTTTGAAAAACTTGATTCTAGCACCTATGTCTGTGCTGAAAGAGTCCCGTGAAAGCGCCATATCTAGGGCAAAAACCATGCTGCAAACCGTGGGGCTTTCAGATAAAATAGATGCCATGCCCAACAGTCTGTCCGGCGGGCAACAGCAGCGGGTGGCCATCGCCCGGGCTTTGATGCTGAACCCGGAAATTTTGCTTTTTGACGAACCCACTTCCTCCCTAGACCCTCTGCTCACCATGGAGGTGCTGGACGTGATGCGCAAACTGGCGGCAGAACGGCGCACCATGCTGGTGGTCACCCATGAGCTTTCCTTTGCCAAAGAATGCGCCTCTCGCATTTTTTGCATGGATGCCGGGCACATTGCCAAAGTGTATGTGCCGGGGGATATGGACAGCCTGGAGGGCCTGGACACCTTGTACCGCCCCACGGGGCTTTTGGCTTAAAAGCCAGAGCTTTCCGTGGGGACGGTGCTTGTGCAAAGGCATCATCCTGCCTGCGGTAAATTTTTCTTGTAAAATATTAAATTAACTATTGACGGGGACAAGGTTATTTGGTATGATGTATAGGCTGAATTTTAGCACTTTGGAGAAATACCCAAGTGGTTGAAGGGGCTCGCCTGGAAAGCGGGTAGGTCGTTAACGCGGCGCGAGGGTTCAAATCCCTCTTTCTCCGTTTCAGATTTAATCACCAAGTCACAGGTGAGAAGAATAGAGTAAGCAAGAAAAGGTTATCCGCCAAGATAAATTTTACTTTTCGAGCTTGCTCTTTTTTCTTTCTCTTTAAATGTGTTCTCAAACCTATATGTAATGTTTATGTCTTGGTGTTCTTCATCATCAACGACATACACTTTGGACACTTCTATTTTTTCTATAAGTTTTAACACAATTTCTCTTGATAATGTTTCTAATGAAAGACATTTTTTGATTTTCAAAATCCAAGTAGAAATATCTTTTTCCGTTTCCTTGCAAGCTGACAAGTCCTTTTTCAGTTCTTCCAACTCCGCAAAAATGGTTGTCTGCTCATCATCATACTTTTTAGCCATTCGATTAAAAATATTTTTGGGAACTGTTCCACCGACTTTTTTTCAAAGAGGGATTGAATCGGATTATCAATTCTTTTACTGTGCATTCTTTCTCTTTGATTCGTATGTCTTTCTGTTATGTGGAACTATGTGTTTTTAATAGCCGCTCTATTTTAGCATACTGTTTGAGGTTCAATACTGCTTTAGAAAGCGTTCGGGTTTTGGATTCACGGATTGTTTTTTCGTAGTGCGGGACGGATTTTATCTTGAAGGCGTCGTTAGCTTGCCGTGTAGTATCCCCTTTGGCACCCCATATTCAGTGCTTAGCTCTACGATTGTTTTTCCATTGTTATAAAGGTTGACCATTTGCCTTTTAAATTCATCGTTGTACCTTTTTACTTCTCTTGACATGTGCCCTCGCTCCTTTATGTTATTTTTTAGCATGTCCGAGTAAAAGTTGTTGCAATTATTGTAGCCGAATCAACAAAAGGGCGGCTCACATTTTTACATGAGCCGCCTCAGGTTCCCTACAGAACTATTGAATGTTGTTATCCTTTTTATACTGTTCAACATTTTCTTTAGTAATCAGTGTGGCACCGGTGTCTATTCTTTCATCGATAGCCTCACCTTTAGCGGCCTTTACAGCGTTTTCTACTGCCATTGCACCCATGACTTTAGGGTTTTGTGCCACAGTTGCAACAAATGTGCCATTTTCGATTAATTCCAGTTCCTGTGTGCCGTCAAATGAACAGATTAAAATTTCACCTTTTTTTCCTGCTTGTTCAATCGCACGGGCCGCACCTTTTGCCATGTAAGCACCAATATTTAATACTGCATCAATCTGGGGATGTGTTTGTAGCATGTCCATCATAGCATTCATAGACTCTGCCTCGCCCAGCCCTGGTTTGACATCAATAACTTCAATGCCCTTTTCCTCCATGGCTTTTCTAAAACCGGCTTCACGCTGATCCCCAGTTGGGTCACCGATTGAGTTTCTGATAATAACTACCTTATCACCAGCTTCAAGAAGGGTAGCCATATATTGTCCGCCCACATAAGCCGCATTTTCATTCCCTGTGCCAATAAATGTCAGTGCCTTTTCATAATTACCGGCTGTATCAACCCAAAGCACAGGTATATTCTTCGTATCGGCTTCTTTTAATGTGTTGGCCATTGAATCGGCTTGGCTTGGTGCAACACAGATGGCATCCACGTTGTCGGAAATTAAATCTTGCAGCATGTTGATTTGTTTTTCAACGTCTGTTTCAGCATTTGGTGCATTAAAGATTAATTCTACACCTAATTCATTTGCTTTTTCCATTGCCCCATCCCGCACATCCAGCCAGTGGGGATCACCAATGGCCTTTACAATAAGCCCTATGCGCAACTTGTCACCCGCTGAAGATGCCGGTTCAGCTGGAGTGGTTTCTGTAGACGCTGTTGCTTCAGGGGATGGTTGGGCAGCGGGAGTTTGCGCACAACCGGCTAACCCTGCCAAAATAGTTACCGCCATAATCATAGATACTAACTTTTTCATTCTCATTCTCCTTTTTATATTTTTTAGAAACAGCATAAACTTAAGTTATTGTTTAAGTGCCAGGCGCTTAGCTGTTTCCTCAAAACGGTTCCGCATAACATCTACAAATACGGCCAATACAATAATTAAACCAATGACCACCATCTGCAAGTCGGAGGAAGCTTTGATGAGATTCAATCCGTTTCGTATAACGGAAATCATTAAGCATCCTGCCAATGTTCCCCAGATTGTCCCCTTTCCGCCATTAAACGAAGCCCCGCCTATAATACATGCTGCAATTGCATCCAGTTCATATCCTGTGCCTGCAAGGGGGGGCGCTGTGTTTAGACGTCCTATAAAGATAATGCCGCCGAAGGCCGACATAACGCCTGAAAGAACATATACAAAACTTAGCACCCACTTTACATTAATGCCTGCTAAGCGTGCAGCCTCGGGATTGCCGCCAATAGAATAAATCTTTCTTCCTAAAGAAGTATGATTTAAAAAGACATGAAAAAGCCCGAATACTATAAGAACCACAAAGAAGCTAACGGGAAACCCGCCTATTGAGACAAAACCCGGATATTGCAGTGCCTCGGGAAAACCCGAAATGGGGATACCTGCGGTTATGATTAATGCTAAACCTCTTGCGGCATTTTGCATGCCCAATGTAGATATAAACGGATGAGGAAGTTTCATAACGGTTAACATTAACCCATTTAAAAGCCCTAATAAACCGCCCACTGCTAAGCAAATAATCACCAACACAATAGGGTTCGTAATGCCGGCTTTTAATGCAACACCCATTGAGCAGATCGAAAGCCCTAAGATAGACCCAACCGACAGGTCTATACCCCCTGTTAAAATGACCGTAAGCATACCTGCGGCCAATAGACAGTTAATGGATGCTTGCCTGAGAATATTTGTGAGATTGTCATATGTAAGAAAATTTTTAGAACATAAGCTCCATATTATACTCAATAATACAAGTGCCAACAGCGGCCCTAGCTTAAAAAGTATTTTTTTATAACTAAACCTTTCTGGCTTTGTCATTTTAATGTACCTCCCCATGCCGCAGTCATAATATCCTCTTGATTAAAATTTTTACTGCCACGATCAATTTTTGCCCTTATGGTCCCTTCTCTCATTACAATCACACAATCGCTCATACCCAAAATTTCAGGCAGCTCGGAGGAGATCATAATGACGCATTTGCCCTGTTTAACTAACATATTAATGGTGTTATAAACCTCTATCTTTGCCCCAACGTCTATGCCTCTGGTGGGCTCATCAAATATGTAAATATCTGCATGGGTATTAATCCATTTGCCAATAACAACCTTTTGCTGATTTCCGCCGCTTAATGTACCAACCTGCGTATTGGCATGATAGGTTTTTATCCTTAAATCATTAATATTTTGCAAGGCAATATTACGAATGCGTTTAAAGTCTACAAAGATGCCACTGCGGTTTTTATCCATGGTTGCAAGATTAAGGTTTTCTTCAACGGATTGGCCTAACACAAGCCCTTGGCCTTTACGGTCCTCGGTTAAAAAAGCTATTTTATTCTCGATGGCCGCTTTAGGTGTTGTAATGCTAACCTCTTTACCATTGATAAAAATCTTTCCGCCGTCACGGCTGTCTGCACCAAACAATCCTAAAAACACTTCCGACCGCCCTGAGCCAACCAGCCCTGCAAACCCCAAAACCTGCCCGTAATAAGCTGTAAAGTTAATATCGCTGTATACACCATAACGGGTTAAGCCTTCAACCCGTAAAGCTTCCTCTCCCTTTGTTGCAATCTCTTTAGGATAGAGGTTATCAAGCGTTCTGCCAACCATATCGGTAATTAGCCGATCCTCCGTCAGTTCCTGAACCGGCGTTGTCGATACCCACATTCCGTCACGCATGACCGTTACCGTATCGCAGATTTCAAATAACTCTTCAAGCTTATGCGAAACAAACAAGATGGTAATGCCTTTTGCTTTAAGCTGCCGAATGGTTTGCATCAGCTGTTTTATTTCGTTTTCGCCTAAGCTGGATGATGGTTCATCCATAATTAAGAACTTAACCTCGTGCAAGAGTGACTTTCCAATTTCTACCATCTGCTGCACGCCTATTCCTATTTCGCCGCAGATTGTAGTTGGTTCAATATCCTGCCCCAACGATTTCATGATCTCTTTTGCTTTTTTATGCATTGCAGGATAATCCAGCAACCCCGACTTTTTCTTCAGGTACGCACCGATAAAGAGATTGTCGGTTATGCTAAGCTCTGGAACAATGTTAAGCTCTTGATACACACACCCAATGCCCAGCGCTATGGCCGCATATGGATCCTTTATGCTCACATTTTGCCCGTCAAAGAACAGTTGTCCCTCTTCGGGTGCATACACACCGGTTAAAGATTTAATAATTGTCGATTTTCCCGCACCATTTTCCCCTATTAATCCATGCACTTCGCCGCGTTTTATGGATAGATTAATGTTTTTCAAGGCAATGACACCGGGAAAGTATTTGGTTACATTTCTAAGTTCTACTAATACATCTTCCATTGCCTTAGTTAACCCCCTTGGCCCACTGCCTTTACTGCTATCTGGG
Source organism: uncultured Eubacteriales bacterium (assembly GCA_964500895.1). GTDB lineage: Bacteria > Bacillota > Clostridia > Lachnospirales > JAISER01 > CAZCQP01. Next base: position 18,889 of record CAZCQP010000033.1, on the reverse strand, counting down.
TATTGAATTTAGGCCACATTTCAAACCCAACTATCCCTAGATAGCCAATGTTTTCAAGATGTTTCAATACATGGCTATAGTTAATCTCCCCTGTGCCCGGCTCATGACGCCCGGGCACATCTGCAGCATGAACATAACCGATTGTATCAATGTATCTTGACAGTGTTTGGCAGATATTTCCTTCATTAATCTGCATATGATAAATATCGTATAGCACCTTTACATAAGGGCTGTTTAAAATTCGGATCATCTCTGCGGCTTGGGAGGTGTGCCGTAAAAAGTTGCCAGCGTGTTCCACCTCTGTGTTAAGCGCTTCCAGCACTAAAGTGATGTCTGCGTGTTCCGCAATGGGTGCAAGTTCTTTTAGCATGTCATACATTGAACAGTATTTTTGGCAATCGGATAGATTGTTGTAATGGTTAATGACTGCTCCGTTCTCTGCCAATGCGTTTGAGTGAATGACCAGCGTTTTGCAACCGATCTGCTTTGCTTTTTCAATGGATTGATAGATCCGGTTGATGTATTGTTTTTTGTGTGTGGGGTCCACCAGCGAATGGTCTTTATCGCCGGACATGGCAGACACTTTAATGCCCACATGCTCTGTAAGTTCCTTTATTTCATCCATGTTTAGATGATCCCATGTCCACAGTTCAACAAAGTCAAATCCTGCGTCTTTTGCCGCTTTAAACCGCTGGTTAAAAGGAAGTTCTGTAAATAGCACTTCGATAGGTGCCGATTTTAACACAGTCACTCACCACTCACCTTCAATCTATTTCGCTAAGTTTTACAGGCCTGCCCTCTCTTGCCGATCTTGTTGCTGCTTCTGCAATCAGCACAGGATATAAGCCGTCTACAGGAGGAATTGGAATTTCTTTTCCGTTTACCAGTGCGTCTGCAAACACTTCAATCTCTGTTACAAACGCCTGCGTGTATCTTTCCCACATGCCCTTGCAAATTGTATCAAAGGTAGTGCAATCTTCTCCCATTACTTTGACTGTATTGGCAATATCGTTATCTCCCACTGCACAACCCTTTGAACCAAATACTTCAACACGCTGATCATATCCATAAACTGCCTTTCGGCTGTTATCAATGACAGCAATTGCGCCGCTTTCAAACTTTAATGTAACAACTGCTGTATCATAATCGCCAATGTTGCCTATCTCGGCATCAATTAACACAGAAGTTTGGGCAAACACCTCTGTAACCTCACTGCCGGATAAAAATCTTGCCATATCAAAATCATGGATCATCATATCATAAAAGATGCCACCGGAATGTGCCAAATATTCAATAGACGCGGGCACTGTGTCGCGGGAAGAAATTTTAATAATATGGGGGTCTCCAATTTGCCCAGAACGCACAACATCATATATCTTGCGATGGTTATGATCAAACCGCCTTCCAAATCCGACCATCATTCTTACGCCTGATTTTTCAACCTCTGCTAAAGCTTCTTTAATCTTTTCAATATTGTGATCAATGGGTTTCTCGCAAAATATGTTTTTTCCTGCCCTTGCACAATCAATGATAAACTTTGAATGTGTATCGGTAGACGAGCAGATGAGCACTGCATCAATCTCTTTATCTGTAAAGATTTCTTGTGGGTCTTGGATTACATTCGGTATGCCAAGATCTGCTGCCCACTTTTTAATCTCATCGGTCATTCTTATTTCTGCAATGGTTTTTACTTCTACATTCCGCACATATTTAATGATGTTTTCGGCATGAACCTTGCCAATTCTTCCTGCGCCAATAATGGCTACTTTCATATATTTACTCCCCCGAATTAAAAGTTAAATACATATTTGTCTAATAGTTTTCCGGCTGTAGATGCAACCTCGGCCGTATCCATCTCCCAGTGACGTTTACTGATTAGCTCATAAGACCAGTATCCGTCATAGCCTGTCTTTTTAACGGCATCAATCCAATCCTGCAAGGGAATATCCCCTTCGCCGGCATAATATCCTCTCAAATCCTCTTCGTCGCAAACAGTACCCTCCGGATTGCGTTTACCATCACAAAAATGGATATTGCATATCATGCTGGGGTCAAGTTGTGCAACCTCGGCGGGTGTCGTTTCATTGCCGTACCATAAATGCCAAAAGTCGATGACCATTTTAAGATTGTCTCTTCCGGTCTCTTTAATAAACTCAAGACTTTGTGATAATGAGTGTATTGGAGACCATGCAACAGGTTCTAACTGGAATTTAATGCCTTGCTTTGCGCCAATGTCTAATACTTTATTGACGCTCTGTGCAGTTAGTTTTTTAACCTCACTCCACGGCTTGCCTTCGTGAGCACAAAGTGGCACAAGCTGAATACAGTCACATCCCACGTCTTTGCAAAACTTTGATAATACCTCTGCTTCGTAACACATCTGTGCAACAGATTGTTCATCGGTTCTTTCAACATGCGCAATGTCATTCACACTGACAATTTTTATATTGTACTGTGCAAGCCTTTCTTTTACCAAGCCTACATCTAATCCAGCATTAAGGTAGCTGATTACCTTTGAACCAACCATCTCTACCGCAGAAAATCCGGCTTCACTTGCAATTCGTATATCTGAAAGAAGATTGCTTCGATAAATAGATTTTGTATGTAAAGATTTTTTTTGAGCCATAAAAATTACCTCCAAACCTAAATTTCCGGCCAGTATTTTGCGCCCGGTTGTTCTACCCATAAATGTTGTTGCTCGAACGTTGGTGCAAGGTATGGGTTGCCCTCTAAATGCCTGATAATCCATAAAAAATACATGGCATACCCCGGTGCCGCTACTTGTGGATGCACCAAATCCGGGTCGATGGTGATGGTATCGTTGTGTTCAACCAACACACCTTCATCCCCAAGCTTCACTAGCCCAAAACCGTTTTGTGGATAAAACTTATAGAAGTACACCTCTGGCTGGTTGTGGGAATGTGACGGAAAACCGGCCCATTTACCCGGATAATGTACATCCTCGCCAAACATAAAGTTAGACTGGGGCGAAAGCATCTTGTCCATCATCGTCTTTACAACTCTTGTTCCAGCTTCGTTCATACTGCCCTTGCCCCGTATCTCTATAACCGAATTGTCTTTATTACGTACAGCCGAATCAAATATTATATCATTTGGTGTACGGAATATAGCAACTTCACTGTCACTGCACAAACCTGTGATTGTTACAGAAACGTTAGACGCAACATTTAAACACCAGAAGTCATCATCAAGAAAACTTGTTCTCTTTACAATCTCTTGTTTATCCTCCCATTCAATCTTGACTTCACCGTACAAGAGCAGAAAAACCTTTTCAAATGCCTTGCTATCCGTAAAGACTGTGTTGTCTGTCAGTTTTAATATACCAAAATCCATCATCATTTCGCTGAACTTTCCGTCATATTCAACGATGCTGTTATAGCCAGTTGCAAAATCAGTATTTTGTTTAATTTTCATATTATCCCCTCACATCAAGCGCCATGGCTAAATTTTTAATTTAGCGCTAGATTCCAAGTTTCTCTTTCATAAATTGACGTGCTTTGATTGCATATTCTAACGGATCTGCAACAGCTGGGTCCTGTTCCGCTTCCACTACAATCCAACCTTCATAGTTATTTTCTTTCAGTATGTTAAATATCTCATCCCATTTCACTTCCGTACCATCACCTGGAACGGTGAATAAGCCGTTTTTCACACCTGTTAAGAAGCTCCAATCCTCCTGGATAAGCCGCTTAAATACATCGCCGCGCACATCTTTAACATGTACATGCCCCACGCGGTTTATATATTTTTTAAGGATTGCAACCGGATCTTCACCGGCAACTGTAGAATGACCAGTATCAAAAAGCAGATAAACTAACGTTGGGTCGGTATTTTCCATAAGGCGGTTTATCTCTTCTAAGGATTCAATCCCTGTGCCTACATGTGGGTGAAAACATAGTTTCATACCCTTTTCTTTAGCCATAAGCCCTAACGTGTTAAGCCCATTGGCAAGGCTATCAAACTGTCTGTCGGTTAAAATAGGACGCATCGGTTTTAATGGGGTGCCTTCCTGACCATGTATGGTAACGCCGCACTCACCTACACCAACCACTCTTGCGCCAAGTGAATATGTGTAATCAATATGCTCTTTAAATGAAGCAATTGTTTTTTCTTCTTCAAATGATGTAAAGAAAGAACTGAACCACATATTACAAATAACAAGCGCTCTAAGATCCAAGGCTTTTTTCAGCGTCTTAAAATCCTTAGGGTACTTGCAACCGCCCTCACTGCCCTTAAAACCTGCCAATGCCATCTCGCTTAAACATTGCTGATAGGTTAGTTCCCCACCTAAGCTTGGCAAATCGTCATTTGTCCAGTTTATCGGCGCACAGCCGTATTGTATATTCATAATCGTTCTCCTTTTAGCAAACATGAAATTGCTTTAATATTTTCTTAGTGTGCTAACCTTGCTGCTCATGACCTCGTATGCTTTTTTCACTTTTTCGCTTTCGCTGACAGAAGCCGTTCCAACCCTCCAGAAATTTTCATAACCTTCGGTCATTGTCCCAGGAAGCACCTCAATTTCTATGAGTGTTGATCTTGTATCGTTTTTGCTCATTTCTACTGCTTGTTTAAGCTGCTCTATGGTGCTTACCTTGTAGGATTTTGCGCCGTAAGCTGCTGCTACTGCGGCAAAATCAATATCTATGTAATCACCCGTCAGCCCGCCAGTTTCCTTTTGACGATAACGGAACTCCGTTGCAAAGGAATCACTGCCTTGTGAGCGTTGCAGGTTATGGATACACTGATGACCGTGATTATTAAATAACACCACATTAATTTTTATATTCTCCTGCAAACTGGTTACCAGGTCTGAATGCCCCATCATAAACACACCGTCACCAATAAAGGCATATGTTTCCCGCTCCGGATGAGCAATTTTTGCACCCAATGCGCCAGAAATCTCATACCCCATACAGGAAAAACCATATTCCAAATGATATTGCCCGGGGGTTTTAGGGCGCCACAATCTTTCAAGGTCGGAGGGCATACTGCCCGAAGCTGATACCACAATGGCATCATCATCCAGCAATTCGTTAAGGTGAAGGATAACCCTTGCTTGAGACAGCCCGTTTTCAAGCTCTAAATTATACAACCGATTTAATTCAGCAACCCACTGTTTTTTTGCAACTTCAAATTCATCTTTATATTCGGACTTATAACCGGCCTTTTCTAATGCTTCAGTTAGTGCTGCTATGCCGGCCTTTGCATCTGCTACTACCGATACGGCGTCCATTTTGAGTGTGTCCATTCTGCTTACGTTGATAGACACAAGCTCTACCTCAGGGTTTGCAAACGCTGCCTTAGAGCTTGTAACAAAATCATTCAGCTTAGTGCCTACTGCAATAATTAAATCCGCATCTTTAGCAATAAGATTTGCAGCCAATGTACCGCATACACCTACACAGCCTAAGTTGTAGCCATTGTCAAATGGAATTTCACCCTTTCCGGCTTGCGTTTCACTAAACGGTATGTTGAATTTTTCCGCAAATGCAGCAATCTCTTTGCCTGCATCACTGTACCGTACACCACCGCCCGCAATAATAAGCGGTTTCTTTTTGGTCATAATCTTATCTACAGCACGTGCAAGAGCAGTGTCAGTTGCAACAGTTCGGTCTATATACCAAACCCTTTTTTCAAAAAAGCAAACGGGATAATCATAACTTTCTCCCTGCACATCTTGCGGCAGGCAAAGTGTTACTGCCCCTGTATCCTCCGGGTCTGTAAGCACACGCATGGCATTTAAACATGCGCTCATTAACTGTTCTGGCCGTTGTATTCTATCCCAGTATTTGCTTACTGCTTTAAAGCTATCATTAACAGAAACGGTATAGTCCGCTTTGTTTTCCATTTGCTGCAGTACAGGGTCTGGCTGGCGATCTGCATATGTATCAGCCGGCAGAAGAAGTACAGGAATACGGTTAACGGTAGCGGTTCCTGCTGCAGTTACAAGATTTAATGCCCCCGGACCAATAGAAGCCGTACATGCAAAGATTTCCCTTCTGTTTTTCTGCTTTGCATAGGCCGTGCAAGCGTGTGCAATTTCCTGCTCGTTCTTGCCCTGAATATAGATGACCCTATCTTTATACTGTTCAAGTGCTTGCCCTAACCCAACTACATTTCCATGGCCAAAAATGCCCATAAACCCACGAACAAACTTGTTTTCTTTACCGTCAACACAAAGGTATTGGTTATCTAAAAACTCTACCAATGCCTGCGCCATTGTAAGCCGAATCGTTTTCATATTCATCTCCCTTTGGTTACACTTTTTATGGATTGGATTGCCGCTTGTTTCACAGCATCTGCCGGTACTTTGAAAAGCTTTAAACGATCGAATTCCTTTTTGTTTTGCGCAACCTCAATGCGTAACGCTTCACCAAATGCCACCCTTAAGGATGTGCCAAAATTTACTTTTCCTATGTTTTCACTGCATAACTTATGTAAGTCTTCCTCTTTGATGCCTGTGCCGCCGTGTATTATCAACGGCTTAGAGGTCGTTGTTTTTAAACGATCAAATTGTTCAAAATTTATGTTTGATTTTTCTCCTTGCAAGCGGTGTATCTGCCCTATTGCAATTGCAATCCAATCGGCATGGGACTCTTGCGCATATGTTTTTAATTCCTCCGGCAATGTGATGATGTCTTTTGCATGACCGGGAATATCTGCATATGGAACAGAACCGATTTCTCCCTCAACACTCACATTAAAAATCTTTGCAACGCGTGCAATGTCGTTGGTGTTTTTTATGTTTTCCTCTACCGAAAGCTGTGACCCGTCATACATAACTGAGGTAAAGCCCGCTTTAATTGCGCGAATGACCGTTTCGTAATCTTTGCAATGGTCCAGATGCAAACTCACCGGAATCTTTGCATTTTCAGCAATTGGAAGCAGCATTCCAGCCCAATTTTCAACCGGCATATATTCCACCGCTAATTTGTTAATCATAAACAAGGTTGGAACATTCATTTCTTCTGCCGCTTTAACGACCGCTAAAGAATCCTCCACACCAAAAACGTTAAATCCTGCTATTGCAAACTTATTTTTAGCTGCAAAGTTTATCTCATTTTTTAAATTACTTAACATAACGACTCCTTGCTATATAATATTATGTTTGATGAAATAGTCTTTCAATTGTTCTGTGGTTGGCGAGGTTTCAGAACAATTGTAACCGGAAATGACAATAGATGCAGAAGCCGTACCGTTCCTCATTGCCGTTGGTATGTCTTCCCCTTTGATCAGTGCAGCAATGAATGCTGAAGCATAGGCATCACCAGCGCCAAAGGTTTTCTTTAAATCTGTTGGTAATGTAGGATAGGTATATTCATCCCCATCTGCTGTCCATGTAGTAGAACCGTCCTTGCCACGCTTTACAATTACCATCTTTGTTTGTAAATCTAACCAGCGTTGTGCGCTGACCTTATCGTTTTGATTTTCACGATCGAATAGGTATTCAACCACATCAAACTCTTCGCGGGTACCTATAATAATGTCGCAATTTTCACAAACTAAGCTGCAATATAGGGATGTTTCTTCTGGCGAAAGCCAAGAGTATGGCCTGTAGTCAATATCCATGATAATGGTTGTGTTGTGTTTTTTTGCGTACGTAATTGCTAACAAAACCGCTTCTCGAGAGGGACTTTTAGAAAGTGCTGTCCCTGATACTAATATTGCTTTTGCATTTTTTATGTATTCTTCCGAAATGTCGCTATATGTTAAGTTTAGATCGGAAACATTATCACGATACAAAATGCCTCCGCAATCATCAGGTGCTTTGATTTCAGTAATTGCCAAACAGTTTCTTGACGCATTTTCATCCCGTTTTACAAAACTGGTATCCACTTTATACGCTTTTAACTTTCCAATAATAAAATCCCCCAGCCCATCATTGGAAACTCTGCCGATAAATCCAACGTTTATGCCTTGCTTTGCAGCACCGATAGCAATGTTTGCCGGAGACCCGCCCACCGTAGGGCTAAATGATTTTACCTCCGACAGGGGGCAGTTCACATCATTACAGTTTAAATCAATTCCCAACCTGCCTATGCATATCAAATCTATTTTTGCATCGGTTTTGAAAGAATAGCCTTTCATAAATACCTCCTTCATCATATTAAAAGTTTACAATTTAACTTCTATTATCGAAACTTATGATTAGTTACGTTTTATTTCTATATATTTCGATTCTATCATTTCATTTTTTACTTGTCAATAATTTTTAATGCGTTTAAAATTATTTGTGCACATTCTTACAATTTTGCTAGATTGGTTTATGACTATTGCACAACCTAATGGATTATGGTATTGTGGTTATATAATAATATAAGGAATGATAATATGCTACACGAGGAACGTTTAAACGTAATCCGTTCTCTAATTTTAACGAACAAACGTGTCATGAGCAGTGAACTGCGTGAAAAGTTCGGTGTAAGTGATGTGACGATAAGGAAGGATCTTGCAATTCTTGCAAAGGAGGGAAATATAGAAAAGATTCATGGGGGAGCCATTTTAAAAAATTCCGATATCCAGCCTTTAGAATCAATATTGCCAGCCTTTCCAGATCATTATTCTAAAAAGAACTTTCTTTTAAATAAAATCGTAAGATATGCTTTAGACCAAATTCATGATGGGGATACTATCTTCTTAGGCTCTGGCAGAACATGCTGTGCGCTTGCAAAGCTGTTGGGAGAAAAAAAGAATATTTCGGTTGTAACCAATAATATATCTGCAATTTCAGATTTAATCAAATGCAATGTTAAAGTGTTTTTAGTTGGTGGCGAAGTGGCCACGGTAGATAATGTTAGTTATTTTTCCAGCATCGAAAAACCGTCGCAATATTTGGAAAGCATATATGTAAATAAAGCTTTTACAAGCTGTTCAGGGCTTGATATGAATGCCGGTATTACTGTAAATTCAATTATTAGCACCTACATGTACAAGGCAATTCCAAGCATACAGCGCAAATGGTTTATGTTAGTTGATAAGGAAAAATTTAATAAGATTGGTATGTATAAAGTTTGTTCCTTAGATTCATTAGATTGCATTATTACAAATGATATTTCAGAGGAATATGCGTTGTTTTTTAAAGATAGTAACATCAATTATGTATCCGTATGCTAGGCGGTGTTTGAAAAATGGTTCTGACGGGAAAGTTGGGGCAACTAGCCGTCGGAAGGTTGTGAACATTTTTGAACAAAATGCAGTCACCTCCCATTATTGATTAAAGTAGCAAGCGGTGCATACGCTCGGTTTCTTTACGTTTCACTTAAAGAACACCGGCTGTATGCACCGCTTGTTAGGGAAAAATCCCCTAAGACCCTAAACGAATTTTGAGCATTGCACAAAAATATGCCGCGCCCCGTTGGGGCTTTTTTGTTAAAAACATATCCTCGTTCTTTTTTAACCTATCATTTGATTCGGCAACCTATTTTAAACAGATTTTACTCGAACATGCTATTCCGGAATATGGTTCTGTCGTTGCCATAACTTTTTCTCGGTATTAGTGCCGCTCTATCATTCTCCGGAAACAAACAAGCCTGACACCGTTAGAACAAAGATGCCAGGCTACGTCATTTGTATTACAATAGAGATTTAATTTTTGTGTCTAGTGGCTTTAAATTACATAGTACTCCTAAACAATTTTTGTGGTAAAATCCTCAATATTCCAAACATCCGTAACCACATCTTGATAAAATTCCGCTTCATGGCACACCAGCAAAACGGTGCCTTTAAAGTCAATGATGGCTTTCTTCAGCGCTTCTTTTGCAAACACATCCAGGTGATTGGTGGGCTCGTCCAACACAAGCAGGTTGATGCTTTTGAGCATCAGCTTACAAAGGCGTGCTTTGGCATTTTCGCCACCCGAAAGTACACGCATTTGGCTGGTGATGTGCTCATTGGTCAACCCGCATTTCGCAAGGGCACTGCGTACCTCGCCGTTGGTCATGCTGGGAAATGCATTCCAAATTTCTTCAAGGGCAGTGTTTCTGGAATCTTCCACCTCTTGTTCAAAATAGCCCACTTCTGCATAACCATCAACGTTGACCTCTCCGCTAATGGGCGGAATTTGACCAAGTAACGTTTTCAGCAATGTTGTTTTGCCCAAACCATTGACCCCTTTTATGGCAACCTTGCTTCCCCGTTCCAAAATGAATGACATGGGTTTTGTTAAAGGTTCGTTATAACCCAACACCAGTGATTGGGCTTGAATTACAATTTTCCCGGGTGCACGGGATGGGGTAAAGGCAAAGGTAGGTTTTATTTTCTCACGGGACAGCTCTATAATGTCCATATTGTCCAGCTTTTTTTGGCGGCTTTTGGCCATGTTGGCTGTGGCCACCCGGGCCTTATTTCTGGCTATAAAGTCTTCCAGCTTTTCAATTTCTTTTTGCTGCTTTTCATAGGCTTGCTCTACTTGCCGTTTTTTAAGCTGGTACATGTCCATAAATTGTTCATATGTTCCGCTGTATCGTGTAAGGGTTGCATTTTCCGTATGATAAATAACGTTTGTAACCGCATTTAAAAACGGAATGTCGTGGGAAACCAAAATGAAAGCGTTTTCGTAATCTTGTAAATATTTTTTCAGCCACTCAATATGGTTTTCGTCTAAAAAGTTGGTGGGCTCGTCTAAAATGAGTATCATGGGGTTTTCCAGCAGAAGCTTTGCCAAAAGCACCTTAGAGCGTTGCCCGCCGCTTAGTTCTGAAACATCTTTATCTAGCCCAATTTCATTTAACCCCAAGCCATTTGCGCACTCCGCAATTTTAACATCCAAGGTATAAAAGCCGGAATGTTCCAAAATGGCTTGTATTTCACCGGCTTCTGAAAGCAGGTTTTCCATTTCGTCTTCCGGGGCTTCTCCAAGTTTTTCGTAAATGGCAAGCATTTCACGTTCCAATTCATACATGTACAAAAAGGCGTCTTGCAGCACCGTTTGAATGGTTTTTCCCGCAGTAAGGGTTGAATATTGGTCCAGGTAACCGGTTGTAATGCGTTTGCACCATTCAATTGTGCCCGAGTCTGGCATCAGTTTTCCTGTTATAATATTTAAGAAGGTTGTTTTACCTTCTCCATTTGCCCCAACCAGCCCAATATGTTCCCCTTTTAATAAACGAAAGGATGCATTTTCTAAAATCATTCTTGACCCAAAACCATGTGTTACATCTTTAACTGTAAGTATGCTCATACATTCTCCTTCAATGAACGTCAGTTCCATTTGATTGGTGCCTGCGTTGAAATAGCCAGTTTAAAAATTATAATTATAAAATGCCTAAATGTCAATTTTGTTCTGACATGGGGTTTTCAATCATGATGTGTAGCTATAACACGTTTGTGCAAACAAATAAACCATCGCCTGAATGGAGATGGTTTAACATAAAAACTAATACTTTTTTCAATCCACGATGGGTGCCATCGACAGGTATATAATATTTTTTACTTTTGTTTGTATTTATACTATACTATAGAAAAAAAGGCTTGACAATGCGGGAATATTGCACTAAAATGCAGCTATAATCTAATAATACGTTATCATAAAACCTATTACTTAAATTTTTTCTAACTGGGGCGATAACAAATGCAAAATAGCCATCCCGTCTATACTGCACACATCAGAAAGTGGGACAACACAAAACAGACTGTTTTCCAACATAACGACAATGTGGCCCAGCTTGCAGCAGAAACCGGGGCGGCCTATGGGCTTAAGCACCTGGCCTGCATTGCCGGCCGCCACCACGATGCAGGAAAAAACACGGTTGAATTTAATGACTACATACATGCAGCGGCTGAAGGCAAAAAGGTTGTGCGTGGTTCGGTTGTACATGCGGTGCAGGGTGCCATGCTGGTCAATACCCTGGTTGCAGATAACAAAGAAGAAGTGCTACTTACAGACGAGCTTATACGCAATGCCATATTAAGCCACCATGGCCTGCGTGACTGCATTTCACTTGCAGGAACCCTTGTTTACCAAGCTGCACAAGAACGGGTGTTGCCCTCCTTTGATGACATTAAGCCGCTTATAGAGGCGCACTACGGTCTTGATGCACTGAAACAAGAATTTGCTGCCGCTGTAGAAGAAATAGCCGCCATACGCAAACAAATGCTTGCTTATCAACAGCAATATACCGCAAAACGAGGAAACATCCGCTTTTTGCTGGCGCTGTATGTGCGGTTGCTCACCGCCATCTTGATTGATGCCGACCGCACAGACACCGCTTGTTTTATGGACAACCTGCCCCTTCCTACGCCACCCTCACAAGACCAAATAATCAATCAGTGGTCTGCCTTTACCCAACATTTTGAGCAAAAGCTGCAAGCCTACATTAAAAACAAGCCCCCCTCTAGCCTGGATAACCACCGCATTGAAATATCGGAAGCTTGTAAGCACTTCGACGGGGGAGACGCCGGTGTGTTTCGGCTGGTTGTCCCCTGTGGAGCTGGCAAAACCCTAGCCTCCCTGCGTTATGCCCTGCATACGGCCAAGCGGTATGGAAAGAAGCACATTTTCTACATTTCCCCTTACCGCAGTATTTTAGAGCAAAATGCGGCGGAAATCAGAGCTTATGTGGGCTGTGATGATGCAGTGCTTGAACATCATTCCAACATCCTTTTTGAAGGGGAAGATGCAGCGGAAAAGGAAAAAGCCTATGGTCTGCTTACGGAAAATTGGAGCCAATCCCCCATTATTGCAACCACGGCCGTTCAACTGCTAAACACACTTTTTTCAAGCAAAACCTCTAGCCTTCGGCGTATGCAAGCCCTGGGGAATTCTGTGCTGATTATTGACGAGATACAAGCACTGCCCCTTAAAGTGTTGAAACTGTTTAATGGAGCCATGAATTTTCTGGCCGCATTTTGCAAAACCAATGTGGTGCTTTGTTCCGCCACACAACCGCCCCTACACCTTTTAGACACTTATCAAATCCTACATCCTGTTTCCATGATTGCCCACACCCATACTTACCACGAAGCCTTTAGACGGGTGCAGCTGATAGACAACACCAAAAACCCCGGGTATACCTTTGACGAAACCGCAAACTTTCTCTTTACAAAAAGCAGGGATGTTGCTTCCTTGCTGCTGGTTGTGAACACAAAAAAATGCGCCCGGGAAGTTTTCCGGCTGTTGGATGAACGCATCAAAGCAGATGGTGAAAGCAACCAATACGCCCTTTTTCACCTTTCCACCAACATGTGCCCGGCACACAGAGCACATGTGCTTGCCCAGCTTCGTGCTAGCCTGGGAGACAAGCAGTTTTCCAAAAAAATCATCTGCATCAGCACCTCCCTGATTGAAGCGGGGGTGGATGTTTCTTTTGCTTGTGTGGTGCGTGCTCTGGCTGGGCTGGACAGCATTGTACAAACAGCAGGGCGCTGCAACCGCCACCGGGAAGTAGACACCGGCTTTGTGTACGTGTTGAACATGAGCGAGGAAAACATGAAGTTCTTTGGCCACCTGCAAAAGGCCCAAGAAGCCACCAGCACATTGTTGCACCACCTGAAAACCTGCCCCCAGCATTACCCTGACGGGGCATTTTCTGAAACAAGTATGGGCCATTACTATAACCTTTATTACAAGCTCTTGTTGGAGGAAATGGCCTATCCGCTTCCCAATGACCCAGAACATTCCATCATTGATTTACTTACCACAAACACACCGGGAACCAAGCGGGTAAAGGCCCCCAGCAACGTAAAATTGCCCTTGCTTAAACAGGCCTTTAAAGAAGCGGGGGATGCGTTTGCTGTTATTGATGATGGTGCCAAGCTGGATGTGGTGGTGGTGTATGACCAAGAAGCCAAGCATCAGCTAAACAAACTGCACGGGGCTGGTTCCAATGGGGAAAAGCGGCTCATCTTAAAGCGGCTTCAACCTTATGTTGTGCAGGTTCAAAAGTATAGGCTGCAAGATTTATCACCTTATCTGCAAGCCCATGATTCAGGTATCTTCACCTTGGACTATGCCTATTATGACCCTGGGTTTGGGGTGGATGAATCTGGCAACATGCCTATGCAATTTTTAGCCTTATAAGGAGGTGTCTATGATAGAAAAGAAAAGAAACACTGTGGAATTTCTTGTTACCGGTGATAGGGCGCTGTTTTCAGACCCGGTTACCAGGGTGGGCGGGGAAAAAACTAGCTACTACGTGCCCACCTACGAAGCATTGAAGGGCATTTTGTCTGGCGTTTACTGGAAGCCTACGCTCACTTGGGTAATTGATGCTGTGCGGGTGTTAAACATCATCCAGACTGCATCTGAAGGGATACGCACAAAAAATTACGACGGTGGGAATGACCTTTCCATTTACACGTACCTAAAAGACTGTGCGTACCAAGTCCGTGGCCATTTCGAGTGGAACACAAACCGCCCGGAACTTGCCCATGACCGAAACGAGCATAAGCACCACAACGTTGCCCGCAGAATGATTCAACGGGGTGGCAGGCGGGATGTTTTCCTGGGCACAAGAGAATGCGCAGGGGCGGTGGAGCCTTGTGTTTTCGGGGAAGGAACAGGGGTGTATGACGGTGTTGCACAACTGGATTTGGGGTATATGTTCCACGGCTTCACCTATGCGGATGAAGCGCTTCGGGAAAACGAAAAGGGCCGCTTAAGTGTGCGTTTTCACAAGGTGGTTATGCAACATGGCATCATTGAATTTCCCCACCCAGAGGACATACCAGACAAAGACCGGCGCATCCTGCATGAAATGCCCATAAAGCCATTTGGCATGGAACACCAAAACTTTACCGGCATAGAGGCATTTTGGCCAGAGGAGGTGGAGCCGTGAGCTGGATGTTAGAACTGTGCGCCCTTTATGAAGCGAATGCTTCACGTGTTGGAAAGGTCGCGCTATGGAAGCGGGGCAGCCACACCCGGGAGCTGGTGCTTCTGCCCATAGGGCACACTACGGCACAAGCGCAAATTGAAGTTATCATTAATGAGCAAGGGGAATTTGTGCAAGGGCGCATTTTAGAAAAAGGGGCGGGGGAAACTTTTTTTCCCGCAACAGAAACTTCTGCCGCCCGCACCAGCGGCGTGGATGCCATGCCCTTATTCGACAAGCTGATTTATGTGGCAGGGGACTACACAGCATACATAGCAGATGAAAAAGGCAAAGCACCCCAACGCCACGCCCACTATCTTTCCCAGTTAAAGCGCTGGTGTGAGTCCCCCTTTGCACACCACAAGGTGCAGGCTGTTTACACATACGTGCAAAAAGGGACGCTGGTTAAGGACTTAATAAACTGTGGGGTATTGCAGGCGGATGCACAGGGCATGGTTTCGGACAAGGTGAAAATCAACAACATTGCCCAAGTGGATGCCTTCGTTCGGTTTCGGGTGTATGCCTTTGAAGAGCTGGAAATGGATTTAGGTGACCCCGATAACACCGGGGACAGTGCCATTTGGCTGGACCGAACGGTGCAGCGTAGTTTCATAAGCTTTGTAACTGCCCAGGAAAAAAATGTAGACTTGTGTTATTTAAGCGGGGAGCGTGTGCCCGTGGCAAAGCTACACCCTGCCAAACTTCGGGGCGAAGGGGACACCAAGGCAAAGTTGATTTCCGCCAACGATGACCAGAATTTCACGTACCGGGGCAGGTTTCTGACCAAAGAAAAGTCTGGCTATAACGAAGCAGTGTCTATTGGGTACGAAACGTCCCAAAAGCTGCACAACGCTTTAAAGTGGTTGATTCGCAGGCAAGGTTATACCCGGGATGGTCTTTGTACGGTAGCCTGGGAAAGCACCTTACAGCCCATGCCAGACTTTTACGGCAGTGCCCTTAGCATTGCCGATGCCCTAAACAATGCGCCTGATGCAGATGGCTTAGAAGAAGACCAACTGTTTGGCGGCGAACTGGATGAACAGACGGAAGCGGTGCCGGACACCAATTACACAACGGCCATGGACTTTCAAATGGCACTGGACGGGTTTAGCAAAACCCTTCAAGACACGTCCAAGATGAGGGTGCTGGCACTAGACAGCGCCACCCCCGGGCGCTTAGCCATGACCTACTATAGGGAAATGCCTTCCTCCCGTTATTTGGATAACATTGGCAAGTGGCATCAAAGCTGCTGCTGGAAACATGGCTATTTTAAAGAAGGGCAATACCATATATACGAAGGCTGTGTGTCTATTCGGGAAATAGCCAAGGCCCTTTACGGCACAGAACAAAACAAACGCATTACCCTAAGAACCAACAGCGACGGCAAATGCCCTCTGTTAAAAGCGGCTTTCGACCGGCTGCGCCCTTGTATTTTAGACGGTGCCCCCGTTCCTGTGGATATGGTACGCACAGCCGTGCGCAAAGCCTCCAACCCACAGGCTTATGAGGAGCGGTTTAATTATGACACGGTGCTGCATATTGCCTGTGCATTGGTTCGGCGGGCAGACTGGGAGGACAAACAGCGGCATCCACTAAATGATCCATTGAGTCAACCACCGAAAGGAGCGGTATTAAGCATGAAATTAGACCCCACTTGCACCAACAGAAGTTACCTGTTTGGCAGGTTGCTGGCCGTTGCAGAAAAGGTGGAACGGGCCACCTTTGAGGCGGGTGAACAGCGCATCACCAATGCAGAGCGCTATATGCAAAATTTTTCCCAACGGCCATTGCGCACATATGAAATCATTCGCCGCAGCATCCAGCCTTACTTAAAACAACTGCAACCGGGCAGCCGTGAATTTTATAAAAACATGTTTGCTGAAATAGAAGAGCTACTTGAGGAAAGTGATTTCCGGTCTGGTGAAGCGCTGGATGGCATGTACCTTGCCGGTTATGACTGCCAGCGCACAGCATTAAAAGCCAACACCTCTAAAAAAGACGATGGCACCAAACAAATTGAAACCACGGAGGGAATAGAAGATGGGCACATTACAAAATAAAATTGATTTTTCCGCAATCATTTCCGTAACACGGGCCAACATTAACGGGGATCCATTAAATGGCAACCGCCCCCGGGAAGATTATGATGGTTACGGGGTATTCTCCGATGTGGCCATTAAACGAAAGCTACGCAACCGGCTGCAAGATTTGGGGGAACGTATTTTTGTGCAGTCTGACGACCGGGCGGATGATGGCCATAAAAGCCTGAAAGACCGGGCAGATGCATGTGAACCATTTGAGAAAGAGGTTGCAAAAGGCAAAAAGGCAGACCGGGAAAAGTGCTTTGAACTGGCTTGTAAAGAATGGTTTGATGTGCGTGCTTTTGGCCAGGTGTTTGCTTTTAAGGGCTATGAGCTGTCGCTGGGTGTCCGTGGGCCGGTGTCTGTGCAGCAGGCCATCAGTGTGGCGCCCATTGATGTTGTGGACATGCAAATTACCAAAAGCGTGAACAGTGAGCCGGGAAAGGAAAGTAAGGCTTCAGACACCATGGGCACCAAGCATTACGTGCATTTTGGGTTATACGTCATTCGGGGCAGCATCAACTGCCAGCTGGCGGAAAAAACCGGGTTTTCAGATGAAGATGCAGCCAAAATAAAAGAAGCCCTTTGCACCCTGTTTGAAAACGATGCTTCCGCTGCAAGGCCGGAAGGTTCTTGCGTGGTGCACCGGGTATATTGGTGGCAGCATTCCGAAAAAACACCAAAAGAATCCACGGCACAAATTCACCGTTCCGTACAAATCACCCCTAAAAAGGATGCCCCTCGCTGCTTTGAAGACTACGACATTACATTACACCCCACAGAATGTGAGCCAGAAGTGATGAACTTTTAAATATGACACACTGTTGTCGTGTATCCTGTGGTAAAGTAATTATCGAAGCAAATGCGGGGAATAACTGCTTGCTTGATGACTACTTGGTTTAAAGGAGAAAGACATGCCGGACTTATTAAAAGATATGTACAATCCCCAGTCCCTTGGTGAACTTGCCTTGGATATTCAAGCTGTTTATCCGCCGTTTTAGGTTGAAGGGTTTTTAAAATCCACCATGGATGAAACTTGGGATGGTTTAGCGTTAAAAGCCAGAGTTCGGCAAATCAGCACCAACTTGGGGACGTATTTACCTCCGAGTTATGGGGATGCCCTTCAAATCATTGACCAAGTGGTTGCCCACTACGCCGACTTTTTTGGCATTATCTTTTCAGACTTTGTAGAGGTTTATGGGCAGGATGAAGCCAACTGGGATTTGTCTATCCATGCCTTGGAACGGTATACCCCCTATCCATCTTCAGAATTTGCCGTAAGGCCGTTTATCATGAAAAATGAAGCCCGCATGATGGCCCAAATGGTTGCCTGGTCTAAGCATGACAATGAACACGTCCGAAGACTGGCAAGCGAAGGCTGCCGTCCTGCGTTGCCCTGGGGGCAAGCATTAACCCCATTTAAAAAAGACCCAACGCCCATCTTGCCCATCCTGACACAACTCAAAACCGACCCGTCGCTGTATGTGCGCAAGAGTGTGGCCAACAACCTGAACGACATTTCCAAAACCCATCCAGATTTAGTGGCAAAGCTGGCCAAGGATTGGTACGGGTCCCATGCATACACCAACTGGATTGTAAAGCATGGGTGCCGAACATTGCTTAAAAAGGGGCATGGGGATGTGCTGGCTCTTTTTGGCTACCACCCTGTTGCCCCTGTAGCTGTTGAAAACTTTGCACTAGGGGCAAAGTCTCTTGTTCTTGGGGAAGATTTGTCTTTTTCCTTTACCATTCAAACAAAGGAACCAACAAAGGTAAGGCTGGAATACGGCATCGACTATGTGAAAGCCAACGGGAAAAGCAATAGAAAGATATTTCAAATTTCAGAAGTTGCCTTAAAAGAAAATGAGAAAAAGACCTACGAGAAAAAGCATTCTTTCGCCCAGTTAAGCACAAGGAAGCATTACCCCGGAACCCATGGCATAACCCTTATTGTTAATGGTGTAGCGCAAGGGA
>CAZCQP010000032.1:0-33691 GCA_964500895.1 uncultured Eubacteriales bacterium | reverse complement strand
CAAACCACTTGCTCCAATGCATCCACAGGCAGCATTACCGCTTTATATGCTTTCATGTCATTTCCCCCCTGGACAGTGCTGTCGTTAACGCTTGTCTTCTGCTTGTTCATGTGCTCCATTATACCTGTTTTGCACCCCTGTGTATACAGGGAAAGCCCGGCAAGTTTTTCAAAGTTAGCCAATGGCTTTGTGCATGTAAACCGCCCCTTCAGATACTTCAAACCCTTGCTTCTGGTAAAAGGAATATGCGTTTAAGCTTTGGTGGGTGGCCAATGTCATCACATCCACCTGCTGCTGTTTAAGAAATTCTGTCAGCAGTGCCAGAAGTTTGCCGCCCCGTCCTTCGCCCTGCAACGATTTTGCAACGGCAATTTCCTTTATTTCATAAGACTTTCCTATAAAATAGTCACTGGTGACCCCCAGGCAAAACCCGGCCAAAGTCTTGTCTTCCCAGAAAGTCACCCCTAAAAAGCAAGGGGTGTTTTCCAGGTCTGTGAAATAGCGCAATGTATTATCCTGGGTCATCCAATGGTAATCATAGGGCGGGTTACAAAATATTTCTAAAAATAAATGCACACAAGCTGGTTTATCTTTTTTTTCATAAGGGCGGAGCATGGCGGGTATGACACCTGCTTTCGTTTACTTTAATCCAGCATCGTCTATGATGATACTCAGCATCAGCATCACTTGCCCCAGCGTCATGTTGGCTTTCGGGTCCACCGAAGCCTGTTTGCCAAAGAAGCCAATGGCATCTGCTTTAAGCATAGCCGTTTGATATTCAGCGGCGGCAGAAGTAATGCCGGGAATGGCTTGTTCCGCACCATAATAGTCCGTGATAGGGGCTTTGGTTTTTAGTTCATACAGCCGAACCAAGGTGTTTACCCCAGCCTCTGTGGAAACATTGGCCCCGCTGATGAGCAACTTGGCTTTCCCCAGGCTATTAAAATCACTGTTGCTCATGGGTGCCATCATGTTCACCGTTGGCCTGTCGTACGCCATAGCCGCCACCAGGTTGTTAAATTCGCTGGCAGAAATGGCTCTGTCCGGGGTATAAGCACCCATGTCCGTAATGCTCATGTGGGCAGTCACCGTATACATGGCATTGTTGTAGGGGCTATCCTGTGTCCTGGCGGGGGCTTGAGTTACCAGTGCCGTATAGTGGCCCAGCTTGGTTGTTTCCATGGAAATGGTACCATTAGCGGTGTCAAAGGTGGACTTTTGCACTTGCCAACCGCCTGTATTGGCATCCGCCACATAAGCACTCACAAACCGATCCATCCTTTGATAAGGCTGAAGGAGGGTCATATCCACCTGCACCGGTTTGGAGAGGTTTGTTAACCCAACCGTCCCTGTGGATGTGGTAACGTTAATGCTTAGATGCTGCGGCAAAACACCGTAGCTTTGGTTTGGAGACACAGCCGGGGTTCCGCTGGCATTGGTTTTTAAGTGAATCTTAATGGTAGAACCGTTGCCCAGGTCACTTAACCCATTCACCTGAGCCGTATCCATACAGCCAAAGGGCAATGTCACCTTGGTTTCTCCCGCTATAATGCGCAAGTCAATTTTACGCTCGTTCAAAGCAGCAAAAACAGAATATGGCATTTCCACTGTGCGGTTTTGCACGTTGCGGATATTGGAAGGCATGTTGATGGTGTAGGTGTATGTTTTATCCGCCACCAAACGGGTAATCATCCGCTGATCCACCATGTTGTCTTTCAAGCCATCCGCCCCCCGCTTATCGGAGCGGAAACGGTATATCAATGTTTGGGTTGCTGCATCGTAAGTGATTTCAAAATCCTGGCTGGGCAACGGGTAAGTTTCCGGGGATTTATTTCCGTCGTACTCCCCGCCGTTTTCCCCATCTGCTTTGCCGGAACGCAGTTTAATGGGGTCAGTCCAGTCAGATTCCTTACGTAACATTTTGCCTGTGCCCGCATCTTTTAAAGGTGGTACCGTTACCTCAACCACATCCACAAATTCATCGGTGTCCGAAATTTGCACCACATAACTGTAGCTGCGGGTAATGCCATCCTTCTCTTGGGTAACGGTGAGCACCGTTTTAGCCCTGAAATAATACTCCACATTGCTTTTTAAGCCATTAAACTTCACCATATAGCCGCTTAAAAAGCTGGCCAAAGGCAGAAGGGCTGCATCCCCGCCTTTCACGTCTGCCGTGTTTGCGGGTTTTGTTTCCCCTTCCTGGTTGTTGATGTCTAAATAATCCCGCATCCATTCAATGATGATATAATCCGGGCCAAAGGTGGTGTACTTGCTGCTGGTAACGGTGTTATAGCTGTTTACATTGTCCTTGGATGCCGGGCCCAAACCTTTTGGAGGCTTTGGCGTAGCCAAATCCAGGGTCTTGGCATTAACCGGGTTGGACCAGTCTGAATTAACCGCTCCCCCGGAATTATTGGCACTGGAACGTATCCAAAAATAATACTCGGTAGCCGGGAACAAGCCAGTTATGGTGTAGCTTCTGCCAGTAATCCCGTTTTGGACAGATTCCACCCCATTTTTAATAATGTCTTCTTTCGTTATTGTTGTGCCTTTATCAGCATAATCCGCCAACAAATCGGAATATCCAATTTCATAATCCAGCATTTTTGAGTAAGGGTTCCACCACACCGTCACTGTGGTGTCTGTAACGTTTATCACTTGCAGCTTGGGCACCACTGGGGTTACATCCAAGGGCGGGCGTACATCCAGCGTTGTGCCGGATACGTAGCTGGGATAGTGGGATACCTTCTTCCCATCCCGCATGACATATGGCCTGAAAAAAATAACATATGCTGTATTGGGCTCTAAATTGCCCGCAGCCGGCGCATTGGTGGCAGTCACTTCAAAGTCCGGGTGCAATGGGTCTCCCGTTGGGGTAATGGTTTGCCACAAAGCGTCTGTGGCTGCATCTTTTTCTGGGTCACCCGTCGGCAAAAGAGACTTCAAATATTTATCATAGGTGCCCCCGTTTTTGGCCATTTCGTCATAGGGCACCACATGAATTTCATAGGAAGCCTTATTTAAGTCTATCAGTCGTAAAGGCAATAATGCTACCTGTGCCGGTGTGGCACCCGCCGACAACAAGTCTGCTTTAATGGCGTCATAGGAACCACTCAGATTGGTCACATCATTGGTGTACTTGACGTTGTTTAAATAAATGATGGTCTTTGCACTATCCGCCGCATCACCAAACACCAGATTCCCGGCAGCATCCACCCCTATTTTAGAGAACCAGTTGTTCACATATTCCCCAGCTGGGCCATTGGCATTGTATGCCTCAAACCACAGGGTGTCCCACTGAATGGTGATGGCATCCTCCGTAATCATTTCAAGGCCTTCCGCATCTTGTTTAATGCGTAACGGCGGCTTGGCCATCATGTTTGGGTTTGGTGCAATATCACTAAGGGGCGGGATGAACCAAGACGTAAAGGCATCTTGAGATCGCTCCAAGCTTGGTTCCCGCACAGCACGAATGCGCACGTAATAAATTTTATTGTCTACCAAAGCTTTGGTTTCAAAACCGGTGTCTGTGGCCGCCGTGTACTGATTAATCGAAGCTTTATAGCCCAGCATGTTGTCATCCAACGGATTGTTGTTAAAGTAGGTTTTGGTTTCCGTCAACCCTCGGGCTTGAAAGGAAGCCGTCACTTTATCGTCAAATGCAGGGTCATTAAAGTTGTTTAAGTCGTCGGTTACCCATATGTTGTAACGCACGTCTTTATCCACCAGCAAACCGGTGACAGGGTCTACCTGCTTCGCTTCTTCCGGGTTGTAGGGTTCCCGCACAAAAGCTTTCCAAATAAGGTCCAGGCTTAACGGATTCACACTGTTTTTAGTGTCCAGAATGGTGGGCATATACGGATCAAACTTATTATAGGTGGGGTCATACTTTTCCACCATGGTTTCCATGGTATAGGGCTCAACCGTGTTGGTGTCGTAATAATACGCCACCACTTTGTAGTAAGTCAGGTACTTTGGACGGTCCGTTTCCCAATAATTAATGTTTAGCGCACTGTGGGTGCCGGACAATGTGCCCACTTCATCAGACAATGCAAAGTCTTCCGTTAAGCTTTTATAAATCTTCACTTCTTGAAGGGGAATGGTGCCTTTGGAAGAAACCATACTTCCCGGAAAATTATCCCAGAATAAACGGATGCTGTCTGTGCTGACAACTTCAATGTTCAGGGTTGGTTGCAGGTAAGCGTTGTTGGTGCGGTATTCCCGAGTAGACGGGGTGTAGGCAATGTTGTACGTATTGGTTCCCACTTGAATGCGCTGAATATGGGCAGGCCGCATGGGGGTTCCAGCAACCAACGGCTCCACCTTCACCGCATAAAACTTACCCACTTGAAGGGTTGGGTCTTCAAATGTATATTTCAACTTGGTGCCTGTACGCACAAGCGCTTTATCTGTGGCATACACATCCACGTGGGGGTTCTCACCAATGGGGGTATTATCCCCCCCGGCTAAAGTGTAATAAATGCGGTAACCTTGAAAAATTTCGTTGCCGTCATACAAAGGGTTGTCCCAGGTGACCGTCATAGACTTGCCCACACCAGAAGCAGCTACTTGAATATCTGTTAAATACAAGCTTTCGTTTCCGCTGGACATGGTTGTATCCAGCGGTGCACGCTGGCTAACCGTATTGCCTTGATTGTCTAAATAAGCACCCATATGCCAGGGCACCACCTTAAACCCATAAATGCTGCCTGGGTTTAAGGTTAATGCATTAAACGTTCTGCTTTCACCATCGGTGGTGCCGTTGGCAGCCACTGTATCTTGTGGTGCCGTGGCATAGGCCTCTCTGATTGTGGTGTTGCGGAAAAAAATATCATAATTAGTGGCCCGGTGGCTCATAGGGTTTGCCCCAACATCCCCATCATTACGGGATGAAACGGCCGGTCGTGTCCAAGTGAGGCGCATATTATAAACTGCACCGGATACAGAAGATAAGTCCGTAATGGATAAGTCTGTAACCGGGTTTTGGTAGTTGGCCAAAACCAATTCAACAGGTATAACAGCAATGACCATGATGGTGGCCAAAATAGCCGCCATACACTTTTTAAACGATTGCTTCACGTTTCATCCTCCTTATGCGCCACTGCCAATTCAATTTTTCTTTAAAAGTAACCATTACAGTTTTGTTTTGGTGTCTAAAATGCCCAACAAACGCAGCATTTCGCCAATGGTCATGGGTGCTTTGGGGTCCATGCCGGTGTCTGAATAAAAGCCCAGTTCAAAGGCAGCCCGCACGCTTTGCTTATACTTATCATCCAGCGCCATATTTGCCGTGGCGTTGTAATTTCTAATTTGCAAAGTGGCCACTTTTGTACCTGTTTTGGTTTCATACAAGTTCATCAGCACATACAATGCTTCCTGGTTGGAAATGGGGCTGTTGGTGTCTCTGGCTGGAATGATCAGCCCTTTGTTTGTTTTCATCCATTCAAAGGGGTCGGCACCTTTGGGCGCACCAGACATTCTGGCCACGCAGCCCACCAGCATCAGCCGGGTGGCTGGGCTTGCCATCACAATGGTTTCTTTGCCTAAATAATCGTCCAAGCCGTATTTGGCCACAATGCCGGTAATGTTCCCTGCATTTTGGTTTTTGTCCAGTCCAGGAATGTTAATCACCCGGCCTGTGAACACATAGGCCCCTAATTTTCTGGCATAAACCGCTTTGTCCTCGCCCAGCTGCACAACCTCTTGAACCACCCATTGCCCGTTTTCATATTGGTATGCACTGACAGTTGTGGAATTATTCACCCCTTTGGCGATAATGGCTATGGCTTTATCCACCGTTGGAACAGCCAGCGTTCCTTCCACTACATCCATCAGGTTTTCGTGAACCACAGAGAACAATTCCAGCTGTGCTTTGTCAATCCAAGATAAAACCTGCCGGGAAATGTCTTCGCTGGTCTTTTCGTCATCCAGCATATCCAGCAAATCATCCTTAATATCGCCGTCGTTGGCAAAGTCCGCCAATTCCTTTTTCACATCGTCGTAAGTCTTTTTGTCCCAATTTTTAAGGGTGTCGTTGGTGCCCACCAAGTCCAGCCGCACTTCCGCCACTTGGCTGATGGTGTTGTTGCCTTCCACCGTTTGGGGAGCATTACGCCAGCCGATGGAAATGCGTACGAAATAACCTTCAAAAGTTTTGTCTTTCAGTTTTTTGCCCAATGCCAGCATGGCAGGGTTGTTGTTTAAGTCAATGGCACCCGGAGGAATAAGGGCACCCATATTGCCATGGCTAATGGAAAAACCAATGCCCGCATTGGATGCAGCCGCATAAGCATCCGCCGGTATATAATACACCGTTTGGGCGGCTTTGCTTTCTGGCAGCCGGTATTGGCCGTCTTTGTTCACAGAAAGGGCAGATTCCAACATGCCTGGCCGGTAAATCACCTCGAAAAGCCCAGGGTTGTTGGCGCCAGTCCAGTATGGGTTTTTGGTCAGCTTATCCAGCTCTTCAGACAAGAAGTCTTCCCAATCCTTAATGGTGTTGTCTTTTTCGTAGTCTTCTTGGTTAAAGTCTGTTCTAAAGGTGGCAATGTTGGAATACAAGGAAGTATCCCCGCTCGCTATGTCCACATTACACACCCGCACGCTATAACCTGTGCTTGGGGTCAGCCCAGAAATTTTAAACAGGAAATGGGTGTAGCCTTCTTCTTTCGATGAAGTTGCAAGAGGTATTAAAGAAGACGCTGGCATCACCACCGGGCTTTGCCAATCTTCCCCTTCTTTCTTCAACTGATATTGCAGGTTGTAATTCACACCCAGCACGCTGGACAACATTCCGAACTGAATGGGCGCATCAAAGCTAATATACACCTGAGTCAACGGGTCATAATCCGTGCGGCCCAATTCTATTTTTAAGTTTTTAGGGCCTTTCACCGGGGTGGTGGTGACCGTAACAGCACTCCATGTGGAATACTGCTCCGACGTAACAACCCCGTTTTTCACCACTTTTTTCACCGTACGCACATAATAAAAATACAGCTGGTTGGCCCGTAAGGTGTTGTCTTTTAATGCCACAATTTTAGCGTCACTGTCGTCATAAATATATTTGGCTTTATCCACTTCTGTGGTGCTAAATGCGGTGTCTGCATAAGGGTACAGCTTGCCCCCTTCCGAACGGAAGCCTAACTTATCACTGTTGGCCGGTAATCCTTTTTGCCACATTTCGCTAAAAGGCAGCCGGCTATCTAAAAATTCATCTGCAATGCTGTTGTCCTTCACCCGAATGATTTCATATTCAATGGCTTCGGTGGCGCTTATGGCTGGCACCCTATCCCAGAATATGGTTGCGGTATCCAGCCCCACATCTTTTTTGTCTAAGTTAGCGGGTGCAGGTGGTACCCGGTCTTCCCCATCTGGAACTTGCGGCTCCCCTTTTGTAATGATTGCCGCTAAGTTGGACAGCTTGGATTCATCTGCAATCCACACATACAACGGGTCGTTTTTAGGCAAGCCGTTGCTTTGCTCCACGAAAAAGTCCACATACACATAGTATTTTTGGTTTTTGTCCAACCCGTCCAGCACATAGTCTGCCAGAACAGAGGTGCCGTCGTTCCGCAAGCTTACCATTTGCGGGCTGGTTAATTCTATGGCTACCGCTACGGTTTTGCCTTCACGCAAAGCGTCCCTGGGCGTACCACTGGCCAAGGCCAATCCGGTCAGATTTACTTGATTGCCGTTAATATCGGAAAAAATCATGGTTTTTTCTCCGGTAGGCAACGCCACATTCACAGAAGCCTTTTGCCTTTCAAGCACAGCATCTTCGGGTTTTAAGGCTTGCTTGTAGTTCAACTTGGGGAAGCTGTTGCTCATGTAGTCCCCATTCTGGGAAATATACAAGGTCATGCGCATAGCGGGTGTATCTGTTAAGCCGTAAGAGTGTTGGAAATAATCCTTGACAGCCGGGCCGGGAATGTTCCAGCGGGCACGGAAAGACACCTGGTCTTTGGGGGCTGCAATGTCTGAAAAGTCCAACGTTAAGTTGTGTGGCGGTGGTACTTCCAGCTTGGAAATATCACTTAACGTCATGCTGTCGTATAATGCCGGCGAAGTGCCTGGGCTCAACGGGGTTAAATCGCCGCTTATCAAATTGCTTTGCTGGGTAGGCTGAACATTTAAAAAATAAATGTTGGGGTATTTATAGTCTACGCCCCCTACGGACGTGGCGGCTGCTTCCGCAGGCACTTTTAAACTTACTTCCATATCAAAACGGCCATTGGTGATGAGTGGGTCTGGTTTGGGCAATAGGGGCACAGAAACCCCAGGGTTCACCACCTGCGCCCGTGTGGGTGCCACATCTTCATACTGCACAACATAATTGTTTAATGCGTCCCGGGTAATGGTGGCTTTCACCCAAGCAAAAGATTTAGGGCTTTTTTCTTCCGGGCTTAAGGCATAGTTCACCTGGTAAATTGCCACCAGGGGCGTTCCAGGGCCTACATTGGCTTCCAGCGCATCCAGCATCTGGCCAATCATGTCTACCGAGCCCATGCTCCAACGTAAATCCATGGTCAGTTCGCCTTTTTCACCTTTTAAGCTGGTGGCCAAAGGCAGCAACGTGGCATTCACTACTTCAAAACGCTTAGGTGTACCAATGGTCAGTGTATTTGCTGTGGCCTGGTATTCAATAATCTGGGAATACGGCAAATTATCGGTGCTGTTATTCACAAAATTCTTTTCCGGGCTAAAAAACAGCTGGTAAAAGCTGTGCCACAGGTTTTGGGAGTTGACGGTTAGCGGCAACATCAAAGGCGTAACCCCATCTGTTTTTTGAATGACAGACGGGCTTAAGTTGTTTGCGCCAGAGCCTTCTTTCAACATAAAGTAGCCGGGCATTTTCGCGTAAGGCTCTACCCGGGCATAAGACAGCCCGCTTTCTTCAACAATGTTGTATTTAGGGAAGGTAAACACACTGTACTTAGGAAAAACCGACTTTTTGGTTTTAATATCGCTGGTGGCTAAAATGACGATGCTGCTTTCATCATAAATATAGCCAGGGGAAAGCTTTGTAATGACCACATTCAGCATGTTGGTGGTGTCGTTCCTGCTGATGGTACACTGGGCACCCGAACCGGAATTGATGGTGGTGTTGGGCAATTGTGCGTTGGTTGCATGGAGAATGTTGGAGTTTCTAATTTGAATGCTTTTAGATGCATCTACATTGTTTAACCGCAGCTCCATTTCCAGCGGCTTACTAAACAGTGCCCCAGCTGTGGTTAAGGCAACAAAACCCCCGTTCGTGGTATCCCACACTTTTGGCATGGGGATATTCAGCCGAAGACCAACATCGGTGCCGGGTATGGGGCGTGGGTGTAGGTTCATGTTTAAAACATCTGCTACAGTTTTGGTATCATTTTCAGCTGTGGGAATGACTTTAGCATTTTTCAAATCAAAGCCTGTGTTCACGGTGATGCTGTTGTTAGGATAAATGCCTAAATTTGCATAAAGTGGTGGAAAAGCAGTGTCTGCATTGTACAGGGTAAAATCGTATAAATTACCGCCTTTCACCCCTTGGGTTGCATAGTAGAACTTCCCATCTGGCCCCCACACAAAATAGGCTTTCACATTGTTATATGCAAAAAGAAAGCCTTGTTCGGGCCTTACTGTAAACATAGGAGTGATGTTGTCCGTCCCGTTCTGGTAGTTGGGCCCTATATAAGAAACACCCGTTCGTGCGTCAGCTGTCAGCACTTGATAGCCCGGGTCATCAGAATTATAGCCGCTATTTAAAAATGTTTTAATGGGCACAATGTTTTCAAGACCTGCGGCATTTTTATTAGAATAAACGCCGTATTCCGCGGAGTTGGCTTTCACCCAGTTTCTGGTTACACTGTCCCATACTTCCATATCGTAATAAACGGTGGCCACCTTGCTTAAACTGGAAGAAACGGTTAATGTTACCCGTTTGTTATCGTCTATCATATGTTGCAGCACCAGGTTATCTGCACGCCCTGCCGCTAATTCCCAAGACATAAAAGCCATGTCTGTAGGAATGCCGTTATATATCATTTGCGGCACGGTACTGGTTGGGCTGAATTGAAGCCCTCGGTCTAAGTTAACAGTGATAGGAACAGGGTCCGCTGCATAGACAGTTTGAACGGGAGCAGCAGCAATTAGGCTGTTTAACAGCATGATGCCAGCCAAAAGCTTTCCCAACTTTTTTCTCATAAATATCCTCCCCGAATAGTCGTTCCTTACTTGAAACCATTTTCAAGTTGAACGACGGTTGCGCTTTTTCTTTATGATGTCTTGTCTTAACTTACAACAATTATTCATCTTATATTATATCGAAAAAAAACATAAAATAAAAGAGCAAAAATCAAAAAAAAATATTGCATGATTAGTTAAAAATATGAAACCCTTCTTTCCACGCCCATCTGTGCAAATGCAAAAAAACAAGGGATGCACACCTTAGGTGCAAATCCCTTGTTTTTATATGAAGTATGATCAATCTTTAATTAGTCTCTGGCCATCCGCTTGTATGTTTCAAGGCGGCGTTTGGCATCTTCCTCTGTCGCCTTAAACAGCTTGTCGGCTTCTTCTGGGAACGCCAGCTTCAAGGAAGTGTAACGCACCTCGCTGCTGATAAATTCTTGGAAGTCTGCGGATGGATCTTTGGAATCCATGTTGAACGGATTCTTGCCATCGCCTTCCAGCAGCGGGTTGTATCTGTACAGGTGCCAGTAGCCGGATTCCACCGCACGTTTGCTTTGCAGCTGTGTGGTGCCCATGCCTGTTCTAATGCCGTGGTTGATACATGGTGCATAAGCAATGATGATGGATGGTCCTGGGTAGTTTTCAGCCTCTACCAGTGCTTTGATGCATTGGTTTTGGTTGGCACCCATGGCCACCTGTGCCACGTATACATAACCATAGCTCATGGCGATCATGCCCAGGTCTTTCTTGCGGATTTTTTTGCCGGAAGCAGCAAATTTAGCCACAGAGGCCGTTGGGGATGCCTTGCTGGATTGTCCACCTGTGTTGGAGTACACTTCTGTATCGAACACCAGAATGTTCACGTCTTCGCCGGAAGCAATCACGTGGTCTAAGCCGCCGAAGCCAATGTCGTAAGCCCAGCCATCGCCACCGAAGATCCACTGAGATTTCTTCACCAAATGGTCTTTGTTTTGCAGAATTTCTTTAGCCAGTTGTTCAGCTTCGCCGCCGCAGTTGCAAGCAGAGAGCAGTTCAACCACTTTTGCAGAAGCTTCTTTAGAGCCTTTGGCGTTGTTCATGTTGTCAATCCAGCTTTGAAGGGCAGCTTTCACTTCTTCTTTTTCAGCTAAAGTGATCAGTTTTTCCATCTTCAGCTTCAAGCCTTCACGAATTTGCTTCACGCCTAAGAACATACCGTAGCCGTATTCTGCATTGTCCTCGAACAAGGAGTTTGCCCAAGCTGGGCCTTTGCCTTCTGCATTCACGGTGTATGGTGTGGAAGGTGCAGAACCACCCCAGATAGAAGAACAGCCGGTAGCATTGGCAATGTACATCCGGTCGCCAAACAATTGGGTAACCAGTTTAGCATAAGGTGTTTCACCACAGCCTGCGCAAGCGCCGGAGAATTCAAGCAGCGGTTGTTCAAACTGGCTGCCTTTCACGGTTTCTGGGCTGGTTGGGTTTTCTTTGGTAGACAATGTTAAGGCATAGTGCCAGTTGTCCATTTCATGCATTTGGCTTTCGATTGGTTGCATGGTTAAAGCTTTTGTTTTAGCTGGGCACACTTGGGCACAGTTTCCGCAACCTGCACAGTCTAAAGTATCCACTTGCATTCTGTATTGGTAAGCCTCAAAGCCTTTGCCGATGGCTTGTTTGCATTTAAAGCCTTCGGGAGCCTTGGCCATTTCGTCTGCTGTTGCCAGGAAAGGACGAATAGCAGCATGTGGGCAAACGTAAGAGCATTGGTTACATTGGATACAGTTTTCCACATCCCAAGCAGGTACGTCAATGGCGATACCACGTTTTTCATAAGCGGCAGTACCGGCAGGGAAAGTACCGTCTTCACGGCCCACAAATGCGCTAACAGGCAGGTCGTTGCCTTTTTGAGCGTTCATTGGCACTAAGATGTCTTTAATGAAAGCAGGTGCATCTTGTGCAACAGCAGCTTCGGCAGCGCCGTCTGTAGCAGTAGCCCAGCTTGCAGGCACTTTCACTTCTTTCATGCCATTCACACCGGCATCTACAGCGGCATGGTTCATGGCAACCACTTTTTCGCCTTTTTTGCCGTATGTTTTGGTGATGGCTTGTTTCATGTGGTTAACGGCTTCTTCAATCGGAATGATGTTGGTGAGCTTAAAGAAAGCAGATTGCAGCACCGTGTTAATGCGGTTGCCCAGGCCGATTTCTTTCGCAATGCCAATACCATCAATGGTGTAGAATTTAATGTTGCGTTTTGCCAGCGCTTGCTTCATTTCAGCAGGCAGTTTTTGTTCTAAATCTGCTTCGCCCCAGTTGCAGTTCAAGAGGAATATGCCGCCATCTTTCAGGTCGGACAGCATGTCATACTTGTCCACATAGGAGGGGTTATGGCAAGCCACAAAGTCTGCGGTGCTTACCAAGTATGGGGAATGAATTTCTTCTTTACCAAAGCGCAGGTGAGATTGGGTTACGCCGCCGGACTTTTTGGAGTCGTAAGCAAAGTATGCTTGGGCGTACATATCCGTGTTTTCACCGATAATTTTAATGGAGTTTTTGTTAGCGCCAACAGTACCGTCGGAACCTAAGCCCCAGAATTTGCAGCTGATGGTGCTTGCTGGGGAAACGTTGATGTTTTCGCCCACAGCCAGAGACAAGTTGGTCACGTCGTCCACAATACCCACGGTGAAGTGGTTTTTAGGCGCATCGTTTTTCAAGTTGTCGTACACGGCAATGATTTGTGATGGGGTTACGTCTTTAGAACCTAAGCCGTAGCGGCCACCAACGATAACCGGTGCTTTGTCGCCTTTTTCAAAGTAAGCGGTGCACACGTCTTGGTATACAGGTTCGCCCAGTGCGCCGGGTTCTTTGGATCTATCAAGCACAGCAATTTTTTGCACAGTGGCAGGCAGTTCTTTTAAGAAATGCTCCACAGAGAACGGACGGTACAAGTGGATGTTCAGCACACCAACTTTTTCGCCTTTAGCCATTAAGTAGTCTACAGTTTCTTGAGCAGCATCGCAAACAGAACCCATAGCCACGATTACACGGTCTGCATCGGGTGCGCCGTAGTAGTTGAACAGTTTGTAGTTACGGCCAGTCAGTTTGTTAATTTCGCCCATGTAGTGCTCAACCACACCTGGAATGGCTGTGTAGAACCCGTTGGAAGATTCTTTCGCTTGGAAGAAAATGTCTGGGTTTTGAGCGGTACCTCTTAAAATGGGGTGTTCTGGGTTCAAGGCATTTCTGCGAAATTGGTCAATGGCATCCATGTCCACAATTTTAGCCATGTCGTCGTAATCCCAGCATTCAATTTTTTGAATTTCATGGGAAGTACGGAAACCATCAAAGAAATGTACAAAAGGTACACGTCCTTTAATGGCAGACAAGTGTGCAACCGCAGCCAAGTCTACAACTTCTTGCACGCTGGCGGAAGCCAAAAGGGCAAAGCCGGTTTGACGGCAAGCCATAATGTCGGAATGGTCGCCAAAGATGGACAGGGCGTGGCCGGCAATTGCACGGGCGCTTACATGCAGAACCCCGGGCAGAAGCTCCCCGGCCATTTTATACATATTGGGAATCATTAATAATAAACCTTGAGAAGCGGTATATGTAGTGGTCAGTGCCCCAGCGGCCAAAGAACCGTGAACGGTTCCAGCAGCACCGGCTTCAGACTGCATTTCTACAACCTTTACGGTCTGCCCAAACATATTTTTCTTGCCATTAGCCGCCCATTCGTCTACATGCTCTGCCATGTTGGACGATGGTGTGATGGGGTATATGCCGGCCACTTCGGTAAAAGCATAGGACGCATATGCGGCTGCCATATTCCCATCCATGGTTTTGGTTATTTTTGCCATGTTTTGTTTCCCCCTTGGTAATATGTAAAACCCAATGGCGGCAGTGCCACAGGCTTTTATCTTATTATAGCATATAATGTAGATTAGTAAATATATTTCTAGGTTCAATTCAATTTTTCGCATAATGATGAACAAATAAAATAAACCTTAATTAAATTTGTTCAGTTCGTCTAGCAAAGCCATGTTTTTCACTTTTATGTATGTGCCTTTTGCCCCCAGCGAACGGGTTTCCACAATGGATGCGCTTTGTAATTTTCGCAGGGCATTTACAATGGCGGAACGGGTAATGGGCTTGTCCTTGGCCAAGTGGCTGGCGATGAGCCGCCCTTCTGTTCCACCCAGCGCCCGAAAAACCTCTAAGGTGGCTTCCAGCTCTGAAAAGGTTAGGCTATCCAGCGCCTGTTTCACCGCATGGGCTTGCGTTTTTTTCTGCCCTGCCTGCTGCTGCCCATAGGCCTTCAATGACAGCCCACACACCATAGCCGACCCTTCGCAAGCCCATTTCAAAGCATCTTCCTGTATAGGCTGCGGGGTTACCACACACAGCACCCCCAGCTTTTCCAGCCCGCAGACCAAGGGCAAGGCCGAAGCAAACGTTTGTTGCACTTTTTCATGCGCAACCGGTTCCAGTAAACTTTCCATGGTGAGGTTATAGGCAAAACGTTCCAAATTCTTAACGGCATGGAACAAAGCAGCAAACATATCTTGCTCCCCTTCCAGCCGCTTGTCCCGTTTATTAACAAGCATGGCACCTTTTGCATCCCACAGAAGAACGGTGCCCCCGCAAACATCACGAAGGGCACCGGCCACACTGGTCACCAGCCCGGGGCCGCCATCCAGCTGAGCCACCAGGCTTGTCAGTTTTTCCATAAAGCCGGAAAATGTGTTGTCACACTTATTCATCAGAATCTTCCTTTGCTTCTGTGCTATAGCCACATCCTACCCGGTTACATACAATTTTCTTTGTTTTTGCACCTTTTTCCACCAGCACATCCCCGCACTTGGGGCATTTTTCTCCAGTGGGCTTGCTCCAAGACATAAAGGTGCATTCCGGGTTATGGTCGCAGCCATAATATTTCCGGCCCTTTTTTGTCTTTTTAATTTGCACCTTTCCGCCGCAAAGCGGGCAAGTTACGCCGGCATCTTCAAAAAACGGCTTGGCGTTTCGGCACTCTGGAAAACCCGGGCAAGCCAAAAACTTGCCGTACCGGCCGTACTTTATCACCATGTTACGGCCGCAGTTTTCGCATAGAATATCGGTCACTTCGTCTCTGACTTCAATTTGCCCAATTTTTTCTTCTGCAAGTTGCAGTTTTTCATCAAAGGCAGGGTAAAACTGGCGCAACACTTCTTTCCAAGACAATTCCCCGTCTTCCACCCGGTCTAAGTCTGCCTCCATTTTGGCGGTAAACTCAATGTCCACAATTTCATCAAAGTTTTTGCCCATGATGTCGTTGATGATTTCCCCAAGCTCTGTGGGGTAGAACACCTTGTTTTCCTTGGTGACGTAACCCCTGGCCACAATGTTGGAAATGGTGGAAGCATACGTAGAAGGGCGGCCAATGCCCAGCTCTTCCATGGTTTTTACCAGCATGGCCTCTGTGTACCGTGGAGGCGGCTGGGTGAAATGCTGCTTTAAGTCCAAATCTTTCAGGTTTAATGCTTCCCCTTCTTCAAGGGCAGGCATTTTCACGTCCTCCTCCCCTTCCCCTTCTTCTTCCTTGGCGTTATACACAGCCAGAAAGCCGGGGAAAACCATCCGAGAGCCGCTGGCCCGGAACGTATGGCCGGAATCTGCATTGATTTTCACAGACACCGTATCGTATACAGCCGGGGTCATCTGACTGGCCACAAACCGCTCCCAAATGAGCTTATACAGCCGCAACTGGTCACGGGACAAAGAATCTTTCAGCGCCTGAGGGGTGCGCAAAGTAGATGTAGGACGAATACATTCGTGGGCATCTTGGGAACGGCCCTTTGCCTTGTGCTGGGTTTTGGCTTCGTTGGCGTACTGCTCTCCATATGTTTCAACAATGAAAGGCCTTAATTCCTCGTAAGCTTCATCGGAAATACGCATAGAGTCTGTACGGATGTAGGACACAAGCCCCACCGTGCCCTCCCCTTTGATGTCGATGCCCTCGTAAAGCTGCTGGGCCAGCATCATGGTTTTGTGCGTGGCAAAGCCCAGGTGCTTGGAAGCCTCCTGTTGCAGGGTACTGGTGGTAAAGGGTTGCACCGGCTTTTTGTTGCGGGTGCCATGCTTCACCTCGGTGGTGGTGAACTTGGCTTTTTGTAAAGCTTTGGCCACGCTGTCGGTACTGTCTTTGTCCGGCAAAGGCAGCTTGCCTGCTTCCATGGCCGTCAGTTTGGCTTTGAATGCTGCCTTTCCCGTAGTCTGGAAAAGGGCTTCCACACTCCAGTATTCTTCGGGCACAAAGCTTTCCACTTCTTTTTCCCGCTCGCAAATAATCTTTAATGAGACCGACTGCACCCGTCCGGCGCTAAGCCCTTTCTTTACCTTCTTCCACAGCAATGGGCTTATTTTATAGCCCACAATACGGTCCAGCGCCCGGCGAGCTTGCTGGGCGTCTACCAAGTCCATGTCAATGTCCCGTGCTTCTTTAATAGACCTTTTCACCGCATTTTTGGTTATTTCATTAAAAGTAATGCGAAATGCCTTTTTATCGTTCAGCTTTAAAGCGTGCATTAAATGCCAGCTAATGGCTTCCCCTTCGCGGTCAGGGTCAGTAGCCAGATACACTTTGTCTGAATCTTTCGCTTCCTTGCGCAGCTTGGCCAACAAATCCCCTTTCCCCCGAATTGTGATGTACTTGGGTTCAAAGTCGTCGGCAATGTTAATGCCCAGTTCAGACTTGGGCAAATCCCGAACATGACCCACCGATGCTTCAATCTTATAAGTGCTTCCTAAAAATTTCTTTAAGGTTTTTGCTTTGGCTGGAGATTCCACAATCACCAGATTTTTTGCCATTATTTTTCCTCCTGTATAACCATACCCTGCTCACGCATTTAAGTCATTTGTCAAATTTTCATCACCCGTTGACCGGGTAGCATTTTCACTAAGTCCGCCACTTCTAAAATAAGCAGCGTGGCGTTTATTTGTGCAATAGGCAAACCCGTTTGTTCCAATACGGCATCCAGAGCTATCCCTTCCTCTGTGACGCAATTGTACACCAGACGTTCCATGGGGCGCAAGTCTTTTACTTTTTGCCCTTGCATCTGCCCCAAAGGCTCCTCTTTTGCATAAGGTATACCTAGATTGTCCAGTACGTCTTCAAAGTTGGAAACCGGAATGGCCCCTTGTTTAATGAGGGTATTGGTGCCTTCACTTAACTTGCTGGTAATGTTGCCGGGCACTGCAAACACATCCCGCCCTTGCTCCAGGGCCTCGTCCACGGTGATGCTGGTGCCGCTTACTTTTGCGGCCTCTACCACAATAATGGCCCGGGATAATCCGCTTATTATGCGATTGCGTGCCGGAAAATATGCGGGTATGGGCTTGGTCTTGGGGGGGTATTCAGACACCAGACAGCCATTTTTTATAATTTCTTCCCGAAGGGCTCTGTTCTCTGGCGGGTAGCAAACATCCACCCCGCAACCTAAAACAGCAATGGTGAACCCGTTCCCTTCCAGGGCACCTAAATGGGACTGGCTGTCGATACCCCTAGCCATGCCGCTAACGATAACCACCCCGTGGGCAGCTAATGCTTTGCTTAGTTTATGCGAGGCAGTCAAGCCATATTCCGAACACCGTCTGGCACCCACAACACCAATGCGGGGCAGTTGTTCATCCGGCAAACAGCCTAAAAGGTATAGCCCCATGGGCGGGTGCTGGATGTGGCGTAAGTCCTTGGGGTAATCACTGTGGAACTTAGAAATAAAGCGAATGCCTGTTTCATCCAATTCTTGGGCATAAGCCTCTAACAACCCTTTATCCTGGGCCGCAAGGATGTGGTTCACGGTTTGGCTGTCTAAAAAGCCGGTGGACATCAGCTTGTGCCCATCTGCCAGAAACACCGCTTGTGCCGAGGAAAAGCACTGCATCAAGGCATCCAGCTTTTTGCCCGTCATGCCTTTCACACGGCTTAACCACATGATGTACAGTTCTTCCCCCATCATTCCTGCACCCCATCGCATAAAAAATCCACATGGTTCCTTGTTTAATTTTTATAATTTTTATAAAAATTTGCTTTAATATAACATAAATCATTTTAACAAGCAAATGTTTTATGGTATAATATAACAAAGCACTGTTTGAGGGGGGAGGTTGCGCCCATGCTGGCCAAAATTTTAAGCGGTGCGCTAACGGGCATTGAGGGCTATCATGTAGAGGTGGAAGTGGATATTACTGCCGGGCTTCCGGCCTTTGACATTGTGGGCCTGCCAGACTCTGCTGTGAAGGAATCCCGTGAGCGGGTAAAAACTGCCATTAAAAACTGTGGGCACCCTTTTCCCATTAAGCACATTACCGTCAACCTAGCCCCTGCTCATATGCGCAAGGAAGGCCCCGCTTTCGACTTGCCCATTGCCATGGGCATTTTGGCTTGCATGGGTGTAGTAGCCCCGGAAAAGCTGCAAAACATATTCATAGCGGGGGAGCTTTCTCTGGACGGCTCCATTCGCCCGGTAAACGGCATTCTGCCCATGGTGGCCCATATGCAAGCCACCGGCATTACCCAGTGCATTGTGCCCCAGGAAAACGGCGCAGAAGCTGCTTTAGTGAAAGGCATGCACATTGTGGGTGCCGGGCATTTAACCCAGGTCATCAGCCATTTTAACCAGTCCCCCATGCCTCCGGTGGTGGTGGACGTGGACAAGCTGTTTGCCGAATCCAACCAACATTTATTAGATTTTGCCGAAGTGAAAGGGCAGGACATGGGCAAACGCACACTGGAAATTGCCGCCGCCGGTGCCCATAATGTGCTGATGCTGGGCCCGCCCGGTTCCGGCAAAACCATGATGGCCAAACGTTTCCCCAGCATTTTGCCGGACCTTACCTTCCAGGAAAGCATAGAAGTGACCCAAATATATAGTGTGGCCGGCCTTTTGGAAAGCAAAAACAGCCTGGTTACCCGGCGGCCTTTCCGCTCCCCCCACCACACCATTTCCTACTCTGCATTAACCGGGGGTGGCCGCATTCCCAAGCCCGGTGAAATCAGCCTGGCCCACAACGGGGTACTTTTTTTGGACGAGCTGCCGGAGTTTGGCAAAAACGTGCTGGAAGTGATGCGCCAGCCTTTAGAAGAAGGCCAGGTAACCATTGCAAGGGTGAACGGCACCCTCACCTATCCTTCACGTTTTGTGCTGCTGGCTTCCATGAACCCATGCCCCTGGGGCCATTACGGCAGCGGTGGAACGGCTTGCACCTGCACCCAAAACGAAATCAGCCGATATTTGGGCAAAATTTCCGGCCCCCTTTTAGACCGCTTTGACATCCATGTGGAAGTGCCTGCGGTGCGGTTTGATGATTTAAGCCGAGAACGCCCCAGCCAAAGCTCTGCCGAAATCAAAGAACGGGTGCTTGCGGCCATTGACATTCAGCAGCAGCGGTTTCAAGGTTTGCCCACCCGGTTTAACGCCCAGATGGATTCTAAGCAGGTGGAAGTCTACTGCCCACTGGACGAAGGCGGCCAAAAGCTGCTGCAAAAAGCATTCAGCCATTTAAAATTCAGTATGCGGGCGTGCCACAAGGTGCAAAAATTGGCCCGAACCATAGCAGATTTGGAACAGTCGGCAGCCATTTTGCCCCACCATTTGGCAGAAGCCATACAATACAGAAGCTTAGACCGAAAATACTGGGGCTAAACATGACATAGCATTTTTACAGTTGCATTTTTTGCAACCAGCGTGTATGATGTTACAAGATTTTTATATACGGAGGGTACCATGTCAGGAC
The DNA here is from genome assembly GCA_964500895.1 of uncultured Eubacteriales bacterium. Taxonomy (GTDB): domain Bacteria; phylum Bacillota; class Clostridia; order Lachnospirales; family JAISER01; genus CAZCQP01. The sequence continues at coordinate 13,771 of CAZCQP010000032.1, read as the reverse complement.
ATTCTAAGTTTGCCAATATCAAACATAAAAAAGAAAAAAATGATGCTAAAAGAGGCAAAATATTCACCCGCATCGGCCGTGAAATTGCTGTGGCCGTAAAGGCTGGCGGGCCAGACCCAGCCATTAACAGCCGCCTTAGGGACATTGTTTCCAAGGCCAAACGTGAAAACATGCCTGGTGACACTATTGACCGTAGCATTAAGAAGGCCGCCGGAGATTTAAACGCCGTGAACTATGAAAACATTGTGTACGAAGGCTACGGCCCCAACGGGGTGGCCGTTATTGTGGAGGTTTTAACAGACAATCGCAACCGTGCGGCCGCCAATGTGCGCAACGCCTTTACAAAGGGCAACGGCAACATGGGCACCAGTGGCTGTGTGTCTTTCATGTTTGATGAAAAAGGGCTTATTATGGTGGAAAAAGACCCCAAGCTGGATGAAGACGCTTTTATGCTGCAAGCGTTGGATGCAGGTGCAGAAGATTTTGTGCCCCAAGAGGAAGGCTATGAAATTTTCACCAGCCCCGAAAGCTTTTCTGCTGTGCGGGAAACGTTGGAAAGCCAAGGCATTGTGATGGTGTCTGCCGAGGTAACCAAAATTCCTCAAACCACAGTGGAGCTTACCCAAGAAGAAGACCTTAAAAAGATGCGCAAACTGCTGGACTTGCTGGATGATGAAGACGATGTGCAAAACGTCTGGCACAATTGGGCCAACGAGGACGAATAATTTGCATGACCCCATGAACCCTCTCATATACATAAACCAAAGTGTTTATTGTATGTGAGGGGTTTTTTATATGGGAGATATAAAAAATATTCTTAAAATTGCCGGGGTGTATACGGCCATGGTGTTGGGGGCCGGGTTTGCCTCTGGGCAAGAGCTTTACAGCTTTTTTGTGCGATTTGGCAAAGTCGGTTATATAGGCATTTTAGTAGCAGGGCTGTTGTTTTTTTACGTGGGCTACCGTACCTTGTTGCTGTGCCATCGGCTTCGCATCACAGACTATGACGTGTTTGTCAAAACTGTGCTGGGCAAGAAACTGGGACCGCTGGTGCAGTGGTCTGTGGCGCTGTTTCTCTTTGTGCTTTTTGCCACCATGCTGGCCGGGGGCGGCGCAGTCATTCAGGAAGCCTTTGGTGTACAAAAAGGCACTGGGGTGGCTGTATTGGCCTTTTTGTGCTTTGTCACTTTTTTGTTTGATTTAGACGGCCTGGTAAACATCAACGCCATACTAGCCCCCATCATGGTGGCAGGGGGCATTGTCATCGGCCTGTATACGTTCTACTTTGAGCATGTGGCCGTGGGGGCATGGCCCGAGTCTTTTTTTCAAAGCCCTTGGCTGCTGTCTGCCCTCACCTACGGGGCCTACAATTTGCTCACGGCTGTGGTGGTGCTCTCCACCATGGGCGGGCTAGTTTCCAAGCCCCGTGTAGCGTTTTGGAGCGCTTTGCTGGGGGGCATTGCCATGACAGCTTTAGGCCTATGCTTGGCGCTGCCTTTGTTTTCTTCCCTGTATGCGTACCGGTTTGAAATTCCTCTTTTGCCCATTGTCACCACTTATCCTTTTGCCTTACATACCATTTATCTGGTTGTGCTCACCATGGCCATTTACACCACAGCGCTGGCCAATGGTTTTGCTTTTATCCGCATCCTATGCCGCACGTGGCCTTTGCCGGAAATCGTAGTGAAGGCGCTGGTCACCTTGGGGGCAATTGCCCTGTCTCAAATTGGCTTTTCAACTTTTGTGGGGCGGGTTTATCCTTTATTCGGGCTGTTTGGGCTTTTGCAAATGGGGGCCATTATGTTTCGGAATCCACAAAAGAAACTTTAGGATTTGCTTTTAATAGGAACACAAGGCGCTGTAAACTGGGCAATATCCCAGATACCTAGCGCCTTTTCAATTTGCGCCACTTCCTCCACCACCGTTTCAAAACCATTTTTGCCAAATTTTTGTTCTTCGATGGCTTCAAACTTTTCCCCCAAAGCATCCAGTTCCATGGGCGATAAAAGCTTGTGAAACGCTGGGAAAACCACCGTATCTTCCCGGGCTGCATGGGGTTCATACATTTGAATCATGGCCCACAAGTTGTAAATGAGCGCACCTTTTTGCAAAGCGCCTTTGCCCCTTGACAGGTACAAAATATGTTCGGTCAGGCAGGAAGCCGCATGATGCTGTTTGAATAGTGTATCAATCAGCGGCTTCAAATCTTCCTGCCCAGATAACACAGGAAAAACATATTGCTCCTCCAAATGCTGGTGGTATTCATCAATAAACTTTTGCATGATTTCCGATGCTTTATGGGCAGACTGCAACACCACCGGATTTGGGTATAACAGGTTTGCTTTTAATTGCACAATCACTTGTTTGTAAATAAGCAGTATCCTTTGCAACACCCCATGTTCACGCATTAAGTCTTCAATCGGCGAAACTTCTTCATTAACCGGCTTTTGCTGTGTTTGAAAAACCATGGCCCATCACCTCCATTCAAACCGTTTTCGCCAGACAGATGCATTAATAATCTTCGTATAGCTTTGAATCAACTTCACCACTTTTACAGAAACGTTTACGTCTGTGTAGTCTGGAATGGCGATATTATCTTTCTCACCTTCATGGTACATGGTGGCCAGTTGTACGGCCTGCAAAATGTCCTCAAAGGTAATGCCCCCGATAACCATGGTTCCTTTGTCCAGCACTTCCGGCCTTTCCGTTGATGTTCGGATTAAAACAGCAGGAAAGCCCAAAATAGCACTTTCTTCTGAAAGTGTTCCGCTATCGGACAACACACAAAAAGCATTTTTTTGAAGCTGGTTATAGTCCAAAAACCCAAAAGGCACCATGGGCTGAACCAGGGGGTGAAATTGAAACTGTCTTTGCTGAATAAACTTTTTACTTCTGGGGTGTACAGAATAGATGATTGGCATGTGATACGTTTCGGCCATGGCATTAATGGCCGTCATCAATGCAAGGAAATGGTGCTCCATGTCTATGTTTTCTTCTCTGTGGGCAGAAACCAGCAGATACTGGCCTTTTGTTAGCGACAGTCTTTGCAAAACATCACTTTGGGCTATGCGCAGCTTATGCTTTTGCAGCACTTCTGTTATGGGAGAACCCGTTACAAATACGTGTTTGCCCTCAATGCCTTCCCTCAGCAAGTAGCGCCTGGAATGCTCCGTATACGCCAGGTTCACGTCCGACAGATGGTCTACCAGCTTGCGGTTAATTTCTTCCGGCACATTTTGGTCAAAACAGCGGTTACCGGCTTCCATGTGAAAAATGGGTATCTTTAACCGTTTTGCAGATATGGCAGACAATGCGGAATTGGTGTCCCCTAAAATTAAAAGGGCGTCCGGCTTGCACTTTTCCATGGTTGCATAAGACTTTTCAATGATGTTGCCCATGGTTTGCCCCAGGGTTTCTCCGGCACAGTTTAAGTAAATATCGGGCTTTCTTAACTGCAAGTCCTCAAAAAAGATTTCATTTAATGTATAGTCCCAGTTTTGCCCTGTATGCACCAAAACATGGTCAAAAGCTTTATCGCAAGCTTTAATCACTTCAGAGAGCCGAATAATCTCCGGGCGGGTACCGATAACCGTCATTAATTTCAGTTTTCCCAACACTATCCCTCATTTCCACCCATTCATACGCTTATTGTATGGCTCACCACCATTGAAAGTGACAGAGGATAAGCTTGCTTACACATTTTCATTTAACACACATATGATAAAAAAATCCGTTATTACAAAACAAAGGAGTGCTTAATTTGGAATTGGTGCATACACTATTATTTTTAATGCGAGAAAACCGACTAAACGAGGACTTGGAACTTGCACAAAAATGCTTATTATCTTTGGAAAAAAGCACTTATAAAACCGTTGTGGTCTATAACCAAGGGTTTTGGACAAACGAAATGGTTGAAGATTATTTAAGGCCCTTTGATTTAAACTGCATCGTCATTGGTGACGGGGTGAATGTGGGCACAGTGAAAGGCCGGCAAAGTTGCTTTGAAGCCATATGGGAGCAGCTTCCAGACACCCGGTTTATTAGCGAAATTCACCTGGACATGATTTTTACCCACCATTGGGAAGACCCCTTGGTCACCTATTTGGAAACCCATGACGAACCCATCATCAGCTGTGGTATTGTAGACCAACACGGCACACTAGGCTTTATTGGAAAAAAAGCTCCCCCTCCCCCAGGCACCTTGGAGCAGATGGATGCCTACTTATCCCAGCTTCAAGAGGATGCTGTTGTCCCTGGCTTTACCAACCCCTGCATTCACAAAGCAGACATATTAAAAGAAACCGGTGGCTACCATTATCAGTTTCTCACCGGCAAGCAAGCTTTTGAAGACGACAGCATGTTGTTAGGGTATTATTATTACTACGGCATCAGATCCCACTGGAAACCGAAAGTTTGTTTCCATTCCGTGGTTTATCACGCCATTGCCGGGCAACGGCTTGGTATGGGAGACAACGTAATGGTTAACTATGCCGGGCTTGTCAAACAGTATGGCGCCATGGGCATTAAACACTTGGCCGAGCTGCACACAAGCCAGTGGCATATCAATTTTTTCTCTGGACAATTTAAATCTATGTAAGAGCCTCTAAAAGACAGGGCCTTGCGCAATTTTTTTGCAAGGCCCTGTTTATTGGCTATATGATTTATTGTGTGTACACCGGTTCAAAATAGGTGTCTGGGTTTTGGGGATCGAAACATTCGCTGCACCAGATGAGCGTAATCACATCGTTTTTTCCTATGTTTTCAATGGCATGGGTATACCCCACAGGTATATCAATCATTTCCAGCTTTTCGCCGGAAACCAGGTATTCTATCACTTGGCCTTGGTCTGTGCCCGTTTGGCGGAACCGTATGGCTGCCTCCCCTTGAATGACCAAAAATTTTTCCACTTTTGTATGGTGCCAATGGTTACCCCGCACAACACCCGGCTTGGTGACGGACAATGAAATTTGCCCCATGGCACTGTTTTTTAAACATTCGCAGAAGTAACCCCTATTGTCTTCTATGGGTTCCAGATTATACGCAAACTGCTTTTCCGGCAAATACGACACATAGGTGGCGTATAGTTTTCTGTCAAAATCATATTCCAGGCTTGGCATGGCCAGGGAAAAGCGGTTGTCATAAAAAGCCCGTAATTTATCTGCCACGATGCCTAGCTTAACCATATACACCACCGGAACAGTGCAAAACCGCTGGGCATCGGTGGTGGGTGGTTGATGCATATTTCTAATGAAGGCATTGACCACATCGTCAATGTAAACCAGCTGCATCATTTTTTCTGGGTCATCCAGGTGAATGTCCAACTGCCTTGCAATGTTGTAGCAGAAGGTAGCCACAGCCGAATTATAATTGGGCCTGCACCATTTGCCAAACACATTGGGCAGCCGGTATATAAACACAGGGGCACCAGTGGTTTCTGCGTGGGAAAATAGCGCTTGTTCCATGTTCCGCTTGCTTTTGCCGTATGGGGTGTCACCACTGGCCTGTATAGACGAACACGCCACAATAGGGCAATGGTTTCCTTGTGCTTGCAGCTTTTCCAGCAGCTTACAGGTGAACTGGTGGTTGCCCTTGTCAAATTCCGCTGCATCATTCGGCCGGTTCACCCCTGCAAGATGGAAAACAAAGGCGCATTGTGCCGCATAATCCTCCAGCAACCCTTCGTTTGTATCCACATCAAACAGCAGCAAATCTTGATAACCTTTGTTTTTTAATTGAGCCACCAGGTTCTTGCCTATAAATCCCTGGCTGCCTGTTACTAAAATTTTCACGGATCGCGCCTCCAATCTTTCAGCTCGTCTTGTATATAAGGAAGCTTCAGAAGGAGCGCTTGCATTTCTTCAATACCCAGCCTTTTGGTATTGGCGGACGTATAGTCATCGGTTAAAATGCCCTGGCTGTCACCGGAAACAAAATATTTGTCGTAATTCAAATCCCGCTTGTCCGGCACAACCCTGTAAAAATCCCCCATATCAACCGCTTTAGACATCTCCTCCTTTGTCAAGAGTGTTTCGTAAATTTTTTCCCCGTGACGAATGCCAATCTCTTTAATGTCATTTTCAGCCCCAAACAACTGTTTAAGGGCTTCCGCTAACGTTCTAATGGTGCACGCCGGTGCCTTTTGAACAAACAGTTCCCCCTGCTGCCCGTGCTCAAAGGCAAAGAGCACCAATTCCACGCTTTCTTCCAGGCTCATCATAAAACGGGTCATTTCCCCGTAAGTGATGGTTAAAGGCTGTCCGCTTTTAATTTGCTCTACAAACAGTGGAATAACACTGCCTCTGGACGCCATCACATTGCCATAACGTGTGCCGCAAATGACGGTTTGTTGCCCGCTAACGGTTTTAGACTTGGCAATAAAAACCTTCTCCATCATGGCTTTAGAAATGCCCATGGCGTTGATGGGATAGGCCGCTTTGTCTGTTGAGAGGCAAATGATTTTGCCAACCCCTGCGTCAATGGCCGCATTTAGCACATTTTCCGTTCCCAGAACATTGGTTTTAAGGGCTTCAATTGGAAAAAACTCGCAGGAAGGCACTTGTTTAAGTGCGGCAGCATGAAAAATATAATGCACGCCCCCCACTGCATTTTTCACGCTGGCATAATCCCGGGTGTCCCCAATATAAAACTTAATTTTGTCATTTTTATAATGTTTGCGCATGTCGTCCTGTTTTTTTTCGTCTCTGGATAATATCCTAATCTCCCTGATGTCTGTTTTTAACAGGCGTGCCAGCACTGCATTGCCAAAAGAGCCTGTTCCGCCCGTTATCAGTAGCGTTTTATCTTTAAACATATTCTCCTCATCCTACAAACCGACTTCTTGTATTATATTCAAAAGTGGTACAAAGGTACCGCTTTCAAGCCTGCATTTGTGTACAAGTATTCACCATTAGGACGGGAGCATCATATGATGGAAAATAACGTTATAAAAGTAAGCGCTTAAATAAATTTGTGAAAGGTAAGGTGTATTTTTTATAATATGAACGATCTTTGGAGACTACAGTCTAAGTCTCGCAATATATCAAGGTATGATTACGAGGGTCGCAACAACCGATACGACTACGATGACTACTATGATGACTATAGCAGCCCTTTTGACTGTAGAAATAAAACTATTATACACAAAGGAAACCTGGATGATCAGGCTTGGAAAGAATTTGTTCGCAGACGTCAATCGTACAGACCAGAAGAAGAATCCTACAGAAACCATCCTGCAGGCAACGGCTACAGCCGGTACAGCGATGATTTTTATGAGGAAGATGATTATTTACACGATGATTATGAAGATGAAGGCCCTGAAGCAGCCGATTGGGATGATGGATGGGCAGAAGATTGGGATGAAGACGGCTGGTATTCCCCATGCCGCCGCAAACGTCGCCGCTGCCATTGCCATCACCACCACCATTGCCGCAGAAGACGAGGCCCCACTGGCCCCACTGGCCCCACTGGCCCTACTGGCCCCACCGGCGACCCCGGCCCCACCGGCCCTACTGGCCCCACCGGACCTGCTGGCATCGGCATTCCCGGAGCTACTGGCCCCACCGGCCCTACCGGCCCTGCCGGCATTGGCATTCCCGGAGCTACCGGCCCCACTGGCCCTACCGGCCCTGCTGGTATAGGCATTCCCGGAGCTACTGGCCCCACCGGCCCCACTGGCCCTGCTGGCACCGGCATTCCCGGAGCTACTGGCCCCACTGGCCCTACCGGCCCTGCTGGTATAGGCGGCGCATTAACAGGCATTCAAGCACAGCTTCTAACGGGAATCGGCACATCCGTTCCTGTGGGCGGCGCAATCGTATTTGACAGCGTAGTCAATGCTGTCAGCCCAAATATCAGCTATAATTTCATTACTGGTCAATTTACCATTTCATCGCCTGGAAATTACCTCATTTCTTGGTGGGTTGCAACGGATGGTTCTGCTACAAGCCCAGATGTTGCTTTTACAGTCACTGTTAACGGTGTGTCCTATTCGATAGGTGCTTCGCCAATTGTCACAGGACAACTTTCTGGCGAAGCTTTAGTAACGGTTGGCGTTGCACCCACAGTGATTACACTGAATAATGCAAGCAATGATATGGTCACACTCGCAAACTCTGTTCCAGTTCAGGCTGGCATCATTATCGTCCAGGTTGCACCCTAATGCTTAACCAATAAGGAGGATTTAAATGAGTAATATAGCATTAGAATTGCAACGCACACCTGACGGTGCAATTGGCGCTGGGCAAAATGTAAGATTTAATGTGCTTACCTTTGAGGCTGGCAACATCTCTTATAACCCTGCTACAGGGGTTATCACATTGAACGAACCCGGAAGATACATTGTCAATTGGTGGGTTGCCACCCAAACATCTACTTCAACAACAGGAGTTGAATTTGCTTTATCCTCTTCTCAAGGGGATTTTATTGAAGGAGCATCCCCTATTAAAACCGGGGAGGTTTCTGGATTTGGTATCATTAACACCCTTGCCCCTGGCGTAACCTTGTCTTTGGTTAATGCCACCGGCTTAAACGTTATTTTATCGTCCGTTGTTCCAATCAAAGCTTCACTTATGATTTTTGAGCTGGATGAAGAAAGTGTAACCGGTCCTACTGGCCCTACCGGCCCTGTGGGTGATACTGGTCCTACCGGCCCTGTGGGCGATACCGGTCCTACCGGCCCTGTAGGCACTACTGGCGATACGGGCCCTACCGGCCCAATTGGCCCCACTGGACCCACCGGCCCTGTGGGTGATACTGGCCCTACCGGTCCTGTGGGCGCTACTGGTGATACCGGCCCTACCGGCCCTGTAGGTGATACTGGTCCTACTGGCCCTGTGGGTGATACTGGCCCTACCGGCCCTGTAGGCGCTACTGGCGATACCGGCCCTACCGGCCCTGTAGGTGATACTGGTCCTACTGGCCCTGTGGGTGATACTGGCCCTACCGGTCCTGTAGGCGCTACCGGCAATACCGGCCCTACTGGTCCTATTGGCCCCACTGGCCCGACCGGCCCTGTGGGTGATACTGGTCCTACCGGTCCTTTAGGCCCTACCGGGGACACTGGCCCTACTGGTGATACTGGTCCTACCGGTCCTACCGGTGATACTGGTCCTACCGGGGACACTGGTCCTACTGGCTTTACCGGCCCTACCGGTGATACCGGTCCTACTGGACCTACTGGGGACACTGGCCCCACTGGCCCTACCGGCGACACTGGTCCTACTGGCCCTACCGGCGACACTGGTCCTACTGGACCTACCGGGGACACTGGCCCTACCGGTGACACTGGTCCTACTGGACCTACTGGGGACACTGGTCCTACCGGCCCAACCGGTGATACTGGTCCTACCGGCCCTACTGGTGATACCGGTCCTACTGGCCCTACTGGTGACACCGGTCCTACCGGCCCTACTGGTGATACCGGTCCTACCGGCCCTACTGGTGACACTGGCCCTACCGGCCCTACCGGTGACACTGGCCCTACCGGCCCTACTGGAGATACCGGACCTACTGGCGATACCGGTCCCACTGGCCCTACCGGCGACACTGGCCCTACTGGTCCTACCGGCGACACTGGTCCTACTGGTCCTACCGGCGACACTGGCCCTACTGGCCCTACCGGTGACACTGGTCCTACTGGACCTACTGGGGACACTGGTCCTACTGGCCCTACCGGCGATACTGGCCCTACTGGCCCCACCGGTGACACTGGTCCTACCGGCCCTACCGGCCCAACTGGTGACACTGGACCCACCGGTGCATGTATTTTATGACAACGTGAACGGGAACACATACATACAGCCCCATAATTTAACTGGCTTTGTTGTGGTCTGCAAAGGTTTCCGTTTATTGTTCGATAAACTCGTGGGCGCGCCTGTGTTGGTCTGCAAAGTTAAAGTCTATCGTCACGTCGCCGCCCTCATGAATATGGATAGCTTTAATGAGTTCAGCAACAATACCACGGTTAAGGCTGCTTATGTTCCTATATTTGCAAAAATTGTCCAGGTAGGGATTAATGACGGTGGCGTCCTGTGCCACGTTCTGGTTTTCATCTTCAAGATTGGCTATGCCTTGCCTTAAATACTTTTCCCTGTCCTCAAACTCCTTTTTCATGCTATGGTATTCTTCACGGGTGATGTCGTCGTTTTTCCAATCCATGTAAAGGCCTTTTCTAATGCCCGAAATCTTTTCAAGCTCCTGTTTGCGCATTTGAATAGCATCTGTTAACCGTCTGGAAACGGTGCGCTGTGCAGGCGCATTGTTGATGTCATCAACCAGTTGCGCCACATCATCAATTAAATCAATCTGCCTTTGGAGGGCTTCTAACACAATACGTTCAAGGCAATCATTCCGAATGGAATGCCGGCTGCATAATCCTTGGGTGGTATTTGTTCGGCAAGCATAGTACACAAAATTTTTTGCAGTTCTGCGCCCCATAGCCTTCCCACAATCGGCACAGCGCAGAAACCCGGAAAAGGTGTATAGCTGTGGGGATTTGGGGGCGGTTCTTGTGTCTCGCTGCATCAACGCTTGTGCCTTTTCAAAGGTTTCCTTGTCAATGATTGCTTCATGTGTGTCCGGAACAATAAACCATTCCCTTTCCGGTGTATTAATTCTTGTATGCACCTTATAGCTTTTCACTTTTTGCTTACCCTGTACCATATGCCCCAAATACATTTGGTTGGTAAGTATGGCTGTAATGCTACGGGCAGACCATAAAGGTTCAGTGCCCACAATGGCAGGATTGTGGTATTTCATGCCCAGTTGCCGCTTATAGGCGGCGGGGCATGGTATGCCCATACCCACAAGCTTTCGTACAATGCCGTTTTTGCTCATGCCCTCCCGAACAAACCAGTGAAAAATATCTTTGACGATATAGGCAGTGTTCTTGTCCACAATGAAGTGGTGCCTGTCATCTGGGTCTTTTAAATAACCGTAGGGTGCAAAAGCGCCAATAAACTCGCCCCTTTTGCGTTTCATATTAAAAGTTCCCCGAACTTTTATGGAGGTTTCTCGGCAATGGTTTTCATTGTACATGCTTTGGATGGAAACGCCCATTTCGTAAATTTCATCAGGATTTTTGTAGCTATCCAGTTTTGGAAGCTCCAAAGAGATGAACCGCACATCTTTCACCACAAACAGATGTTGCAAATACTTTTTACACTCCCAATCGTTGCGGCTTAAACGGGACAAGTCTTTAACAATGACACAGTTCACAACGCCCTTGTCAATATCCTCCAGCATGCGCTGGAAATGCTCTCGCTGGCTATCTGTGCCTGTGCAGCCATCATCCACATACATGTCTACAAGCTGCATTTCTTCCGTTCCCATGATGTTTTCTAAAAACCCTTTTAACCGCTGCCTTTGGTTTTTAATGCTGTAACTTTCGTCGTTTCCGTCCTCTCTGGATAGCCGGATGTACAAAGCAACTTTCCAAAGCACGCGGGGCTTTCTTGCGCTGTCCAAACCTTTTCTTACACGAGCCATTTTTACTCCCGTCCCCCCGAAACAGCTTATAGTTATTTCAAGCTTTTTTTATACTGATAAAATAAGATTTAAGTTTACTTTTCAAAGCATCCCCTGTAGGATCGAACCGAATCCGAACTCCGGTACCTCCACACAAGAAACAATAAGGATTTTTAATCTGCTCCACATAGTCTGTCATACGCTGTTGTTGAGGAAGATTTGTGTCAATTTGTACGCCCCGAATATCCACAAGCCCAGTTTTATCTATTTTTTCCACGCCTGACTTACCCATTGCGTCCACTTTCTCCACTCCCTTATGGGGTATTGAATACAGCATATGCAAAGCCGCATGTACCATATGTAGCCCCAAAATGGGTTTAAACAGGTGGCTTTGGGGGCATCCCTCCATAGATTTCACAGTGCGCTTACATAAAAACAGAACCCATATGCATAAACAATTTTACTGTCTATGCATATAGGTTCTGTTTTAGAAGAGCAATTCGCCCGCTTTATGGCCCTATAACAAGATTTTGCCCATACACTTCCAGTGTTCCGCCAGTTAGCGAAAAATCATTCGTATCCGGTGTTAAACCGGTGTCATACATCACCACAGTGGTGCCTTCACTATGGTTCTGGGGGGTTATGGTGGCGCGGGAACCACCGCCAGCCATTGGGGCAGTGACAAAAATAACTGTGCCATTAATTAGAAATACATCATTGTTAGCGTCAACGAATGCAGTATCGGTCATGGTAAATTCACCATTTACGTATACACCATTGCCGTTTATTGCCACATTACTGGAAATGGTTCCACCTGATAAGTTGGTGTTCGTCACGCTATATATACCGCCCCCATTACTCGAAGGTGCTGCATTACCAAAAATAGTGCCGCCTCCCATGTTAAACGTGCCGTTCTCCTGATGCACACCGCCACCTTGGTTCCCTGAAGTGTTACCGAAAATGGTACCGTCATTCATATTGAAATCTCCGTACAGGATATAGACACCGCCGCCGGAGCCATGCGCTAAATTACTGGAAACTTCAGTGCCCCTCTCCATATTAACAGTACCGGCATTGTGAACGATGCCTCCACCGCCATTTACTGCTTCATTTTCGGAAACAGTACAGTTTTCCATGTCCAATGTGCCGCTGTTGTTAAATATACCGCCGCCTAAGAGTCTTGCAGTATTTTTATAAATATCACCGCCGGTGATGGTAACCCGGTCGCCGTTGTTCATGATACCGCCACCTTGCCCAGCGCTATTAAAGGAAATTTCAGCCGTTCCAGATATCTCAAATGTGCAGCCCGCATTATATACACCGCCACCGTCTATCTCTGCATCATTATAGGAGATGGTGCCGCCCTCCATATTAAACGTGCCGCCGTTATAATTAGCAAACAAACCGCCGCCATTTCTCACTGCCTCATTACTATTAATGGTTCCTCCAGCCATGTTGAAGGTGCTGGCATGGCTTTGATATACGCCGCCACCCTGGCAATTTGAGGTGTTAGCAGCAATGGTGCCGGCCTCCATGTTAAACGTGCCGCCCAGGATTCGCACACCGCCGCCGCCCTCCGTGGATGTAGAGGTGGAGTTTTCGAGAATGCTGCTGCTACCACTCATGTTAAATTCACCTTTGGTCAATACACCACCGCCGCCGTCACTCTGTGCACGGTTCTTATAAATGGTTCCGCCTGTCATTGTGAATGTGCCGGTTGCATCCACATACACACCGCCGCCACCGTTTAATGCTTCGTTGTGCGAAATGTTGCCTCCGGTCATATTCACATTGGCACCGTTACAGCTAATAGCACCACCATATGGTGCACTGTTATTGCTTAAAGTTGCACCGTCTTCAATATTTAACACCCCAGAGTCCTGCACAAGAACCATGCTGCTGGGCGATAGTTCTGTGCCGCTAAATATACCGTCAAGAGTGATGTTAGTCAGGGTTAGCGTCCCTTCAACCCTCAAGAAATTATCGCTAAAATTATTGGCCCGGGTTAAAGTATGTAGGGTTGCAGTTTCACTGGTCAGCGTAATGACTTTGCCGGAAATCACCATCAGGGTTTCTTCTATGGCAATATTGTTTGTAAGCATCAGAATGGTTGGCACCCCTGCAACTGCATTGGTCATGGCCGCCTGAAGCTCCCCAAAGGTTGATACATACACACCAACTATCCACTGAGCGTACAGCGTCACATTATCTGCACCCATGGTAAAAGTGTCACCTGGTAGATAAGCCGTGCCGATGCCGTTGGCCGTTGTATTCCAGCATGCGAAGACATAACATTCTCTCGTCATAG
>CAZCQP010000031.1:19733-35163 GCA_964500895.1 uncultured Eubacteriales bacterium | reverse complement strand
TGCCTGTTTATTAATTAATAATTAAATAGTTTAGCACTTAAATAAATGTTTTGCAAGTGTATTTTATTTTTTATTATTGTACCAGAGCGCCGTAAACATCAAAAAACCTTGGGGAAATGTGTTAGAAAAAAGTTCCACTAAGGTTTGGGCATGATTGTATTAAACCCTGTGGTGTATTATAATGACTTTTGACGGGGGGAAAGATAAAATGAACCATAAAAAAAGAATCCTTGATATCTATTTAATCATATCCACGCTGGTTGCTGTCATTTTAATCTTGTCATCTTTATACTTCTTTAATGGCATTCAAAAGGATGATGTTTTGCAATTTGTGCTCTTTGAAATGATTAAAACCGCCGGAATATCCTTATTAGTGGCCAATTTTGTAACACTCACTGAACGGCATTTTTCAACAACCCCGGCCGAACAAATAAAAGAAGTGATTACATCCGAATTTCGCAGCTTAAACATTACAACAGAAACGGGCATTAAAAAGGTATCTTTATGTAAAACGGTGCAAGACTTTTCAGAAATGATTGAAAATGCAAGCTCGTTAGATTTTTTATATCATACAGGAACAAAATTGTATGAAAGATATGAAGGCTCTATACGCATGGCCATTAAAAACGGATGCAGGGTAAGGGTGTTGGTGGGTGACCCAAACAATGCGCTTTACACCAAAGGAAATGAAGACATAGAAAAAATATTGGCGGCATTTGATACCAGAAATTTAAAAAACCCGGATGTCTCCTTAACAGACATTAACCGAACCATAAGCACCATTCAGGCTATAAAAAAATCGGACGCTATGCTTCACGTGAAAGGCAATTTAGACATGCGGGGGCTAACCTGTTTGCCCACAGGCAGTTTATTCATCGTGAATGGCAGTTACTGTTATTTTGTTCCTTATATTCCCTATGAAGTGAGCCTGAACAGCATATGCTTTGAGTTTAGCAACAACGGCTCGCAATACTTTCAGCTCTTTCATCATTACTTTAAAAATGCATGGGAACATGGTGTGAAGATGGAATAGCCTTTGTATCATAAAAAGAGGAGTGCAACATGAACTTATGTTCATATTGCAACTCCTCTTTTTACTACCGCCGTTTGTTCTTGGCTTTTAAAAAGTCTCTGGCCTTTTTCATGCCGCCCACCCCGCCAAACATGGTGTTCAGCTTAACGGTCTCAATTTCCCGTGAGGAAAGGCCGTCGTACCGGGCTTCTTTTTTCAGCTTTAAAAAGCTTTCATACCGCCGTTCATCCAGGCTGCCGTCTGCCAAAGCCTGGCGAATGGCGCAACCTGGCTCGTTGGTATGGGAACAATCCTTAAACCGGCACATGTCTGAAAGCTGGTCGATGTCTGCAAAAGACTTGGCCAAGTCTGCCGATTCCACCCCCAGCTCTCGCATTCCGGGGGTGTCAATCACCACACCGCCCTGGGGCAACACAATCAACTCCCGCCGTGTGGAGGTATGCCGCCCTTTGTCGTCCTTCCGGGTTTCGGAAGTGGTAAGCATTTCATTGCCCGCCAGGCAGTTGATGAGGGTGGACTTCCCTACCCCGGATGAACCGATAAAGGAAGCCGTGATGCCCTGCTTTAAATAAGGGGCCAGCTGGTTGTAAGAGCCGTCCAGGCTGGAAGTGACAATCACGTCCACCCCAATGGCTGCAACGGAAACCTCTTGCATTTTCTGCACCAAGTCATCGCACATGTCCCCTTTGGTAAGCACCACCACAGGGGTGGCCATGCTATCCCAGGCCACGGAAATATACCGTTCCAGCCGGCTTAAATTATAATCATTATTCAGCGCCATACAGATGAACACCAGGTCTATGTTGGCGGCCACCACCTGGGTTTGGTTCACTTGCCCCACGGCTTTGCGCACAAAGGCGCTTTTCCGGGTGAGCACATGGTGGATGATGGCATTGCCTGTTGCATCGGTGTTCCGGTCCAGCATGACAAAATCCCCCACAGCGGGAAATTCAGACAGCTGGCTGGTTTCAAAGCGAAACTTGCCAGAAATTTCCGCCAAAAGTTCCCCTTCTTGGCTAACCACCTTTAATAAGTCTTTATATTGGGAAACCACCCGGCCCAATTCCAGGGCAGGGTACATGGTGGCTTCGCCAAAGAAACGTGGGGTTGCCCCGTATTGTTCTAAAATATTCAATTCATAATCCTCCTCATTTTTAAAAAGAGCCGGGGAGGTATTATGCAAAATTATTTTACACATACCCCCATGTGTAAAACAATCTCCTTTTTATTTGTTTGTTTATGCAAAAAAACAACCCCTTTCACTTATAATAGTCGTTTCATCATACTACAAGCCATCATAAAAGTATACAATGAAATGCAGTTTACACAGAATTTTGCAAAACGGCGCTGTAGTCCAAAGGAATGACGGACTTGTTTTCCACCATAAACACTTCTTTTAAAAGCTGGTGGATGTTGTCTAGGCACACGATGTCCACCGGATAGGCGGCAAACCGCTTCTGGTCATTGTCCCGGGGGATAAACACCCGTTTGGCACCCGCTTCAATGGCGGCTTCAATCTTTTCTGAAACGCCGCCCACGGGGCACACCCGGCCTTTAATGGAAAGCTCGCCCGTCATGGCCAGATAAGGAGGAATGGTCTGGCCGGTTAAGGCAGAGTACACAGCCGTAAAGATGGCCACCCCTGCGGAGGGGCCGTCTATGGGAATGCCCCCGGGAAAATTCACGTGAATGTCGTAGTCCTTCGGAGAAACGCCGGAGGTTTTGTCCAGCAGGGTCATCATATTTTCAATGGCGTTTTTGGCGGTGGAAGCCCGCCGCATTTTGCCGTTGCGGCTGTTGATTTCTTCTTCCTCTATAATGCCGGTTACTTTAATGGTACCGCTTCCTTTGTGAAGGGCCGGGCCGGCCTGCACTTCAATGTCCAAAATCATGCCCATGCCGCCCCCGGTTACGGCCAAACCATTGGCAACCCCAATGCGCCCCTCAGAAGGCATTTGCTTCACAGGTGTTGGGGTGTAGCGGCCGTATTCCAGTATTTCTTCCACGTCTTTAATGCTGATGGTGTTGCGTTCTTCCAAGGTGGCCAAAGAAGCCGCCATTTGTATCAGGTTCACCGCATCCCGGCCGTTGGCGCAGTACTTGGATGCCAACAGGGGCACACCCTCCTCACAGTCCATGCCCGCCTTCTGGCAAGCGTTTGCGCTGATTTGGGCAATTTCTGTGGGGTTCAGGCTTTTAAAGAAAATTTCTGTGCACCGGGAACGCAATGCGCTGGGCAAGTCTTCCGGCCGCCTGGTGGTGGCCCCCACCAGCCGAAAGTCTGCGGGAATGCCGTTGGTGAACAGATCGTGAATATGTTGGGGAATGTTGGTGTTTTCTTTGGAGTAATAAGAGCTGGACAGGTTCACTTTCCGGTCTTCCAGCACTTTCAGCAGCTTGTTCATTTGAATTTGGTGCAGCTCCCCAATTTCATCTATGAACAAAATGCCGCCATGGGCGTTGGACACTGCCCCCTGCTTGGGCTGGGGAATGCCTGCCTGGCCGTATGCCCCTGCCCCTTGGTAAATGGGGTCATGGACAGAGCCAATCAAAGGGTCTGCAATGCTGCGTTCGTCGAATTGCAGGATGGTGGCGTCCATTTCCACAAAAGGGGCTTGTTCCCCAAAGGGGGATTTACCCGACAGCTTGGCGTTTTCCAGCACCAGTCTGGCGGCGGCGGTTTTGCCAATGCCCGGCTGGCCGTAAATGATGACGTGCTGGGGGTTTGGGCCGCACAAAGCGGCACGCAATGCCCGAATGCCTTTCTCCTGGCCGATGATGTCATCGAAAGCAGTGGGCCGGGTTTTTTCCGCCAACGGCCGGTTAAGCTGTATGCTTCTTAATTTTTTAATCTTTTCAAGCTCTGCTTTTGAATCGGCCACAATGGCCGTGCGT
Organism: uncultured Eubacteriales bacterium; assembly: GCA_964500895.1. Classification (GTDB taxonomy): domain Bacteria; phylum Bacillota; class Clostridia; order Lachnospirales; family JAISER01; genus CAZCQP01. The sequence continues at coordinate 31,235 of CAZCQP010000031.1, read as the reverse complement.
GCGGATTTTTGCTGGCGCAGGTTGTTGTAAAAATACATGCCCACCACCAGGGTGAAAAACAGCTGTGCGCACACTAAAATAACGCTCATGGCTTCCATGACAACACTCCTTGGTTATAAATTAAGCTGTTTGCAGCTTGGAATTGTCAGATGTTACCTTCAGCGTTATTATTTACAAATGCAATTATTTTATTCCAGTATTTTCATTTTGCCAAAATCTCAATCTCTTCCACATTTTTCATGTCCTGGGCCACCACAAAATTGCGGGTGATAAGGCAAATGATGTTGTCCCGGTTTAAGCCCACAATTTCCCCTTCAATCACTTTGCGGTGGGTGGTGGTCATGCGGATGCGCATTCCCCGTTTAAACTCCTGCCCATGAAAAGGCACCACGTCCATAGGAAAAAGGGCATAGCATTTCTGCAAAAATTGTTTGGCTTCGCCTTTGGAAAAATCGATGGCCACCGGCTTAAACAGCATGTGAAACAGCTTGTTTAAGCTAAGCACCAGCCATGTGAGCATCAGCGCCAAAATGGCGGCGTACATAATGTCCATGGGGGTTAACACAATGGGTATCATGCTAGAACGTCTCCTTTTCATTTATTACCGGCAAACAGCCATCTTCCAAGCCCACCACCGCTATGCCGTTATCCATACAAGCTTGTATATAGGCCACCGTTTGGGGGGTGATGGTTTCCCCTGGCACTATTGCCGGAATGCCGGGGGGGTATGGAATGACAAACCCGGAGGCAATGCGGTTGATGCTTTCTTCCAGGGGCACCAGGGTTTCGGGCTGAAACACGGCCTCTCTGGGGGTGTAAGCCAAGTTTCCCCACAATAACTGCCCGTGTAAGGCGGCGTGGTTTTCTTTTTCTCCATAGGGCAAGCGGTCGTTGATGCGCTGTATGCCGTCCACCAGCCGCTGTAGCCCTTCCGGGGTATCCGCCACGCTGGTCATGGCCAAGGCATGGTGCAAGCCGCTCATTTCCAGCTCTACCCGGGCTTCATTCCGCAATTGTTTCGCTAATTGCACCCCGTTTATGGCGTTGCTGTGTATGGCAAACACCAGCTTGCCCATATCCACATCCACGATGCTGTGTGTTCCCGCCATGTCCTTGCCTAAAAGCCGGATGCTTTGGTTGGGCGCAAGGGCTTGCCGGGTATGTTCCAAAAGCTGCACGTAGCCATCAAAAAGCTGTGGCCCTTCTTGTTCCATGCGGCACAGGCAGTGTTCCATCTGTGCCAAAAGCAGGTAGGAGGGGCTGGTGGTTTGCACCATGGCCAAACACCGCTTCAACCGGCGGGCATCTACCCGGCTGCTGCACACATGCAACAAGGCCGATTGGTTCAGCGCCGGTAATGTTTTGTGCATACTTTGCACCACAATGTCCGCCCCCAGCTTCACGGCAGAGGCGGGAAAAGCCGGGTGCAAGCCGAAATGGGCACCGTGGGCTTCGTCCACAATAAGCACTTTGCCCTGCTGGTGGACGATGCGGGCAATGGCTTGCACATGGGAACAAAAGCCTTCAAAAGTGGGGCTGGTGATGACCACCGCCCGGACGTGGGGGTTCTGGTTCAAAAGCTGCTCAATGGCTTCCGGTGCAATGCCCCCGGCAATGGCTTCCCCCGTCATTTCCGGCGCCACGTATACCGGTTTTGCTCCCGCCAAAATCACCCCGTTGTACACGCTCATGTGGCAGTTGCGGGCCATTAACAGCCCGTCCCCTTGGTTGCACACGCCCATCACTGCCGCCAGCAGCCCGGCGCTGGAACCGTTCACCAGCATGAAAGTTTCCAGAGCGCCGTAAAAAGTGGCCATTCGTTGCTGTACGCTTTGAATCACCCCGGTGGGGTGCAGCAAGTTGTCTGCCCCCTCAATTTCGGTGATGTCCCCTTGGCAAAAATGTTCACCTGGCACAGAAAACCACGCCGGGTTGCGCTTGTGCCCGGGCATGTGCAGGGGGTAAATGTCTTGCTGCAAATATGCTTCTAAAAATTGGTTAATGGAATTTGAAGCCATAGAGGCCACCCTTATCTTTTATCATTTACCGTACTATAGCATGATTTTTGGCCGTTTACAAATGAAGCTTGACAAAAACTTGTTTTGGGTGTACTATATGAGTAGTTGCTAAAATACTAAACAAAGGATGTCTTTCATGGAACTGCAAAAATATTTAACCACAGAGGATTTTGAGCGTTTGTCTGAAATTTACAAGCTGTTTGGCAGTGTGCCCCGGCTAAAAATTTTGCTCACCCTTTCCCAAGGGGAATGTGTGGCTAGCCAACTGGCAGAAGCGGCAGAGATTAGCCAGTCTGCTGCCAGCCACCAGCTGAAGGAATTGAAACACTGCCGCATTGTGCGTTCACGGAAGGATGGCATGAATGTTTTTTACAGCCTGGACGACAACCACATTGTAAAATTATTGGAAAGCGGCATAGAACACATTAAAGGAGAACATTGTGATGCATAATGAAACCCAGTGCGCATCGGGCTGCTGCACGGCAGAACACCCGGACGTACATACAAAAGACAAAGAGCATGACCAAGGCCAAGGCCACGGCCATGTAGATGGCTGCGGGTGTGGCCATGACCATGCCCATAGTGGCACAGAAAACTTTACCCCGTTTATCCTGCGTTTGTGCGCTGCCTTTGCCATGATTTTGGCGGCAGGGTTTATTACCATGCCGGTGTACGCCTCTGTCCCGTTGTACGTGGCGGCCTATTTCCTTGCCGGGGCGGAAGTACTTTGGACGGCCTGCAAAAACATTGCAAAAGGCAAAATGTTTGACGAAAACTTTTTAATGACCATTGCTTCTATTGGTGCGTTTGCCATCGGGGATATGTCTGAAGCGGTGGCCGTGATGATTTTTTACGGCGCCGGAGAGCTGTTGCAGGATGTGGCGGTGGCACGTTCCCGGGAGAACATTGCAAACTTAATGGACATTCGCCCGGATGCGGCAAACCTGAAAACAGAGGACGGCCTGGTGACCGTTTCCCCGGAAGCGGTGCCAGTGGGCACAACCATTGTGGTGCGCCCGGGGGAGAAAATTCCTTTAGATGGGTTGGTTCTGCGGGGGGAATCTTTTGTAGACACCATGGCCCTTACTGGGGAATCTGTGCCCCGCAGTGCATTGGAAGGGGACGAGGTGCTGTCCGGTTCCATTAATAAAAGCGGGTTGCTGGAGATTCAAGTGACCAAACCTTACGGGGAATCCACCGTGTCTAAGGTGCTGGAATTGGTGCAAAACGCCAGCAGCAAAAAAGCGGAAAGTGAAAAATTCATTACCAAGTTTGCCCGGTACTATACCCCGGCTGTGGTGTTCGGGGCGTTGGGGGTTGCCATTTTGCCGCCCCTGCTGGGTTTTGGCCCATGGGGTTCGTGGTTGTATAAAGCCCTTAGTTTCCTGATTATTTCCTGCCCTTGCGCCTTGGTGGTTTCCATTCCCATTAGCTTTTTTGGGGGCATTGGGGGGGCGGCTAAAAATGGGGTGCTGGTGAAGGGTGGCAACTTTCTGGAAGCACTGAACGATGTGGAAACGGTGGTCTTTGACAAAACTGGCACGCTAACCAAAGGGGTGTTTAAGGTAACGGAAATTGCCCCGGTGGAAGGGGTGAGCCAACAGGAATTGCTGGGCCTTGCGGCTGTTGCGGAAGCCCACTCTACCCATCCCATTGCCCAGTCCATTTTAGCGGCGTATGTTCAAACGCCAGAGGTGGCCACGGAAATTACTGAACAAGCCGGTTTGGGCATTACCGCCAAAACAGCCCGGGGCACCATTTGCGTGGGTAACGCCAGCCTGATGGAACAGGTGGCGGGCATTCAAAACTTGCCGGCTTTTGCTAAAACCACGGTTTATGTGGCTTTAAACGGTCAGTATATGGGGTACATGCTTATTTCGGACGAGATAAAGGAAACCACAGCAGCCGGCCTTGCAGCCCTTCGGCAGTGGGGGGTGAAGCGGCTGGTGATGCTCACCGGGGACAGCAAAGCCCTGGCCGGGGAAGTGGCCAATACCCTTTCCTTGGACGACTATCAGGGCGGATTATTGCCCCAAGACAAAGTATTTGAATTTGAAAAACTGTTGGCGGAGGGCAAAGGCAAGGTGGTCTTTGTGGGGGATGGCATTAACGATGCGCCGGTGCTCACCCGTGCCCACATTGGCATTGCCATGGGGGGCATTGGTTCCGATGCCGCCATTGAAGCCGCCGACGTGGTAATTATGAACGACGACATTGGTAAAATTGCCACGGCCCTTCGTGTGGCCCGGAAAACCCGCAGCATCGTGGTGCAAAACATTGTGTTTGCCCTGGGGGTGAAGCTGGCCATTATGGTGCTTGCATTCTTAGGCATCACCTCCATTTGGTTTGCCATCTTTGCAGACGTGGGGGTTGCCCTGTTGGCGTTGCTGAATGCGGTTAGAGCAATGGTTGTGAAAAGCTAAAAATGCAAAAGGAGGAATGGCTATGCTGGAGTTTGCAGCCGTGGGTTTGGGCGGGTTTATAGGCGCTTGCTTGCGGTTTGCCCTTGCCAAAGCCCTTCCCGCTTTCCAGTTCCCGCTGGCCACGTTGCTTGCCAACGTGGCGGCGGGGTTTGTCATTGGCATCATTGTGGGGCTGGACAGCCGCTTGGGTATTCCCCCAAAAACCAAGCTGTTTTTAACCACCGGCATGATGGGCGGGTTAAGCACTTTTTCCACCTTTAGCCTGGAGACATTAAAGCTTGCCCAAAACGGCAAAATGTTTGTGGCAGGCAGCAATGTGGTGTTGAATGTGGCGTTAAGTGTGCTGGGGGTGGCCCTGGGACTGGCTGTTGTGAAAAACTGTACGCAATAAGGCAAGGGAAAAGCATGTTTCTTATCGACAGCCGGCATAAACTGTGTTATTATTTTAACACAAAAACATAAAAGTCTGAGGTGATAGGTATGGCCTTTGTCACTCAAAACAACGGCTATTTGTAAACCCGAGCAAAGCCTATTCAGATGTTACTGTGTTACTTTGTAAACCGTTGGTTATTGTAGGCGCAGGCAACGATGAAAGGGGTTTTAGCATGATAAAGATGACGACAAATTTCTACAAGGCTTTGTTAATTTTTTTGCTTGTGTTGGTTGGCTTATGCACCACCACCTCCTTTACAACAAAAGTAGAGGCAGCCGCCCCCACGGCAGTTGAAAGTGTATTAGAAGCAGAGCAAGCCCAGGCGTTAGATGCCGCCCAGTTTAACAAAAACATGGACATTTGGTTTATGCTCATGCTGGTGGCGTTCTTAATGATGTTTATACGCAAATTTGAATGGGGCATTGGGCTGGCGGTTCTGCTTACAGCTGCTTCTGGTTATGTTACATATTTGGCTTTTGCGGAAATGAAGCTTTCCTACTATGCAGCCCTTGACCCTGCTTGGGAAATGCTTTGGGACCAATCTATTCTCATTGAAGCGGTGGCATGTGCCATTACGGCGGTTATTGCCATTGGTGTGTTTATTGGCACGGTTAAATCTTGGCAGTACATTCTTGTAGGTGTTGTTTTTACCCCATGTTACGTGTTGATGCAGTGTATCTTGTTTGCCTGGTTCCCCCTATGGTTTGGGTCCGGCATTATGGACCCTGGCGGCGGCATTTCTGTTCACTTTTTTGCGGCTTACTGGGGCCTTGGCGCTATGCTGGCTATTCGGGAAAAACGGGCCTTTAACGAACCCATGTATACCTCTAAACACGGCATCACATTTGTCTGGCTTGCCAGCCTGTTGTTGTTTATTCTGTGGCCTTCCTTTGTAACGGCGCTGTCCAGCCGGGAAATGTCTACCGGCATTATGGTGAACTGCTACATGTCTGGCATGGGCTCAATTTTGTCTGCATATTTCACCATGGTGGTTGCCACAAAGAAAGTGAACCCTTTAATCTTTTTGTACACCTTGCTTGCAGGGCCGGTGGCCAGCAGCTCTTCCCTTACACTGGCCACCCCTTGGTTTTCTTTGGGCATCGGCGTTGTGGCAGGTATTGTATGCACCCTGGCTTTCTTATATTTACAAGGATGGTTCTGCGGGAAGCTGGGCATTTTAGACGTGATGGGCGTGCATAACTTGCACGGCGTTGGCGGCTGGCTTTCCTTGCTGTTTGGTGCTTTGCTGGTGGGTAATGCCATTAACATAGCCGCTGGTGTGGTCACCTTAACTGTGGGTATTGTGACGGGATTTTTAACGGGCTGTATCATTAAAGCCACCAGAGGGGTTATTCAAGACGAAGACATTATGAACGACGATGCAGATTTTAGCGGGTACAACCCACAGCCTGAAGTGAAAACGGATGGGCTGCAAGGGGGCACTTACACGGCTTGATTTAAAGGAGATTATAAAAAAATAGAACCCAGGCGGGGCGTGCTTGAAGTGCTTAAGCACGCCCTGCCTGGGTTTTGTAAATTTATGAAGCAAAAGTTTCAAAAATATGGTATAATGGTTTTATCCAGACAATGGATGCGATTAAACTTAACGGAGTATATGTATGAACGTTTTATCTAAAGATTTTACCTACTGGTCGTTGCTGCGGTTTGCTTTGCCCACCGTGGTCATGCTAATGTTTATGTCGGTCTACGTGATGACAGACGGGGTGTTTGTTTCCAACCTGGTAAACGAAGATGCTTTGTCTGCCATTAACATTGTGTACCCGGTACAAAGTGTTATTTTTGCCATTGGTTGTATGATGGGGGCCGGGGGCAGTGCGGTTATTGCAAAAAAAATGGGCGAAGGCCGCTATGTGGAAGCCAGAGAAAATTTTACCTTGGTGGTCATGGCCAGCATGGCACTGGGCATTGTTTTTATTGTGTCGGTGCTGCTGTTTTCGGAAAAAGTGCTGGCCTTGTTGGGTTCCACCCCAAAGCTGCATGACTATTGTGTGGATTACCTGCTGTATTGGGCTTATTTCACCCCCTTTGCCATTTTGCAGGTGACCTTTGAATATTTGTTTGTGGCAGCTGGAAAGCCTAAGCTGGGCTTGGCTGCCGTGGTGGCCGGGGGTGTGGCCAACATCTTTCTGGATTATTTGTTTATTGGCCCGCTGCACATGGGCATTGCCGGGGCTGCTGTGGCCACAGGCATTGGCTACAGCATTCCTTCCTTGGTGGGGCTGGGTTATTTTTTCTTTGGCCGGAAAGGGACATTGTTTTTCGTGCGCCCCCGGCTGGACATGTGCGCACTGGCAAAAACCATGACCAACGGCTCCTCCACCTTTATTGTGCATACGTCCACCGCTGTGGTGACGTACTTGTATAACCTGTTTATGCTGCGCACCATTGGGGAGGACGGGGTAGCCGCCATTACCATTGTGCTGTACGCCCACTTTTTAATGACGGCGGTTTATTCCGGGTTTTCCTCCGGCATTGCCCCGGTTTTTAGCTACAATTACGGAGAAAAAAACACGGCACGCCTTAAGAGCCTGTTTAAAATGGCCCTTAAAACCATTACCGTGCTGTCTGTGTGCGTCACTGTTCTGTCTATGGTGTTTTCCGGCCATGTGGTGGGCATTTTTGTTCGCACCAGCAGCCCGGTGTTTCCCCTAGCCCACCGTGGGCTGTTGCTCTATGCCACCGGTTTTGTGGTGCTGGGGTACAACGCCTTTTCAGCCACCATGTTCGCCGCACTATCCAACGGCCGGGTGTCTGCCATCATTTCTTTTCTGCGCACCTTTGGCTTTTTGGTGGTGGGCATTTTCCTGCTGCCCCTTGGTTTTGGGCAGGATGGGGTGTGGCTGACATTGCCTTTTGCGGAAGGGCTCACCTTTTTCGTTTCTTTATGGTTGGTGCTGAAATATAGCAAGACTTATGGGTATCTGTAATTATGTGCGCACATCAAAGGAAATGCGCCTGTTTTCCGAATCGTTTAGGGGCACTTCTTGGCCCGGCTCTTTATCTAGCAGGGTAAAGGGGGCGTCTTGGGGCACAAATGCGGTTTGTACCAACTGAAACTGCTTTTCTTCCAACAGCCCGTGCAAGGTGGGCAAATGGGCTTTCACCAGCTTTTCCACAGCTTCATCCCGCAACCGAAACCGGCAGGACACCTGCCGGTCATTTTTTTGTATGTAAACCTCAAACCGGCCCATGCCCAGGGTGTCCAGCCCGATTAAGGCGCTGGCTGTGGCCCCTTTTTTACCTTTGCCCTGCTTTTTGTTGCCGAAAATATAAAGCTCGGCGTTGGTTTCCTCTGGGGCCAAACCAAGGGGCAGCTGGGCAAATAAATTTTGTTTGGCCAGAGCCATGAAATTTAAATGGTCTAAAGCGCCGTTCAGTTGGGTTAGGGTGCGGGCAGTTTCCGGCATGGCGGTGTGGCTGCCTTCCTGCAGTAAGGCGGCTTTGGCTTCTTCCAAGCTGCTTTTTAAGCGGTTTAGAAAGTCATCTACTTCTTTTGGGTAGGATAGCTGTTCCAACATTCTTTCCGGGGAAAAAGTAAGCCTTTGGGCGGCCTGTTCCAACGTTGCCAGAGGTTTTGCATCTGCAATCCAACCTTTTAGTACCCCACCAGCTTCCGGGCTTGTTTCCGCCAGCCATGTGGCCAAGGTTTCTATGGCCTTTGGGGGAAGGGTTTGCATGTTTTCCGGCAGCACAACCCCAAAAGCTTGCCCCAGCGCTTTTTGTAGGGCGGCGGTTACATTGGCTTGGGTGAAAGATTGGTTGTTGGCCAGGGTGGTTAGGTTTTGCAGCAAATCGGCTTTTACTTGGGGGGGCAGTTGGTTCAACTCGTTGTCTGTGTGCATGGCAAATAAAGCATCCAGCAATGGCTTTTGGGCGGGATATGCCGTTGTAAGAGCGTTTTGCAATTTTCCGATTGTTTCTGGGGATAAGGTGGGGTTCTGACGCAAGAAGTTATCCACAGATTCTGCTAAAATTGGGGATAACTTTTCACCTTGTAGCCCTTTGCCTTGGGATTGTATGTGGGCCAACACATCTTTCACCAGCCCATCTGGGTTTAAAGGGGTGGTTTCTTTGGACAACGTTTGAAGCATTGCGGTTTTGGCCGGTGAATCGGGCATGGCCTTCACCGCGTCTAAGAGCTGGGAAAGCTGGCTGGACAATTTCAGCTGCCCTTCTGCCAAGCCGGTTAAGGTGGCCACATTCCGGTTGTTGGCCGGGATGCCATTCTGCAACAAAAACAAAGCCTTTTCCGCTGTTTCCGGGGTGAGTGTGCCCCCTAAAAGTTTTACCGCCCGGTTCAGTTCCAGCAACAAAGGTTTGGTGACGGGCATGTTGTTTTGCAACAAAAATGCCGCCAGCTTCATGTTTTCCTCGCTGGTTTTCAGGCCAAAGGCTTGCAGTGTTTCCGTTAGGGTAGCCTGTTGCTGGGCGTTTAAGGGTAAGGGCTTTACCGTCAGCGTCAGTGCGCCGCTTTCGTCATAGGCCGCCGTAAAGGTTCTGTTTTGGCCAATCTGGGCGTCTAAAGGCACGGGAAGCTTGGCGGTTACCGTTTGGCCGTCTGGGGTGGCCACGGTCACTTCCCCGTGTTTTAAGTCCACAATTTCCCCTTTAAAAATATCCCCCGTAGATAACTTCGCACTTGATGCTTGTTCTTTGGCCGGTTGCACCGTTTCCGACCCTGCCCCCGTTACTGTCTTTTGGTATGTGGTTTGAATCTCCATTTGCTTCACCAATCCCAACTAATTTTGCACAAATAACTGTACCACTATTGTACCATACTCCGGGCTGTTTGCAACGCCCACCCCCATTTTTGTAAACCGGGGGCTTAGCAGGTTGCTCCAATGGGCGGGCTGGGCGGTTAAGGCTTGGTGGGGGTTTTCTCCGGGCAGCTGGGTGGCCGCAATGCTTTCGGATGCATTTTTATAAGCAATTTTTAACCCTTTCAACATTTGGAAGGGGGTGCCGTAGTTTTCAGAATAATGGCCGAAATAGCCGTTTTCTGCCATGTCTTGGGCTTTCAGGGCGGCGGCGGCGTTCAGCCGTTCATCCCAGCTGAAGGGAGAAAGCCCATACACCAGCCGGGAGGCATTGGCTTCTGCAAACAAGGTTTCCACCTGGGCGGTTTCTGCTGTGGGGGTGAGCTTGGGCAGTACATCGTCACTGCCCTCCGGCAACTGGGAGGTGGACAGCTGGGTGGTGCGGGTTTGGGACATATGAATCATGGCCACTTCCCCTGAAGGCAAGCACACCACCGCCCAGTCTTGGGCAACACCTAGTACCGGCAACACCGTGCCTTTTGGGGCACTGGCCACTTCTGTAAAAGCCTCCCCCGGGCCGGTATGCAGCGTGGCCTTTTCTGCGGTGACGGTAAGTTCTTCTTCTATAGGCTTGCGGTTAATGGCCATGGATGTGTCTGCAAAGACCAACTCATTTCCCTGGCCCGCCGCCAGGCATACGGATAAAAAAAAGGCAACTGCTGGGCGTTTTTTCATTTTTTATATTCCCCTTTCCAACTTTATGTTATTTTTTTTCCATGGAAAATTTTTATACTGGAAAAATATATATGAACTGGAAATGGAAGGGCAAAAACGTGCATATAATTTTTTAAAAGAACTTTGGAGGTATTTTGCCATGTATACAGCAGACCAGCAAAACCAAGGGAACGCCCAACTTTGGTGCTTAAAAGAGCAATTAGATATGGTTCATGCCGCATTGCAGGAAGAAGTGACGGGGGTGGAGTATTTAAAGCAACTGATGAACACCGCCTTGTGCCCGGAATCTAAAGAGATTATTCGGCAAATAAGGCTGGTGGAGCAAAAGCATGTGCGGCTTTTGGCCCAGTTGTATACCCAGCTGGCAGGGGAAGCCCCACAAGTGGCCCCGGAAAGTATGCGGGTGAACAAGCGCCCTGCTGCGGACTACGAACGCTGCATTTTTGCTTCTCTGGAAACGGCCAACTATTACCGCAAAATGATGGGTGGGTTTGCCCAGCCAGAAATTAAAGACATGTTTTTTGACATGCTGCTGGACGAGCAAAGCCACAGCGTGCAGTTTACTTTTTTATACGCCAGCACAAAAGGGGAATGCCCCAGGATGTAGCTTTTGTATAAAAATTGCCAGAAAACGTCATAATAACGTATTATGACAAAGGAGGCAGCCCTATGCCAAAAGACAGCCAGATAGACCCGAAGGACGTGCGGAAAGCAAAATCTAAAGGCGGCCCCACCATGGCCAATGATGCACTGGACGGGGAGAGCAAGAACGCCAAAAAACAGTCCGGCAAGCGGAACGATGTATAGAGAAAACCTCGGGGCTTTGCCCCGAACCCCACTTCTTTCTTAAAAGAAAGAAGCAAAGAACTTTTACCGAAATGCCGCATTTGCGGCATTTCTAAAAAAAGCTTTTTGAAAGGTTTGGGAAACTTTTTCCCGAAAAAGTTTCCCAAGGTCTTTGGTCAAAAAAAGTATCACGGCACAACAATATGTGCCGTGATACTTTGAGGAAGGGAGATGTTGTTAGCAGGCTTTAAGCTCCAGCCGCAGCCGGTCTGCAATAAGCGCAATAAACTCGCTGTTGGTGGGCTTGCCTTTGTGGTTGTTCACCGTAT
>CAZCQP010000031.1:0-19633 GCA_964500895.1 uncultured Eubacteriales bacterium | reverse complement strand
ATAAGCGCAATAAACTCGCTGTTGGTGGGCTTGCCTTTGTGGTTGTTCACCGTATAGCCAAAGATGGAGTCTATGGCGTCTACTTTGCCCCGGCTCCAGGCCACTTCAATGGCATGGCGAATGGCCCGTTCCACCCGGCTGGGGGTGGTGTTGCATTTTTTGGCAATAGACGGGTACAGCTCTTTGGTGATATAATTGAGGACATCCAAATCCTCTACCGCCATCATAATGGCTTCACGCATGTAGTGGTAGCCCCGAATGTGGGCAGGAACGCCAATTTCGTGGAGAATGTTAGTCACCCGGGCTTCCAAGGATAAGGCGTTAATGGCTTTGCCTTTGTTTTGCATCCCTTGGCCCCCGCCTTTTCCCATACCCAGCTGCGGGCTGTTAAACTGCCGAATGCTGGAAACCAGGGATTCCATGTCGAAGGGTTTGGCAATGTAGTACACCGCACCCAGTTCCAGGGCACGCTGGGTCACTTTTTCCTGGTTCATGGCGGAGAGCATGATGCAGGACGGCGGCTTGTCCAGTTCGGCTTCGTGGCTTAGTTTTTCCAGAAGACCCAAACCATCCAGCCGGGGCATAATGCCATCCAACACGGCTACATCTGGGTTTGTGTCTATGATTTTATCAAAAGCCTCTATGCCGTCATTCGCAACGCCAACCACTTCCATGTCCCCCAGCTGGCTTAAATAATTGGCCAATACATCACAAAAATCTTTGTTGTCGTCCACTAAGAATACTCTTGTTTTTCTTGTAGTTTCAACCAATTCCAATCCCTCCATTTATTAGAATAATTGAATTACCAATTGAAACAATTCCAAATTTACTCATAATTGGTAATTATTTCCAATTTATCCAAATTATATTACAGCCTCTTTTTTTGCGCAAGGGAATAATTGTATCATGTTTCGATGCCTTTCGACTGTTCTTGGTCAAGACTGACAAAAGAAAGGCGCATTTCAACAATAACCATGAGCATATGACACCAAAATGTCGATATGCCTTTATTTTTGTCACACTTTTTTATGGTTTAAGTGACATAAAACTATTGTATTTTTACGCAAGAATTACTATGATAGTACCAGGACAAGCTAAAGTCCCATTTTCGGGAGGGAAAAGAACCATGGTGAACATTACCAGTCAAGACAGAACATTAATTGTTAAAATAACGGGGGATATAGACCACCACACAGCCGACGAAATACGGGAAAAAGTGGACATGGCGTATAGCCGCAACCATGCGGTGCATATGGTGTTCGATTTTCAAGATGTTGCATTTATGGACAGTTCTGGCATTGGGTTGCTCATTGGTCGTTATAAAAATGCACAAAAGCTGGGCGGGCGGCTAATGGTGGCCGGTGCCGGGCAAAACGTGGGCCGCATATTCCAGCTTGCCGGGCTGCCTAAAATTATTGAAACCAGCGAAACTTTAGACGGGGCTCTAACGGCTTTGTCTAACAGACGTTAAGGGCGGGGGGCGAAAAAGTTGAACACAGATAACCACATCACCATTGAGATGGACAGCCTGTCCCAAAACGAAAGCTTTGCACGCATTGCCGTTTCTGCCTTTGTGGCAGAGTTGGACCCGCTGGTGTCGGATGTTTTAGACATTAAAACCGCCGTGTCTGAAGCGGTAACCAACGCCATCATCCACGGCTACGAGGACAAGCCCGGAAAAATATACATAGATTTGACACTTAAAGACTGCTTGCTTACCATTTGCATTAAAGACCAGGGTGCAGGTATTGAAAATGTACCCGAGGCCATGACCCCCCTGTATACATCAAAGCCGGATATGGAACGTTCCGGCATGGGCTTTACGGTGATGCAATCGTTTATGGACAAGGTGACGGTGGAATCGACCAAAGGTGCCGGAACAACGGTCATTATGGAAAAAGCACTTTTAAAGAATGCGAAGTGAAACCATGGATAGAACGCTGGCCTTAATTGAAAAAGTGCAGCAAGGCGACGAAGAAAGCAAAGAGATCCTCATTAAAGAAAACATGGGGCTTATTTGGAGCGTGGTTAAACGGTTTGCAAACCGGGGCTATGAAGCCGAGGATTTATTCCAGATTGGCGCTATCGGCCTTTTAAAATGCATTAACAAGTTTGACCGCAGCTACGAGGTGAAGTTCTCTACCTATGCGGTGCCCATGATTATTGGGGAAATTAAGCGTTTTATCCGGGACGATGGTTTAATTAAAGTATCCCGGCCATTAAAGGAAATTGCTTTAAAGGCCCGTTATGTGCAAGAAGAATTAACCAAAAGAAACGGCGTGACGCCCACCATGCACCAGCTGGCAGCCGAAATGGATGTGCCGGTGGAAGACTTGGTTGTGGCCATGGACGCAGCAAAGGAGGTGGAATCCCTTTATGCCACCATACATCAGGGGGACAACGGTCCCGTATACTTAATTGACAAGTTGTCCCGTCAAGAATCTGGCGACACCAATCTGGTAGACCTGATTGCCCTGCGCGATTTGATTGCCCGGTTAAACCCCAAAGAGCGGCAAATTGTTATGCTGCGCTATTTCCAAGACAAAACCCAAACAGAAATAGCAAAGGAAATCGGGGTGTCTCAAGTGCAGGTATCTCGTATTGAAAAGAAGGTGTTAAAAACCATGCGTGAAAACCTCATGGAAGCAAGAACCTAGCCATTTTTAAATAGGAAGGAGGAAAGTGTAATGGATGGAAAAACATAGCCACATTTTACGCAAAGAAAAGCTACATATTGATGGTGGTTTGTGGTATAATCATTGCTATACGCATATAAAGGAGCGCTTGCAATGGGCATATTACGAAAAACCGTTTGTTTTCTGTTGGCATTTACAGTATTGATGCAAAGTCATAACCAATTTACGGCATTGGCACAGGCCAAACCTGCCGCCTTTCACGATGTGCCCAACGGGCATTGGGCATATGATGCTGTGCATAGGCTGCGGGATAAAGGCATTACCACAGGACTGGGCCAAAATAAATTTGGTTTGGGACAAGCCATCACCCGGGCAGAATTTACCACATTTGTGGTGAAACTGTTCGACTGGCAAAGTTCTAATGGGCAAAATGGCAAAAAAGCTGCTACCTTTACAGACAACGCCGACCCCTCGGCCTGGTATTATACATACGTAGAAGCAGCCGCTGCGCACGGCGCAACTGACGTACCCCCTGGCGAGGCATTTCGCCCTAACGTACCTATTACCCGGGAGGAAATGGCCGTTATGTTGGTAAAGGCGCTGGGTTATGACACATTGGCCCAGCAATTAAACGCATTGCCAAGCCCGTTTCAGGACGTGACCCGCAACAAAGGCTACATGACCATTGCCAAAGATTTTGGCATTATTTCGGGTATGAGCGCCACCACTTTTGCTCCAGCGGCCACCGCAACACGGGAACAAGCCGCTGCAATGCTCATGCGCTTGGAAGATAATTTAAACCGCTCGATCACATTTGTAAACGGCTTTTATGCCATCAAGTCCGCCTCGCAAATGGATAAAATACCACAGTTAAACAGCGTGGGTTTTGGCTGGGCACGGCTGGAATCTGCGGGCGGTACCGTTATTTTGAACGAAACCGCCACCAACAGCAACGAATATAACCGCCCGTCCGGCTACGAACAGCCATTGGCTATGGCCAAAAATAGCGGAAGTGGATTGTTGATGGTGACTGCACAAGAAGTGGTTGTGGCAGAGGGACAGACATTGACGGCCAAGCTGGTCACAGATGAAAAGCTAACCAATACCGCCATTGCCGAAATTCTAAAGGCCATGCCCCTGTACGATGGGGTGGTGGTGGATTTGGAAGGTTTAAAAGGACAGGCGCAAAAAGAAGGGCTGAACCGTTTTTTAACCAAGCTTAAGGAGGGGCTTGGCACAAAGCAAATGTTTGTGGCCGTGCACCCAGTGGTTTACAACCAAAGCCATTACGACGGTTATGATTACCGCACAATCGGCCAACTGGCAGACAAGGTGATTCTGATGGCCCATGATTATAATGCAAAGGCGCTGACGACAGAGGAAATGGCACAGGGCATTGTAATGACCCCGCTAGCCCCTCTTTCCCAGGTGTACACCGCCTTGCAGGCCATAACCGACCCAAACACAGGTGTACCAGACAAAAGCAAAATTTTACTTCAAATTTCTTTCGACACTGCGCAATGGAAAGTGCAAGAGGGGCAGGTTGTGAACCAAACCCCTTACCGGCCGGATTATGCAACATTACAGGAACGCATGAACAAAGGGGTGAATGTCTTTTTTGACGAGAAAAGCATGAGCCCATACATCACCTTTATTGGCGAGGATGGCCTACGCAATGTGGTATGGTACGAAAACGGCCAAAGCACATCCTCAAAAATAGATCTGGCAAAAATGTTTGGCATTACAGGCATTTCCATATGGCGGCTGGGCAATGTGCCCGAAGACGCCTGGGGTGCTTTGCTGGGTGGGTGATACACATGAAAGGTTTAGGACTTTACATCCACATTCCTTTTTGCCGGGCAAAATGCCATTATTGCGATTTTGCGTCCTACACCGGCAAAACAGAATTTTATAAAGCGTATACAAGCGCATTAATACAGGAAATGCAACGGTGCGACGCCTTGGCAAACGGCGGCATCGAAACCATTTTTATCGGCGGTGGTACCCCCACTGTCCTGCCTGTGGACATGTTAGCAGAAATTTTTGAAACCATTAACCATTACACCATCGTAACCCCCGGGGCGGAAATCACCATGGAAGCCAACCCGGGCACCTTAACCCCCACGTTGCTTAAAGATTTGAAGGCCTTTGGCGTCAATCGTTTAAGCCTTGGGGTGCAGGCATGGCAAGACCACTTGCTTCATGCCTTAGGGCGGATTCACACCGCCGCCCAATGCCAAGAAAGCATTGCCCTGGCACAAGATGCCGGGTTTGAAAATATAAATTGCGACTTGATGTTTGCCTTGCCCGGGCAAACGGAATTAGACTGGATGGAAACACTGGAAAAAGCGGTGGCCGTATCACCCACCCACCTGTCGGTGTATGGTTTAACCGTAGAAGAAGATACCCCTTTCGGCCGTTTGCTGGAGGCCGGGCAGCTGCCCCTGCCCCCCCAGGAAACAGACCGTGCCATGTACCATGAAGCCCAACGTTTTTTAAAAGAAAAGGGCTTTGAGCAATACGAAATCTCTAATTGGGCCAAGCCAGGGAAGGCAAAGTGTGCCCACAACATGAAATATTGGCGCAGAGAACCTGTGCTGGGTTTTGGCCTGGGCGCCCACTCCTTTGATGGAGTGCGGCGCTGGGGCAACACCACAGATTTGCAAACGTATATTCAGTGTGGGGGATGCCCGCCCCGAACGGAAGATACGGTTATCACCCCAGAAGCGGCCATGAGCGAGTTTATGTTTTTAGGCTTGCGTTTGGCAGACGGGGTGGATATGCATGGTTTTAAAGCCGAATTTAACCAGGATATGCAGGCTGTTTTTGGCCATGCTATAGAAAAGCATTTGCAAAATGGCCTGTTAAAGCTGGAAGGAAGCCGCCTAACCTTAACCAACAAAGGGCTGGATGTTTCCAATATGGTTTTCTGCGATTTTTTATAAGAAATTTTAAAAATCACTTGACAGAAGTTTAGTCAAGTGATATTTTATAGTTACCGTTTAGCACTCAACTGCATAGAGTGCTAACAAAGCAAAGAGACACTGTGGATAGGGAGTGATTGTGTTGGTTTTGAATGAACGTAAAATTAAAATATTAGAAGCCATCATTAACGATTACATCCATACCGCCGAGCCCATTGGTTCCCGCACCATTGCCAAAAAGTACGACCTGGGCATAAGCTCTGCCACGGTTCGCAACGAAATGAGCGACTTAGAAGACATGGGCTTTATTGTGCAGCCCCACGCTTCCGCCGGGCGGGTACCTTCAGATAAAGGCTACCGCTATTATGTAGACAGCATGATGCATTGCCGGGATTTGACAGAGGACGAGTTGTCTCTGCTGGCCCATATGACCCGCCATAACTTAAACCAGATTGATTATTATATGAAAGAAGTGGCCAAGGCCATTGCCCTGCTTACCCACTACACCACCATTGTGTCTGAGCCGGTGTTTAACCAAACCGCTGTGGGCCGCATTCAGCTGGTGCCCATAGACGAAAACGCCATGTTGCTGGTGCTGGTGACGGATGGCAAGGCTGTGAAAAACCACATGCTGGCTGTTCCCAATATGCCGGATGACGGGGAGTTGACCACCTTGTCCGCCATCCTTACCCAGCGGCTGAAAGGCCACACCATCAGAGACATAGACCAACCCCTCTGCACCCAGTTGTTGTCGGAATTTGCGCCCTATGCCCACGTTTTGGCACCGGTGTTAAACGCCATTCTGGAGATGATTCAGGCGGAGGACGATGTTAAAATATACACCAGCGGCGTGAAAAATATTTTGGCTTTTCCGGAATTTAGCAACCTAGACAAAGCCCGGGCCATTTTTCAAACGTTGGAAGAAAAAGACATGCTCATTAACTTATTGGGGGATAATACAACCGATAACGTACAAATTGTGATTGGTTCTGAAAATAATTTGGAAGAATTGCAAGATTGCAGCTTGATTAAGGCCAGTTACCAGGTGGCGGGCAAAACCTGCGGCTCCATCGGCATCATTGGTCCTACCCGAATGAATTACACCCAGGTGGTGAGCGTGTTAAACGGCATTGTGAAGAACATTAGCCGGGTACTGGAAAGCAAAGATTAGAACAAGGGGCTTCATGCCCCCATTGACATATAAACATTTTGAAGAAAGAAAGGAGCCACCATATGCATAAACCAGAAGACACCGCACCAGAGGACACCATTGAAAATGCTGTAGATCCAGAGGAAACAGCACAGTCCGAAGAAGCCGGCAAAACCGAAGAAGCACAGACCCAACAGTCCGACGAGACAGACAATAAATATAACGAACTTTTAGACAAATACCAGCGTAGCTTGGCGGAGTTCGACAACTACCGCAAGCGCACCATGAAAGAAAAAGCTGCCATGTACGACGACGGTGTGCGAGAAGCCATTGAAAAGCTTCTGCCTGCCATCGACAATTTCGAGCGTGCCATGACCGCCGCAGGGAACAAAGAAGACAACTTTTATAAAGGCATTGAAATGATTTACCGGCAGCTGGCCACAGCCCTGCAAGACCTGGGGGTAACCCCCATTCCCTGCTTGGGTGAAACCTTTAACCCGGCCCTGCACAACGCCATTGCCCACGTGGAAGATGAGGCATATGGTGAAAATGCGGTCATAGAAGAACTGCAAAAAGGTTATCAATATAAAGACAAAGTGATTCGCCACGCCATGGTGAAAGTGGCCAACTAAAATTGAATGTGACGATGACTATACATTAAGGAGGATTTTAACATGGGTAAAATCATTGGTATCGACTTAGGCACCACCAACTCTTGTGTTGCTGTTATGGAAGGCGGCCAGCCAACCGTTATTTCTAATTCTGAAGGCGCCCGCACCACCCCGTCTGTGGTTGCATTTACTAAAAATGGTGAACGTTTGGTGGGCGAACTGGCCAAACGCCAAGCCATCACCAACACAGACCGCACCGTTATTTCTGTTAAACGTAAAATGGGTTC
Source organism: uncultured Eubacteriales bacterium (assembly GCA_964500895.1). Taxonomy (GTDB): domain Bacteria; phylum Bacillota; class Clostridia; order Lachnospirales; family JAISER01; genus CAZCQP01. Next base: position 12,025 of record CAZCQP010000031.1, on the reverse strand, counting down.
AAACTTTAAAGTAAACATTGAAGATAAATCTTACAGCCCGCAAGAAATTTCCGCCATGATTCTGCAAAAACTGAAAGCCGATGCAGAAAGCTACTTGGGCGAAACTGTAACAGAAGCGGTTATCACCGTGCCTGCATACTTTACAGACAGCCAACGCCAGGCCACCAAAGATGCCGGTAAAATTGCCGGGCTGGACGTGAAGCGTATCATTAACGAGCCTACCGCTGCTGCTTTGGCTTATGGCTTAGACAACGAAAAAGAGCAAAAAATTATGGTGTACGACTTGGGCGGCGGTACTTTCGACGTGTCCATCATTGACATTGGCGAAGGGGTTATTGAAGTGTTGGCCACCAGCGGCAACAACCGTTTGGGCGGCGATGACTTTGACGAGCGCATCATGAAACACCTGATTGCAGAATTTAAAAAGCAAGAAAACATGGATTTAAGCCAAGATAAAGCGGTGATTCAACGGTTGAAGGAAGCGGCTGAAAAAGCCAAAATTGAGCTTTCCAACGTAACCAGCACCCACATTAACTTGCCCTTTATCACCATGAACCAAGACGGCCCCAAACACATGGACATCACCTTAACCAGAGCCAAATTTGACGAGCTGACCGCAGACCTGGTGGAAGCCACCATGGGCCCTGTGCGCACCGCTTTAAAAGATGCAGACTTAACACCAGCCGAATTGCATAAAGTGTTATTGGTGGGCGGTTCCACCCGTATTGTGGCTGTGCAGGAAGCCGTGAAAAAGCTGACTGGCAAAGAACCTTTCAAAGGCATTAACCCGGACGAATGCGTGGCCTTGGGCGCTTCCATTCAAGGGGGCAAGCTGGCCGGTGACGAAGGGGCAGGAAGCATCCTGTTGCTGGACGTTACCCCGCTGTCTCTGGGTATTGAAACCTTAGGCGGCGTGTGCACAAAGCTTATTGAACGCAACACCACCATCCCCACCAACAAAAAACAAATTTTCTCCACCGCTGCCGATAGCCAGACCGCTGTTGACATTAACGTGCTGCAAGGGGAACGGCAAATGGCCAAAGACAACAAGCAACTGGGCCAATTCCGGTTGGATGGCATTGCACCGGCACCCCGGGGCGTTCCTCAAATCGAGGTTATGTTTGACATTGATGCCAACGGTATTGTGCATGTGTCTGCCAAGGATTTAGGCACCGGTAAAGAGCAAAAAATTGCCATTACCGCCAGCACCAACTTGTCTGACGACGAAATTGACCGGGCTGTGCAAGAAGCCGCCCAGTATGCGGAAGAAGACAAAAAACGCAAGGAAGCTGTAGACACCAAAAACGAAGCAGATTCCATGGTGTTCCAGACCGAAAAACTGCTGAAAGACCTGGCAGATAAAATTGAACCCGCAGACAAAGACCGCATTGAAAAAGAGCTGGAAAGCTTGAAAAAGCTTTCAGACAGCACCAGCCTGGACAACTTGTCCGATGCAGACGTGGAAGCTTTAAAAGCCGCCACAGAAAGCTTAACCAGCGTGTTCCATGAAGTTTCCACCAAGCTGTATCAGCAACAAGGCCAGCCTGGCCAAACACCGCCACAAGAAGATAACTTCGGCTTCGACGGCGGCCAGGACAATGTGTTTGATGCAGACAGCAGAGAGGTATAAGAAAGGCAGAAATTAGGCTTCATTTAGGACTAGGGGCTGGAGCAATCCAGCTTCTGGTCCTTCATGCCTAGTATTCGGAACGGGTGATTGTATTGGCAGATAAACGTGATTATTATGAAGTGTTGGGGGTTAACAAGGGGGCGGACGATGGCGAAATTAAAAAGGCCTACCGGCGCATGGCCAAGCAATACCACCCAGACGTTAACCCAGACAATAAAGAAGCAGAAGCAAAATTTAAAGAGGCAAGCGAAGCCTATGAAGTGCTCAGTGACCAGCAAAAACGGGCAGCCTACGACCAAATGGGCCATGCGGCCTTTGAACAAGGGGCTGGAGGCGGCGGTGGTTTTTATGGCGGAGAAGGTTTCGACATGGGGGATATTTTCGAGACCTTTTTCGGCGGCGGAAGTTTTGGCGGTTTTGGAGGCAACGGACGGCGCAAGCAAGGCCCACGCCGTGGGGCAGACCTGCAAAGCAGCTTGACCATCACCTTTGAGGAAGCCGTTTTTGGCTGCCAGAAGGACATTCAAATTGCGGTGAACGACACGTGCCAAAGCTGTAGCGGTTCTGGGGCCAAACCCGGCACAGTGGCGGAAAGTTGCCGCCATTGCGGGGGCTCCGGCCAAGAACGTGTGCACCAGCAAACCATGTTTGGCACCATGACCAGCGTGCGTACTTGTACCGTGTGCCGTGGTGAAGGCAAGGTGATTAAAGAACCTTGCACCACTTGCCGGGGCACAGGAAAGGTGCGCAAAAGCAAAACCTTGCAGGTGTCTGTGCCCAAGGGCATTGATAACGGCCAAACCATTCGCCTGGCGGGCAATGGGGAGCCGGGGGAAAAGGGCGGCCCCAGTGGGGACTTGCTCATTACCATCCGGGTGCAGCCCCATGCCTTTTTCAAGCGGGATGGCTACCAGCTGTACTTAGAAGTGCCCATTACTTTTGTGCAGGCTGCGCTGGGGGATGAAATCACCATTCCCACCCTTACCGGGCAGGAGAAGCAAACCATTAAAGCCGGTACCCAAACCGGCACAACCCTAGTGTTGAAAGGCAAAGGGGTGCCCAGCGTGCGTAATCCTCGGGTGACAGGGGACTTGATTGTCACCTTAAAGGTGCTGGTGCCTACGGCCCTGACAGACCGGCAGAAGGACTTATTGAAGGCGTTTGCAGATGAAATGGGCGACGAATATAAGGACCATAAAAAAGGTTTTTTTGATAAGTTGAAGGAAAGTTTTATGTAATGAAAAAAGTAGAGGTGATTTCATATCGCCCCTGCTTTTTTTCTACGTGCAAAATAAACCGAAACCACTACAATACCTATAACGCTGCTTAGAACCGGCAGAATGAACGCTGCTTTCCAACCAAAAGCAATTAAAAGCGTACTGAATATAGGTGCGCCTATTGTGCTGCCTATATTGCCCATTTGTGTAATGGTGCCATTTGCATAGGCGTGGATGGTTGAATCATCACTTAAATATGGTATGGATGCAAATACGCTTCCCTGTAAAACTCCGGCACAGGTTAAAATGCTTGAAGCTAAAATGAGGAACATGATTGCATTATTGTTGAAAATAATAAATAAACAAAGGCAAATCATGGTGCTAAAGGCATATGTAATTAAAACCATAGGAGATTTGATAAGTTTATTTAAAATGACACCACTTAAAAATGTGCCGAACAAAGAAAATAGAGGCATGGAGACTAAAAGAAAGTTGCTTTTCAACATTTCATGAGGATAATTTTGATTAAACCATTGGGGTATATATGTTAAAAACACAAGGTACATGGTGGTGTGGCACCCAAATAATAGGCCCGGTAAAAGGCTGCCCAGTGCTTTGTATGCAACCATATGTTGTTGTGCAAAAGAAAGCTTGCTACCCATTTGTTCTGCATCTTTGTTCTTTGTATCTTCTTTCAAAAAGAGCATAAGAGCAAGTGCAACCACCACTGAAAAAATAGCGTGGCACCTAAAAATTGCTTTCCACCCGCCATATTGAATGATGAGGTCTTGTAATAGATTCATTAATAAAAAAGCAGCACCAAAGAAAGTTCCCCAAAATGTCATCACTACAGATTGATACCGTTTAGGTGTAACCTGCAACAGGGCAGTGGGCGCAGCAGAAACCAAAATAAGCTGGGAAAAACCTTCAATAATGCGTACAGTTAATAGAGTGCTGGGGGTTAAAAACAGCGTTTGTAAAAATGAGCAAGCAGCAGCCCAGAATAAAAATAGGGCTACCATTTTTACAGGTGGAAATCTGCTAACAATAACCCCGGAGGTTACGCCAAAAATGATACCGATAATACCCAGGGAGGAAAGTAACCAACCGCTGTATAGTGGGTTAATGCCCACTTCTGTTTGAATAATGCCCATTGTGGCAGAAAATTTAGCAAATTGCATACCGGCCACAATCCCGGATAGCCAAAGCAATACGATTAATAATGTTTTTTTACCCATCTTATACCTCTCTGTCAATAGGGTTCATGCAATAACACACCCTAGAATCCCATAGCATCTTTTACAATTTTCATTTGTTCCTCATTGGTCAGTGCCTTTAAAAGTTCAAAAGCAACTGCTGGGGCAGTTTCAGGGCAATAGGATGTAATAATGTTACCATCAATAACAATGGGTTCATTGATTACATTTGCACCCAATTCCGCCAGTTGTTTTTGTCTATACGCATTCCGCAAATGATATGTAGTGGCTTTTCTTCCAGACAAGATGCCGCTCTTACCAAGGGGCAAAGCAGCCACGCAAATGGCTGCAATTGTTTTTCCTTGTTGCTCAAATTGGCGTATCACATCTAAAAATCCCTCATCATAGGCTTCTTCATAAAAGCCAAATTCCTCAAATCCCCCCGGAATAGCCAGTGCGTCATAAGCATCCACATCAATCTCATCTATTGTTTTATCTACAATTATTGGCACATTAAATGTGCTCACTACAGTTTTAGTAAAGCCGCAGGTGTCTACATGGATATCCACCCCATAATCGTTTCTTGCCCAGCCAAGTACATCAATAAACACACTAAACTCCATGGTTTCAAAACCTTTTGCACAAAAAAGTAACACCTTCATTGTCAGTTACCCCCTTCGCCCAATATAATATTTTCAGCCAATTGAATCTTTATCATCAATGATAAAAACAGCAGAAAGAAAACCATCATGGTTTTTCCTTCTGCTGTCTGCATTTTATTGTGTATTAACCGATTTGGCCACTAAATAGGCATTAATAAACCCATCAATATTGCCGTCCATCACGCTTTGCACGTTGCCGGTTTCTTCGTTGGTGCGGTGGTCTTTCACCAGGCTGTAGGGATGGAACACATAGGAGCGAATTTGGCTGCCCCAGGCAATGTCCTTAATTTCCCCACGCAGGCCTTGGGCTTTTGCCGCCTGCTCTTCCAACTTCAGCTCGTACAGCTTGGCTTGCAGCATTTTCATGGCTCTGTCTTTGTTCTTGTGCTGGGAGCGCTCATTTTGGCACTGCACCACAGTGTTGGTGGGAAGGTGGGTGATGCGGATGGCGGATTCGGTTTTGTTAACGTGTTGGCCACCAGCCCCACTGGAACGGTAGGTGTCTATCCGCAATTCCTCCGGGTTAATGTCCACTTCCACGTCGTCGTCCAGCTCTGGCATGACGTCGCAGGAGGCAAAGGACGTATGCCGCCGACCGGATGCATCAAAGGGGGAAATGCGCACCAACCGGTGCACCCCTTTTTCAGCATGTAAATAACCGTAGGCGTTTTCCCCTGCCACTGAAAAAGTGACAGACTTTACCCCGGCTTCTTCACCGGGCAAATGATCCAAAATTTCAAAGCCATAGCCCCGCTTTTCTGCCCAGCGGGTGTACATGCGCAACAGCAAGCCCACCCAGTCGCAGGCTTCTGTGCCGCCGGCACCGGCGTGAAGGGTAACAATGGCATTATTTCTATCGTATTCGCCGCTTAGCAAGGTGGCGATGCGCAGTTCGTCGTATTCCGTCTGGAAGTCTTTAAAAAGCTTGGCAGATTCTTGCAAGACGCTTTCGTCCTGCTCCTCCAGCCCTAAATCCACCAACGTCACCAGGTCTTCGTAATCGGCCTGTAGTTTGTGGTAAACGGCTACTTTGTTTTTAAGTCCCTTTAACTTTTGCAAAACCTTCTGTGACGCTTCCATGTCGTCCCAAAAGCTAGGCTCTGCGGATTGCTGCTCCAACTGCTCAATTTGCGCCTGGGCATCCGCTACGTTAAAGTGAGTTCCCCATTTCCACCACTTTTGCACCAAAGGGCAAAAGCTCTAATTTCAATTGCTCTAAAGCCAGCATGTTATCCCCATCCTTTTTTGCCTTGGATTACTCTTGCAACCCGTGGCAATGCTTATATTTTTTACCGCTGCCGCATGGGCAAGGCTCGTTACGGCCCACCTTGGTGTCTTTGCGGCGTTTAGGCTGCTTCACAGCGCTTTCGTCCTTGTTGGTGAACATTTCCTTGGGTGCCTCTGCCTTTTGCGGCTCTGTGGCAATACGCACGTTAAACAACCCTTTAATGGTGTCCGTCTGAATGTTGTTGCTTAGCTCGTCAAACATTTCAAAGCTTAAAAATTTATATTCCACCAGCGGGTCACGCTGAGCATAGGCCCGCAGGTTAATGCCCTGGCGCATTTGATCCATGTCGTCAATGTGGTCCATCCATTTTTGGTCAATCACCCGCAACAGGATAATACGCTCAATTTCACGCATACGTTCCGGGGTGAATTCCCGCTCCTTGGCTTCATAAATGGCCAACGCATCTTTGTACAACTTTTCTTTTAAAGCGTCCCGGGTAAGGGTTTGTTTTTCGTCTTCGGTTAAAATGTGGGCGGCACGGTGGTAAATGAGGATTAAACTTTCGTTTAAGCTGTTAAAGTCCCATTCTTCGGGAAACTCGGAGTCCCCGGAATATAAGTCCACCGCACGGTCTAACACGGCTTTTAACATGCCCAAAACGCTGTCCCGCAAATCTTCACCCAGCAGTACCTTCATACGCTCACCGTAAATGATTTCACGCTGTTCGTTCATCACCCGGTCGTATTCCAGCAAATGCTTCCGAATGCCAAAGTTGTTGCCCTCCACTTTCTTTTGGGCGTTTTCAATGGCTTTGGTGAGCATGCTGTGCTCGATGGGTTCGTCTTCATCTAAGCCCAGGGCATCAATGACCTTCATCACCTTTTCAGAGCCGAACAGACGCATCAGTTCGTCCTCCATAGAGATGTAGAAACGGGATTCGCCCGGGTCCCCTTGGCGGCCGGCACGCCCACGCAGCTGGTTGTCGATGCGGCGGGATTCATGGCGCTCTGTACCAATGATTTTAAGGCCGCCTAAATCCTGCACCCCTTCTGCCAGCTTAATGTCTGTACCACGGCCAGCCATGTTGGTGGCAATGGTGACGGCATTTTTCTCCCCGGCTAGGGCAATAATTTCCGCTTCTTTTTCATGGAACTTGGCGTTTAACACCTGGTGGGGAATGCCTTCCCGCTTTAACAGGGTGCTTAAATGCTCGGAACGGTCGATGGTGATGGTACCCACCAGCACAGGCTGGCCTTTTTCATGGCATTCTTTAATGTCCCGAACCACTGCACGGAATTTTCCGGCTTCTGTGCGGTACACCAAGTCTGAATGGTCTAACCGTTGTACCGACATGTTGGTGGGAATAACCACCACGTCCATGCCGTAAATTTCACGGAACTCCCCTTCTTCTGTCATGGCGGTACCGGTCATGCCGGATTTTTTCTTGTATTTGTTAAAGAAATTCTGGAAGGTGATGGTGGCCAGCGTTTTGCTTTCCCGGTTCACCTTCACGTTTTCTTTGGCTTCAATGGCTTGGTGCAAGCCGTCGGAATACCGGCGGCCGGGCATCATGCGGCCGGTGAACTCGTCTACAATGACCACTTCTTCGTCTTTAATCACGTAGTCTTTGTCCAGGTGCATGTTAAAGTTGGCTTTTAAGGCGTTGTTGATATGGTGTTGAATTTCAAGGTTTTCCGGGTCTGCCAAGTTTTCCAGGGCAAAGTAGCGCTCGGCCTTGTGCACACCCTCTTGGGTTAAAGAGACAGACTTGGCTTTTTCGTCTACAACAAAGTCGCCCTCTTCTTTCAGGTCTTCCCGGGTTAAGGCGTTCATGGCTTCGGTTTCGTTCACAATGCGGCCTTTTTTAAGGGTTTTCACAAAACCATCGGCCACTTTGTATAGTTGGGTAGATTTCCCGCTGCTACCGGAAATGATGAGGGGGGTTCTGGCTTCGTCAATCAACACAGAGTCCACTTCGTCGATGATGGCGTACGCCATGCCACGCTGCACCATCCGGGCCTTGTCTACCACCATGTTGTCCCGCAAATAGTCAAAGCCCAGCTCGTTGTTGGTGGCATAGGTGATGTCGCAACCATAGGCCGCCTGACGTTCTTCGCTGCTTAAATCGTGCAGAATGACCCCAACGGTAAGGCCTAAAAATTCGTAAACTTGTCCCATCCACTGGGCGTCACGGCTGGCCAAATAGTCGTTGACGGTTACAATGTGTACCCCGTTGCCTGTTAATGCGTTTAAATAGGCAGGCAAGGTGGCCACCAGCGTCTTTCCTTCACCGGTGCGCATTTCTGCAATACGGCCTTGGTGCAGCACCATACCACCAATCAACTGCACACGGAAGTGGCGCATGTTCAGCACACGTTTGGCTGCCTCCCGCACCACTGCAAAGGCTTCCGGCAACAAGCTGTCCAAATCTTCACCGTTGGCCAGCCTGCCACGAAATTCATCGGTTTTCCCACGCAGAGCCTCGTCGCTTAAAGGGGCGATGGTTGGCTCTAACGCTTCAATTTTATCTACAATGGGTATAATCCGCTTAATTTCCTTGCTGCTGTAGCTTCCAAAGATTTTTTCAAAAAAGCTCATGTTTTGGCCTCACTTTTATTATTTTAAAGCCTATATGGGTCTAATACTTACGTCTCCTGAAGACAGCACCTGCTGCTTGCCCTCTGGGGTGGCCACCAGCAATTCCCCGGTATCTGTAATGTCTAGCGCTTGGGCGGGGTAGCTGCCGGTATCCGTGTGCACGGTTACCGGGCGGCCTAAGGTTACGCAAGCTTGCCGGTAGTGGTGCAAAAGGGTCTGGGGGGAATGCTGGGCTTGCGCTAGTCGCTGGTCAAAAGCAGCCAATACAGCTTGCAACACCTGTTCTTTATCGTAAGAATGGCCGCTGACCAATGCCATAGACGTGGCTTTGTCTGCAATGTCCGGCGGAAAGTCTTGGCCGTTCACGTTAATGCCAATGCCCACAACCCCCGCCAAGCCCTGGGGCCCTGCGGTCATTTCAATAAGGATGCCCACCGCTTTTTTACCCGCCAACAACACATCGTTGGGCCACTTAATGGCCGCCACGCCTGGGCCGCAAAACTGGGCCAAAGCGTCATAAACCGACAAAGCCGCTGCAACAGGCAAAAGGGCGGCTGTATAGCCCGCCCCTGGATTTATAATCATGCTCATGTAAAGCCCAAGCCTTCTGGCAGAGTGCCAGGTATGGCCACGCCGTCCTCTGCCTGCTGTTTGCATATCCGCCACCACCACCGTGCCATGGGCGGCAGCCTCTGCCAGCAAAGCTTTGGCTTTGTCGTTGGTGGAGGGCAAGCTGTCGAAGGTGTGTATGGTGTGGCCAAGGCCAAGGCTTGGTTTTGAATGCTGTAAATTATCCATCAATCTTCATTTGGGCAACCAATTCGCCAATCACATAGTCTGCCTGGTCGTAGTCCACTTGACAGGTTCCCACCTGTGGGTGCCCGCCGCCGCCATATTTTAGCATCAGCTTGCCCACATCGGTTTGGGATGTTCTGTTTAAAATGCTGTGGCCCACGGCAATGGGGCAGTTTTGCTTGCCCCGGCCATCCACCACCCAAATGGAGATGTTTTGTTCCGGGAACAAGCTGTAAATAACAAAACGGTTACCAGAGTATATGGGGTCTACCCCTCTTAGGTCTGTAAGGATGACGTTACCGTCCACTTTGGAACGTTCCAAAAGCATGGCTTTAAACTTTTTGTCTTGGTCGTAGAAAAGCTCAATGCGCTCTTTCACGTCCGGCATGGCTAAAATGTCGTCAATGGTTTTGGTGCGGCAGGCTTCAATAAGAATTTCCATCAGCTCGTAGTTGGAAATGCGGAAATTCCGAAACCGGCCAAGCCCTGTGCGTGGGTCCATAATAAACCCAAGCAACACCCAGCCTGTAGGCTCTAAAATGTCTTGAGCGCTCATTTGGCCAGAATCCACCATGTCTACATACTGCACCATTTCATCAAAATGCGCCAGCTTTTCTTTGCCGCCGTAATATTCGTACACAATGCGGGCAGCACTGGGGGCTAAACGGCTTTCCCCCTTGAAAGCCATGTCTTTGCCTAAACGTTCAGACTCGCTGGCGTGATGGTCGAACCACATGGAACACCCCGGTACATAGGGGATGTTGGCCAGTACGTCGTTGTCCGTCACTTCCACCAAACCATCTTGAATGTCTTTTGGATGAACAAATTTAAAATGGTCGATAACGCCTACCTCTTTTAATAAAGTGGCACAGGCCAATCCATCAAAATCAGACCTAGTCAATAGCCTCATAGGTGACTCCTCCCTTATCGCTTTCTGCTTCAACCCCATTTTCAACCACAGTGTTTAGCGCATCTGCCGCTGCAACCTCTATGCGACGATAGGTCTGCATACCGGTTCCGGCAGGAATAAGCTTACCAATGATGACATTTTCTTTCAAGCCAATCAATGGGTCAATTTTACCCTTAATGGCAGCTTCTGTCAACACCCGTGTGGTTTCTTGGAAGGAAGCAGCGGATAAGAAGGAATCGGTGGCCAAGGAGGCTTTGGTAATACCCAAAAGCACCCGTTGCCCGCTGGCTTGCTCTAAATCGGCTTCTTCTGCTTTTTTGTTAATCTCTTCAAATTCCAGCCAGTCTACCAAACTGCCGGGCAGAAGTTCGGTGTTCCCGTTTTCTTCCACCTTCACCCGTTTAAGCATCTGGCGCACAATCACTTCAATGTGCTTGTCATTAATATCTACGCCCTGTAAGCGGTACACACGCTGCACTTCTTGCAGCATGTAGTCTTGCACGCCCCGCAGGCCTTTAATCTTCAAAATGTCGTGAGGGTAAACGCTACCTTCTGTCAGCTCGTCCCCGGCTTCTAACACGTCCCCGTTGAACACTTTAATTCTGGAACCGTAAGGAATTAAATATTCTTTCGCTTCCCCGGTTTCATCGTTGGTGATGACCACTTCACGTTTCTTCTTGGTGTCGGTCACTGTTACCCGGCCGCCCTGCTCGGCAATGATGGCCAAGCCTTTGGGTTTTCTGGCCTCAAAAAGTTCCTCAACACGGGGAAGACCTTGGGTAATGTCTTCGTTAGAAGCAATACCGCCGGTATGGAAGGTACGCATGGTCAGCTGTGTGCCAGGTTCACCAATGGACTGGGCCGCAATGATACCAACGGATTCACCAATGCGCACCATGCGCCCGGAAGCCATGTTGGCCCCGTAGCATTTAGAGCACAAGCCCACCCGAGAGCGGCAAGTTAAAATGGTGCGAATGTGTACGCTTTCAATGCCCAGCTTTTCAACCAAGTCTGCTTGGTCTGGGGTAATCATGGTGTCTCTTGGCACAATGATTTCTCCAGTTTCCGGGTGTTTAATGTCTTCAATAGACCAACGGCCACGCAAGCGGTCTTGCAGCGGTTCGATCACTTCTTTGCCGTCCATGAAGGCGGAAACCCACATGCCCGGTGCTTGGTCTTCTTCACCCACACAATCCCATTCCCGGATGATGATGTCCTGGGAAACGTCTACCAGACGGCGGGTGAGGTAACCGGAGTCTGCGGTACGCAAAGCGGTATCGGCCAAACCTTTCCGGGCGCCGTGGGCGGAAATGAAGTATTCCAGCACGGAAAGCCCTTCACGGAAGTTGGACTTAATGGGTACCTCGATGGTGCTACCAGAGGGGCTGGCCATCAAACCACGCATACCGGCCAGCTGTTTAATCTGGTTGTTGGAACCACGGGCGCCGGAATGGGCCATCATGTAAATGCTATTGTCTTTGCCCAGGCCGTTTAACAACGCATGGGTGATTTTTTCGTTACACACGTTCCAAGCGCCAATAACTTTTTCGTGGCGTTCTTCGTTGGTCATTAAACCACGGCGGTACATTTTAGTAATTACGTCTACCTGTTCTTCCGCCTCGTCAATCAGCTCTTGTTTAGAGGACGGAATTTCCATTTCGGAAACGGACACAGTGAGTGCGCCTTTGGTGGAGAATTTAAACCCTAAAGACTTCACTTTGTCCAGCACAATGGCGGTTTCAATGGCACCGTATTTGTTGATGCACCGGTTGATGATACGGCCAACGGT
>CAZCQP010000030.1:8222-36092 GCA_964500895.1 uncultured Eubacteriales bacterium | reverse complement strand
CCTTTGAAACAAGGTTACAATGGTGACCTTACTTCCGCACAAAACGGTTATGTTGGCGGCTACATGGTTAAGAAAATGATTGAAGCTCAAGAAAGACAAATGGCAGGCCAAACCTCCAGCATGTCTAAGTAATTGAAGCAAAAATTTTCTTTACTGAATATCCTGTCATAAAATAGGGTATCCTAGTAGTTGAAGCAATTCTTTTAAAAGAGGGTGTGTAAATAGGCAATCTATTTATGCATCCTTTTTCTATTATTTTAAAAGCTATGCGCAACTATTGACAGGAGCATCATCTATTGTTATAATGTGCTTAACTTTCGGGGCAGGGTGAAATTCCCGACCGGCGGTGAAGCCTGTATAGGCGCAGTCCGCGAGCACTTGGCGTATGCCATGTGCTGATTTGGTGCAATTCCAAAACCGACAGTATAGTCTGGATGAAAGAAAGTGGTTTTTTTATGCTATTTTTGCCCCTTAGTCATTGGCTTAGGGGCTTTTTATGCTCCGGGTCTAAAAACCTGTATTCAATAAGCTGTCGCCCGCCTTTGAAGCGATTATTCCGCCCTTTTTTGTTGTGGCGGCTTGCCATAATTTTTCTATTATGCCCGCGCCGTCACGCCTTAAATGGCGAAAAATCGCTGTTTCAAATTCAGGCAACCCATTATTAAATACAGGTTCTAAAAATCATACTAAGACAGGAGTGCTTCAAAATGAATCAAAAGACAAATCGAAAAAATCGCACAATTGTGCTATTAGGCATGTTAACGGCCATTAGCTACATATTGTCGGTGGTCATCCACATTCCCATGTTTGCTGACTATTTAACCTACACCCCTTCGGATGTGCCCGTGGCCATTGCAGGTTTTGTACTGGGCCCGCCTGCCGCTGTCTTTGTGGCTTTTGCAGAATCTTTCATTGAAGGCATCACCATTAGCCATACAGGATTCATCGGCGGCTTAATGAATTTTATTTCCACTATAGGCTTTGCAGGAACGGCCGGGCTTGTTTATAAGAAATATCCTTCCACCAAAGGCATGGTGCTGGGTTTAGGCTTGGGCATGGCTGCTATGACCATCCTGATGCTGTTATGGAATTATGGTTTGACCCCCATCTATTTAGGTGTGCCCAGAAACGTAGTTGCCGGTATGCTTGTGCCTGTTTTTCTGCCCTTTAACCTGGTGAAAAGTGGTTTGAATGCCATATTTACATTTTTTCTGTACAAAGCCCTTAAACATGTATTATAATAAGTTTGATAACTGATTATAGAAGCGGGGGCAACCATGAACAAGGCACTTTATCGTTATGTGGATACGAAACGGAAACTTTTGGCATATTTTAATTGTGAGGATGAATTTCACATTCACGTAAACACAGGATACAATTGGCGCATCATGGATTTAGACGGCGTGTACTTCTTATCCTACTGGCGGACGGGTTCAAAGCCGGTAGACGCCGTAATTGTGAAGAAAAACGGGGAACCCATGATTTTTGAAAAACCGGATTTAACCATGGTTGTTGCCATTGATTGTATAAAAATTGCCTTTATAATGAAAAATAGCGACAGAGTGCAAGAAAGCTGTTAATGGTGAAAGCTTTACCAGATGAAAGGGGCATACGCAATGGAGGATGGATTGGTACTGAAACCATCGCTGTTTCAGCGGATGATTGGTTTTTTAAAAGGGCTGTTTGTGCGGGAAGAGCATGTGGAACAGCCGGAAACCGTAAAACGGTTTGACCAATATTTAACCCATTTGGAAAAGAACGACCCCATGTATGAAAAATGCGTCCAGTCCGCCAGCTTGTGTGACGAGGCACTGCGCATTGCCAAACAGCGCATGATTTTAGCGTCCCGAATGAAACTGATTGATGAGAAGCTTTTAGAGCTGGAATGCTTCTCCCAGTTGTCCGATGAACAAGCCAAGCGGCTGGAAAATTTACTCACACACTTTGTTTCTTTAACCAGAGAGCGCAACACCCTCATCTATCAGCTCACCGATTTCGACAAAAACCTGACCCGCATGTCCAAGCTGGAAAAGGAAGCAGCGGGGGCCATTGCGCCTATGGCGGACGCCGAACGCAGCCAGCAGGTGTTAAAGCAAGACATTGGCCTTCTGGAAGGGGAAAAGGCAGCGCTGGAATATGAACACGGCTTTTTGCAGAACGCCTTAAAGTTTATTCAATATTTTACGGTGGCTGCTGTGGGCTTGTTTGGTTTTGGGGCAGTTTTTCTGGCATATTTGTTCATGTTTAAAAATGTGTCTATTTTCCTGCCCACCACCATTCTGGTGCTTTTAACCATTGGCGTCATAACCCTTTTGTTTTTCTTTAAAAAGCGGATGCGTTATGAATTAAAAGTCAATGTGAAAAAGCAGCAACGGGCAGTGGAGCTTTTAAACAAAAAGAACGTGGTGTATGCCTATTACACAAATTTTTTACGCTTTGAATACGGAAAATATAAAGTGCGCAACGCCATGTCTTTACAGGAAAGCCTTAAAGATTTTAAACATTACAAACACATTACCGCACGCATTGATGCCATTCGTAAAATCATGTATGAAACAGAAGCAGCCATTGAGCGGTTTTTAAGGGAAAATAATTTTTCCTATTCCAAATTCTCAATTGAGGAATTTGCCAGAACCATTGACGTGGCAGACAAGATTGAGTACAACAAAGAGCTTTTGCAAGACAAGGAACTAATAGAGAAAAACCTGAAAGAATTGGACGACATGCACGCCGAAGTATGGGATTTGCTAGAGTCTGTGGCCCAGCAAGATTACTCCGAAGATAAAATCATCGGGCAGATGGTTCAGGCTTATTTCGACGAGGTTAGTCAAATGCTTTTCATCATTGACAAACCTGAAGAAGCTGTGTAAAATTGTTCCATTGAAAAGGTTATTAAGGCTTTCGTCCTTTTCCGGCGAAAGCCTTTTTCAAACAAAGAAGGGAAGCACTGCATGAAAAAAGAACTGGAAAAACACTATAATCCCGCGCAGGTAGAGGACAAGCTTTACGCCTGGTGGTTGGAAAAGGGCTATTTTCACGCTAAACCCGATAAATCCAAAAAACCCTATACCATTGTTATTCCGCCGCCAAACATTACGGGCCAGCTGCACATGGGCCATGCTTTTGACTGTACTTTGCAAGATATTTTAATTCGCTGGAAACGGATGGCCGGATACAATGCCCTATGGCTGCCGGGTACAGACCACGCCAGCATTTCCACTGAAGTTAAAATTGTAGAAAAAATGGCCGAAGAAGGCTTAACCAAAGCAGACATTGGCCGGGAGGCTTTTTTAAAGCGTGCCTGGGAATGGAAAGACCAGTACGGCAGCCGTATTTTGACCCAGCTGCGTAAATTTGGTTCTTCTTGCGATTGGTCTAAAGAGCGCTTCACCTTGGATGAAGGTTTGTCCAAGGCTGTAGTGGAAGTTTTTGTGCGTCTGTATGAAAAAGGGCTCATTTACCGGGGCGAACGTCTGGTGAACTGGTGCCCTAAATGTAAAACCTCTATTTCCGATGCGGAAGTAGACCATCAAGACAAAGACAGCTTTTTCTATCATTTTAAATATGCCATTACAGGCACCAACGACTTTTTGCAGTTCGCCACCACCCGGCCGGAAACCATGCTGGGGGATACGGCCATTGCTGTGAACCCTAAAGACGAGCGGTATGCCCACTTGGTAGGCAAAACCGTTACCGTGCCTATTGTGAACCGTGAAATTCCCATTGTGGCTGACGACTATGTGGAAATGGATTTTGGCACCGGTGTGGTGAAAATTACCCCCTCCCATGACCCTAACGACTTTGAAGTAGGTGTGCGCCACAACCTGCCCCTCATTAACATTATGGAGGACGATGGCACATTAAATGCCAACGCCGGCACTTATGCCGGGCTGGACCGTTATGAAGCCAGAACCAAGATTGTTGAAGAATTTACCCAGCTTGGGTTGTTTGTAAAGAAAGAGGCCATCAAAAATGCTGTGGGCGTACACGAACGTTGCAACACAGTGGTGGAACCTTTGTCCAAGCTGCAATGGTTTGTGAAAATGGAATCTTTGGCGCAACCGGCCATTGACGTGTACAACTCTGGTGAACTGAACATTGTGCCTAAACGTTTTGGTAAAACTTATTTGCATTGGTTGGAAAATATTAGGGATTGGTGTATTTCCCGTCAGCTGTGGTGGGGACACCGCATTCCTGCCTACTACTGCCAAAGCTGCAAACATACGGTGGTGGCCCGTGAATGCCCGGACAAATGCCCGGAATGCGGCCATACCCATTTGGTGCAGGATGAGGACACACTAGACACCTGGTTCAGCTCTGCTTTGTGGCCATTTTCCACACTGGGCTGGCCAGAAAAAACCCCCGAACTGGAATATTTCTACCCCACAGACGTGCTGGTAACAGGCTACGACATCATTTTCTTCTGGGTGATTCGTATGGTGTTTTCCGGGCTGGAGCAAATGGGGCAAAAACCTTTTAAAGACGTGCTCATTCACGGCTTGATTCGTGATGCCCAGGGCCGGAAAATGAGTAAGTCCTTAGGCAATGGGGTAGACCCCTTAAGTGTTATTGAAACTTATGGTGCAGATGCTTTGCGCCTGACCATTGCCACAGGCAACGCCCCGGGTAACGACAGCCGTTATTATCCTGAAAGAGTGGAATCCAGCCGGAATTTCTTGAATAAGATATGGAATGCCGCCCGGTTTGTGCTGATGAACTTTGGGGATGAACTGCCGGTGCTTGCCGATATGCAAACCTTAACCCCGGCGGACAAGTGGATATTGTCTAAGGTAAACGCACTCATTCCCGATGTTGAAGAAAACATGGAACGGTACGAGCTTGGCCTTGCTGTGTCCAAAATTCACGATTTTATTTGGGACGAATACTGCGACTGGTACATTGAAATGGTGAAGCCACGGCTTTATAACCACGAAGACCCCACCAGAGAAGCGGCCTTATGGACGTTACGTACGGTGCTGGTCACTGCCTTAAAGCTGCTGCACCCCTATATGCCTTTTATTTCCGAGGAAATCTATCAGTCGTTACGCAGCGAAGAAGATTCTGAAAGCATCATGGTGGCCCAGTGGCCAGTATATACCGAGGCACACCATTTCCCTGTAGAGGAAAAAGCCATTGGTTTAATTAAAGAAGGGGTGAAGGGCATTCGTGCGCTGCGCACCCAGATGAACGTGCCACCTTCCAAGAAAGTGGCTGTGACCGTGGTTTCAGACAAACCGGAAGTGCGTCAAATCTTTGAAGAAGGCCGTGCCTTTTTTGCTACGCTGGCTTTTGCTTCTGCTGTGGAGGTTGCGGCAGACAATGCAGGTGTTGAAACCGATGCTGTGCCTGTGGTGATGCAGGACGCCGTGGCTTACTTGCCCTTTGCACAGCTGGTGGACGTGGAAAAGGAACTGAAACGGTTAAACGATGAACGTACCCGTTTGATTGGCGAAGTGGACCGCATTGACAAAAAGCTGGCCAACACCGGTTTTGTAAGCAAAGCCCCCGCCAAGCTGATTGAAGAAGAAAAAGAAAAACGGGTGAAGTATGCGGGTATGCTTCAAAGTGTTGAAGACCAGTTGAAAAATCTTCACAAATAATGCTGTATTTTTTTGGTAAAAACGTGTATAATAAATGGTATTGGAAGTATGTAGTAATCGGAGGCTTTTTATGATTGATTTTAAAGAGGAAATCAGCAAATACGAGCCCATCATGGGCATGGACGAAGTGGAGAAAGCAATCCGTTCCGATGAAATTAAGGACATTATGGATTTGCTTCAACATTTAACCAAACGCATGCCTGCTGATAGCGAAAAGGAGTAGTGGCTGTGAATTGTCCAAACTGCAGCTATGAAATGGATGACTTTGCGTCGGTCTGCCCCCAATGCGGCTTAGACCCTGTGCTTTTTGTAAAAACAAATGAGGTTTCCAACACGCTGTATAACCGGGGTTTGGCCCAAGCCAAAGTAGGGGACTTGTCCGGTGCCATTGACAGCTTGGAACGAAGCATTGATTTTAACAAAAACAACATCCATGCCCGGAATTTAATCGGTCTGGTGTATTTTGAAATTGGCTGTATCGGCGATGCTTTGAAGCACTGGGTCATCAGCAGTTCGCTCATACGGGAAGACAACCTGGCAGTTGAATACTTAAACATTATTGAAAAAAATAGCCGCACCCTTGAAAAATATAACGATGCGGTGAAAGCTTATAATCAGGCGTTGGAGTATTTATACCAAAAAAGTGATGACATGGCCATTATTCAGCTGAAAAAGGCCATTGAAATGAACCCTAAGTTTATAAGCGGCATGAACCTGCTGACGTTGTGCTATTTTATTCAAAAGAATAAAGAAAAAGCCCAGGCGCTGGTGGAGCGGGTGTTGTCTATTGATGTGAACAACACCATTGCCTTGAATTATTACCGGGAATTGTTTCCCTCTAAAATTCGCCCAGAGCCGGTAAAGCTGATTGGGCGCAAAGATCAAGGTAAGACTGTTCCCTTGGGTTCCTTACAGCCTAAAGACAAAAAAAGCTTTGGGGAAACATTCCGCTTAGGGGAAATGGTGTCGTTTTTAATCGGCGCACTGTGTGCCTTTGGTATTTTGTACATTCTGGTTATTCCGGGTATGATGGATACCAGAGACAAGGAAATAAACCGGTTAAAGCAAGAGGCTACGGCCACCAACGAGCTTTATGAAGGTATGCGCACAGCCAATGAAGAACAGATTACAAAGCTGGAAGAACAAAACAAACAGCTGACACAGGAAAACCAAACCTATGCGAAACAAGCATCTTTACAAGACCGGCAGCAAAAACTGGAAACTGTAGAAACTTTAAAGAATGACGGCCAGAATGTTGAGGCTGCTGAACTTTTAAGCAGTATTGATACCGCAGATTTACCCGCAGATGCCATTCAAAACATGGCAGATTTAAAAGAGGATGTCTATCCGGCTGCGGCTAAGAAACTTCATGCAGACGCCGTTCAGGCTTACAATACGGCAGATTATGCCCAATGTAAGGCGTTGCTGGACAAATGTGAAGTGTTTGCACCGGAAGATGCCAGCTATATGGACAGCATTTTGTACTACCGGGGGCTGTTGGCCGAAGAAGCAGGGCTGGATGCGGAAGCAAAAACCTACTATGAAAAGCTTTTGGCAGAATACCCCAGTTCAACGTTAAAAACAAAGGCCAACAATAGGTTGAATGCTTTGCAAGCTGAATAAGTTGTTTGATGGATGTATTTGTCTGTGATGGTTAGAAGGGATATAAAATGAATAAACTTTTAACAGAAAAAACAGAAGTGGTGGCGTACTTTTTGTGGGAGGAAACCGGCAATAACAATGCACTACACCAGTGGTACTGTGCAGAAGACATTGCTTGTTTTCTTGAAGATTGCGCCATCTTCACCCCGGACGACATCAAGCGTATTATGGACAGAGGCCCACAAGACTTGGGCTATATTGAATTTGTGCGGCACATTGCTTTCCGTATTTATGTGTATACGGATGATCAGGGCGCGGCCACCAACTGGTTTGCCGCAGAACGGTTGCTGGCCAACCGGGAATGGTGTGCCTGTGCCACGGAATTGGCCAGCATTTACCATGCGGAAAAAGAGCATTCTAGTTTCATAAGAGCCATTCGTTCTTCAAAAGTGCGGGGGTTTTATGACGGGAAGGGCAATACACCATTATTGTAACCATTGGTTGGCGGCTTGTTGAGATGGAGGTATGGCATGTATAAACGCAATGTTTTTGGGCTTAGCGACAATTTAACCGGCGTACTCTGTTATGCTTTTGCGTATATTTCTGGCTTTTTCTTTCTCATGTTTGAAAAAGAAAATAAGCTGGTGCGCTTTCATGCATTACAGTCCACGGTATGGTTTCTGTTACTTACAGCGGTTATGCTCATATGGCGTAGCCTGTTTGGAGGGCTGTTGCTCATTGGCCCTTTAGTATCCAGCGCCTTGTCTTTAGCGGGCGTATTATCTTGGGCATATTTAATGTATGCCGCCCTGGTTGGAAAAGTTGCTAAGCTTCCGTATATTGGTGAGGCAGCTTGGAACCAGGTGTATAGATAAACAGCCGATGCATCAAAAAGCACACAGAAAATTTAAACTGTGTGCTTTTTTTCATGGCTTTATTCAATTGGCAAAATGTTGGCCGTTAGCCAGTGGGTGACCATTTGCATCTGCTCTCTGGTATGAAAATAGTGTTCGCAGCCTTCCGCAACCTGCAAGTGGCAGTGGAAGCGATGGGCAAAATCAGTGGTCACAGCTACAGGGCACATGGCATCCAGCGCACCAGACAGTATGGATGTGGGCTGACTCCAGGCCACAATGGGGTGTGTTTTGACATAATGGTAATAATCCCAATATAGTGTATGGCCAAATGGAGTTGGAATTTCGTTTTCAGCTTTGAGCCTTTCTTCGGAGATTTGCAGCGCATCCATCATGCCCTGAATGATAGACGCCATATCCACCACAGGCGACAAAAACAGGCATTGCTTCAATGCTTCTTTTGGGTATGCCAATAAACTGAAATAAGCGCCCATGCTGCACCCAAACAAGCTGATGGTGTGCCATCGGGCTTTGGCATAGTCCAAAACAGTTTCAAGTTCTTGCACGCATTGCTGCACCTTACAGGGAATGCCCTGGTTTTTGCGATCCCCATGTTCCGGCAAATCAAATGTTAAAACCTGGTAACCCATTGGAATGGCGGCTTCTGCTAAAAAGGACAAGTCGTCTTTGCTGGATAAATTGCCGTGCACCCCAATAAACAAAGCGTTTGAAGGGGCACCCCATAATATAGCCGGAATACCGGCAATGTTCAACTGTTGTTTAAGCATCGTTTCACCCTTTACATTTTATTATGCATGATAAACCAGAAAACAAACAAAAACCAAGAATATTTGCCACCACAATGCTAGCACCAGCAGGAAGCCCCAAGCAAAAGGAGGCCACCATCCCCATACAAAAGCATACCACTGAAACAACTGCACTGCTGATAATAACCCCTCGAAAGCTTTTCATCAAGCGCATAGAGGTTAGCGCAGGGAAGATGATCAAGCTGGAGATAAGCAGGGTGCCCATCATCCGCATACCCACCACAATGGTAACGGCCGTTAAAAAGGCAATGAGCATGTTGTACATCCCGGCACGCATACCTGTGGCTTTGGCAAAACACTCGTCAAAAGTAACCGCAAAAATCTTATTGTAAAAAAGCACATAGAGCAGCAACACCGCCACAGAAAGGCCAACACTGATATATACATCCTGAGGGCTCATGGCCAAAATGCTTCCAAACATATAGTTGTGCACGTCTGTGCCCATCCCTTTGGTAAGGGTGGTTGTGATGATGCCAATGGCCAAAGAGGAGCTGGAAATAAGGGCGATGGCTGCATCCCCTTTGATTTTGCTGCTTTCACTCATTCTTAACAGCAAAAAGGCGGCCGCTATCACCACCGGAATGGAGACTGTTAGTGGGGCCTGTTGTAACGCAAATGCCACAGACAACGCCCCAAACCCTACGTGTGCAAGGCCGTCACCAATCATGGCGTAACGCTTTAAAACCAGGCTGACCCCAAGCAGTGCGGCACATAAGGAAACCAGCACGCCTACAATGAAGGCCCGCTGCATGAATGCGTATGAAAAAAGAGAAGGAATTTGATTAAATAAAAACTGTTGGATGCTATGCATGGTATGTCCTCCAGTAAGCTTGCAGCGTTACACGTTCTAATGTTTGGCGCTGCATTGTTCGCAAAGGCCATGGAAGGTGGTTTTTAAATTGTTCACCTGAAATGCATGGCTGTCCAAAATATGTTGGTTCACGTTGTCTAAAAGCTGGCATTCAATGTGAAAAAGCTGGTTGCAGCTGTCGCACATCAGGTGGTAATGGTTGCAACAGCCCAGGTTGTTTTCTACAAACTGATAACAGGCGCTTTTGCCGTTGGCACCATCAAATTTGCGCAAATAACCCTCTTCCAGCAAAGCATCAAAATAGCGGTAAACGGTGGCTTTGCCCACTGAACAACCGTTGCTTTTCAAATGAAATAACACATCGTCCGCCGTCATATGCCGGTGGCGGTTTTCCTGTAAATAGCTGAAAATAAGCGCTCTTTGGTTGGTTTTATAGCGGGACATGGGTTCCTCCAAAACTAAAATTGAAACTCAATTCCATATTATAGCATAAAAAAAGAGGGTTGCAATATGAAGGCTTAATTAAATTTTCATTTAGCGTTCAATCCATAAATTAATGATAGAGGATACAACCGGTAACCCCACAAAAAATATAATAGACAGGGTAGGGTAGAAAAAAGATAGTACAAATATACTGACCATGCCCACCGATACCACGATGAAGAATACCCAGGCATATTTTTGCTCTTTTCTACGCCGCATCAGTTCCTTAGGGAACTTTTCTTTGCTTTCTTTAAACAAACTGCTTTTCATCATTTGGAAACATATCGCCACCATTAAAAACACCACGTTATAACCAATAGCCGGAAGAACTTCTCCCGGGTTTTCCATAATCCACTTGGTGAAAAGAGGCATGAGAGAAAGAAAGAACAAGTAAAAAATATTACGCCAAAGCACCATGCTGGAGACTTCTTTGCAGAGGGAGAACAAAAAATGGTGCCTTATCCATTGGGTGCCAACCACCACAAAGCTAACAAAGAACACAGCAATTGCAGCTGAAAATTCTCGTAACCCTTCGTTGCTAAAGTCTTTGGGCAATGGGATGTTAAAAGCCATGATGGTAATTAAAATAGACATCACCCCGTCACTGAAAGCTTCCAGCCGGTCTGTAGACATTTTCATGCATATGCTCCATTCAAGGTAAAATTTCTGGAATTGTTATCATAACTGTTAACCGGAATTAAGTCAAACCGTTTATGGCTCAATAGTCCTAGGATGATAAAAAAATATAGACATCAGCAGGAAAAAAGTGTAAAATAACGAAAGTTTGGCAGAATTGAGGAACTAAAAATGAACAAACATGCGTTAAAGGAAATATTAAAAGCTTGTGCACCTGTTATGTTGGGCTACTTTCCAACCGGCTCTGCTTTTGGGTTTATGATGGCCGCTGTGGGCTACCCCATCTGGGTGGCCGTGCTCATGGCTGCGTGCATGTATGCCGGGGCAGGGCAATATATGGCGGTACAATTTTTCTTAACCCAGGCTTCCTTTTGGCAAATAGGGCTGGTCACTTTTTTAATTAACTCTAAGCATTTATTTTATGGTTTATCCCTTTTAAATGATTATAAAGGAACGGGCTTTAAAAAACCGTATATGATTTTTACCCTTACCGATGAAACCTACGCTTTGTTAACAGAACCGGGGGCGAAGTCCGAAGTTCCTCGCCCCCAATACTGTTTTTATGTGTCCATGTTCAACCACTGGGCGTGGATTGCCAGTTGCTTTTTTGGTGCTGCCCTGGGCTCTTTAATTGAAATTGACATACGGGGTATGGAATTTGCCATGACAGCGCTGTTTTTGGTCATTGTCATTGAACAGTTAAAGGCCTATAAAACCAAAATACCGTTTGTGCTTGGCATCGTTTGTACCCTGGCCTCGGTGTTTATTGTTGGCAAAGCCAACATGCTTTTATTGGGTGCTGCATTATCTGTTGTGTTTATGATTGTTTTAAGAAAAAGGGTTGAAGCGCATGATTACAGGTAAACAATTGATAATAGCCATTGCATTAATGTCTGCGGTGACGTTTTCCACCCGGGCCCTTCCATTTTTGGTATTTGGTAGCGGGAAAAAAGAACCGCCGGCACTGGTGCTGTATTTAGGGAAGTATTTGCCCCCGGCCATTATTTGTGCCATTCTGGTTTACTGCTTCAGAGATGTGCAATTCACCCAATGGCCCTTTGCCATTCGAGAGGTGGTGGCGGCCGGGCTTGTGGTGGGGTTGCATGTGTGGAAAAGAAACCCGATGCTCAGCATTTTTAGTGGGACGGCCGTTTATATGCTCATGACCCAATACATATCCTAAGCGAAGGCTAAATTAATACTTTCTTAATAAACGGGGAAGCAGAGGCAAACAGCAGGCTTTCATACATCAGGTGGAACCGCAGAATGTCCCCCGTTTGAATGGGCACTTCACAATCCTGTATGTCCAGAATAACATGGTCACTGCTGCCCCCTAATATTTCAATGCCGGGCAGGGTGGGTAAAAGGTTCACGGTTCCCCCCACATCCAGCTTGCCCAAGCCTAAAAGAGCACGCTTACGAATGCCCTTGTCTTTAAATTCCGGCTTGCTTCCAAAGGCATTAACAAAAATTTGGCCGATGGGGCGGGAGGGTTTTTGCCGCACTTCAATGACCTGTGCTTCCAATGTGAAAATGTCTTGCACATAGTCTGGGGTGGGGTAATTCCAAAGTTTTTCTAAATCCTGTGCCAAAATAATGCCTTCACCAATGCGCAAGTTATTAGCCCCCGCTGGCATGTGGTTGTCCCAAACCAAAGGCAAGGTGGTGCTGGAACCGGCTGAAATAATGTTTAATGAACGGCCAAGCCGTTCTTCAATGCGCCGGGCCAGCTGCACCAGTTGGCCGGTGTTTTGTTCGTTGGGCACCACGGCACCGTAACAACCTAAGTTTGTGCCAATGCCTTCTAACGTGATGTGTTCCAATTCCTTTTCAACGGTTTCTGCCGTTTGAATCATTTCTTCTTCATCAAAAATACCTTCACGCAAATCCCCTAAGTCTGCCATGAGCAGTACTCCATGATTCACATTGTATGTAGCAGCGCAAGCGTTCAGCGCCCGGAGGGTATGGATGTCGCTATTTAAACTGATGTCGCAATACCTTACCACATTGCTTGCCTCGCAGGGCATGGGAATGCGCACCAGCATCAAAGGTTTTTGAATGCCCATCTGTTTATACTGCTGCAATCTGTCCAGCCGGGAGTCCGCAATGTGCAGACAGTCTGTCTGGTCATAAAGCCGCACCAACTCGGGCAAACCGTTAAAGCCTTTAACCACGCAGGAAACAGAAATGCCATGGGCTTTGCAGGTGTGGCATACTTTTTGAATGTTGTGTAAAAGTTTGGCCTTGTCGATGATGAGTCTTGGATAGTCGTTCATAAACACGCTCCTTAAAAGAGGCTATCGCACCAATTTGGCATAATTATCGGCTACTTTTTGCATTCCTTCTACGGTTTGTGCAATGTTGTCAATTTCTGAAATTTGATTTTGAATAATGGCGTTGTTGCCTTGTGTCAGTTGGGAAAGGGTATGAATAGAGTCAACAATGGTATTAAGCATGGTGACGGTGCTTTGGGTGATTTTTTTAGTGTTTTGAGATAGGCTTTTAATTTCAGAGGCTATCACGGCAAAACCTTTGCCGTAAACCCCGGCCCGGGCAGCTTCTATAGAAGCATTAACCGCCAGAATATCTGTCATGGCGGCAATTTCATTAATTTTTAGAAGCAAATCTTTAGTCTGGTTGGCTTCGTTTCTTGCTTTCTGCATCATCTTTAAAAAGGTTACGTTACCTTCATCGACCTGTTTAATGCTATCCGATATGTGCCCAGCTTCGCCTGTAATGCGTGCCAGCAGTTCTGAAAAGTTTTGGTAAGTGTCTATCAATTGGCTTTCCCGTTCAATGGAAATGCCGAAACCTACGCAGCCCACCACTTGCCCGGCAGAATCGCAAATGGGCGTTGCAGTAGAGCGAAAGGGCACCCCCCACACTTCCTTGGGCACTGTTTTGGTAACCGCCCGCTTTGTTTGGGCTGCGGCATAAAGTGGGCTTTGTTCGGGCACAGGTGCCCTAATCTTCACCTTAATATCCACCGACCTACCAGGGTGATAGGCAATAAACGTATGTACATCTGTCACAGAAAACATGCAGTCGGAATCCATAATCTCTGCAAAGTCTGAAAGCAACGTGCAAATTAAGTCCCGCTTTTCTATACCACCTCGAATCATGTGCGCACACCTTTCATCATCATATTTCAACTTTATCACATTTCAACTCTATACATGGTATGTTCGTTATACCCAACCAGCACTTTATAATAGCCAGTCAACATTTGGTCTGTGGTGTCATGGCCGGTATCTACCGTAAATGGTCTGCCTTTAAAAGCGGCCAACTTCATTTGGGTGGCCACCACTTGAATGCCTGCTTTTCCAATGCGCTGGAGCACACGGAAAGAAGCCTGTTGGTTGCCCCTGCCAAACAAAACCCCTTGCCCCCCAATGGGTGTGACCACTAATACCGCCTTTTTATCCGGGTGACTGTCTAAAATGGCAAGCATACCAGCTTCGTTTAAATCTGTGGCCAAACAGGAACCATTGAGCAGGGCATCAAAACCAATAAGGGTTCCGTTTAGGTTAAGGGTTTTTAAAATTTGGTTGGTGGTAGAGCCAGGGCCAATAAAATATAAAGTGTCTGGCTGCATATGGTCTACAAAATGGCTGGCAATGGCTTGCTGGTTGGCCATATCCGATAAGGGGCTGGCGCTTTTTTTGCCTTGCAATAGCCGGGCATCGTAAGGCACGTTTAAATAGCCATAAAGTGCAGTGCCCACGTTGCCTTGCCGGTATGCTTCCTCATCTAAATCCAGCACTTCCATGGGGATTGTGCGGGTGATGCGCCCTTCAATCCAGCCTTGTAAAAGGGCACCCGCCAAGGCTGGGCGCAATGCAAACACACCAGAGTGCATTTTAACCCCGGTGGGAATGCCAATCACAGGCACAACGCCTTTTGTGGCGGCCAGCACATTTCTGGCTGTGCCGTCCCCACCGCCAAACACAATAAGGGATACCCCTGCCTGCACAAAGCTTTCACAGGCGGCCATGGTGTCTGCTTCCGAAAAATCTGCCAAATCCCTTTTCTCCGACATTCCTTCCAGAACAGTTGCCGGAATCTCTAGTGCCTTGACTAAATCTGCACCCATGCGCCCCGGGGCGCACAGCAATTCAAAAGGCAAACCAGCCGTATGTTGGTTTAATAGGGGCATTAGTGCCTTCTGTGCGTTTGCTTCTGCATGTGGCGTTGCACCCATGGCCAACGCTTGGTTTAGCACCCCATCGGTGCCTTTAAGCCCCACACTGCCGCCCATACCGGCAATGGGGTTGATGATTAAACCAATTTTCATCTTTTTCACCTTTGTATGTATAAAGCTAAATTTTGATAGATGGCAGCCAGTTGTTCTGCTGTGACGGTACCGTTCCAGTCCGGGTTCATGCCGTCAAATGCTCCGGCAGAGAGGCAAGTATTCACGGCGGCCACAGCCCAGGCCGGAACATTGGGCAAATTTTCTTTGCCTGGTTCAGAGGCTTCCGGTAGCAATCGGGAAAGCATCACCGCCAATTGCAGCTGAGTTACCGGTTCATCCGGCATAAATCGTCCGTCCGCATAGCCAGAAATAATGCCCGTGGAAGCACAGTACAGGATTTCCTTCTGGTAAGGGGTGAGGTTGGTGACATCGGTAAACTGTATCGTACCGGCATCGTTTGAAAGGTGAAAGCTATTCGCAATAAAGGCCGCCACCTCACCACGGGTGGCACGGCTGTTATTTTTAAGCCCAAACAGTGCCACTTGGTTAGGGGTGCGCACAGCCCTAGGGTAACTGCCATTGACGTAACCTTCGGCGTAAAAACTATAGGCACCCAAAACGCTGAATGTGGCGTTGGCAACACCTTCATCGTTGGTTTTAAATATTTTCTGCGTACCGCCGGGAAAACGGATGCGGATGCGCAAATCTTTAACCCCTTCCACCAGCTGCTCTTGCCGCCAGCTGCCGTCTTCGGCGGACCACAAGGTTTGGGTGCTTTGCGCCAGAAACCGCACACTGTTTGCTTCTCTGCCATATTGCAGGGAAGGTATAATTTTAGTGTTTTCCGGGTGCCCGTAATATAAAACTGCCCGGTCGCCAGGCTCTAGCTGAAAGCTTAAATAATCTTCCGGGTTCACAACATTGCCGTTTCGCTCCACATAACCCAACCAGCCATCACTTTGCCCAAACTGGTTTTGCTTCACCCCATTGACGCTATACACAAAGTTCTTTTTTCCGTCATGGGCGTATATGATGGATAGAGAGGCATCAATGCCCAGGTTTTTAACGGCTTCTTGAAAGCTGTAGGCATTCACCTGGCCTTCCGCCAGTGTGCGGTCATGGCTTTCAATGGTGATATGTACGAAAGGGGCTGCTGGATTGGTGGCTGCGGCAAAAGCAGATACGGTTTGGCTAATCAACGCCAAAAATAATACAATGCACAAGGCACGTTTAAACAGCGGTTCTTTCATGGGACTCACACCTGCTTTCTTATCCACTAAAGGCGATTTTTAAACAAGTATAGCACATCCTTCGTTAAAGTTCTATGACATTGTTGCAAATAAGAGAAAAATGGCATATAATTCTTTCAGTGCAAAGGAGTGGACAGTGTTGAACGTATTAGAAGCAGTCATTTTGGGCATTATTCAGGGGCTTGCGGAATTTTTACCCATTAGCTCTTCCGGGCATTTGGTGTTGGCGCAAAGTCTTTTAAAGATGGAAGAGCCAGCCATGGCCTTTGATGTAATGCTCCACCTGGGCACGCTTGTGCCTGTGCTCATCATTTACCGTAAAGACGTTTGGAAGCTGATTAAAAACCCCTTTCAAAAGCTGACGGTCATGCTCATTTTCGGCACCCTGCCTGCTGTGGTAGCCGCCCTGTTGTTTGGGGATTGGTTTGAAAGCTTGTTTAACGGGGGAACCTTGTTATGGCCGGGTTTCTTTATCACTGGGGTATTGCTGCTACTTGCAGACAGAATGCAGGGCGGGCGTAAGCAAGTGAAAAACATGGCGCCCATAGACGCCTTGATTATTGGCTGTGTGCAAGCTGTGGCCATCATACCCGGCATTTCCCGTTCCGGTAGCACTGTAACGGCTTCTTTAACCCGGAAGTTGGACAGAAAAGCGGCGGCCAAATATTCGTTTCTTTTGTCTATTCCTGCCATTTTAGGGGCAGCGGTGTTGCAGGTGAAAGATATGCTGGGCGGGGAAGATATATTGGGTGACATTACCCTGCTTCCCGTTGTGATGGGTACGCTGGCGGCCATGCTCACCGGGTACTTAGCCATTACATTTATGATTAAGCTCATTGAAAAAAGCAACCTTAAAGTATTTTCCTATTATGTGTTTGCGTTGGGCGCAATACTTTTAGCCGTTCAATTTATACTTAAATAAAAGGAGTTTTACAAATGAAGGAGAAGCTACAGGAAATTAAGGATTACTGCAAGGAACGCCTGGCACAAGTTTCTGAACTGAAAGAGCTGGAGGAATTGCGTTTGGCCGTCACCGGCAAAAAAGGCGAACTGACCCAGCTGTTGAAAACATTGGGTGCTTTGACTCCAGAAGAACGCCCGGCTGCCGGGATGTTGGTACATGAAGCCAGGGAAAAAATTGAAAGCATGTTAAATGATGCCAAGGCGTTGCTTCATGCCAAAGAACAACAGGCATCTATTGCTTTAGAAACCATTGATGTAAGCATGACCGGTAAGGTGCCGGTTTTGGGCAATAAACACCCCATCACTAAGGTTATTGACGACTTGAAAGACATTTTCATTGGCATGGGTTATGAAATTGCCGAAGGGCCGGAAATTGAAACCGACTACTACAACTTTGAAGCTTTAAATATACCCCAAAACCACCCCGCCAAAGATGAACAGGACACCTTTTATCTGGGCGGAAACTATTTGTTGCGTACCCAAACATCCCCCGTTCAAGTGCGCACCATGGAAAGTAGAAAACCGCCTATTCGGGTGATTGCGCCCGGCCGGGTGTTCCGTTCAGACCAAGTGGATGCTACCCATTCCCCGGTGTTTCACCAGCTGGAAGGGCTTGTGGTAGATGTGGGCATTACCATGGGGGACTTAAAGGGCTCTCTGGCAGAATTTGCCAAAGCATTGTTCGGGGAAGACACCAAAGTCCGTTTCCGCCCACATCACTTCCCATTTACAGAACCCAGCGCCGAAATGGACGCCACCTGCTTTGTGTGCCACGGTGCCGGTTGCCGGGTGTGTAAAAACAGCGGCTGGATTGAACTTTTAGGCTGTGGCATGGTACACCCCCGGGTGTTGTCTATGTCCGGCATAGACCCAACGGTGTATTCCGGCTTTGCTTTTGGCATGGGCTTGGAACGGGTGGCCATGCAACGTTACGGCATTACGGATATGCGGCTGTTGTTTGAAAACGACGTGTATTTCCTGAAACAGTTTTAATGGATGAAACTATAAAAATAGATTGTGCTTTCAGAAAGGACGTTTGAACATGCAAGTACCTATGTCATGGTTAAAGGAATATACACAAGTGAACTGCGACACCAAAACCTTTGCGGATAAAATGACCATGTCCGGCTCAAAGGTGGAGGACATTCATTATTTTGGCGACGATTTAGATAAAATTGTGGTGGGCAAAGTGCTCTCCATTGAAAAACACCCCGGTGCAGACAAATTGGTTGTCTGCCAAGTGGATATTGGCACAGAAACGGTGCAGATTGTTACCGGCGCCACCAACTTAAACCCAGAGGATTATGTTCCCGTTGCCCTGGACGGTTCCACCGTCTCCGGCGGCAAGCAAATTAAAAAGGGTAAGCTGCGTGGGGAAATTTCCAACGGCATGATGTGCTCTATTGAGGAATTGGGCTATACCCTTCAAGACTACCCAGAGGCAGTGGAAGACGGCATTTTCGTGCTGGACAAGCCTTACGAACTGGGGGCAGACATTCGGCCCATTCTACAACTGTGTGAAGACGTGGTGGAGTTTGAAATCACCTCCAACCGTTCCGACTGCCACAGCGTGCTGGGCATTGCCAGAGAAGCAGCCGCTACTCTTGACGTGCCTTTCCAACCCCCAGTGATTACATTAAAGGAAGAAGGGCAGGGGGACATTCACAGCATGGTGGCTGTGGAAATCGAAAACCCTGAATTGTGCCCTCGGTACATTGCCCGTGTGGTTAAAAATGTAAAGATTGGGCCGTCGCCTTTATGGCTGCGCCACCGGCTGACCACCGCCGGCATCCGGCCCATTAACAATATTGTAGACATCACCAACTATGTGATGTTGGAAATGGGCCAACCCATGCACGCCTTTGACATTGAAGGCATTGCGCTGGACGCCAATAACCTGCACAAAATCATTGTGCGCAACGCCCAAGAAGGGGAGAAATTCACCACTTTGGACGGCACTGAACGCACGCTGGATGCAGGAATGCTAGTGATTGCAGACTGCCAAAAAGCTGTGGCTGTGGCCGGGGTGATGGGCGGAGAGAACAGTAAGGTTACGGAACATGCTTCTGCTATTTTGTTTGAATCTGCCAACTTTAACGGCACCAACGTGCGTTTAACCAGCAAACGGCTGGGCCTGCGCACGGATGCTTCCGGTAAATATGAAAAAGGGTTAGACCCCAACTTGTCTTTAGCAGCAGTGAACCGGGCCGTGCAATTGGTAGAAATGTTAGAATGCGGGGATGTACTGCCGGGCATGGCAGAATGTTACCCTAACCCACGGCACTCTTGGGAAGTGGCATACAGCCCCGAGAACATTAACAAGTTGTTGGGAACTAACATTTCTTCAGAGGAAATGGCAGCTATGCTGGAGAAACTGGGCATTGCAGTGAAAGACAACGTGGCCACCATTCCTACTTTCCGGCCAGACATGACGCTGGAAGCAGACATTGCCGAAGAAGTGGCCCGGATGTACGGCTATGACAAGCTGGAAACCACACTGGCTGCTGGTACCCCAACTGTTGGCAAGAAATCCTTCAAACAAAAGATTGAAGATATTATCAAAGACACCATGGTGGCTTACGGCTTTTATGAAGCCCTGCACTATGCATTTGAAAGCCCAAAAGTGTTTGATAAGTTGAATATAGAAGCAGACAGCGCTTTGCGAAAGGCCATTACCATTAAAAACCCTCTGGGTGAAGATTTTAGCATCATGCGCACCACCACGGTGAATGCCATGCTGCAATCGCTGGCCACCAACTTTAACCGGCGCAATGCAGAAGCGGCTTTGTTTGAGCTGGCTAAAATATACGTGGCAGACAGCCTGCCTTTAGCCGACATGCCTAAAGAACCCCACATGTTAACATTGGGGGCGTATGGCAACTGGGATTACTTCCGGCTAAACGGCGTGGTAACGCAGCTTTTCAACCGTTTGGGCATTAAGGGCGTTACCTTTTCTACCGAAAAGAATATTCCGTTTATGCATCCCGGCCGCTGTGCCGCTATTGCCCACCCAGATTATGAAAATTTGGGCTTTATTGGTGAGGTGCATCCATCGGTGGCTGCCCAGTATGGCATTGAAACAAAGGTGTACATTGCTGTCATCCACGCTGATTTTATGGCAGATGAAGCCAGCCTGGACAGAACCTATACCCCGCTGCCTAAATTCC
Organism: uncultured Eubacteriales bacterium; assembly: GCA_964500895.1. GTDB lineage: Bacteria > Bacillota > Clostridia > Lachnospirales > JAISER01 > CAZCQP01. The sequence continues at coordinate 15,704 of CAZCQP010000030.1, read as the reverse complement.
CAGGCATTGACCGAGACATTGCCATGCTGGTGAAAGACGACCTGGCGGCGGCAGAGATTGAAGCGGCCATTCGTGCCCGGGGCGGCAACATGTTAAAAGAAGTGACCCTTTTCGATGTATACAAAGGCAAGCAAATTGCCGAGGGCTACAAGTCCATGGCGTACACCCTTTCCTTCCGTGCAGACGACCGCACCTTAACCGACGAGGAAGTAACCAAGGCGGTGCGCAAAGTGATTTCCCATCTGGAAATGATGCTGGGGGCGCAGTTGCGGGATAAATAAGGGGGCACGGCTGTGTTTCGTAAATTCATCATATGCGTTAGCATATTAAGCATGGTATTCAGTTTTCAACAAACCACCTTTGCCGCAGCGTTGCCAGCCCAGGTGAAGGTGGCCCTTTCGGGCCGAGTGGGGGCAGATGGTGTCATGACCATTGGCAACCGTTCTGTGACCGTTGGTTACGAACAAGGGGGCGCGTTTTCCGGCACAGACACCATTGGTTCTGCGGTGGGGCTGACATTGGCCCCGGATAACGCCTATTACGTGGCGCTGAACATGACTTACAACGACTACACCCAGGCCGCTGCCGCTGCTAATAACTTGACTACGGCTGGCCAAAAGGCTGTGGCTGCTTTTGTGGGCAATGGCCTGTGGCAAGTGTATGCAGGCGGTTTTGTTGCTCAAGGGGATACCGCCAATGCGTTAAACGCCTATGGGGGCACCCTTATTTCCCCGAACCAGCGGCGCATGGTTTTAAAAGACGGGCAAACAGCGGTGGCAGTGTTTGACAACACCAACGGCTTTGTGCAAATGGCTGATGGTGCAGGGCAGCTGATGACCTTAGGGAACCGTAGCTACCGTGGGCGGGTGCAAATGAACCGCACGTCAACGGGGCTTGTGCCGGTGAATATTGTGCCAACGGAGGAATATTTATATGGGGTGGTACCATCAGAAATGCCTTCCAGCTGGCCGCTAGAGGCGTTGAAGGCACAGTCTGTGGCCGCCCGGTGCTACACAGCCACCCGTGCCGGGGTGCACCAGGATGCAGGGTATGACCTGTGCGACACCGTCCATTGCCAGATGTATTTAGGCTTTTCAAATGAGTCGCCTTCCGCCATAAAAGCTGTGAAGGAAACGGCTGGGGTGCTGGCTTACTATAATGGCAAGCCCATTAACGCCACCTATTTTTCCAGTAGCGGCGGCATGACAGTGAACAGCGAAGAGGTATGGGCCAATGCGGAGCCTTATTTACGGGGTGTGCCGGAAGTGGCGGAAAAAGAAGCCAAAGTATGGACACGCACTTTCACCTTGGCTGAAATTACAGCCTTGCTGCAAGCTAACGGTGCCAACATTGGCCAGGCGCAAAGTTTGTCCATTCAAACCGGGGCAGGGGGACGGGTAACGGAAATGACCATTGTGGCTTCTGGGGGAAGCAAAACGTATACCAAGGATTCCATTCGCACCTTTTTCTCCCAATCCTCGGAAGGCAGCCTGTCCAGCACCATGTTTACCTTAGGCAACGGCGGGGCTGCACCAGCCAATAACCAAGTGGCTGTGCAGGGCGGTAACGGTTCCACAGCCACTTACCCCATCAACACTTTGTATGTGCAAGGCCAAAATTCCGAACCTTTGCAGCTGGACATTGCTGTGGTTCAGGCGTTAGGTAAAGAACAGAGCCAAGCCTACGGTGGCACTGCTACTCAAAGCACCTCCAGCAGCGGCAACACCATTGTTTTAAACGGCAAAGGCTGGGGCCACGGTGTGGGCATGAGCCAATACGGCGCCAAGGGGATGGCAGAAGCCGGGTATACATACGACCAAATATTAAAGCACTATTACACAGGCATAGAGGTATATTAATGTTAAAATCTGATTTTTATTACGACCTTCCCCAAGAACTGATTGCACAAACACCACCCGCTGTGCGCCAAGGTTCCAGGCTATTGTTGCTGGATAAAAACACAGGCGCCATCCGCCATTCTGTATTTGAAAAGATTAAGGAAAGCTTAAAGCCGGGGGATTGCTTGGTATTAAACGATACCAAGGTGATTCCCGCCCGGCTTTTTGCCGTTAAACCCGCTACCGGGGCAAAAGTGGAGGTACTGCTGCACAAAGCTTGCGCCGACAACACTTGGGAAGCGTTGGTAAAACCGGGCAAGAAGGTGAAACCCGGGGATACGCTGGACTTCGGCCAGGGTTTGTTAACTGCACAGGTTACAGGTGTTGGGGACGGGGGCGTGCGCTTTCTGTCTTTTGACTATTCTGGGAATTTTATGGATGTACTGGATAAGCTTGGGGAAATGCCTTTACCCCATTACATCACGGAAAGGCTTCAGGATAAAAGCCGGTACCAAACAGTTTACGCCTGCCACGAAGGTTCGGTGGCGGCACCAACCGCCGGGTTGCACTTTACGGATGCTCTTTTGGAAGACATCCGGCAGATGGGGGTGCATACGGCCTTTGTAACGCTGCACGTTGGAATGGGCACTTTTCGCCCGGTGAAAACAGAGCGGGTTGAAGACCACCATATGCACCGGGAGTCTTATGCGGTGCCGGAAAGCCAGGCGCAAATCATTAACAGTGCAAAAAAAGCTGGGGGGCGCATCATTCCTGTGGGCACCACCAGCTGTCGTACATTAGAAGCAGCTGGGCTTGAAGACGGTACGGTTGTGCCGGGGGTTGGCAGTACAGACATTTTCATAACACCCGGTTACCGCTTTAAAGTGATAGACGGCTTGATTACCAATTTCCACTTGCCGGAGTCCACCCTCATTATGCTGGTATCCGCCTTAGCAGGACGTGAACAGGTGCTGGCCGCTTACCAGGAAGCCATTCAAGAAAGATACCGTTTTTTTAGTTTTGGAGACTGCATGGCTATTTTATAGGAGGCTACCTATGAAAAAGGTTGATATACATTATTTTGCGGCACAAACTTATCTTCACGGCTTAAAAAGCATGGGCAGCAAAGTGGCCCTAAAAAAAACAACGGTTAATCTGAAAACAAACGGCTATAACACCTCTTTGTGCAGCTTGGAGGACGGGGGCAAGTTAAAAGTTCTTGTAAAAGACTGCCCCAGGGATTTTTTCTTTTTAAATGGCGACACCATTGCTTATGAAAAGAAGCTGGGCAAGGCAGACATTCAAGCAGCCAAAAAACATTGGCCATTGTCCGTTTACCATGCCCTGTCTTTACAAAACGGTGAAAGCCAAGAGCTGTTCCGGGTGAACAAAAATGTCATCAAATGCCAGCCTTTCGGAAAAGATGGTTATGTACTGCTGGTGGAAGAAAGTTTAAGAGACGATGAACTGCTGGCACAGGCCAACGGGGACATGGAAGCCTTTTCCCGCTTTAAGGCACAGGAAGAAAACTTTATTGTGGGGGATGAACTACCTTTTAGGGCAGATGGGCGGCTGTACATGAACCGACTGCGCCAAAGCTTGTACACCCTAGAAAAAGGCAAGCTTCAAAAGCTGACAGGCCAATTCGAGTATGTACACGACTTTTCAGTGGGTGAGGGGGTTGTGGTGTTTCATGCTGTCACCTATGAGGACGTGATGCCCACCACCTCCAGCCCGTATGTGTTGGACTTAACCACTCAAACTGTTACCCCCATACCTCAAAATGCCCCCTATGTTATTACCCAGTCAACGGCCATGGACGGCAAAACGGCCATCTTGGTGCGTCAAGACAAAAAAATACGTGGGGAGTATCAAGACGAATATTTAGATTTAGTGAACATCGTTACAGGCGAAACATTATCCCGGTTAAACGGGGATGACAACTTACATGTCTACAACAGTGTGCTGACAGATTTAACTTTTGGAGACAGTGGCCCTAAGTTTTTAGCCCACAAAGGCGGCCTTGTCTTTGTAGCCACCCTTGTGGACAGCTGCCACATCATGTTTGCGGATTTTGCCAGCGGTACCATTCAGCAACTAACGCCTCCACACGGTAAAATCATAGACTTTACTGTTGCCGGGGATACCGTGTATTTTTCTGCACTGATAGAAGACCAGCCCCAGGAATTGTACGCCGTGGATATGGATGGCCAGAACCTGCGCTGCATCACCCAATTGAACCGGAAGCTGGCTAAGGATTACCGTGTAGTCACCCCGGAACCGATCACCTCCGTCAGCTCGGACGGCATGGAAGTGTACGGCTTCTATTTAAAGCCAGCAGACTTTGAGGCGGGCAAAAAATACCCCACCATTTTGTACATTCATGGGGGGCCAAACTGTGCATACGGCAAAAACCTTATGCATGAAATGCAGCTGATGGCCGCAGAAGGTTATGGCATTATGTATTGCAACAGCCGGGGTTCTATAGGCCGAGGCAGCGCCTTTGCAGACATTCGTGAAAAATACTATAAGCCGGACTACGATGACCTGATGTGTTTTGTTCGCCACTGCACCCAAACATTGGACTGGATAGACACGGAACGTCTGGGTGTCACAGGCGGTTCATACGGCGGCATGATGACCAACCATATCATCACCCATACCCACCAGTTTAAGGCGGCTGTGTCGGACAGGGGCATTTGCAATGAAATTTCCAATGCCTGCCTATCGGACTTGGCTTTTTCCATGGCGCAAGATTGTTTTGGCGACACCATTTGGGGAAAACCGGAGCAGTTTTGGGAGCAGTCTGCTTTAAAACATGCCCCCAATTGCAACACGCCCACCTTGTTTATACATGGTAACGATGACTTCCGCTGCGAAGTGGACCAAGGTTTTCAAATGTTTGCTGCCCTTAAATATTTGGGGGTACCCACACGGGTGGTAGCTTTTAAAGGTGGTGCCCATGGTTTCAGCCGCAACGGCAAGCCTTTAAGCCGCATACGACGCCTGGAAGAAATACGAGCCTGGTTTAAAAAGTATTTGTAATCTGTTACGGTTCATAAATTTCATTCATAGGGTTCATCAGCTGGCCGTCCTTGCGCAATGTATAGTGCAGGTGCGGCCCGCTGCTTTGGCCCGTATTGCCGGAATAGGCAACCACATCGCCACGGGCCACTTGCTGGCCTTTTTCTACGCAAATTTGGCTAAGGTGGGCTAAGGTGACCATGTAGCCATTGTCCAATTGCAGGCGCACATAAATACCGGAATAGCCGTCCTGCCCTGTTTCCGTAATTACTCCGTCATGGACGGCATGAACAGCCGTCCCCTCCACAGCGGCAAAATCCACGCCGTTATGCAGTTCCTCTTCCTGTGTAAAAGGGTTCGGCCGGTAACCAAAAGGGGAAGTGATGGTGATAGCGCCGGTAAGGGGAAGCATAAACGCTTTGGGAACAGGAGTAGGAGTAGGGGCAGGGGATGCTGATTCGGTTATTCCGTCTGGGGCTCCCCCAAGGCTGACATGGGCTGGCTTAATACCTCTTCCTCAAAAGCTTCTCTGGCGGTTATGTCTGCCAAAATGTCCTCGTCTATGCGCACACTTTCCAAACCGCCAGGGGTATCAACAGCCTGATTTTGGGCTTGTTCCTGCACTTGGGGTTGTGAAACAGCTGTGCGTCCTTCCTCGTTTGCCATATTTTGCTTGTCATCTAGCATATTCTGTAGGGTACCCCGTATGTTTTGCACCGATGCCCATAAATCGCTGACTTGTGCCGGGTCTGCATGTTGGCCCAAGGCTTCTTTTAAGTTCCCCCGCAAGCCTTGTGTAATGGGTAAGTCCACCACATGCATGAGAAGCAGGCAAGCCAAAATCATGCCGCAAACCACGCATTGGGCTAAAAAGGTTTCCCAATAATCTGCTGGCTGGGCTTCTGCCCGGTATGGCCGCCTGTTTTGGCGGTAGGGCGTATGGGGCCTTCCGTAGCTGGTGCGAATGGGTTTTTCCATAATGATCCTCCTCTTGTGTCTGTTCATTCATATATATGCGTCAAGCTACAAGCTTATACGGCCATTCAGCCACGGCAGATGCATCATGAAAATGAATAAATCGGCGTTTACTTAAATATATATGATGGTATGGATAGATTTTAAGGAGGATTCGACAATGGAAAGCTTTGATCTTTATAAAGACATAGCTGAAAGGACACAAGGAGATATTTATATTGGCGTGGTAGGCCCGGTACGCACAGGAAAATCTACATTTATTAAGCGGTTTATGGACCAGGTGGTCATTCCCAACATTGAAAACGGCTATAGCAAGGAACGGACACGGGACGAACTGCCGCAAAGTGCTGCGGGCAAAATCATTATGACCACAGAGCCAAAATTTGTGCCCAATGAAGCGGTGGAAATTAAGCTGGATGATGCATTGCGCATGAAAGTACGCATGATTGACTGTGTGGGTTATTTGGTGCCTGGGGCACAAGGGTATTTGGATGGAGACAGTCCACGGATGGTAAGCACCCCTTGGTCTGAAAACAAAATGCCCTTTGTGGAAGCAGCAGAAACCGGCACCAAAAAAGTGATTACCGACCATTCCACCATCGGGATTGTGGTGACCACAGACGGCTCTATTACAGATATTCCCAGAGCAGACTACATAGAAGCAGAAGCCCGGGTGGTTTCCGAGCTAAAAGCTTTAAACAAGCCTTTTGTTATGCTGTTAAACACCACCAAACCCTATGCGCCAGAAACGGAAACTTTGCGCAACGAGCTGATGGAACAGTATGCGGTGCCAGTGGTGGCCACCAACTGCGCTCAACTTAAACTGGAAGACATCAATGGTATTATGGAAAAAGTGCTGTACGAATTTCCTGTAATGGAAATTAAAATTTTCCTGCCTAAATGGATTGAAACTCTAAGCATGGATCACTGGCTGAAACAAAGCATGGTAGAATGCATCAAAGACATGATGTCCGATGTTTCCAAACTTAGAGAAATTAAAAACAACGTGCTGGACATAGAAAACAATGAGCACGTGAAAAAAGCGTACATAGATAAAATATCTTTGGGCGAAGGCTGCGCCAACATTGAAGTAACGGTGGACGACGGCCTGTTCTACAAAATTTTAAGCGAAACCACCGGGATGGACATTGAAGGGGAATACCAGCTTATTTCCACCATTAAAGTGCTGGCTTCTGCTAAAAAAGAATATGATAAAGTGAAATACGCATTGGAAGAGGTGCGGCAGAAGGGTTATGGTATCGTGACCCCCGTGCTGGATGAAATGAGCCTGGACGAACCCATGATTGTAAAGCATGGCACCAAGTATGGGGTTAAAATAAAAGCCCATGCGCCAAGCATTCATTTAATCCGGGCGGATATTGAAACGGAAATCAGCCCCATTGTGGGCACGGAAAAGCAAAGCGAAGAACTAATCACCTATTTGTCCGAAGAAATGGCCGACGACCCCAACAAAATTTGGGAGCTGAATATGTTTGGTAAGTCTATGCACGACTTGGTAAAAGATGGCCTGCAAAACAAGCTTTACCGTATGCCGGAGGATGCCCAGATGAAGTTGCAAGAAACACTGCAAAAAATCATTAACGAAGGCAGCGGCGGACTCATTTGTATTATATTGTAAACCACT
>CAZCQP010000030.1:0-8122 GCA_964500895.1 uncultured Eubacteriales bacterium | reverse complement strand
GAAAGTTGTTTCTCTTTCATAATAGTTGTATGTGTTGTTACTACCATATCTAATGCGAAATTGAACCTTAAACGAATCAATCTGGCCAATTAGATTAAAAATTGTACTTGCAGCTGCAAAAGCTTCTTTGTATGGTAAGCTAGGACAAACAGCAACAACTACAGCTAACACTGCACTCACTATAGAACAACCCCTAAGGCTGCAAGTCTGTGTACTTGTTTGCCATGAACCCCATTTAATTGAACTAAGAGCAAAAGTTTGCAAATTTTCAAAATTAGATACGTCCGCAAAATATTCTTCGGCACTAAAGCTTGAGAATAAATTTGGTCCTTCTTCAATAGTTCCTATGTACTCACCATGTCGGTATACAGAACCATTATCATTAGATAAAAACAGTAACAGTTAGGCAAATTACTAAAGCATACGAAACTAGCCTTTTAATGATGACCATAGTACCTACATCCTTTCAATTAGATAAATAGCACCTAGTATAAATATTATATCATTAATTTATTTATTTGAAAATTATGTTATAATAATTAAGCAAAGGGAGGGGTACAATGAGTCAAGATATCAAGAATCTCTTAAAACATTTTCTGATTTATAGTGTTGTATCTGTTGTAGTGTTCCTGACAATGCATTCTATCAAAATTTCTACTGGTTTTTTTGCGTTTACGATTGTATCGCTTATACTTCCTGAAATGCTTAGAATCACCCATATCCGTTGGTTCGTAAAAATAATATGTACTATTGCAATTGGTGTTATTTCCACTTGCTTAATCTATGTTTATCAGCAGGAACGGATATACACATTTCTTGCTCTTTATGTTCTGTTTATTGTAATAGGCGTTTTCACTAACTGGAGAAGCAGAAAAAGCAAGAGTGAATGAAATATACTTTTATTTTGGGGTAGTAATTTTTTTAGGCAGGGAAATTGTTTAAATGAACGTGATTCATGTTCGTTTGAACGGTTTCCCTGCCTAAATTTTGGTTAAAACCCCTTGTTAATGACTTTTGCTGCATCCGGCAATGCATTGCAAACAGTTTCTAAAAACCTTAAAAATGCGTTTTTACCCTCAGTGGTATATTTAAACACCCCTGCGTCGTCCAAAACGGCGGCAAACACAAGTCCAATTTCCTGCCGAAGGATGCCATCAATGTTTTCTTGTGTGAAAGAATGCTTCTGCATCAGCTTTTGTGCCCAAGCCGCATGGTGCCGAATTTGAGGGTTGCCCCCTAAGTCCTCCCCAGCTAGTATCACACGCTTTAGTTCTTCCATTTCTGCAAGCAACCGTGGCGGAAGCACAGCCAATCCCATCACTTCGATTAAGCCTATGTTTTCCTTTTTAATATGGTGCAGGTTTTCGTGAGGATGAAACAAACCCATGGGGTGCTCCTGGGTGGTTCTGTTGTTGCGCAACACCAAATCCAGCTCAAACATACCGTCCCGGAAACGGGCGATGGGGGTGATGGTATTGTGGGGCTCGCCATTTGTGTGTGCGAAAACTGAAGCGCTTTCATCGGTATAACCACGCCACAGTTGCAGAATGTGGCTGGCAAGGCTGGTAATGTGTTCTTTGTCCGGGCATTTAATCCGTATGACAGACATGGGCCACTTTACAAGCCCGCATGTTACCCCCTGGAAGCCAGGCACGGTGAATGTGTGGTAAACCTCTGCCCGTGCCATGGCAAACGTATAGCACCCGCCCTGGAAATGGTCGTGGGAGAGAATAGAACCACCCACAATGGGCAAATCGGCGTTAGAGCCGATGAAGTAGTGGGGGAACTGGGCCACGAAATCCAACAGCCGATGGAACGTACCATCGTCAATTTTCATGGGCACATGCTTGTCCGACATAACAATGCAGTGTTCGTTATAATACACATAGGGCGAATATTGCAGTCCCCAGTTTTGCCCTTCCAGCTTTAGCGGGATGATGCGCAGGTTTTGCCTGGCCGGGTGGTTGGCACGCCCGGCATAGCCCTCGTTTGCCATGCACAACAGGCACTTGGGGTATCCGCTTTGGGGTGCCAGTTTTTGTGCGGCAATGTCGGCTGGGTCTTTCTCTGGCTTTGATAGATTGATGGTGATGTCCATGAGGCCAAAGGGGGTTTCTGCTGTCCATTTAACGTCTTTGGCCACCCGGGCTGTGCGGATATAATCTATGTCCCGGCACAGTTTATAGAAATAATCGGTGGCCTCAATAGGGGAGCGGGCATAGTAATCTGCAAACCGGCTAATCACTGTGCTGGGGGCAGGGGTTAAAAGCCCCATGATTTTTGTGTCGAACAAATCACGCTTGGTTTGGCTTTCCGCCTCTAATAGCCCTGTGCTCCCGGCATAAGCCATAAGCCCGTCTAAAATGTCTTCAAGGGAGTGTTCCTGCCCAGCGTTTTCGGGCGTTTCAAAGCTATCCAGCCGGAACAAATCCAGAAGCGCATTAAGGGTGAAGGTATAATCTTCCTTGGCAAGAATGCCGGTGCGCAAACCGTAAGACAGCAGTTGGTCAATCCAATATTCAGGCGCCACCAATTTCAACCCCTCCAACAGGCCGCACAGACAAGGTATAGCACTTGCCCTGTCCTGCCACTTTTTCAATTTCCGCCTTAAACGCCGCCGTTTGTGCTTTGGGCACAAAAGCCTGCACGGTGCCCCCGAAACCGCCACCGTGTATGCGCCATGCACCGGCGTTGCCTAACAGCCTTTCACAAAGAGAAAGAAACACTGTAGCGCCCTGGACAGTTGGCGATTGGGGCGAATAAATGTTTTGCAGGCGGATAAAGGAGGACAACCCCGACTGCCTAATAAGCTCAAGAAACCGTGGGAAGTCTCTTTCCGCAAGTGCTGCGGCTTCCAGCGGAACAATGGTATTTTCGTCAAAGAAATGCATGGCACGTACAGCTGCTCTGTCGCCACAGGCCGACCGCACTTCATAAAGCCGGCGGTAAAACTGGCTTTCATCCACTCGGCTTAAATGTTGCTCCCCAAACACACGGCTCACACGGGCCATTTCAAAAGCTATGTCCGCATAGTCGGCGGTTAAATCCACATGGTGGTCGCCGGTGTCGATGATGCACAAATCATACCCGCTTTCCGAGAAATCAAAGTTAACCTTTTCCACAACCGGGGCATGGGCGTTGTAGAAATCAATGGTGATAAACCCGCCTACGCTTGAGGTACACTGGTCCATAAGCCCACTGGGCTTGCCGAAGTACACATTTTCGGCGTACTGGCCAATTTGGGCAATGGTCACGGCGTTTTCCTTGCCGCCGCAGAACAGGTTGTTGATGATTGTACCCACAAGGGTTTCAAATGCCGCAGAGGAGGAAAGCCCAGAACCCTTAAGCACCGTGGTGGCCATGCAAGCATCGAACCCGCCCAGTTTGTAGCCCATTCCCGTGAACTTTGCGCAAATACCACGCACAATGGCAATGGTGGTATTTTCCTCTGCTTTAACCGGAGCAAGCTGGGAAACATCCATTTCATAAACGGGATAGCCCTCCGACACAATGCGGATTTTGCCGTCATCACGGAAGGATACAGCGGCGATGGTGTCCAGATTAACGGCAGCGGCAAGCACACGGCCAAGCTGGTGGTCGGTGTGGTTGCCACCGATTTCTGTACGCCCTGGGGCAGAAAAAACACGCACGTCCCGTTCCCCAAACGCTTCGGCAAAAGCGGCCAGCAAACGGGCGTAGCGCTCACGCACAGGCGCCAGGTGGTTGGTTGTGTAAATATATTCAAGTTGTTTATCAAAGTGCCCACATGTAAATTGTGCTGCAAGTTCAGCTGTTAAAGCCATCATATGCCTCCAAAAGCAACCCCGGCAGACAACCGCCGGGGTAATAGTCATTGCGTATAACAGTAAACATAGAATGAGCGTCTAGCTAAATAATATGGTTCCCCTTTAAAGCGCCGAATATGAACAGTACCACAAACAACACAGCCAGAGCCGCCAGAATGAAGTCCATTTGCTTCACTGTGAACGGAACTTTGTCGTAAAGCCGTTCTTTGGCGTTTACAAAGCCGGGTTCATTACGTTCCTTGTTATCCATAGGGTTCTCCTATTTCTTGGCAATATATTTGCGAATGTCCAAAGCCACAGCAAACACGATGACAACACCTTGAATGATAAACGTGTAAGACGGGTCAACACCGATAAACTGCATGGCGATTTTAAGAAGCTCGAACACCGTCACACCGATTAAAATTCCGCTCACACGGCCAATGCCACCGTTTGTGGAAACACCGCCGATTGTACATCCGGCGATGGCCTCCAGCTCATAACCAAAGCCAAGCCCTACCGATGCGCCGCCAGCCTTGGCCCCTAGCAGGAACCCGGCTATTGCGTACAACAGAGAGGCGGACATATAAATGACAATTTTAGTTTTGCGGGTGTTCACGCCAGAAACCTCTGCAGAGTTTTCGTTGCCGCCGATGGCATACATATATTTACCGTGGGGTGTTTTGTTGTAAACAAACCATATTACGGTACCAATAACCAAGGCAATGATGCCGAGATACGGCAAAAACGTTATTCCAAAAAGGGAGCCGCTTGAAATGGAGGTATAGCGTGGGCTTAACCCTCCGATAGGCTGGGCTTTTGTGAATACAAGACAGGCACCGTAAACAATTGTCTGCATACCAAGGGTGGCTATAAACGGCGGCACATTAAATTGTGAAATAACGATGCCGTTTAAAAAACCAATGAAAAGCCCCACTACCAAAACGCCCAGCAACACGGCGATAATAGGCATTTCAGGCAGTGTTTTAAACACCTTGTCAACATAGTCGCCCCGTTGCAGGAACGTGGCAGCCAAACACGCAGCAAAGCCCACCTGCCGCCCGGCGGAAAGGTCTGTGCCTTTGGTTATAAGGCAGCCCGACACGCCCAAAGCGATGATAAAGCGCACAGAGGTGTTTGAAATAAGATTTTTAAGGTTGTATGGCGAAAAGAACGCCGGGCGCATAATGCCCACGGCAATTGCCACGCCAAGCATAAGAATGATGATGGCGTTATTAAGCAACACGTCACTCACTTTTTTTTGGGTTAACATAACTGCCTCCTTTACCTCCTTATGCGCCGAAACGCGTGGCTAAGCCCATAATGTTTTCTTGGTTCATACCCTCACCATCGGCAAAGCCTGTAATTCGGCCGTCACACATGACCATAATCCTGTCTGCCATGCCGATAAGCTCGCCCATTTCAGAGCTTATGAGAATTATGCTCTTGCCCTCTGCCGCAAGCTGGGAAATAATGCAATAAATTTCGTATTTTGCGCCCACGTCGATGCCACGGGTGGGTTCGTCCATAATCAAAATGTCTGGATCATTGGCCAGCCAACGGCTGATGATAACCTTTTGCTGGTTACCCCCGGAAAGCGACTGAATCTGAGTTTTGCTGCTGGGGGTTTTAATGCTGAGCTTGGCAATGTTGTCTTTAACCAAGGCATCAATTTTTTTCTGGTTCAACATCAGGCGATATTCCAGATATTGATCCAGGGAAGCAATGGACACGTTGTCTTCAATGGACAACACGCCAAAAATGCCGCTACCTCTGCGGTCTTCGGTTATCAGTGCAATTTTGTTTGCAATGGCATCCTGCGGCCTACGAATTTTAAGCACCTTGCCGTTGTGGGTCACGGTGCCTTTTGTTTTGGCACGTAAACCGAAAATGCCCTCGAACAGCTCTGTACGTTGGGCACCCACCAGGCCGCTAACCCCTAAAATTTCACCCTTACGCAGCTGGAAAGAACAGTCTTTAAACGAGTTTGCATGAATAGACGTATAGTCGCTTATTTCAAGCACAATTTCATCGCTTACCACATGCTGGTGGGGTGGGTAAAGGTTTGTAAGCTCTCGGCCAACCATTCGGGTGATGATTAAATCGGTGGTCAGTTCCTTTGAAGGCCATGTGCCGATGTAGCAACCGTCACGCATGATGGTCACTTCGTCTGATATTTGCAGGATTTCCTCCATTTTATGGGAGATATAAACAATTGCACAGCCCTCGTCCCGCAGCTTATTGATGATGCTAAAGAGGGTGTTGACCTCGTTCAGCGTCAGGGATGATGTGGGCTCGTCCATGATAACAATTTTGGCGTTGGCAGAAACGGCCTTGGCAATTTCCACAAGCTGCATTTGCGAAATGGAGAGGGTGGAAAGTTTTGCCCTTGGGTCGAAACCCAAACCCAACCGGTCTAACAGCTCTTTAGTATCGTCGTACATTTTTTTGTGGTCAACCACCTTAATGCCGGCGATGCGTTTGATGGGATAGCGCCCACAGTATATGTTCTCGGCAATTGAACGCTCGGGAATGGGCTGGAGTTCCTGGTGCACCATGGCGATTCCTTTTTTTAGCGCATCAAAAGGGTTTGAAATTTTAACGTGTTGGCCGTTGTATATAATTTCGCCCTCGTCCATGGCGTAAACGCCAAACATGCATTTCATAAGCGTGGATTTCCCGGCGCCGTTTTCACCCATTAGGGCATGAACGCTGCCGGGCCTAAGCTTCAGCGACACGTTGTTAAGAGCCTTAACTCCGGGGAACTGTTTGGATACGCCTCTCATTTCAAGGATATATTCCAAAAACGAACCCTCCTTAAAACAGATTGAAAAGCTATGCAGCAGTTAAGCGTGGTGAGAGCCTGTTTAATATCCCCGTGCAATGTATTGCAGGCAGATATTAGAACCTGTATTCAATAAGCTGTCGCCCGCCTTTGAAGCGATTATTCCGCCCTTCTTTGTTGTGGCGGCTTGCCATAATTTTTCTATTATGCCTGCGCCGCCACGCCTCAAATGGCGAAAAATCGCTGTTTCAAATTCTGGCAACCCATTATTGAATACAGGTTCTTAAACAGACCCTTAAAATTAATCACGCATAATCTTTAAAAAGCATTTGGTTATTGTGTAATTTTTTGGTAGTCAACCCAGATATAGGTATCATTTGTGTTACCGTCCATGTATTTAACAGCAGCGTCAACAGCAGAGTGGCTTTGGCCAACGTGGTCGTTGAGCACGGTGCCTGTCATTGTGCCGTCTTTAACCATTTGTACGGCTTCTGGCAGAGCGTCAACGCCAACAAGGTAAACGTCCTTGCCAACGGTGCGGCCTGCGGAAACAATGGCTTGGTAAGCACCCAGTGCCATACCGTCGTTGTTGCAGAAGATAACGTCAAGTTTGGGGCCGAACTGTGTCAGTGCTGTAGCAGCAAGTTCCTGGCCTTTGGCTTGTTCCCAGTCACCACGTTGTTTGAAAAGTTCTTCAACAGCAATGCCTGCATCTGTGAGTGCCTTAACGGAGAACTCTGTGCGGTATTGTGCATCAACGTTTTCGGGGTCACCCATAATCATGGCGTAACGAACGGTTCCGTCGCCATCAGCATCGCCCTTGGTAGGCAGGCTGGCAATAATTTCGCCTTGGTATGTTCCGCTCTGGCGTGCGTCTGCGCCAACATAGCAAATTTTTTCCCAAGCCTTCATGTCGTCTTCGGAAGGCTCGCGGTTGATGTAAACAACGGGGATGCCGGCTGCTTTAGCTTTTTCGGTAACCGTGGCTGCCGATGAAGACTGCACAAGGTTAACGATAAGTACGTCTACGCCTTGAGCCAAGAAGTTATCAACTTGGTTGGTTTGTTCGGCCATATCGCCTTTGCCGTCCACGATTGTAACCTTGTACTTGGCTGTGTCTGTTTCAATGGATTTGAAATAGCTTTCAATTTCTTGGCGGTACAGTGTCATGAAGTTGTCATCAAACTTATAAATGCAGACGCCTACATTATAAGTTTTAGCTTCCGCCGCAGGTGCTTCTTCTGTTGCGGGTGCTTCCGCTTCTGGTGCAGCTGTTGCAGGTGCTTCGCTTGGCGCTGGGGTAGACGAGCTGCAAGCAGCCAGTGCAACCGTCATAACAACGGCAAGCGCAAGAGAAATGAATTTTTTCACTGTAAATACCTCCAATTTTTTTAATAATGTGGATTTTAAATCCAGTTAAATTGTACATATGTATACAGATTTAATCAAGTGGAAATCTTACACGGATATATGGAAATTCTCTTAGAACCTGTAGTCATAATAAGGAATGCAGGATTTTCGAGCAAATTTTTTGCCAGCTCAGCACGTTTGC
>CAZCQP010000029.1:0-37017 GCA_964500895.1 uncultured Eubacteriales bacterium | reverse complement strand
TTCTTATGGCGGCAGAAGCCATTAGAAACTTGGCAGGCGTGGCCCATGAAGGCGGTAATTAAAGGGCGCTTCCTTGTGTCTATTTCATCTTAAATGACTAAGGCCGCCCCTGTGGACGGCCTTTTTTTAAACCCATATTTAACTGCATTGGCTGCAAACCCCGTACAACATCAGCTTATAGCCGGTTACCTGCACGCCGCTTTCCTTTGGGCTTGGGCAAATGGATACTTCCGCATCTATATCAAACACCTTGCCGCATTGCTCACAACAGATATGCGCATGTTCATCCAGCCGATAATCAAACCGGTCCCCTGCACCGGGCACAAACACCTTGCGAATATGCCCTTGCTGGGAAAAGTTGTTTAGGTTTCTGTACACCGTTCCCAGGCTTAAACGAGGAAAATTGTTTCGCAACATAACATAAATCTCGTCTGCGGTGGGGTGGTTGCGCATGGTACACACCGCTGCCAGTATGGCTTCCTTTTGCTTTGTACTTTTCATCACATAACCTCTTAGATAAAGATAATCATTATTAATATAGTGAATAAAAGGGTTATTGTCAATGATTGATAAAAGGAAAGCCTACTTTGTTTGGATATTCACAGGGATTCCCCTCCGTCACGGTAGTCTGTATACCTGCCCCTGCCGTCATGTTTTGCACGGTACAGCGCAATGTCTGCATACTCTATAAAACGGTTAATAACATCCTTTTCTACACCTTCTGGAACAGCGGAATACACCCCTTGAGACACGGTAATGATGCCACTGGCCGTGCCGAATTGATGGGGAATGGCCATGCTGACCACCGCATCTTGAATCTTGGCGGCCACTTTCAAAGCACCCAATGTATCTGTAGCGGGCAGCAAAACAATGATTTCTTCGCCACCGTACCGGCAAACCACATCACCTTTTTGCCTTACCCCGGAAGCAATGGCTTCCGTTACCCGAACAATCACATTGTCCCCCATTTTATGGCCATAGTTGTCGTTGTAGTTTTTGAAGCAGTCAATGTCCAGCATAATCACAGCCAGGTTGGTACGCTTTAAATGGGCTTCCTTCACCAAGGCCGGCAGAATTTTGTCTAGGTACCGGCGGTTATAAAGGCCGGTAAGGGCATCCGTGCTGGCAGATATGTCCCCCCTGCGGGCTTGCCGAACATAGATGATAGCCGAAGCCACACCCAAAAGCAACGTCGGCACCAAAAACATGAACGTTAGAATGGAGCGCACATTAGAAACACGCCTTGTAAAGCTTTCGTAATAAATGTCCACACCTAAAAGACCCACAAAGTTATGCTCTGTGGTATACAAAGGCACAAACCCCGTAAAGGCAGAACCATACTCCCCTTCTGTTTGCAAAAAGAGACTCTCCCGCACATCGAAAGCACTGTATATATCTTGCTGAACAACGGAATAACGGGTGATGTCATCGTAATAATCCGGCTGTTTGCTCACCGCTTCTTTCGATTCACGCCCCACAACCACATCAGCCAGCCACAGCAGGTTAAGGGGTGTACCCACAGGAACACCCAGCAAACCGGCAACTTCTTCCGTTGCACCATACTTTACTTCACTGTCTTGTAAGCGCATACAAATGTATGCATATTTTAAATCTTGGCTTATCTTGTTGGATTCAAACAAATGGGCAAGGCGTCGGTTTGCAGGGTGGTTCAACACTTCCCGAAAGGTCATGGCTTTCATTTCCTCAACCTCTGCATCCGTAATGTAATAATTAGCCACGGTTATTTCAGCAATATCCAGGGCTTTGTGGCCAAGCAAAGCATAATATTCTTCTGTCATCATGGTGGTAGCAACAGAAACTGCATAAAAACCCAACACAATATACATGAGCGCCAGCATAACAATGAAAATGGCTTTTTTATACTTATGCAATGCTTTTCCACTCCTTTCGGTATACCTCGCCGGTTATTTTTATTAAATATAGGTTTGAAAAACGTTTTGCCATTATGCATTATAACGTAACCACAAAATAAATTCAATCATTTACTCAAACATTGCGTCCATAAATTGTGTATCATGGCATGTGAAAACTGACTTCCCCATTAGCCCCTGTATCCCCAAGGTGCGCAGTTGACATTTCCTCTGCTGCACTGTATAATATTTTGATGAATATTGACGCACTGTTTTAGAAATGAGCCACTTTTTATAGTTTTTAACCGTGGAGGATCCATGATGCAGCTGAATAGTGAAAAGGCGCTTAGATCCGGCATAACAACCATCATTGTTGCCATTGTTATCATCAGTGGCATTCTTTTGTATAATGCATATATTATGAACCGGGTTTCTGTTTCCACCGAAACCACCCTGAATGAAATACTCACACAACAAGCCTATAACTTCACTTCTAAAATTGAGGGCGAACTTTCTACCCTTCAAATGCTTGCCTGTAACATTGCCCATACCAACGATGTAGACGAAATTGGCATAGACACGCTAAAAAGCATTGCCGAAAAATCTTCTTTTGCTTATATGACCATTGTAAACACCCAAGGCCAAGGGTACTACAGCGGCGGAGAAATACGGGACATTTCAGACCAAGATTATTTTCACCAAGCGCTAGCCGGTGAAACCGTATTGTCCGAGCCTGTTGTATCTAAAGTACGGGATGCTAAAATTGTGGTGCTGGCAACCCCCATTCTGTTTGAAGGTGAAATTATAGGGGTTTTGTCTGGCTCCTATTTGGTAGACCAATTAAACAGCCTGTTTTTGCCTTCCTTTGAGGGCAAAGGTTATGCGTACATCACAACCAACGAAGGCAAAATCATTGCCAAAACATTAAACGAATATACCCTTTTAAACAGCGATAATGCCTTTGACATATTTGAACATGCCCACTTTTACGACGGGGATGATTATGAAACCATTAAAAGGAAGGTTGCCCAAAATCAATCGGGGCAAGCCAAGTACAATTACAACGGGCAAAAACGCATCATGCACTATATGACCATTGGGGTGAACAACTGGAATATTTTTTCCATTGTGCCTGAAGAAGTGGTGGCCAGAAACGCCAAAGCAATTACCATTTCCACCACCGTCCTTTCTTTTGCATTTATTACGGTGTTTATTATTTTAATGCTGCGGGGTTACTGGTTGCAGAAAAAGAATGTAAAAAGGCTTGAGGAAATTGCTTTTGTAGACACCCTGACCAAATCGGCCACACTGCCTAAATTCCGGCTGGACGCCCAGGAACTGATCAGTGAGGGCAAAGGGAAAAAGTTTATCATCATCAAGCTCGATGTGGATAACTTTAAAATGATTAACCAAATGTACGGTTATGCCGTGGGGGATAGGCTGTTGATTGCCATTGCTAAAGCCATTAAAAGCAGATTGCCAGACAACGACGGCATTTTTGCCCGGCTTAATACAGACGAATTTATCATCCTGCACGAATACCATTCCAACACACAGCTTCAACAAAACCGGGCTGGGCTTTTGTCTGTGATTCATAACATCATGGGCGAAAGTTTCAAATACAGCTTGTACATTCCCACCGGACGTTACATATTCACCCCTGAAGAAGTTGAATCCAACATCATACTAGCCATAGAACGGGTGAATTTTGCCCACCGTCAAGCCAAGCAAACCCGAATACAACTATATGATTATGACGATACCGTTGCAAAGAACGCCTTGA
Source organism: uncultured Eubacteriales bacterium (assembly GCA_964500895.1). Lineage (GTDB taxonomy): Bacteria > Bacillota > Clostridia > Lachnospirales > JAISER01 > CAZCQP01. The sequence goes on along the minus strand of CAZCQP010000029.1, from coordinate 33,363 downwards.
AAAACAAGGAAATTGAAAACAAGATGGAAGCCGCCCTTGCCCATCGTGCATTTAAGGTGTTTTTGCAGCCCAAATACTATTTGTCCAATGAAACCATTGCAGGGGCCGAAGCCCTTGTGCGCTGGAAAGACGGCGAAGACGAAGTGGTTTACCCTGGCCAGTTTATTCCTTTGTTTGAACAAAACGGGTTTATCACCAGGCTGGATATGTTTATGTTTGATAAGGTGTGCAGCATCATTAAAGGGTGGATTGAAAGTGGCATCACCCCTGTTGTGGTGTCTGTGAATTTTTCACGTAACCACCTTACAAACCCCGAGTTTGTAGAAACCTTATGCCACATTGCAGACAAACATGGCACCCCACGTCATTACTTAGAAATTGAACTTACAGAAAGCACCATGTTCCACAACGAAGATGTTTTAATTGATGTTTTAGATAAGCTGCACAATGAAGGCTTCACCCTGTCCATGGACGATTTTGGTACAGGGTACAGTTCCCTTGGGTTGCTTAAAAATTTACCTGTGGATGTGATTAAAATTGACCGCAGCTTCTTTTCCACGGCCAAAGATGTATCCCGGGCAAAAACTGTCATTATGAATGTGATGAAAATGGCGGCGGAACTTGGCATTCACACCGTTGCAGAGGGTGTGGAAACCAAAGAGCATATCGACCTTTTGCGGGAACTGGGTTGTGACATTGTGCAGGGTTATTACTATGCCAAACCCATGCCGGAAGAGGAATTTACTGCCACTGTGGGTCAAATGACCCAATTTTCTGTGTGCCCCTTTCCACGCAAAGAGATTGTGAACAAAAACGCTGAATCTCCCTGGAACATATAACTTGCAAAACTTCTCATTTTTTTTAAAACGCAAGGGGGATGTTTTTTTGAGCAGAAAAAATATTGGTCTAATGGTGGTCATTGCCGTTACAATGTTTATTGCAGTGCTCCATGTTTTCATTTTTGCGAAAGAACTTAATCAAAAAATTACGGAAAATATATATGCACAGCTTTCTGAAGTATCTTCTCAAACCATCATTTCCATTCATGCACACCTTAACGAGCAGCTGGCTTCCCTGTCTATCATGTCCAACCATTTGTCCCGGATGGAGGATTTACAAAGCGAAACCGTGTATTTAATGCTTGCAGATGCGGTGCGGAACAAAGGTTTTTTAAGGGTGTCTGTTAATTTTCCAGATGGCAGCCGAATCACCCATGATAAGATCATGGGCAGTAACGTATCCGGCCAGGAATACTTTATCCGGTCTATGGGTGGGGAAAAAGTGATTGTGGGCCCTACCCAGTCCATTGCCAACCCGGAAAAAGTGGTCATTGTTTTAGCCGTTCCAATATACAAAGACGGCAAGGTGATTGCTTCCCTTTCCGCCACCTACGACACAGATAACCTTGACAAGCTCTTTAACCTTTCCTTCTTAAACAATAACGGCTATATGTTTATTGCCCAATCTAATGGAACCGTCATCACCAACGTCCCTAGTAACTTGCATCTAAACAAAGGGGACAATTTTCTTGATTATATTCGGCAGCGTTGTGAGCATCAGGAACATTACCCTGTTGTTAAAGCACAGATTGAAAACGGGCAAGACAGTGCCAACTTTATTGAGCACACCGATGGGGAAATTACATACATCAACTTTACAAAAATTGGTATTAGCGATTGGTATATGTTTACCCTTGCCCACGATACCGTGATGCAAGAGCAGGTTTTAGGCATTGAAATGGCGGTTGCCAACCTTGGTTTGGTTCTGGCTTTGTGTGTGCTGGCGTTGTGCAGCTTTATCGTTTACACCCAAGTTTCGGCCAGAAACACGGCCTTGCTTAACGCGCGTTGTTTTCATGTTTTGGCAGAGCAGTCCGGCAATGTTATCTTTGAATGGGATTTTGCAAAAGACAGGATCAACTCCCTTAGCAACTTCAAGGAATTGTTCGGCCGGGAAGCCATTACCAAAAACTCTCCAAATGAAGCCATTAACGCCGGGGTTATTCATGAGGATGATACAGCGGTGTTTGCCCAGATATTTACAGACATTCAGAATGGAAAAAATGTGGATAAAGTAAAGTTCAGAATTAAAGACATTAGCGGCAGTTTTCATTGGTGCTCCTTATCCGGGGTTGTTATCAAAGGCCGTAACGGCAAACCCTTTAAGGCCATTGGCTCTTTGGATAACATTGACAAGCACGAGCGGGAAACAGCAGAACTGCGCATGAAGGCAAGCCTGGATGTGCTTACCGGCCTTTACAACAAAGCCACCACCGAAAGGCTTGTGTCCAGCATCTTAGCCGCCTCCTGCGACCGTAACCTACATGCCATGATTTCCGCAGACCTGGATAACTTCAAAAACATTAACGACAGTTTTGGACATTTATACGGTGATACCGTTCTAAAAGAGATTGCGGATGACATGCGGACGTTGTTCCGTTCCACAGACATTCTGGGCCGGTTTGGGGGCGATGAATTTGTATTGTTCATCCGTGACGTTCCAAACATTCAATTTATAGAAGACAAAGCCAACGAGTTCATTGAAAAGTTTGACAAGGTTTACCGGGTGGGTGAGGTTGAACATAAAATCACCATTAGCATTGGCATTGCCTTCTTCCCTTATGACGGCAGAACCTATGAACATTTATACCAAAACGCCGATGAAGCGTTATACATGGCCAAGCGTGCAGGGAAAAATATGTATTTCTTAAAAACACAAAAAGGCAGTGAGGAGAAGATACATTAAACACACAAAAGGGTGCCGGCATTTGTTGCTGGCACCCTTTCATTGGCTTTGTCCACGATTTACGGGTCAATCATTCCCTTTTAATATGCACTGATTTGAGTAATATAATATGACGGCAATCAAAACAATACATACTCCCGCAATGACATTATACGTACTTGTAAATGCATATGTTGGGAACTGTTCAGATTTTAGGATATATGTAACCAATGCGTTGGGTAAGTTCACCAAATAGGCTACAATTACATTATTGTTTGCGAGCTTAAACGATAGAGCAAACCCGATGCCCACAGCCCATAAAATAAGCAAATCACTGGCTGTACGAAATCCGGGGTAACCAATGTGATAGAGCGAAAACATTAACCCGGATAATAAAATGGCTGGAATGGCTCCATACATTGCTTCAAACCTTGTTTGCATCAATCCTCTAAATAGAAATTCCTCAAAAAATGTTGTAAGGATGAGTGGCATGATGCAAATAGGAAGCAAATCATAACGAACCGTTATAGCTTGTAAATGCAAAGGCACAAGTTGCCCGGCAATTGAAAAAATCACAAAAATCAAAAGTACAATCACTTGTCGCTTTCCTAACTGTTTGACCCCAAGTGAGCCAAAAGTTTGCTTTGTTTTAAAGATATATACAATTGGCAACAGTGTGCTTAATAACAGGCCATAAACGCCTGTATAAAAAACATAAAATAAAGGCGTTTTTAAAACATTGGCCATTGCAATAGATAAAATGAGCATAAGTTCAATGATAAAGCAAAAGATTAAAAAATTATATTTTCGCATATTATCCTACCTATCATGATGTAAAACAGCTCCCTATCACCACTTTATTGGGCGTAGCTATCGTAAAATGCAAGAATTTTTTGCATCAGTTCCTCATCAAGCTCAAACATGAGCCGCTTATCCAGATGATGGCTATAGTATTCCTGTTCCATTGCTGGGCTTACTGTTTCGCCTAAGGATTCTCTATATGCAGCGTATTGCTTATTAAATGTATCCGTATACTGCCTGGCATCATCCGTGTAGTAAACATAATTGTGTCCTCTGTCTTCATATTGCACAAAAGTGAACCGCTCATTGTCTTTGTATTGATCATAAAAAACATTAAAACTGTTTTCTATGGAAACCACAGGGTCATCGGCGCTATGGATAAGCATCACTCCGGCCGTTGAGCCTTGAAATCCATTTAGGCAATTATACGAAGCATAGGGTCCAAACTTCATTTTCTCAATCAGTGTCAAATATGGCACCAAAACATTAATTGCGCTGCCAGCTATTCTTCTGCCTTCTTCTTGTATCAAATTTGTAGACTTATTAAAACCTACAACCATCACAACGGCATTTATATCTGGGTAAAGATTTAAAACGCTACCAGCTGAATATGCACCCCAACTATGCCCAAATAACATGATGGGCAAGTCTTCAAATGCACTTTGGTCTTTGATAAAGCGAATGGCATAGTCCAAATCTATAATGCCTTGGGGAAGCCCTTGAACAGATGTTCCTTCACTTTCATCATTGCCTGTTGCATCATATGCAAAAACAATGTAGCCATTGGATGCAAGATAATCGGCTACATCCATATACCAGTTATGGCCGCCGCCACCGAAACCATGTGCAATGATGATAAGTCCTTTAGGGTTTTCAATGCCTTTATCATAGGTGTACCCTGCAAGCTGCTGACCTTTATTTGAAGTAAAGGTGTATTTTTGCACATTTAATCCTTCAAACTCTTGGGTGCTGCGCATCGTCGGTGCATAGGATTCATAACGCCTTCCAAAGTTGTCATTGTATATCATAAGGGAGGCACCAAATGGAATGGCGACAGCTAAAATGATGAAGACAACACACAGGCTTACAATAATCTTTTTCTTCTTACTTTTCACTTCATTTATCTCCTTATCTTTTGCGTTCTCTTGCCCCTATTTGCTAAAAAAGCAACAGCAAAAGGCGGGTTAAAATACCCAAGCTCCCAATTGCAATGCACATCCATCCTGTAAATCGTTTTGCTTTTGTTAATAGATGCACACCACCAACGATAAATAAAATACCAACAATGATGTTAATAACCGTTATTTGGATGGTCAAGCCACCAAAAATATTTTCCAACATTGCATCAATAATCTTTTCCATTCCCCTACCTCCATTTTCTCTTAGATGCTTACTCACTGATACAATTTTTCAACAAAACTTACATACTTTTGGAGCAGCTCTTCACTCATGAAGTCTGCACACATCATCCCCATCATCTGCTGGAGAAACTGAAGCCGCTTGACTAAACGTGCCGTATCACACTGAAATAACACAGGGTCACACCAAATATTGAATAATAGTAAAAAGACCTCTGCACATTCATCAGGAAAATCTGTTTTAACAGAGCCGTCTTGTATGCCCTCCCGCATGATGCTGGCTATGAGGGGAGCGCCTCTGCTCACCAAATCCTTCATATTGGCAACAATGAATCGGGGGTTTTCTATCTGCGAGGCGATAACATTGTCCAACGTGTGCATATGGGACGCCGAGAGGCTTTTCTCCAGAAGTGCAGTAAGCTTTTCTTTTGCAGAAAGCCCCTGCATTTCCTCAATCCAATTGCAGATGGTTTTTTCCTGAAACTCTGCTTGCATGTTAACCACGTGATTAAAAATGTCTTCCTTAGACTTAAAATGATGAAAGATTGCACCTTTAGACATGCCTAAAGCTTCTACAATATCTTGCATACTGGTCTGCTCATACCCTTTTGCTGTAAACAGTTTTGCAGACACGGACAAAATATTTTCAACTGTTTGCTTGGGATTGTTTTTCCGTGCCACTGAATCACCTCCTCGTATACCGACCGACGGTTTGTTTTTTATTACAATACCATATTCTTTTTTAGCTGTCAAGTCTTATGTGGAAATTTATATAAAAAAGAGCCGATAATTGATGGCATAACCATTAATTACCGCCCCTTATGTTTCGCTTTTTTCTTTTCTTGCCGTAATGCATATTGGCGCTCCTTTTCCGCTTCTCTTTGCGCTCGGCTTTTGTATATGGATGGGACGCTTACCTTTGTTCATTTGGAGAACTGGTGATAGTCCACATCTTTCTGAATGTCATAGGCGCTTTGTGGTTTTTCGTCAAGGCTTTATATTAAAAAAACGCCTGCTCCCTTATGAAACAGGGAGCCAGGCGGCGCCAGTTTAGTAGCTCTATCTTTTTACTGTGTTTCTTCCACAGCTTGCGGGGCCTTGTATCCGGCATAAATCTGCCGCAAAACACTTAACCCATCAAAAATCATATAGCCTTCGGTGATTTTTCCGTTTTCCACCTTATATTGGTTAACCCCCAAAATTTCCACAGGTTTACCGCTGGGCTGACCAAATGCGCCAAGGCCCTCATGCAGCCCCCGCAAACGCCAGCGCACAGAAACGTGCCAAGTGTCGTCGGGCTGGTTGTTGCAGGTAACCCGGTCTAAGCAAAAGGCGGCGTTAGGGAAGGAAGCCAGCAAGCTAACAAATGTCCCTTGAATTTCATCATGCCCTACCAGCTGCTTATTGCCAATGTAAACCAAGTTGGCATTTTCCGCAAAATACTTCTTCACTTTGTCAAACCGCTTGCAGGCAAAAATGGCTTGATGCATCGCCAGCATCATTTCCCCCACAGAATCATCTTTGGCCTGGTATAAGGTTTGAAAAACAGACCCTTCCGTGCTTTCAGACATGCCGTAGCCCGCAGGCACAGGGGTTGGCGCAGCCATAGATTTGGCCAGTTCGTGGGCATCAAACCCCAATTGTTCCACAATCCATAGATTGTCTCGCACAAGCCATTCCTCATAAATGCGGTTTTCCTTCACGGCACAGTCTGCAATGGTGCGAAAGTGAATCGCCTTGCCGGTAGCCGGGCCAAAGCTACTCTCCCCCAAGTTGGTGCCGGTAGACAGCACCCGGTGAGAGCTATAGAAGCCGCCCGGCTTATCTTCGGACCAGATCACGTCTTCCCCAATGACCCGTCTGTCCGGGAAAGCATGAAGGGTAGACAACGTGCCGGATACAACCCCTTTGATGCCCACGGCCCGCTGGTGGCCTTGATGCACAATAATGTCGTTGTGGTACGTGTCATAGATGATGCCAATGCCCTTGTCTTCCCATATGTTGTAAGTAATTTTTAAAATATAGTCCACAATGTCCAGGTATTCCGGGTCAAACCCTGGCAATTCCTGCCGTCTTTCTGTGGCTTGAATATAGTCGTTATAGTCCGTGTGGCCCACCAGTTTCACATTGTTGTCGTTGCTGTAAAAAATAATGTTGTCGTCCATTTGCCGCCTCCCCCTTCATCCCGCTTCGGCTTATGCCATGGTGACCAGCACTTTAATCACGTTTTCTTTTTTTTCGCTAAGGATGTTTAATGCCTGTTGTGATTGCTCTAGTGGCAGCTTGTGGGTGATAAAAGGGCTTAAATCCAGCCCGTTGTTAATCATCTGGGCGGCTTTCACAAAGTCTTCGTGCTCGTAAGTCCAAACGCCGTACACCCGTTGCTCGTTGGCCACAATGTGGTAGCAGAAGAAGGGCAGCGGCTTGGAAATGGACGCCACAATGCCGATTTCCCCTTTTTTGCGCACACTGGTGCAGGCTTGGTCTAAAATAGAGGGCGCACCGGCGGCCACAATGGCCAAATCGGCCCCACGCCCGCCGTTTAAGGCTTTGGTCACCTGGGCAACATCTTCCTCCAGCGGATTAATGGCCGCCGCAGCCCCCAGCTGCAAGGCCATTTCCCGGTTGTAAGGGGCGGTGTCTGTGCAGATGATGGTTTTAAAACCCATGGCCTTGGCGGCTACCAACGTTAACAGCCCAATGGTGCCTGCCCCTAAAATGACCAGGCAGTCCCGTGCCTTCACGGTGGCTTGCTCCAGCAGGTGAATGACCACCGCAAATGGCTCAATCAGCGTGCCCATCTCATAATAAGTGGCGGGGTCCAGCCGGTGCAAGGCACTTTCCGGAGCATTGAAGTATTCCACAAAGGTGCCAATCCAGGCTGGGGTGCCTGGGGCAATTTTGTTGTCGCAAATGTTAATGGCACCCTGCTTGCACATTTCGCAATGGCCGCAACCTTTTTGAGGCTCCACAGTTACCCGGTCCCCCACTTTGTACCCGGTGACCTGGCTGCCTACTTCCACAATTTCCCCAGCCATTTCATGGCCTAATATGGCGGGGGGCTTGCGAAAGGCATGGGTGCCGTGGAACAGGTGTAAATCTGAACCGCACACACCGGCGGTTTTCACACGGATAAGCACTTCATCCGGCTTTATGTCGGGCTTTGGAATATCACGGATTTCCACCTGCCCTACTGCTGTTACAAATGCTGCTTTCAAGGGGCACACCTCCTTGGTTAGTAAACAGGGCAAACGTATGCAGCGTTTGCCCTGTGCTTTTAAATGTATGATTACTTGCGACGGCCTCTGCTGTCGTGGTCATCATCGTATTGGAACCGGTCTGCACCGGTGTAACCTAACGGGTTGCGGAACCCTAATGGGTTAATGCCGCATGGGTGTTGTTCCATGATTTCAGCAATAAGCTGGGCATATAAATCCGATACCCGGTCCACAATTTCGTCGCCTTTTTCTTTGCTGGCCAGGGTGGGGTCACCGATAACGCCAGTGTCCAGGTCGTCTTTTTCGGGCAAGCCGAAGGTGCCTTCAAAGTGGTACAGCATACCGGGTTCGGCAGCTTGGCCGGGAGCAATTTTCCATTTGCTGTTCACCAGTGGGGTACCTTTGCCGGGTACTGCCAAATCCATGTGTACCCATTGTGGATACAGAGACAGCGCTACAGAAGTTTCTGCTTCATCAGCGTGCCACATGTAGGTGTCTAATGTTTTTTTGTTGTCCCGCAAGAAATCGTACCAGGTGCTGCCCAGGGTGAAAAAGCCTTCAATGCCCACTTTATGTACAGCGGTGAACATGGACATGGTTTGGCCATGGGCGGAAATGATGAGGAATTTGTTGTACCCAGCCACGGCTGCGCCACGGATGATGTCTACAATCATGGCAATGTGTGTTTCAAAGGTTAAAGGAATGGTGCCGGGCATCCCCCAGTGATGATGGGGATGTGCGCCGTACATGGGGCAAGGCAGAATCATAGCGCCGGATTTTTGGGCTACCGCTTCAGCAATGCCAATGGCGTTGAAAGTATCACTGCCGCAAGGGCAGTGTGGGCCGTGCTGTTCAATAGCGCCCAAAGGCAGAATGGCCAGGTCACAAACTTCTTTGGCGTATGCCACGTTCACCGCTGCGGAATTGTCTTGAAACCAAAGGGAATCTCTTTTGTTTAATTTAAATTCTATTTGCTTTTTCATGTCTGGTTCTTCCTTTCGTATTATATATATTTAGTTTGAATCAAACTTTACCGCCGTTTTCGTAATAAGCCACGCCGTATTCATAAAGGGCATCGTAAAAAGCCACAATGTTTTCCGGGGGAACATCCCGCTGTAAATTGTGAATGGAACCTAAGACCAAGCCACCGTTTGCAGCCAGGTCGTTAATGCGGCGGCGCACTTCTGCCCGTATGTCCTCTGGTGTTTTCCGGGCAATGACCTGCTGGCTGTCACAACCGGCCCCCCAGAAGCACAATTTATCCCCAAATTCTCGTTTCAGCCGGGCAGTGTCGTCAATGCCGTCTGCCGTCACTTGCACCGGGTTCCAGGCATCAAAACCCAGGTCTATAAAGTCGGGAATGAAAGGATACACAGCCCCGTCACAATGGTAAATGATTTTAATGTCCGGCTTTTTAGACTTGATAAAGTCTACAATTTTTTTCTGCCGGGGTTTGATGATTTTCCGGTACACATCTGGCCGCATGATGGGGGCGTTTTGGGTGCCCAAATCGTCAGACATCCGTGCAACTTGAATGTACTGGCCCATTTTGTCAAAAATCATACCCAGCTGGGCAATTTGAAACTCCACCACTTTGTCCAGGCAATATTCAATAAAGGGTTCATCAATCATCAGCCGTACAAAAAATTCTTCATAGCCTAAAAGCTGTTGCACCGGCACATAGGTGGCACCGTCCAGAGGGCCGTTTAATACCAGTGCATAGTCGGTGTTTTCATACATGTCTTTGGCATGGGCAGCCAGGGCATCATAGCCATAATCTTTGTAAGGGTCCGGCCATGGGTAGCTTTCTAAATCTTCATACTCAAAGTCTGTCATGGGGTGGCCCACCGGGTCAAAGTACAGCCCGCCGGGGGAACAGCGCCATTTCACGCCCCATTCATCCATGTAAGTAAGGGAACCGTCTGCCTCTTGGGTGGGGTTCTTTTCGTGCTCTTTTAAAGGCAGGTAAATGGGGTAGCAATCGGTTTTAAACCGCTCCCGCATAAAGGCGGTGGGCTGGATGGACTGGGACAATGCCGAGGTGAGCACCGCATCTTCCTCCAAGCCCATATACTTTTTAAGGTTAGCGTATGTATCCCGGTGCATGGTGGTTAAATTGTGCATACCGCCAATATCTATGGGAATACGGTCTGTGGGCTGGTGATTCAAAGCCTTCATCACCCGTTCCCTGGATGTCATGGTTTCCATTGTGCTCGCTCCTTTTTTATGGCTGTAAAAGCACTTTAATCCGGCACTCTTTCTTTGCTCTAATCATGTCCACCACATGGGCGAAGTTTTCCAAAGGCTCCACATGGGTGATGAGGGGGTCTACCTTCAGCTTGCCTTCCGCCATGTAAGTGAGCACAGCATCAAAGGTGTTGGGGCTGGCCAGTGTGCCGATTAAGTTGCAGTCCTTGGCAATGGCGTTGTTCATTTGTACGCCGATTTCCACCCCGCTGTACCAGCTAACCATGACGATGTTGCCCCCGGGGCGCAAGGCCTGAATGGAAGCGTTTAGGGCTGTTTTGTTCCCAGAAGTTTCAATGATCACGTCCGGGCCCAAGCCCCCGGTTAAAACTTTGGCTTGAGTGGCAATGTCTTCCCGGTGGTAGTTAATCACATTGGAAACCCCACAGCTTTGGGCAATTTCTAGCTTCTCGTCCCAGCTGCCCACCATATCCACCTTGGCGGCCCCGTTTAACAGCGCCAACTGAGCAGCCAGCTGGCCGATGGGGCCGTCTCCAATGACCAGCACGTTGTCTCCCATGGCAATACCTGCCCGGTTCACTGCATAAGCCGCCGTGCCTGCCGGTTCTGCCAAAGCCGCTTGTTGCAGGCTTAAGCCATCCGGCACTTTGTAAACGTGGCGCACGGGAACGCTTACATATTCTGCAAAAACCCCTTGTTTGTTCCGGTAAGAGCCAATCACCTTGCGGTTGGGGCATAGGTTGTACCGGCCCTTTCGGCAATAGGCACATTCCCCGCAACCCAGGCTTACGTCCGAGGTGACTTTGTCTCCGGGTTTAAACGCCGTGACATTCTTGCCCACCTTTTCCACAACCCCCGCCCATTCGTGGCCAGGGACCAGTGGATAAGTGGTGAAACCGTTTTTAATATGTACCATTTCCCCGGTGAGTAAATCAATATCTGTGCCGCAAAAGCCTGCATAGGCCACTTTGGCTAAAATGTCATTATCGCCCATTTCAGGAATGGGAATGTCCGACACTTCAATGTGTTCCGGGTTCATAAAGCGTATGGCTTTCATGTTATCCTCCTAAGGTAAGCTAAGGTCAAACAAGCTAAGCAATGACTATCATTTCCCCCTGGCGCATACACACCGGGGTGGCGCAATGGGGCGGCGCTTCCAAAAGCTGCCGGAACACCAGCGGGTCTCCCCGATGTTCTGCAAACGTCCAAAAGTGGCAGGGTATGGCTGTTTTCACACCCAGCTCTCGGGCGAAACGGGCGCCGGTTTCAGCATCCATATTGCCAAAGGTGCCGTTAATGGACAATACGGCCACATCCGGCTTTAATGCAGCCACCATGGCCACATATTCCGGGTGGTATGCGGTATCCCCAGAAAAATAAATCCTTTGCCCCCCCATTTCAACAACCGCCCCAATGGCATCTGGGGCCATGTCTCCGTGGTCTGCCTGGGTTGCAGTCACCCGAATGCCTTCATGCACCAGTTCATCCCCCGGTGTAATCCGGCGAATCCGCTCCGGTGCAATGCCCTCCTGCTCCAGCAGGGTAACGCAGGTTGGTGGGCCGCAAAACAAGGTTTTGCTATTGGCAGAAACTGTGGCAATGGCATCGTAGTCATAATGGTCAAAGTGAAAATGGGTGGTTAAATATACGTCCGGTACCAAATGCTGGGGTTCTAAAAGCTTGGGCGATAACCGCTTAAAGCCTTTTAAACGCTCCCCGCAATCGGTCAGGTATGGGTCGATGGCAAATTGATGGCCCTGTGCATCTTTCAGCAAAAAACCGGCCTGGCCCAGCCAAAACATGGCCACTTCCCCCGGATTAACACGGGTTGTTGCAATGCTTGTCGCCAAATCCATCTTGGTTCACTCCGTTTGCTTCATCGCTTTCAGTTTACGAACGATGGTGGATTGATCCACACCCAAGGCTTGTGCGGCCTGGCGTGTGGTTTTATATTGTTTCATTGCCTGGGTAATGAGCCGGGCTTCCAGCTTGCAAACCGCCTCTTTTAGCGGCTCCAGCGTTGTTTCCGGCAAAGCAGCGGCTGTTTCTTTAAAAAACCGCTGGGACAGGCTGTCTGTGTCGATGGTGTCTGTGGCAGCCATCACCACCAAGTTTTCAATTACGTTTTGCAGCTCCCGAATGTTGCCGGGCCAGTGGTAGTCTGATAAGGCTTGCAGGGCGCCTGGGGTGATGCTACGGTTCACATGATACACAGCATTAAATTGCTTTAAAAAGTGGCGGATGAGCAATGGAATGTCCTCCGGGCGTTCCCGCAGCGGCGGAATTTGAATGCAAACCACGTTCAGCCGGTAGTACAAGTCTTTGCGAAAGGTGCCTTGCAGCACCATGTGCTCCATATCCTGGTTGGTGGCAGCAATAACCCGCACATCTAGCTTTACAGGCTTGGTCCCCCCAATGCGCTGTATTTCCTTCTCCTGCAACACCCGCAGCAGTTTCACCTGAAGGTTCAGCTGCAACTCCCCAATTTCATCTAAAAAGATGGTGCCGCCGTTAGCCAGCTCGAACATGCCAGGCTTTCCTTTTTGCCCGGCTCCGGTAAAGGCCCCTTTTTCATAGCCGAATAGCTCCGATTCCAAAAGATTTTCAGGAATAGCCCCGCAGTTCACTTTCACAAAGGGTTTGTCTGCCCGGTCACTTAAATGCACCATATGGCGTACCACCACTTCTTTGCCCACGCCGGATTCCCCCAAAACCAGCACGGTCGAATCGAAATGGCTCACCCGTTCTGCTAACTCCAAAACTTGCTTGGTTTGCTTGGAATTGCCCACAATGCCGCAGTTTTCTTTGGAACGGTGGCTGGCAGATAAAAGCCGGTTAATTTCCTGCCGTTGTTCTTCAATCACTTGGTCTTGCTTCTGTATTTGGGACATCATTTCGTTAATTTGTGAAACGTCCCGCACGTTGGTGATGATGTATTTAATGTTGCCGTTGTCGTCGAAAATAGGGTTGCCGGTGATGAGTACATTTTTGTCGGTCTTGTAGTTATAGCCCATCATGGAAACCGGCTTTTTTTGCTTAATAACCTCTAAGGGCGCCGAGCTTTCAAACAGCCTACTGCTCACAAGCTCTTCGGACATTTTGCCCAGCACATCTTCCCGGCGCACACCCAGCATACGCTCGTTGGCACTGTTCACGTAAAGCACTTGCCCATTGCCGTCTGTAATCCATATACCGTCGTAGGAAAAATCAAGTATGCGTTCCATTTCTCCAGAGGTCAAAAGCTGCCAGGTCAATTGTTCAAAGTGTTTCTTATTTTGCTTATCCATACCCATTCTCCTTTGCCCATGTGGTTGTCATGTGGTTGAAAGTATCATACCACTGCAAAGGGAAATTGAATATTATGAAAATTAGTACAAACAGTCCTCTAAAGATGAGAAGCGTTCGTCAAACTGAACCTGATAGCATTTTTCTGCTTGAGGCCCAGCCAGCCCCCACAGCAAGTAAACGGTGGAACCAGGCAGTGCTAACGTAGAATGGTAGCCGGTAGGCAACGCCACAGCGGTGTCGTTGCTTTCAATCACGGTGATTTCATCCCACAGCTTTTTGCCTGTGTCGTCCATGTCGAACGCCACACACATTAGGCTACCGAAATCATTAGGCCCGGTGACTTGATAAGAGAAAATTTCATCCAGCACACATTCACTGCTTGTTTCATAGTCGTGGCGGTGCGCAGGAAAGCCAATCCATCCCCCCGGTACAGACACAGATTCTCCCACAATCAGCTTTTTGGTGATGTGATCGTTATGTTTGCCCGGTGCGCCAAAGATAAAGCGGTATTTGCGCTTGTAAATGTATGCCCCGGGTTCCCCTTCCTCTACGTTTTCCGGCGGGCAGAAGTACGGGGCGTTGCCTGTTTCACAGTAGGCGGTAAACAGACGGGCTTCCATGCCCCTTTCGCTGGCAATGGTTACTTTGCAGCCCGGTGGCAAATACAAGGCGGTGGGCAGTTCGTCATACACGCTTGTGCGGTTGCCTTTTACGGCGTTTAACACCACGGCCCCTGCATATTCCACGGTGGCTGTAAAATCCCCCTGTTGCAGCACCAGGGCTTGTTCTTCCCCTTGCACTTCATAGCTGTAGCTTTGGCCTGGGTTTAACAGCAACCTGTTAAAGCCCATATAAGCCATTTCCGAGTTATTTTTGTGTATCACTTTTTCCATGCCGTTTGGGTTTTGAAAGGTGTAGCATTGTGTATAGGACACGTCTATTCCTCCTATTGATTTCTAAGCACTTCCGGGTTCACTGGGTACAGGGGGTTGCGGCCCTCTAAGTAATCCACAATGCCCGTGGCGCTGTCCATAGCCATGGCCAACAGGGCGTTGTCTGTTAATGCCGCATTGTGGGGGCTGAACAGCACATTGTCCAGGGCGAAAAGGGGATTGTCTGCTAAAGGTGGCTCTGGGTCAAAAACATCCAGCGCCGCACCAGCAATCACCCCGGTGGTGAGTGCCTTTAAAAGGGCGGCTTCATCCACCAAAGGCCCACGGGCCACATTAATAAGGAAAGCGGAAGGCTTCATTTGAGAAAGGCTCTGCTTGTTCATCATGTGTTGGGTTTCCGGCAGCAAAGGGGTATGTAAGCTCACAAAGTCCGATTGTGCCAGCACCTCATCAAAGGTGGTTAAGGTAACGTTCAAATCCTTGGCTTCCTTGGGGTCTGCCACCGGGTCGCAAGCGATGATGTTCACATCCATGCAGCCCAGTTTTTTAGCCAGCAGCTTTGCAATTTTGCCAAAGCCCACCAGCCCTACAGTTTTGCCGGAAACTTCCACGTTCACATACTGGGTGCGCTTGGCAAACCCGCCCGCTCGGGTCACTTTGTCTAACAGTGTCATGTTTTTGGATATGTCTAGAATCATGGCCAATGCGTGTTCCGCCACTGCATTTACGTTGGAAAATGGGGCGTTTAGCACCAGAATGCCCTGCGCTGTGGCCCCTTGCACATCAATATTGTCTACGCCAATGCCGTGTTTGGCCACAGCCTTCAAACCGGGAAGTTGTTGCATCATGGCTGCCGTAATCACAGCAGAGCGCACCAAGATGGCATCACAGCCTTGGGCTTGTACAACAATGCCTTCCGGGTCTTTGGTTGTGCCCTGCACCACCTGGCCGTGTTGTTCCAGCATGGCCACTGCATCGGCATGAATGGCTTCCGTTAAGAACACCTTCATCTTACTTCCCTCCCTTAATGGCCGTTACAGCACTTTTACCCCAGTTTAAAATCATGCTTTGGTCTGCACCAAGCAAAATATACTGCACCCCTTGGGCAATAAGGGCCTTTGCGGCATCGGCATTAGCAGCCACTGTGCCCACCGCTTTACCGCTGGCCAAAACCCGCTGGGTCACATCTTGAACCGTTTCTTTAACCACAGGATGGCCCGTTTGCCCCGTTAAGCCCAAGGATTGGGATAAGTCCATGGGGCCAATAAAAATGACATCAATGCCTTCTACTGCCAAAATGGCGTCCAGGTTATCCACACAGGTTTTGGTTTCGCAATGGGAAATGACCATGGTGTTGGCGTTGGCCGCTTCTATATAAGTAGGAATGTCCATGGTGCCGTAGCGGCAGGCCCGTACGCTTGGGGAAAAACCCCGGTTGCCCAAGGGGCCATACTTCACAGCGGAAACAAGAGCCTGGGCTTGCTGGGGGGTATCCACATTGGGGGCTTGAATACCGGCAAAGCCTAAATCTAGGGCTTGCAAAATATTCACTTGCTGGTTTTCCTTCACCCGAATAATGGGGGTAATGTGGAAAGCCTCTGCCGCCCGCACCATGTTGGTGAGCTGGTTCCAGTCCATGGCCACGTGCTCGTTATCCAGCACGAAAAAGTCAAACCCGGCCAACGCCAGCACTTCCACCACCAGAGGGTCGTGGATTTTAACAAAAGTACCCAGGGCGCTTTCACCGGCTGCTATTTTTTTCTTTAACAAATTGGATTGCATGTGTGTCGCCTCCTAGTGCCCTTAATTTAATGCAAGAGCTGTGCCAAAGAACAGATGGGCCAATAAAAAAATATATTTATAAATTGTGCACAAAAATAAAGAGCGTTTGCTATAAAAGATGTTAAAATCAAACGTTTTTTCAGGGTTGAAGGGGTTTTAGGCCAAAAGGCTAAAAAAAGTATGATGCAAAAGAACATCAAATTAGATGCTTGGGCTTTAGTTATGTGTTTAAAACATTGCTTTGTCGAATTTTGGAGCGATGCATAAATGCATTTAAAACGATGCGTGAATGCATCGTTTGTTTTTTAACAAAAAATAAGGGCCTACAAACAGCGGGTTTTACGCATAAAACGGCAAAACAGTAAAGTTGTACCCTTTATTTTTTTAATTTTGCATTGGCACAGTATTTGCTTTTTGTATATGTAAACGCTACTTAACCGTAAGAAGAAAGGAGCAACAACAATGGCCCTGATGACTGGGGAGCAATACATTGAAAGCATTCGCAAGTTGAAAATGGAGGTTTACATGTTTGGGAACCGGGTGGAAAACCCTGTGGATGACCCCATCCTGCGCCCCTCCCTAAACGCTGTTAAAATGACGTATGACTTGGCTCAAGACCCGGCATATGCCGGGCTGCTCACCACCACTTCCCATTTAACAGGCAACACCATCAACCGTTTTACCCACATTCACCACAGCACGGAAGACTTGGTTAATAAAGTAAAAATGCAGCGGCTGCTTGGGCAAAAGACAGCCTCCTGCTTTCAACGGTGCGTAGGCATGGATGCCTTTAACGCCGTATACAGCACCACTTATGAAATAGATGCCAAATATAACACCCCTTACCATGCACAGTTTAAAGCATTTATGACCCATGTGCAACAAAATGACTTAACCGTAGACGGTGCCATGACCGACCCCAAGGGCGACCGTTCCCTGCCCCCCCACAAACAAGCAGACCCAGATTTGTTCCTGCGGGTGGTGGAACGCCGGCCAGACGGGGTGGTGGTTCGGGGTGCCAAAGTACACCAAACCGGCATTACCAATTCCCATGAGGTGCTGGTGATGCCCACCATCGCCATTGGCCCGGATGACAAAGACTATGCCATTTCCTTTGCCGTACCCATGGACAGCAAAGGCATTATGGTCATCATCGGCCGCCAATCCTGCGATACCCGCAAGCTGGAAGGCGGCGACATCGACGTAGGCAATGCCCAATTCGGCGGTGTGGAAGCCCTAACCATCTTTGACAACGTCTTCGTGCCCAACGCACGCATCTTCTTAAATGGTGAAACAGAGTTTGCCGGCATGTTGGTGGAACGTTTTGCAGGCTACCACCGCCAAAGCTACGGCGGCTGTAAGGTTGGTGTGGGTGATGTGCTCATTGGGGCCGCTGCCCTGGCTGCCGACTACAACGGTGCAGCCAAAGCTTCTCACGTGAAAGATAAGCTGATTGAAATGACCCACTTAAATGAAACCTTGTATTGCTGCGGCATTGCTTGTTCCGCCGAAGGGCAGCCTACCGCATCTGGCAGCTACATCATAGACCTGTTGCTGGCCAATGTGTGCAAGCAAAACGTTACCCGCTTCCCATACGAAATCACCCGGTTGGCAGAAGATTTAGCCGGTGGGCTGATGGTAACGGCACCTTCCGAAAAAGATTTTAAAAACCCTCATTTGCGGCCATACATAGAGAAATATTTACAGGCAGCCCCCGGGGTGTCTGTGGAAAACCGGCTGCGTTTGTTCCGGCTCATTGAAAACCTGTGCCTGGGCACAGCATCGGTGGCTTACCGCACCGAATCCATGCACGGGGCCGGTTCGCCTCAAGCCCAGCGGATTATGATTGCCCGGCAAGGTAACCTGGAAGCCAAAAAAGTATTGGCCAAAGCACTGGCCAACATTCAAGAATAGAAGGAAGGTTTCAAATGGACGGCCTGACTTTGCAAGACATTCAGAAAGTTTTTGACGAAGCTGTTCGTCCCATGCTTATGGCCCACGGGGGCAATGCCCGGCTGGTGGCTTATCATCAAGGTGTGCTGACTGTACAAATGGTGGGCCAGTGCGCCGGTTGCCCCGGGGCCGAAACCTCCACCCGGCTGGCCATTGAAGAAACATTGCAACAAGTGCTGCCGGACATTACACGGGTGGAAGTAGAAAGTACCCCGGTAAGCCAGGAACTGCTGGACTTTGCCCGGCAAATGTTAAGCAAGGCACATCGCACTGAGGAGTGAACCCATGGATTGGAAAACCCTGTACCAACAAAAACTTACCACGGCGGAAGAAGCCGTGAAATATATTCGTTCCGGCCACCGGGTGGTTACCGCCCACGCCGCCGGAGAATCTCTGCTGTTAAGCCAGGCCATGGTGGCCAATGCACAGGCGGTAGAAAATGTGGAAATTGTCCATCTGGTGCCCAAAGGCCCGGCGGACTACTGCAAGCCAGGCATGGAAAAGCACTTTCGCCACAACAGCCTGTTTGTAGGCCCACCCACCCGGCAAGCCATTATTGAAGGCCGGGGAGACTTTACCCCCGTTTATTTTTCGGAAGTGCCGGAGCTTTTGCGCACGGTGCTACCCCCGGATGTGGCTTTGTTGCAGCTTTCCCCCCCAGATGCCCACGGCTATTGCAGCATGGGGGTTTCGGTGGATTACACCAAATGCGCCGCCCAGCAATCCACCATTAAAATTGCCCACATCAACCCCCAGATGCCCCGTACATATGGTGACGGCTTTATCCATGTAAGCCAGCTGGATTGTATTGTGGAAGCGGATATGCCGATTTTTGAAATGGAGCCCCCGGCCATTGGAGAAGTGGAACGGGCCATTGGTGAAAATGTGGCCTCCCTCATTCAAGACGGTGATACACTGCAAATGGGCATTGGGGCCATTCCCGATGCGGTGCTGCACTTTTTAACAGAGAAAAAGGATTTAGGCATCCATTCGGAAATGATTTCAGACGGGGTTGTAAAGCTGGTGGAAGCCGGTGTGGTCACCAACCGCCGCAAAACCCTTAACCCCGGCGTGACCATTGCCACCTTCATTATGGGCACCCGCCGGTTGTACGATTTTGTCAACGACAATCCTTCCGTATCCGTCCGCACGGTAGACTATGTGAACGACCCCCGTATCATTTGCCAAAACGACAACATGGTGGCCATTAACGCCTGCCTGCAAGTTGACCTGATGGGCCAAGTGGTGGCAGATACGGTGGGGCTTACCCAGTTCAGCGGGGCCGGTGGACAGGTGGACTTTGTGCGGGGGGCCAACATGAGCAAAGGTGGCCGGGCCATTATCGCCATGCCTTCAACCGCATCCAAGGGAACCATTTCCCGCATTGTGCCATTAATAAACGAAGGAGCCGGGGTGACCACCTCCCGTTTTGATGTAAACTACGTGGTCACAGAATACGGCATTGCCCAGCTAAAAGGGAAAACCTTACGCCAGCGGGCACAAGCACTGGCCGCCATCGCCCACCCGGATTTTCGTGACGCATTAACCTTTGAAATTAAAAAACGGTTTCCCACACTGTAGGAGGCGTTCATATGGAATTTATAACCTTTGAACAAAAAGGGTTTATCGGCATCATAACCATTAACCGGCCATCGGCACTAAACGCTTTAAACGCACAGGTGATTGAAGAACTGGACATGGTGCTGGACGGCATTTCCCAGGAGGAAGACATCCGGTGCATCATTGTAACCGGGGCTGGCAACAAAGCTTTTGTGGCAGGGGCAGACATTGCCTCTATGCTGGCGTTGGATAAACAAAGCGGTGTACGCTGGGGGGAACGGGGTAATGCCGTTTTTCGCAAGCTGGAGCTGTTGCCCGTGCCAGTGATTGCAGCCGTGAACGGTTTTGCGCTGGGGGGCGGCTGTGAGCTGGCTTTGGCCTGCGACATTCGGCTGGCATCTGAAAATGCCATTTTCGGCCAACCGGAAGCATCGTTAGGCATTCCTCCAGGATTTGGGGGTACCCAACGTTTGCCCCGGCTTATTGGGGAAGGGCTGGCCAAAGAACTGATGTATACCACAAAGAAAATAAATGCAGAAGAAGCGCTGGCCATTGGTTTAGTAAACCATGTATACCCTGCTGAAACACTGATGGAAGAAGCCATGAAGCTGGCTGAAAAGGTTGCCAGAAATGCACCCATTGCTGTCCGGGCTGTGAAAACAGCGGTAAACAGGGGGATGCAAACAGACATTGACCATGGCATTGCATTGGAGGCAGAAGTGTTTGGCGGTTGCTTTGAAACCCAAGACCAGCACAACGCCATGGCTGCATTTGTTGAAAAACGGAAAGCAGAGCCTTTTTGCAATCGGTAGAAAGGTCTTCATATAGAGGAGGAAACAGCATGAATTTTGAGTTGAGCAAGGAACAGCAGATGGCCAGGCAGCTTTTTAGAGACTTCGCCGTAAACGAAGTGAAGCCCCTGGCCCAAGAGGTGGACGAACAAGAGCGCTTTCCCGCAGAAACCGTGGAGAAAATGGCCAAATACGGCTTTTTAGGCATTCCCATCCCCGCTGAATGGGGCGGGCAAGGCTGCGATAGCCTCACCTACGCCATGTGCGTAGAGGAATTGTCTCGGGTATGCGGCACAACCGGGGTTATTGTCTCCACCCATACGTCCCTTGCTTGTGACCCTATTTTAAAGCTGGGCACACCAGAGCAAAAAGAAAAATACTTAAAACCTTTGGCGCAAGGCAAAACTTTAGGCGCTTTCGGCTTAACAGAACCCAACGCCGGAACGGATGCCTCCGGCCAGCAGACCAAAGCGGTGCTGGAAGGTGACCACTACGTTTTAAACGGCAGTAAAATTTTCATCACCAACGGGGGTGTGGCAGACACCTTCATCATTATGGCCATGACGGATAAGTCCAAGGGCGTGAAGGGCATTTCTGCCTTTATTGTGGAAAAAGGCTTCCCGGGCTTTTCCATTGGCAAAAAGGAACTGAAAATGGGCATTCGGGGTTCTTCTACCTGTGAACTGGTGTTCCAAAACTGTATCGTGCCCAAGGAAAACTTGCTGGGCAAAGAAGAAAAAGGCTTTGGTTACGCCATGCAAACGCTGGACGGCGGGCGCATCGGCATTGCGGCCCAGGCCTTAGGCATTGCACAAGGGGCTTTTGATGAAGCCGTGCAATACGTGCAGGAAAGACGGCAATTTGGCCGGTCTATCTCGGCTTTCCAAAACACCCAATTCCAGATTGCAGACATGAAAACCAGAATAGAAGCCGCCCGGTTGTTGGTTTACAGTGCGGCGGCAGCGAAAGATTCCGGCAAACGTTTTTCTGTGGATGCCGCCATGGCAAAACTGTATGCTTCCGAAACCGCCATGGCCATCACCACCAAATGCGTGCAGCTGCATGGCGGCTACGGCTACACCCGGGAATACCCGGTGGAGCGCATGATGCGGGATGCCAAGATTACGGAAATATACGAAGGCACCAGCGAGGTACAGCGCATGGTGGTGGCGTCTTCCGTGCTGAAATAGTCAACCAAAGGAGTGTATAACCTTGAATATTATTGTTTGCATCAAGCAGGTGCCAGACACCAACGAAGTGCGGCTGGACCCTGTCACCGGCACCCTCATTCGGGAAGGGGTGCCCAGCATCATTAACCCGGACGACAAGGCGGGCATTGAAGCCGCCCTGCGTTTAAAAGACGCCCACGGCGCCCATGTCACCGTCATTTCCATGGGGCCACCTCAAGCGGATTTAGCTTTACGAGAAGCGTTGGCCATGGGGGCAGATGAAGCCGTTTTGGTGACTGACCGGGCTTTTGGCGGCTCGGATACATGGGCCACTTCCTCCACACTGGCTGCCGCCATCCAAACCATGCCCTATGATTTGATTATTACCGGCAGACAGGCTATTGACGGGGACACCGCTCAGGTAGGCCCCCAAATTGCAGAACATTTAAGACTGGCCAATGTAAGCTATGCAGAGGAACTTTCATTAGAAGACGGCTGCCTGGTGGTGAAACGGCAATACGAAGACCGTTACCATAAGATTAAAACCAAGCTGCCTTGCCTGGTTACTGCATTGGCAGAACTGGCCACCCCCCGGTACATGAGCCCCGGCGGCATTTTCCGGGCATACAGGGAAAAAGAAGTGAAGCAGCTGACCCGTGCCGACTTAACCGTAGATGAAGGCAACATCGGCCTAAAAGGCTCCCCCACCCGGGTGATGAAATCCTTCACCAAAGCGGTGAAGGGCAAAGGCACCGTGGTCACCTTGGACGAACAGGCTTCCGCCCAATGGCTGGTGGAAAGGCTGCAAGAAAAGTTTGTACTGTAACGCTATACAGAAAGAGGGGCAAACATGAACATCAGTGATTATAAAGGGGTTTTTGTATTCATCCAGCAGGTGGACGGCGCCATAACCGGCGTGTCCTTTGAGCTGCTGGGCAAAGGGCTGGATTTAGCCAAGCAATTAAATACCCAAGTGACGGCGGTACTTTTGGGCCACCAGCTTAATGGCCTTGAAAAAAGCCTGGGCCGTTACGGGGCAAACCGGGTTATTCTGGTGGATGACCCTGCGCTGGAAACTTACATGACCGAACCTTACACCCAAGCTTTAAGCCAAGTGGTGAACCATTACAAGCCAGAAATTGTGTTGTTTGGGGCCACAGCCATCGGCCGGGATTTAGCGCCCAGGGTGTCTGCCCGGGTGCATACCGGCTTAACCGCAGACTGCACCGGCCTGGATATTCAGGAAGGCACCAACCACCTGATGATGACCCGCCCGGCATTTGGGGGCAACATCATGGCCACCATTTTGTGCCCGGAACATCGGCCGCAAATGGCTACGGTACGCCCTGGGGTTATGCAGCGCATCACTCCCTTGGAACAGCCGGACTTTACGGTGGAAGCCTTTGCGGTACCGGGGCTGGATGCATGCAAAAACGTTGAAATTTTAGAGGTTATTAAAAAGGTAAGCACTAAAATGGATATTCAAGATGCCAAGGTGTTAATCTCTGGCGGCCGGGGCATGGGTTGCCCGGATAACTTCAAGCTGTTGGAAGAACTGGCAGAGGTGCTTGGAGGAACCATTGCCTCCTCCCGTGCTTGTGTGGATGCGGGTTGGGTTGAAAAAGACCGGCAAGTGGGGCAAACCGGGAAAACCGTGCGGCCAAACCTGTATGTGGCTTGCGGCATTTCCGGGGCCATTCAGCACTTGGCGGGGATGGAAGAATCAGACTTGATTGTGGCCATCAACAAAGACCCGGGCGCACCCATTTTTGAGGTGGCAGACTTTGGTTTGGTGGGGGATGCCTGCAAAATACTGCCAGAGCTGACAGCACAGATTAAAGCGTTACAGGCTGAAGAAGCCAGCGCATCATAAAAGGGGTATAACCATGGCCATTGTCATTAAATCTCCAGCAAAATACATACAGGGCAAAGGGGAACTGGTCAACCTGGGTTTGCACACCAAAAAGCTGGGCAACCACTTTTTCCTCATTTGCTCTGCAAACACCCAAACGCGGATGGGCGCAATTTTAGAACAAAGCTTGATGGAAGCCCAAAAGCAACTGTCTGCCTACCTGTTTGGGGGCGAATGCACCAAGGCAGAGATTGCCCTAGCCATGGAAGTCTGCCAAGCTGCGGGCTGTGACGTGGTGATTGGGGCAGGCGGCGGCAAGGTGATTGACACAGCCAAGGCTGTGGCAGACAACTTAGGCTTGCCGGTGGTCATTGTGCCCACCGTGGCTTCCAACGATGCCCCTTGCAGTGGCATTGCGGTGATTTACAACGAGGAAGGCGTGGTGGTGAAGGCCCAGTTCACCAAGCAAAACCCAGAGGTGGTGCTGGTAGACACAGGCATCATCGCCCAAGCACCCCCTCGGCTTCTAGCCGCCGGCATGGGGGATGCCTTGGCCACTTGGTTCGAGGCCAGAGCGGTAGCGGCCTCCGGTGCCAAAACCATGGCCAGAGGCCAATGCTCCAACACCGCTTTAACCATGGCTAAACTGTGCTACGACATTTTATTAAAAGACGGCCCGGACGCCATGGAAGCCGTAACTGCCGGGCAAGTGACTCCCGCATTGGAAAACGTGGTGGAAGCCTGCATTTATTTAAGCGGTGTGGGTTTTGAAAGCGGCGGGCTGGCAGCAGCCCATGCCGTGAACGACAGCTTCGCACACAGCGGTGGGGCGCACGGCATGTACCACGGGGAAAAGGTGGCTTTCGGAGTGCTGGTGCAACTGGTGCTGGAAAAAGCGCCACAAGAAGAATTGGAGACGGTGCGTGGGTTTATGCAAAAGGTGGGGCTGCCGGTAACGTTAAAGCAGCTGGGGCTAGATGCTTCTGATGAAGAAGCATTACGGAAAGTGGCGGAAGCCGCTTGCGTGCCCACCCAGTCTACCAAGAACTTGCCCTTTGCCGTTAAGCCGGATATGGTGTATCAGGCGCTGTTGGACGCGGACGGCCTACAGTAAAAAAGAAATTTGGGAAACTTTTTTAATAAAAAGTTTCCCAATCCCTTCAAAATGCTGTTACTTGTTTAACTGCTCCATCCACTGCTGGTACAGATCCGGCCGGTAATCGGCCCGCTGGGTTAAAGGGTTCTTCTGGTAAAGCCTGCGCTCGGCCAAAGAAAGGTCTATCACGGCGGAGAACAAGCCATTTTCATCCATGTCCCAGCCCCCGGCATACACATGGGTTTGGTGGATTTCCTGCTTGTTCACCCCGGGGCCTAGAATGACGCTTCCCCCGGCAAACCGGGCAGCGGAAACCGTGTGCTCAACATCGGCGCTTCCACCATGGTCTAGACCCAACACTTCTTTACCCACAATGTTGGAGCTTAACATGAAAACCCCGCTGGTGGAAACGGTGTACTTTAAAAACAGTTTGTAGCCGTTTTCCCAAGATTCCGGGGTAAGGGCGCACACCGCTGTGGGGTTTAACAGCACCCGGCAGCCACTGGCAGCATAAAAACGGGCCAGCTCTGGAAAGTGGTAGTTGTCATAACAAATGCCTACCCCCACTTTCCCCCAAGGGGTGTCAAACATAAAGGGCTGTTCCCCGGGCGTGGCCCACTTGCCCTCCACGCCGGCCAAGTGTATTTTACGGTATGTGCCTATGACACCCTCTGGCCCGCAAACAGCTGCGGCATTGTAGGCCACGCTGGGGTTGTGCGGGTCACATTCTGCCATGCCCCACACTGCATACATGCCGTAACGTTTGGTTAAGGCGGCAATGGCATTGGCAGCAGGGCCAGGCACACATTCCGCTTCGGTCACCTGCATTTTTTCCCCTTGCAAGGGGTGAAGGGCATCGTCTGCATAGCCTTGCAGGCTCATTTCGGGAAAGACAATAAGGTCTACGCCACTTTTGGCGGCAGCTTCTATGTAGCCTAAAATACGGCGCAAGTTGGCTTCCTTGTCGCCCCACACAATGCGAAAATTCACCACGGCGGCGTGCAAAATGTCTTGTTGGTTCATAATTCGGCCTCCTGTTTTTATGAAATAATGCTTTTATAAGTTGGCCGAAATGGCCTTGGTGGCAGATGTTAAGGCGGGGATAATGCGGGGTGTATCCCTTTTCAAAGCTTCCGTGCTGCCAGTTAGGCTTAATGTACCCACCAACATGCCTCCTGCGTTAAAAATGGGTGCAGCCACAGAGTAAATGCCTATTTGAATCTCATCGTCCTCCACCGCATAACCCTGGGCATAAATGGCTTGCAACGCCTGGCGCAGATGTTCCGGCTGAGTTATGGTTTTGTCTGTGTAGGGGGTGAGGGCGTTGTGTGCAACATACGTCTCCACATCGGCATCGTCCCAGTGGGCCATAGCCAGCTTACCGGAAGCAGCGGCATGAAAGGCCAGGCTTTTGCCGGAAAAGGTAGAGAACACCCCGTAAGCCGAGTTGGGGGTAAGCACGTCAAGGCAAGTAAGCTTAAAGCGGTAATAGGCAAACAGACTGCACGTGTAGTCAAACTGGGCAGCACACGTGTACATATGCTCTTTGCTCACTTCGGATAGGCGGCTGCTTAGCAAGGAGTAGTCCAGAGAGGATTTTGTCAGCAATGCATGGCCCAGCGTATATTTGCCGTTGCTTGGGTTTTTATCCAAATAGCCGTTGATGAGAAGTGTGTGCAAGATGCCAAAGCTGGTACTTTTCTTTAAGCCGGTAGCGTTGCAAATGTCTCCCAGTGAAAGCTCGTTGTCCTGTTTGTTAAAAAGCTCCAGGATATTGATGGCACGCTGTACCGACTGAATGCTTTTAACACTGCTTGATGGTGTCATACACATCATCCTTTCTAAAAGTCATCCATGACGCTGGATAAAGGCGTATTGTTTTTACCTTGCCTTTATATAGATTGACATGCTTCTATCATATCATGGCAGAACAAAAAGTTCAAGTTAAACATTTGATAATGCCGAATAATATAAATATTTATTCGATAATGTCAAAAATATATTGACAGTAATGTAACAATCATGGTATATTGAACAATATCGAAAAAATGTACGGCATTATCAAATCAAAAAATAAGGGGTTGTTGAAATGCGCAAGTATTTAAAGGAAGCGGTGCCTGTCAGTGCCCAAGAAGTACAAAACCTGCAAGAATCTGTAGCAGAAATGATTCAAAATGTCCGCAGCAACGGCGACAAGGCTTTGTTTGAAATGACAAAAGCCTTCGACAAAGTGGACTTATCAGCCCTCAAAATTACAGAAGAAGATTTTTACGAGGCAGAAAAAAAGGTTCCTCTTACTTTAAAGGAAGACATGAAGTTTGGCGTGAACCAGGTACGCAGCTTTGCCATTGCCCAAAGAGAATCTTTAAGCGAGTTTGAAAAAGAATTTACCCCCGGCATACATATGGGCCACCGCATTGTTCCGTTAAGCGCTGTGGGCTGCTACATTCCCGGCGGCCGCTATCCCATTTTGTCTGCCGCACAAATGCTCATCATTCCTGCTAAAGTTGCCGGTGTGCCCCGGGTTGTGGGCTGTACCCCTCCCCGTGCAGACGGCAAAGTACACCCCGCCGTGCTTTACGCCGCCCAGTTATCCGGCGTAGATGAAATGTATTGCGTGGGTGGCGTGCAAGCCATTGCCGCCATGGCATACGGCACAGAAACCATTAAACCTGTGGATAAAATTGTAGGCCCCGGCAACAAATGGGTAACCGAAGCCAAGCGCCAAGTAAACGGCATTGTTGGGCTGGACCTGCAAGCCGGCCCCAGCGAAATTCTCATTATTGCCGATGAAACAGCCAAGCCAGACATTTTGGCCGCAGACCTTCTAGGCCAGCTGGAACATGACCCCAACGCACGGGGAATGCTCATCACCACCTCTCAGGCCATTGGGGAAGAAACCATTAAAGAAGTAGAACGTCAATTAACCGTTCTAGCCACTGCCGATACAGCAGGTGTGTCTTGGAAAAACCATGGCGAAGTTTGCCTGGTAGATTCTTTAGAAGAAGCTTGCGTGCTGGCCGATGAATGGGCACCGGAACATCTTGAAATCCAAACCCTTTACCCACACATGTTACTTTCCAAACTTAAAAATTACGGCTCTGCTTTCTTGGGTGAAAAAACCGCAGAAGTTTTTGCAGACAAAGTTTCCGGCACCAACCATACATTGCCTACAGCCCGTGCCGCACGCTATACCGGTGGTTTGTGGGTGGGTGCTTTTGTGAAATGGATTACCCACCAATGGGTAGACCGGGAAGCCATGGAACTTTTAGGCAACATTGTGGTGCGTCAGTCTACCGAAGAAGGTATGATGGCCCATGCTGAATCTGCTGCCATCCGCCTGCGGAGGCTGTAAATAGCAATATAAAATAAGGAGGATATGACTATGAAAAAGTTTGCTTTACCGCTTGCAATGCTGATGTTACTTTCAGTTGCTTTCACCGGATGCGGTGGCGGAAATGCTGCAAGCAGCAGCCCTGCACCGGCCGAAGCCGCAGAAAGCAGCGAAGAAGCTGTGGAAACCAGCGGCGGCAGCGCCACCGAAGGGGAAGAAATGGTATTAAAAATTTCCACTGACGTTACAGAGAAATCTGTCACTGGCCAGGCGCTGGCATTATTTGCTGAAACACTGAAAAACAACACCAACGGTAGAATGACAGCAGACATCTATTACAGCGGCTCGCTGGGTACATACACCTCTGTATACGAAATGATTCAAGAAGGCGACATCGCCATGTGGACCACCAACCCACTTGCATATGAAACCCAAGTGGTGGAACTGGCCACTTTGGACCAATATTACATGTTTGACGACCTTGCCCATGCCCACCGTTTCCTTGAAGGTGAAGGCGGCGATTTCCTTAACAAAGCTTGGCGCAAAGTGAACATGGAAGGCATGTGTGCCTACGCCCTTGGTTTTAGACAACTGACCAACAGCAAAAAAGAAATTGCTTCCATGGCAGACCTTAAGGGCCTTACACTGCGCAGCTACTCCACCATTCAAGCAGATGCATGGTCTTCCGTTGGTGCTGTGCCTACCTCTGTAGACTGGGCAGAATTGTTCGTTTCCATGCAACAAAAGCTGATTGACGGCCAAGAAGGCGGTATTCCTACTATTAACGACTTCTCCTTCTTTGAAGTGCAAAAGTACCTCACTTTAACCAATCACGTGTTCTCTATGGATATGTTAATGGCCAGTGCAGCTTGGCTGGATACGTTAAGTGACGCAGATGAACAAATTGTTCGGGATGCAGTGAAAGTTTCTTATGAATTCCATAAAGAAGCATACCAAGCACAGCTGAACGATTTGGTTGCCGCCTTTGAAACAGACTACGGCATGAAAGTGACCGTTCCTTCCGATGAATTTAAAGGGGAAATGAAAGCGCTGATGGTGCCTGCAACCTCTAAAGGCATTATTGAACTTTGCGGGCAAGAAACTTACGACAAGGTTCAAGGTTACGTTGAAGCAGCAAGACAAAGCTAAGTAATTTGTTTATCCTTATGTCCGGCAGCCGGTCTTTCATGGTCGGCTGCTGGCTTTGAAAATAGGAGATGGGCTTATGAAAAAAGTAATCAAATGGCTGGATATTAATTTAGAAGCATTGCTGGGGGGCATTCTTTTCTTTGCAATGCTGGGGCTTATCGTATTACAAATCACCTTGCGTAATGTTTTTAACGGCGGCTTGCAGTGGGGCGAAGAAGTCTCCAGATTCTTGTACGTTTGGGTCTGCTATATTGGAATTGCCTACGGTGTGCGTATGAATTCCCACATCACCATTACAGCTGTTACAAAATTATTGCCGATGAAAGTGCGCAAATTTTTGTTGATTGCGGTTCAAGTGATTTTTCTCACTGTGCTAATCGTACTCTTACGGGGGGCTATCACCAATTCTATTAAAATTGCAGCCCTTGGCAGCAAAGCAAGCACCATGAATGTTACAGAAAACTGGATGTTTTTGGCTGCGCCGGTGGGCTATAGCCTGGCCATCCTGCGCATTGTACAGAATTTAATTTATAAAATAAGGCGCTACAATGCTTCGTGGGAAATTTTTATTGATTTGGACGGCAATTACTCCGGCGCCATTGATACTTTTTGCTATCCCCAGGATGTGAAGGAAGATTTGCGGCAAAGCGTAACGGAAGAACTGTTGCAGGAAGCCGAAAAATATAAAAGAAAGCCGCGTAAAGGGGGAACAGAATCATGCTAGCCGTATTATTTCTGGTTTTTGTGTCTCTCATTTTGTTGGGGGCGCCCATTGCCATTGGCTTAGGGGCCGCTTCTTTAGTAACCTCTGAGTTTTTTGGCACCATTTCTCTGCCCAGCTTTACAAAAGTGGCTACTGGCGGCTTTAACTCCTATTTGCTGGTGGCCTGCCCCTTGTTCACCTTTGCCGGCGACATTATGGCAAGAGGGGGCATCTCTCGCCGCTTGGTGAATGTGGCTAAAATTACGTTCGGTAACATGACCGGGGGCATTGGCATTGTGGCGATCATTGCCTGTATGATATTTGCCGCCATTTCCGGCACCGGTTCTGCCACAGTGGCCGCTATCGGTATGCTGATGATTCCTGAAATGGTAGGCAGCGGTTATGACCGGGCTTATGCTACCAGCATGGTGGCATCCTCCGGCACCATTGGCACCATGATTCCCCCCAGCATTTGTATGGTGGTTTATGCGGTTACGGCCGGGGTTTCCATTACCTCTATGTTTACCGCCGGTATTCCCGCCGGTATTTTGGTGGGTACTGCCCTGTGCACCTATTGCTATTTTTCTTCTAAAAAAAGGGGCTATAAGCCGGAAGTGCGCAAAGTCTACACAGGTAAAGAAATATTAAGCATCGTTATAGACGCCATTCCGGCGTTGCTTGTGCCCATCATTATCTTGGGCGGTATTTATTCCGGTATTGTAACCCCCACTGAATCTGCGGCGTTGGGCTGTGTGGTGGGTGTGGTGGTTAGCTGCTTTATTTATAAGGAACAAAAGCTGAATGT
Organism: uncultured Eubacteriales bacterium; assembly: GCA_964500895.1. GTDB lineage: Bacteria > Bacillota > Clostridia > Lachnospirales > JAISER01 > CAZCQP01. The sequence goes on along the minus strand of CAZCQP010000029.1, from coordinate 2,679 downwards.
GCTGCCTTACTTGGCCGTACATTCCCTGGTGGTGGCTGCACCAGTTATGTTCATCATCAGTATGTCCAGCGGGTTTGGCAGCATTCTTTCTCTGGCAAACGTACCCACCATGGTGGCCAATACGGTGTTGTCCATCACCTCCAGCAAAGTTGTCTTGCTGCTGTTCATCAATGCGCTGTACCTGTTCATGGGCACCTTCATGGAAACCAATGCTTCCATTATTTTAATGACACCCATTTTGCTGCCCATTGTTACCTCTGTGGGCATCAGCCCGGTACACTTTGGTATCATCACCATTGTAAACCTTGCCATCGGTTTTGTTACACCGCCCTTGGGTGCAAACCTGTTTATGGCCAGCATGATTGGCAAAGTGAGGCTGGACGTGCTGAACAAAACCATCTGGCCCTGGATTGCCATTATGGTGGCAGCCCTGTTGCTCATTACATACATCCCAGAACTTACCTTGTTCCTACCAAGGCTTTTGGGTTATCGCATATAATTTTAACATGAAAGGCGGCACACAGCATGGCCGTGTACAAGGCAGACGCGATTTACGACCAAATGATGGCCACAGACGAAGCCATTAAAGCACTTCAAGTGCATGATGAGGCTTCTCTGGCCGAATATTTTAAACTTTACACCGAATTGATTTTTAACTACAAATGGCTGGGCAGCATTTATGATATTTACGCAGACCAGGTGAAAATTTACCGGGAAAACGGTTTTTTGCTGGAAGGCCCCCATGCCATGATGAAAGACACCTTAAAGCTTACATCCGCATTCCCCGATATGCAAATCACCATGCGGGACACCTTTGCGGTAAAACGTGGGGAAAGCTACAAGCTGTGGCGTTATTACGCCATGTCCGGCACCAATAAAACCTACAGCATATACGGCCCCGCCACAGGTAAAGCCTTAAACACAGATGCCTGCATTGCCATGAGCATGGCCACGGTGGAGTTCATTAACGGCCGCTGGCAAATTGTGAAGGAATTTGCCATGTACAGCATTGATGACATTCGTACAACCTGTACGGAAACAACCGTAGACGGGGGGGCGGCCCAATGAAAATTACAGAAATGACCACCGATGAAATTTTAGCCGAAAGAGCCCGTTATGAAGCAGTGATTCGGGACTGCAAATTTGAAACCCCCGATGACATTGCGGCCCTTTTTGAAGCTTACACCATGCTCATTTGGAAGCATAAGCAAGTGGGCCGTGTGTACGACTTCTATTATGATGACTTAAAAGAACAGCGGGACGGGGGCGACAACCTGGAAGGCTCCGACCATGTGGTGCTGGACACCTTGCGAGCACTGGCCCGCACCCCAGACATGACACTGATTTTTGAAGAGATTCATTGTGTGGGTAACCCCCAGGATGGTTTCCGTTTTGGGCAAGTGGTATGGGCGGAAGCTTCCGGCACAGACGGCATAGGGCCCAACGGCCCCGGGGGCACTGAAGCGTACCGGCCTTATGAAGATTTGGAAATGTGCGAATGCTGGATTGAGTTTGTAGACGGCAAATGGCGGGTGGCAAAGGAAGCCAGTATGCGCAGCAACAGCGCCTATCAACGGGTGCTTGGTTAAACTACATACAGAAAGGAAGCGCAGGAACATGATTGAAATGTCCATTACCGATCAAGTGGATGCCCGGCGTAAAATTGAGGAATTTGTCCGGCAATGCCGCTTAGAGCTGCCGGAAGAACTGGCAGAGCTTTTCGAGAACTATACCCGGTGGATTTGGCAGTACAAGTGCCCGGGAGCCATCCATAAATTCTACTGCGATGCCACCACCTGTTATGGGGGCGGCGGCTCCGTAAAGGTTGGCGCCGATTACGTGGTGGCCGGTACATTAGGGTTTATGCAGTCTTTCCCAGACCGTATTTGCGAGTTTGTAGACATTTTTGTGGAAGGGGACGAAGAAAACGGCTATAGCTTCGGGCAAACCACCCGGTTTAACGCCACGAACAAAGGCTATAGCAAATTTGGCCCCCCAACAGGCAAAACCCTGATGCGTGACGGAAAAGTTTGCGTGTCTATTTGTGAATGCCGTGTGGAAAAAGTGGAAGGCCGCTGGCGGATTATTGACGAATGGGTCATTGAAAGCTCCGATGCCATTAACGAAACGCTGACCCCAGACCCAGTGGAACCCCTGCAACCAACCGCCACCACGGAAGAAGCATAGAGAGGAGGAATGGCCCATGTTATCAGATGCTTTTATGGATAAAGTGGATGAACTGACGGAAATCGTCTACCACAAAGACATTTGCAACAAGGAAGACGCCCGCTTGTTTATCCGTGCATTAACAGGCTTAATTTACGATTATAAGATGATTGGTATGATTTATGACTTCTACACAGAAAATGTGGAGTATTACAAACAAAACCGCATCCAGTTTGAATCCTCAGACGAACTGGTGCGGCAGGTGATTAACTTTACGGCTGCTTTCCCTAATTTAAAAGCAGACATTGAAAACATCATTGTATACAAAGTGAATGATGACTACTACAAAATCTTCCGCCGGTTACGGTATAAGGGCAACAATCTGGGCTTTAGCCAATACGGACCTGCTACCGGCCGCAGCCTTGAAAACGGGTGCCTGAACTTATCCCTGCTGCACTTAAAGCGCATTGAAGGCCAGTGGAAGATAGACTTTGAAGTCAATTCCGACAGTGA
>CAZCQP010000028.1:32981-37507 GCA_964500895.1 uncultured Eubacteriales bacterium | reverse complement strand
TTCGTAGCCTTAACCTTCGCTCATCCAAGGCGGTGGTGGCAATAGGCAGAAAGGATGTCCTGCGGGGTCTATCATCACTCGCCAACCATCATCACATTGGATATCGGATATGGTTGCACCACAAGATAGGGCATATTCTACACTTTCCTGCACATTCTCAACATGAAAGTCTAAATGTGCCATCTGCTGTTGTTCATTAAACGTTGCAGGCCAAACAGGTGGAACATAATCATCCACTTGTTGAAAGGTAATCCACGTCGGAAATCCCCCTTGTGCTGTGTTTGCTAAGACGGTAAATTCTTCCCCCGGAAACCTCGTCCAGCCAAGCAATTTTTCATAAAATGCAGACAATTTATCCGCATTATCAGAATCTAAAACAACATTCCACCCTACAAGATTAAGTGCCATAAATATGATACCTCACATTCCGCAAATGATTTGAAAGGTTCGTCTTTTCCGCCTAAGACGAACCAACCTACTATAAATAATCTCCCTTTACGATAAACCTTCAGCTTCCCATTATCACTATAATCTGTTGCTCATTTTACGCTTGACACTTTTTCGACTAATGAATTATAACATATACAAAGAATGTTTCAATATTAAAACCATAATATTTACAAAATTCACCATTATTCTACAACAATCCACCATTATTTTTGGGCGGTTATATAGAACCGCCCCTACGTCTTGTATTACCCCAATTGTAGAGGCGGCCATTGGTCGCCCGCAATCTTCCCAATAGCACAACATAAAGGGCGGATTTCACATCCGCCCCTTAACCTTCACCTTATTGTTTTTTAATGGCACTAATGCGGATTTGTTCCGGGTTCATGCCAGTTTTACGCTTCACAATGTCTTCAATTTGGGCAATTTCTGCATCACTTAAAGCGTCCTTGTTCACCACCACGTCCACCGTGTTGTCGTCGATGCGCACATACACTTCTTTGAAACCTTTGGCTTCAATCATGGCTTCGGCTGCGGTTTCCTTCTCAATGCGTTTCTGAATTTCCAGCATGGCATCGGCGCACATGGCCCGTTGTTCTTGGTCAATTTTTGTATCGTTAATCAGCCCCATAAGGATGTCTTTCTGTTTGGAACGGGCTTGCTCTCTTTCCAACTTTGCCTGCACAAAGTAGGAGGAACTGGAGATGGTGTTCACAAAAACAGCTTCGCCGGCATCTGGGCTGGTGGTTTGGTCTGCGGCAGTGGCTTGCATGTCTGTCACGTCGGCCATCTCGGTCATGTCGGTCATAATCATGTTACCGGAGTCTTCCATGGTCAGGGCTTCGCCAATTTCAACAGCAGGCGTGTACAGCAGGTTGTCGGTGAGCATTCCTTCTTCGTCAAAGGGCACCAACGCACTAATTTCGCCGGTATCGGTTAACGCCACTTTTGTTTTGGTGTTGGTCTTTTTTGCATCCACATAGTTTAAGTACCCAGCCACTGCAATCATCACAACCAACGCCGTAATAATGACTTGATTTCTTTTCATGGTCATCTCTTATTCCCCCTGTTAAAAAATTATATTTATGCTTTCATTTTTAATACTTGAACTTTATGCGGTTCAATGCCTAAAACAGTCTGTGTCGCCCGAATGAGGGCTTCGGCTATGTAAATGTTATCTCCCCCCTGTGCCACAATGATGACGCCCTCCACTTTCGGCTCCAGCTCTTTCAATACCAGAGGCTGGCTTTGCCCGTTTTGGCCGTTAATAATAATTTTGGTACCCTGGGCGTTTGTGTTTTGCTGTTCCCGGCTTACGCCCTGGCCGTCTTTTTCTGCGGTAACAGACTGTTGGGTCACCGAATCCTCCGCAACCACAATTTCCCTGCCATAAGCCAGCGTTACCATGACGGATACTTTCCCCGCACCTTCTACCGCTTCGTAAATGCTTTTCAAACGGTTTTCAAGCTGCTGTTCGTAGCTTACGGTGTCTGGCATCGCCGCCACCGGTACAACCTCACTGTCTGTAACCGGCTGCCCCACTTGAACGTTGGCTTGTTCCTGTCCGTTGGAAAGGGCATCCTCCTTAAAAAGGGTATTGCCGCATACAATGAGCGCCAGCCCCGCTGCTAAAATACAGACCAGCTTCGCTAGCAATTTCTTGTCCTGCTTACCTGCCGCATCTCTTAAAAAATTAAGCATACCGTTCATCTCCCCTGGGTTTTCCTTTGTACTGTAATATATATATTATCCTCCGGCACATTATAGAAGTCTGAAATGGTATTTTTTATATTTTTTATTTCCGGGCTTGTGCCCGTAATGTCTGCCATGTCATTTTCCTGGGTAACAAAGGGGCTGCGCACCGTTACCGGCTCAATGTAAATGAAGCCGTTTTTTTCAGCATCCTTTGCCTGCTCCTCCAGCGCCAAAGATAGCGTGTATATTTGCCCGGTTTCTTCATCATATGTCACCTCCAGCGCTTGCACCCCGTAGCCTTCATGGGCCAACAGGCTTTGGGTTTCTTTTTGCACCATGGCCTGATAACTTAAATTAAGCAGCTCTTTTTGCAAATTACCGTCGGTTTGTATGCCTAGGCTTTCATCGGCCGGGGTTGGCAGAGTGAAGGTGCGCATGAGCACATCATAGGTTAATGCTTCCCCTCTAAACAGGCTGACCACCGGCTGCAAAAGCGCCAGAATGAGCAAAAACCCTAAAGCCACGTTCACAGTGCCTTTAAAGCTGCCGTTGGGCACAATCATGCCCACGAAAGCCATAAAAATCATCAACAGCCCGATATTTTTAATATATGCAGATAAAACGGCAATCATAGCGCCCTCCCGTATTTATTATTAAAATGATAACAGCACCACCATGGCCGACACAAACATAGCCATTACCGCCACCAAACACCCCAGCAACAGCAGCGAATAACTGCCCACAGAACCTAAGCACTTCACAATGCGCTCATCACACACCGGCTGAATGATAGCAGCGGTGGCTTTAAAGATAAAAATGAGCGCCAAAAGCTTTAACACCGGCACAGCGCACAAGGTGACTGTGGTCACCACAAACGCAGCCAGTACACCACCTTTAATGGCTTGTGCCCAAATGAGCACCATGTCCCAGGCCCCATTAATCATTTTGCCTACCACAGGCACCACGTTCACTGCTGTCCGGGCAGACTTGGCCACCAGATTGGTGATGAGGGGGGCAGTCAACCGCTGAAGGGTCAACACGGACACAAACAGGAAGGTAACGATTTTCAGCGACCAATTGCAGATGTTTTTAATCAGCCCGGAAAAATGAGACAATATTTCTTTTTCCGAAATATAGTTGACAATTTCCATCAACGCCCCCAGCGTGACCATGGGGGTTAGCAATCCTTTGATAAAAGTGGTGATAAAAGTCACTGCAAATATGAGCGTGGGGCTAAACACCAAGGGCGCACCCACCATGCCGGAGGCCACCATCAGCGTAAGCACCAGGGGGATGCTACCTTCCATGAAGGATGCCATGAGCGCAATGGTTTCCCCTGTCATCACCACTGCTGTGTGGAAAGCGGACAGCATCACCAGAATGATGGCCACATAGCACACATAAAACCCCAGCTCCCCTACCCCTTTGCTGTCGAAGGATTCTGTCAGGTTACGCAGCACCGCACTGATGACGCACAGAAACAGCAGGTTGCCCATGAGGGCGCCGTTGGCTGTAATTTCCGAAAACAAACCTGATAATAAAGCGGCCAGCAACGCCTGAGGGGATAAATCCAGCTGGCCGGTAAGGGCCTTTTCCACCAGTGCTTTAAAGCTTGTCCCTATAGGGCTATTTTGTAGCGCCTGCTCGATGGGGGAAAAATCCAGGCTGTCCAGCTGTTCTTCCAGCAATGTGGTTTGTTCTTGCTGCATGGTCTGGCCCTGGACAGCCATTGGCTGACATAAGAGCCACAGGCAAACCAGAAGAAATACCCTGGCAAATTTTTTCATATGTATCAGTCCTTATGAAGGCAATATGTTCACAATCAAATCCATAACGCTAAACACAATGGGAATGGACATGGCCATGATTAGCACCTTGCCCCCCATTTCAATTTTAGAAGCAATGGCCCCCTGCCCTGCATCGGCGCAAAGCTGTGCCCCGAACTCTGCAATGTACGCCACCCCCACAATTTTTAAGATGATGACAATGGCCGACATGGGGGTGTCTACTTGCGCCGCCATATTTTTTACGGTTTCAATGATGGCCGTAAGCTGGGGAAGCACCATGTAAAACAGCAGAATGCCCCCAATGATGCTGACGGCCATGGCAAATTCCGGGGCGTCGTTTTTCAGGGTGATGGCCAGAACAGTGGCCACCAGCCCGATGGCCACCAGTTGGATAATGTCCATGGCGTAATCCCCCCTTTAAAGGTTAAAGAGGGTTTTCACCGTGTCGAAAAGCTGGCTGATGTATGTAATAATCCAAAACAGCACCACCATAAGCCCGGCCAGTGCCGTAATCATGGCTTGTTCCTGACGGCCCGCCTGGTTTAACACCTGGGTTAATACCGCCACCAAAATGCCTACTGCTGCAATTTGAAACAC
>CAZCQP010000028.1:0-32881 GCA_964500895.1 uncultured Eubacteriales bacterium | reverse complement strand
CCAAGGCTGGGGAAAAGCCGTCTGCTTTTTTTGCGGCTTTCCTGTAGGCCGGCCATGGTTTCCGTGATATAGGCCGTGACCATGTCAATGTTTTGAATCTGCATACCTTTGTCCAGGTAGCCCAGTGTTTTGCCAAAAGCCAGCAGTTGACCGGTATCTTCCTGGCTAAAGTAGGTTTGCCCTGCAAATTCCAGCAGCGTTTTTTCCCACAAGGCACTTAAAGGCTGGTCCCGGTGGATGTGCAAGGCTTCTTCCAGCCGCAAAAAGATGTGACCCACTGGTTTAGGGGCTTTGCGGCTAATGTTTAGCAAAGCTTCCGGCAGCGGGGTTTGGGCAAATTCAATTTCCGCCCGTAGAATAGCCAGCGCCCGCTTCATGGCCATTAAATCTGCCAAACGAAAGCTGTCCAGGTTGCCGTAATAAAACCCTGCAAATGCCATGACCCCAAAGGTGATGGCCATGCCTACAAACTTAATGAGCATAAGATACTTCCACTCCTTTTCTCTTTAGAATATTTACTTTATCTTCATTAAAAACCGCCTGCATACGCCCCGGCTTGTCCAAAAGGATGAATCTTTTTAGAATCTTTTTTTCCAACAAAGGCAGCAGTGCCGGCTTTTGATACAGTTCTTCCAGGCTATGGCCGTGGACGGTACACAGCAGTGTCACCCCAGCATTAATGATGTCCTCAATGGCGTTCACGTCTGTGGCTTTGCCAATTTCGTCCACCGCAATAACCTTTGGTGACATGCTTCGTAACAGCATGAGCATCCCCTCTGCCTTGGGGCAGCCATCCAGCACATCAGTACGCATCCCCACGTCATTTTGGGGAAGGCCCATGTAACAGCCCGCAATTTCCGAACGTTCGTCCACCAATCCTACCGACTGCCCCGGCATTTTACCGGGAATGCCATTGCTCAACTGCCGCACCATGTCCCGCAGCAGTGTGGTTTTGCCACAGCCTGGCGGCGAAACAATCATGGTGTGCAGCAATTTTCCTTCATCCACAGCCATAGCCATCGCTTCGTCCCCACAACCCTTGATTTCATGGGAAATACGGATGTTGATGGCGTTAAAGCTTTTCATGGCCTTCACTGCGCCCAGTTCCGTCACCGTTTGCCCAGCCACCCCCACCCGATGGCCACCGGGCAAGGTGATGTAGCCGTTTTTAAGGGCTTCCTCAAAGGCGTACATGGAATGGTTGCTCAGCAAGGCCATGGTTTGCTGCATGTGTTCCCGGGTGATGCAAAAGCCTTTGGCCACGTCCGTTTGCAGGTTTCCCCGGCTGTCTGGCACGTACTCCCTACCCCGGCACACAAACAGCAACGGCCTGCCCACCCGCAGACGAATTTCCTGGGCCTGTTCAAAATCCTCCTGTGCAATGCCCCCTAAAATTGCGGCAATATCTTCGGGCATGTAGTGCAAAAGTGTTTCCTTCAAACCCATGCCAGCACCCCTTTTCTTTCGTAGTTTGTTCATGTATATGAGGGGTTGTCTCTTTTTATGACTTGAATTAAAAGATGGATTGTAATAGAATGTATCAAAAATTTGATTGCAGGAGTTGACACGGTTTATGAACATTTCCGAAGCCCTTTCATACATCCACAGCACCAACCGTTTCGGCAGCAAGCTGGGCTTGCACAACATGAAGCTTTTGCTGGACAGACTAGGCAACCCACAAAAAAAATGCCAATTCATCCACGTGGCTGGCACTAACGGCAAAGGCTCCACTGTAGCTTTTTTAAGCAACATTCTGGCGGCGGCAGGGTATAAAACCGGCATGTACACTTCCCCATACATTCAGCGTTTTAATGAACGCATACAAGTCAACGGCCAACATATTTCGGATGAAGCCATTGCCGCATACACAGCCCAGGTGAAGGCGGCAGTGGATGCCATGGTGGCGGACGGAGAAAACCACCCCACAGAGTTCGAAATTGTCACCTCCCTTGGCTTTTTGTATTTTGCCCACGAAAAATGCGACGTGGTGGTGCTGGAAGTTGGCCTTGGCGGGCGGCTGGATGCCACCAACATCATTGATTGCCCCCTTTTGGCCGTCATCACCCCCCTGGGGCTGGACCACACGGAATATTTAGGCAACACCATTGCAGACATTGCCTTTGAAAAAGGAGGCATCATTAAAGAAGGAGGCCATGTGCTTTCCGCACCCCAGCCAACCAATGCCATTGAAGTCCTTCAAAAGCTGTGCCAGGAACGGAACGCCACATGCACCATTGCCAATTACAGCCAGCTTGCTCCGTTATCCCATAGCCTGGACGGCCAAAGTTTTTCTGCCCCTGGCTATGAACGGCTGACCATTGCCCTCTTAGGCCCCCACCAGCAAGAAAACGCATATTTAGCCGTATTGGCGGTTCAGTTGCTGCGGGAAAAAGGACTGAACATTACACAAGAAGCCTTGGAAGCTGGACTGCTGAATACCCGCTGGCCCGGGCGGTTTGAAGTGGTTTGCAAGCAGCCGGTAACCATCATAGACGGCGCCCATAACCAGCCGGGAGTGGAAACTTTATGCCGTGGGCTTGCAACTTATTTCCCGGGAAAAAAATGGTGTTTTGTTATGGGCGTGCTTTCGGACAAAGACTATGCGCAGATGGTACAAGCTGTGCTGCCCTTGGCCAAGCGCTTTATCACCGTTACCCCGAACAATCCCCGTGCCCTGGCCGCAGAAGACCTGGCTGCTTACATCAACAACTTGTGTAAAGAACAGCAGTGCCTAGAACCATTGGCTACCCCCTTTCTTCAATTAAAAGAGGCGCTGCAAGAAGCCACCCAAGACCCAAACGCCCTTGTTTGTGTGTTTGGTTCCCTTTATATGCAAGGGGATGTACGCAATTGCTTTCATGGGCTGCTATAAGCAGGTTAACGAAGGTATTTCCAGCTTTTCTTAACGCTCTGCATCTCCATTGTGATTCTGCACAATTGCTTTTCACAAAAACCTGCTGGCCTGCACTGTTTTTATTTGGGACAGATCACAAGTTGCAAAATTTAAAAAATTCTTTACTAATTCCAGATTGCATGTTATAATTTCTACAATTAAACCGCATAAACCATTTGGAAGGGAGGCTTTTCAGTTACTGGTTACCGTTTTTCAGTTCCAATAAAATAATCTTATTTTAGAGAGGATTGTGTTAAATGGAAGAAAAAAAGGGACAAAGGATTAAGAAAAAGCCTACCTTACTCGTAGCGTTGATACCTGTTGTTTCACTCATTGTATTCTTAAGCTACGCTGTACTTATGCTGGAAGAAAGCCCCCACGTGCCATTGGTTATGGCCGCCGTTGTAGCTGGTATTGTGGGTATCTCTTTAGGCTTCACATGGAAAGAACTTGAAGATGCGTTTCTGGAAGCCATACATATGTCTATGCAAGCTTGTTTAATTCTTATTATTGTGGGTGCACTCATTGGTGTTTGGATATTGTCCGGCACTGTGCCCGCCATGATTTACTACGGCCTGCAAATCATTCACCCATCTGTTTTTCTGGCTGTATCCTGCTTGGTATGCGCTATCGTATCTTTAGCCACCGGCAGTTCCTGGACAACAGCCGGCACCATTGGTGTTGCCCTTCTAGGCATCGGTTTAGGTCTTGGTATACCCGCACCCATCACATGCGGCGCTATCATTTCCGGTGCATATTTCGGTGACAAAATGTCCCCTTTATCCGACACTACCAATCTGGCACCAGCTGTCGCAGGTTCTACCTTGTTTGACCACATCCGTCACATGGTGTACACCACCGGCCCCAGCCTTATCATTGCGCTTGTTATTTTTGCCGTTATTGGCTTTAAATATGGCGGATCAGAGCTGGATCTTGCACAAATTGATGAGCTTTTAGTATCGTTAAACAGCAATTTCAATATCAATATTTTCTTGTTAATTCCACCCATTACAGTTATTCTAATGGTGGTCTTTAAAGTTCCCGCACTGCCTGGCCTTATTGGCGGCACATTGCTGGGCGCACTTTTCTTCTTTATTTTCCAGGCTGGTTATTTTGAATCTATGCAAGACTGTATTGCCGCTGTTGTTAGCGTGGCCAACGATGGTTATGTGGCAGATACCGGCAACCTGTATGTTGACGATTTGCTTACCAACGGCGGTATGCAAGGCATGTTATGGTCTGTGTCTATTGTATTCTGCTCCATGACTGTGGGCGGTATGATGGAAAAATCCCGCTGCTTGGAAGTTATTGCAGATGCATTACTGGCTTTTGCGAAAAATACCGGTTCACTGGTTACCGTTACCCTTTTGTCCTGTTTCTTCTTGAACTTGGTTACCGGCGACCAATACCTGGCCATTGTTATTCCCGGTAGAATGTATAAAAACGAATACAGAAAACGGGGTCTGTCTCCTAAAAATCTGTCCCGTTGTTTAGAGGACTGTGGCACACTTACTTCTCCGCTTATCCCATGGAACTCTTGCGGGGCTTACATGTTCTCGGTGCTTGGGGTTAGCCCGTTGGCATACTTACCCTACTGCTTCTTAAATATTATTAACCCATTCGTTTCCATCTTTATGGGCTTTACAGGCATCACCATGGAAAAACTGCCTGAAGAAGAAATGGTGAAAGTAAGACAAGAATTTGAAATGGGCGGCGCATTAAACGCATAATTTTTTCCAAATGAGAGCATCGGCTTAAACCCGGTGCTCTTTTTATTTTAATTTTTTGAAAAAAGCTTAATAGTTCAATCAAACTTGCCGATAATAAATATGAAAGGTTCAAAAACAAATTTGAACTGTTGGAAAAGTAAAAACTGTACCCCGTACAGGCTTGCAAAAAAGAGTAGCTTGCAAAGAGTAAAAAGTAATGGCAGGTGTTTTGTATGAGTAATGAGGTGAGAAACATATATGGCGCTTATGAAGTGTCTGCGGCTTTAAACCGCCCTTCCATTCCCGTTCGCTACGGCAAACAGGAAACTGCTGAAGGCAAAAAAGACATGGTGGCCATTTCTTCACCCGCAAAAGATTTTCAATCTGTCATGCAAGCCCTTTCTGCCGTGCCCGATGTGCGCACGGAAAAGGTGGCCAGCATTAAGGCCAAAATAGAAGCAGGCACTTACAACATCTCTACAGAGTTGGTTTCAGAAAAAATGCTTGCTAAATTTTTTATGGTGTGATGCATCACGCTGCAGGGGGACTATTGCATGGCAGGGCTTTTAAGCGAGCTGACAGCTTTGCTTTCAGAGCAAGCAGAAAATGTTGACAATTTGCTTGCTCTTTCTATTGAAAAAAAAGAAGTTATTGTAAATAACGATGTTCCATCGCTTCAAAAAATAACTGCACTAGAAAATACCATTGTGGGAAGCAGCCAGCGTTTGGAAAAAAAATGCCTCATTCTAATGCAGGACATTGCCAATGTGCTGAATCAGGATGCGGCTACTTTTACCCTTTCCACCCTTTTAGGGCTGGTGGAAGGCCAGCCTGAACACACCCCTTTGCTAGAGCTAAAAGGGCGTATGACCCAGGCGGCAGAGGCGTTGGCACAGTCCAACGACCAGAACAGGTTGCTCATAAACCATGCGTTGGACTACATTGATTTCACCATGAACATGATTAGAAGCACCACTGCTCCAGATGTGCCCCATTACGGCGGGAACCATGACAACACCCCCACCGGCACTTCCTTGTTTGATGCAAAACAGTAAAAACCATTCATGCTTATTTTAAGGAAGGTTTTCTTATGTCTATTATGTCAAGCTTATCCGTGGCCACCAGCGGCCTAAGAGCGGCCCAATCCGGTTTAAGTGTTACCGGGCACAACATGGCCAACTCTGTGGTTCCTGGTTATGTGCGCCAACGGGTACTGCAAAAAGATTTCATATATCAGACCATTGGCCATAACCCGGATGGCGTTCTGCAAGTGGGCCTTGGCACCGATGTGGCTCGCATTCAGCAAATACGGGACAATTTTATAGACATCACTTACCGCCAGGAGAACAGCAAAGGCGGCTTTTATCTTTCAAAAGCCACCACCGGCCGGGAAATTGAATCCATTTTGGGCGAACTGCAAAGCCGGTATAATGCCCAATCGGTCTTTCACGATCTGTGGAATGCTTTGAATGAATTAAGCGTGTATCAGCCGGGCCTTGAAACCCGGGCTAATTTTGTTTCTACAGCTGTTTCCTTTTTAGAAAAAGCAGATACTGTGTATAACGAGCTCTTAAAATACCAGAAAAACTTGGACGGCCAGATTCGGGCCAGTGTTACCCGAATTAATGAAATTGTAGAGCAAATTGCCATTTTAAACCAACGCATCGCACAGGTTGAAATGAGCGGGGACCGGGCCAACGATTTCAGAGACACCCGCAATGTGTTGCTGGATGAATTAAGCGGCTACTTAAACATTGAATATAAAGAAACCCCCAAAGGTACGGTAGACATTATGTGTGAAGGCCGTGATCTTTTGCTGAACAATCTTCCAAATAAAATCAGTTTGAAATACTGTGCTCCTGGCACCACTTTTATAGAGCCGGTCTTTACAGGCGGACGCACCACCGAGATTTTGGCGTACGATGCACCCCCAAATTCCTATTACACCCTTTTTGACTTTGCCGGGCCCATTACAGCGGAAAACGGTTTAGACAAAGGTTCTTTAAAAGGGCTTTTAGTATCCAGAGGGTTTGCACCGGCAAACTACGCCACCAATCCCACCTGCCCCTCCGGCCCCCTTTGGGCCAACCCGCCGGACCCTACGGACGGAACCACCTTTCCCGGTGGTGACTGGGCCAATGCGCCTTTTAAAGCCCAGTTCGACCAATACTTGCTGGACTTGGCCAACTATCAGACTGCTTATGCAGCCTATAATGCCAACCCAACCCCCAACCCGCCGCCGCCAACAGCGCCCCGGCCACCAAGAATTACAAACAATACCAATTTGCCTACGGGCTTTGAAACCGCCTACAACACCTATACCCAGGGTTATGACACCTATGAAGCCGGGCAAAAGCAAATATACAAGCAGTACCAAAAGGAAGTCTTCAACGTACAATACGCCATGGTTCCTAAAATGATGAAGGATTTTGACACGCTGGTACACAGCGTCATCACTTTAATTAATGATGCGGTGTCTCCTTACATTGAAGACCCCGGGAACCCCGGCCATTACATTAAAGACCCCAACGCACCTTACGGCTTGGATGACAGCCAATATATGGAGGTTTTTGTTCGCAAATACCCCCCTTACGACCAGCGCTTTAACGGAAACGATTTAATACCGGAAGACCCCACCAACCACTACTCCCTTTACACCTTGGGTAACGTGATGGTAAACCCGGATTTGTTAAACACAGACGGTTACAACATGCTGGCGTTTTCTTTGAACCAAGGTGATGTGGAAGATACCCGGCTGGTGCTGGACATGATGGAGAAATGGAAAAGCGGGTTTATTGCCATCGGTGGGTCCGAACCCATGAATGTGGATGACACTTACAAACAACTGGTCTCTAGCATTGGGAACCAAACCCAGGAAGCCATGCGTTTTAATTCGGCCCAGCACACCCTTATTACCCAAATTGAAAACAAGCGGCAGTCTTTGTCCGGGGTATCTCTGGACGAGGAAATGACCAGTATGCTGAAATATCAACACGCTTACAACGCCTCTGCCCGTGTGATTAACACGTTAACCACCATGTTTGACACCCTCATTACCATGATGCGTTAAGCAAAGGGCTGTAAGCAGGAAGGAAGACCTTTATGCGCTCTGCATTTTTTGAATTTAATGTCGCTACATCGGCGCTTTACGTGGCCAGGGGCAACCTTGAAGTGGTGTCCCACAACGTGGCCAACGCCGAAATCCCCGGCTACTCCAGACAATACGCAGAACAACGGGCCAGCTGGCCCATCACCTACTACAACGGCAAAGGCATGATCGGTACCGGTGCCGAAATTTACGGCATTGGCCAATACCGTGATTTTTATTTAGATACCAAATATTGGACGGAACGGGCCGTTTTAGGGGAATACAAGCAGAAATATACCCAAATGAGCATGGTGGAACGGGTTTTTAGAGAATTATCCGCCACCGGTGCTACCACCGGGTTTAATGCGTTTTTTAATACACTGCAAGATTTGTCTCAAACCGCCGGAGACCCCACCTACCGTACCAACGTGATTCAAGCCGGAAAAAGCCTTACTTCCTTTATTAACAGCACCGCTGAAAGTTTGAAAAAACAGCAGCGGGATATAAACGAAGAAGTACGCACGGTGGTGCAAACCATCAACAGCCTGGGGCAACAAATTGCCAGCTTAAACAGCCAGATTACCAAATTTGAAATGGACGGCTCCAGAGCCAATGACCTTCGGGATGAACGGGCCCGGCTGATTGACGAGCTTTCCCTGTACGTGAACGTTGAAGCCACGGAAGTAGAAACCGATGAAGACTACGCCATGGGCAAGTACCCTGAGCCGGAAGACCGGAACAAAAGCAAAAAAGTGTTTTCCGTCTACATCAACGGCAGCGAGCTGGTAACGGGTGCTTCTGCCAGAGGGATTGCCGTTGTGGCCAGAGACCTGGACAAAACCCTCTACCCCAACTCCCAAGACAAACGGAACCCCATGGATGTTAACGGTTTATACGACATCATGTTTACCGATGGCGGCGGTTTCTTTGATATTTATAGTTCAGAGCTGAAAGGTGAATTAAAAGGACTGATAGACGCACGGGACGGCAACAATGCCTACTATGTGCGCAACCAGGGCGGTGTCACTGTGAATGCCGGCCCCCCCAACACCATCAGCTTTACTTTAGACCCCACCATGCGCACCGATTTAATGGACCACAGCACGGGGCTTATCAACGTAACCATTAACAATAAAAACTATAGCCTGAAATATTCGGACTATGTGGGCACTTACAACCCCAACACCCGAACATGGAGCGGCACGTTCACCATAGACACCGCTGCTACCCCTATCCCCGCAGGTACCATCGCATCAGCCAATGTGGGTAAAACCACATCCTATAAGGGTGTCCCCCACTACATGGATAAGCTGAATGAGCTGGTGCGTACTTTCGTTAAAGCCATTAATGAGGGCAAGGACAGAAACGATAACAACATTCCCGGCGTTGTCGGGCATATGAACGGTTTTAACAACGTGAATGGCGGCCAAAATCTGGGCACTTTGTTTTTCACTTTTGGCACCAACACAGCAGCCATTTTAGACTACCGCAATTTAAACGGTCTGAACTTCGCCGTTAACACAGAGCTGGAAAACCCAGACCTGCTGGCCGCTGCTTCCGCCCCCAATCTGGGTGAAAGCGCCAACCAAGTCATTAACCAATTTATTGACTTAAAGAATTTTAAAGGCATGTTTGCCGAAGGCAAGATTGCAGATTATGTCATTGGCATTGCCAGTGCGCTGGGCATAGATGTAAACCAGGCGGCCAAGTTTAACAAAAGTTATACAGACTTATCCGTAGCCATCGACAACCAGCGGAAATCTGTTTCTGGTGTAGATTTATCAGAGGAAATGGCCATGATGGTGAAACATCAACAGCTTTTCCAGGCCGCTTCCAAGCTGATTAATGTAATAGACAGCATTTACGACATCACCATTAACCGTATGGGCGTATAATGCAAACGAGGTGATATAATGCGCATAACCAATTCTATGATGACCAATCGAATGCTTTTAAATATGCAACGGAACTTGTCTACCTTGGACAAATTGGAAAACCAAATTTCCAGCACCAAGCGTATTTCTGTGCCCTCCGACGACCCCATTCTGGCGGCCAGGGCTTTAAAATTCCGCACCAACGTGTCGGAAACAGAGCAGTATAAACGCAACGTCAGCCAGGGCCTTTCCTGGATGACCGGCACAGATAAATCTTTTATGAACGTTACCCAAATTATGGATAACATCCGTACCTTGCTGGTGCAAGGTGCCAACGGCTCTAACATTTTTGACGACCGTGGCGCCATTGCCACCAACATTGCCCAATACATGGACCAGCTGGGCAAGGAAATGAACAGCACCTATGCCGGGCGGTATTTGTTTTCCGGCTTCAGAACAGACCAACCCCCTGTGTTTGAAGCGGATAATACCTTTTCCTTTAACATTACCCAGCAATTTGGCGGCGGTAACGTAGAAACCACCAAAACACTGGCCAAAGTGGGAGACCCCCTTTACGGCAATGTAACCAAACCCGTCATGCAAGATTCCAACATCTTAAAGCTGGCCTATACAGGCACGGGTGTGCCCACCATTACCGGGTGGCCCGCAGGCACCACCATTAACGTAGTGTCCAAAAACTTAACGGATGTGGACGGCACGACAGGCTTGGCAGATGCCTATAGCCCAGCTGATGACGAAGTGTTTTTCATAGCGGAAACCGGGGAACTGGTGCTGGGCAAAGATGCCTACACGGCCATTCAAACCGTTAACTTAACCGTTAATTATGATAAAACCAATTTCAGTGCCGGTGACTTAAACCCCATGGTATATTTCACTTGTACCGATTTAGACACCGGCAAAAATTACACCATGGCCGGCCAGCAGCTGGAGTATGAATTTGGCGTAAACACACGTATTGCCGTGAACACTTTAGGCAAAGATGTATATACCGATAAACTGTATGCAGATTTGCGCAACTTTACCAACTTTGTAAAGAGCGTACAGCTTTCCGATGAAAACCAGCTGAAAAATAAGTTTCTGGCATTAGGCATGACCCCGGATGAAGCGGACACAGCAGTAACGGAACAATTAACCCTGGAAAAGCAGGAGATTGAAACCGCCTTATATGAACGGTTCAACAACATGCTGGGGCTGGTGGACAAACACTTTGCCAACATTTCCACCAGAGAAACAGACTTGGGCAGCCGCATGAGCAGGCTTAACCTTATTGATACCAGGCTTAAGGGCGACCTTACCAACTATAAAGAGCTTTTGTCCGATGCCCAAGACACAGACATGGTGGAAGCCGGCATCCAGCTGAGCATGGCCAAAATGGCATACGAGGCTTCATTAAAAGTGGGTGCCAACATCATGCAAATGACTTTGGCCGACTATATTCGCTAACCAACAGGACAGTGCTTGTTCGCCTTTGGCCGGCAAGCACTGTGCTTTGCTTCATGGGCAAACTGCCTACATGTTTTTAAAGTGGAGGAACCGTATGATTTATTTAACAAAAAATTTTGGTGAAATTGATGTGGATGAAAGCAAAGTGATTATGTTTCAGGACGGCATACCCGGCTTTTTTCACTGCAAGTCTTTCATTTTATTTGAAAATGGCCATGAAGAAAGCCCCGAGGAAACCCGAGGCGTTTTTTGGTGGTTGCAATCTTTGGACGACCCGTCCGTGGCTTTTGTGTTAATGAATGTGTTTGCCGTTTTGCCCGAATACAACCCGACGATTAATACCCACGACATTGCCGACCTTGGGGAATACATACGGGAGGAATTTTTGGTGTATAACATTGCCGTTATTCCCGAGGACATCACCCAAATGAGCGTGAATTTAAAAGCACCTATCGTCATCAACACGTTAAGCCGGCTGGGTAAGCAAATCATTGCCACCAACGAGGATTATTCCGTGCGGTATCGGATTTTTGAAGAACTTAATAACAGAAGGTAGGTGATTGTATGCTGGCCCTAACACGCAAAAAAGGTGAATCCATTGTCATTGGCGACAATGTTGAAGTTGTCATTATTGGCATTCAAGGGGAGCAAGTGAAGCTTGGCATTATGGCCCCCAAAAATATAGCTGTGCACAGAAAAGAAATTTTCGAGCAAATTCAAATGGAGAACATGGAGGCTGCAAAGCATACCAACATCGCCGCCATTAAAGATTTGCTACGCATCAAGCCGGAACAGCCAAAACCTTAAAAGGTTAAACTGCATCAAAATAGCTGTTCATTTTATAGTTCACAATGCCCGCCACCACTGCAAAAGGCAAGCGTGTAACCAGCTGATTATAGGCTGTGGCGTGGGCATTAAAAAAGTCTTTTTCAAATATAATCTTTTCATCGTATTTAAGCATTGCTTCCCATAAGGCGTCGAAGTCAGGGTTTCCTGCAAACAGCGCCTCAGGTTTAGCGGCAGACAGCCGCTTCATTCCCTTTTGCATAAACGCATAAGCTTCCCAGTAGTCTTTGGGGGCTTTTTGCGCTTTTTGTTTTTTAACCCCATCTCGGGCTTTTCTAAAGCAATCCATCATCATTGGGTCATGGTAGTCGGCAGCCTTTATGCACTTAACCAAACCCGGCAGCAAGCCTAAAACATCGTCTACATGGGCTTTAAGCAGTTGCCAGCTAGACTGCATGGCTTCCCGCTTCTTTTTCAACACCATATATGAACCTAAACCCGTTGCACACAGGGCAAGAATTACCCCTAATAAACCGTAAGTCATTGCACACAACCCCCATTTCTATCATTTTACATGCAATGCGCGCATGTTGCAAGCGTTAGTGTTGCGATTTTCGCAATGGCATTATGCAGGCATAGGCCAGCCCAATATTGAATATATTTAATTGAACTGGGCAGTGTTGAAAACTCGTTACCAATGGGTAAAATGATTTTTCAAACACGTTCTAGGAGGGGGCTAATATACTTATGCGCAAAAACAGGGTGGAATATTACTTGCACAAAGCGGCACAGGGGCTACTGCTTTCATTGGTGGTGCTGGCTGTGCTTTTTACATACAACAAAGACGTGTTGCTGGCACAGTTCTGCTTATATGAAACACTGCCGGGCTACGACCTGGAAAGCAGCGTAAAATCTTTATTTGTGCTACTGCCCGATAACGACGACACCTTGGTCACCTCCGTATACGCTGCCGGTGGTGTGGTGAACCAAAACCCTTCGCAAAACATCCAGCCGGTGGAAGCCGTAGCCGTGGATGCGCAATCGGATATTATTGGCTTGCAGGATGTTATCTTTCAACCTGAAACGGACAAGTCCCAAATATACAACCACTTTAACAAGGAACACTTCACCATTGATGATGTGGATGCCTTGCGGGACATCACCCAGCTTAAAAACAAATTCTACGCCGTGGACAACCGGACAGACTTAACGGTTGACCTTTTTAACATAGACAACTTTTTAAAAACCGATTTAACCATTAACAATACGTCCAAAGGCCCCAAGGTGTTGGTCTTCCACACCCATTCCAGCGAAATGTACGCCGACAGCAAAGGGAAGGACCAGGGCGTGGTGGGCGTAGGGGAACTGTTGTGCAAAACATTGGAGGAACAATACGGCATTGAAACCATGCACCAAGTGGGCAATTTTGATGTGGTGAACGGCAAATATCAAGTGATGGGGGCTTACGAACGGATGGAGCCTGTCATTTCTAAAATATTGAAGGAGAACCCCTCCATTCAAGTGGTTATCGACTTGCACCGGGACGGGGTACCGGACAACACCAAACTGGCCACCACCATCAACGGCAAAGATACTGCACAAATTATGTTTGTAAACGGCATCAGCAAGCTTTACAACGAAGGGACGCTGGAAAACATCAGCAGCCTGCCAAACCCCAATTTAAAGGACAATCTGGCCTTTAGTTTTAACATGCAGTTGGCCGCCAACAGCCTGTACCCTGGCTTCTCCCGCAAGGTTTACATCAATGCGTATCGTTACAGCTTGCACATGCGCCCGAAATCCCTGCTGGTTGAAGTAGGCGCCCAAACCAATACAGAGGAAGAAGCCCGCAACGCCGTGGCGCCTTTGGCGGAAGTGTTGGCGCAAGTTGTTTTGCCGTGATGGCATTGAATGCCTGGGCAAACTATGATAAAATTTTCTGTGCATATAATACAAAACGCTGGTAGGGAGGTTTTATTATGAAAATTGAGCATGTTGCCATGTACGTGAATGATTTGGAAAAAGCCAAACATTTTTTCCAGCATTATTTTGGCGCACAGTCCAATGATGGTTATCACAATAAAAACACGGGTTTTAAGTCTTACTTTTTAACCTTTGATGATGCAACACGTTTGGAAATCATGACCAAGCCGCACATGTATGATATGGACAAACCCCTTGCCAGAACGGGTTTTGCCCATATTGCCTTTAGCGTGGGCAGCCAAGCGCAGGTAAACGCACTGACAGCCACACTTCAGGCCGATGGGTATGAAGTGGTGAGCGGCCCCAGAACCACCGGTGACGGCTACTATGAAAGCTGCATCGTAGACATTGAGAGAAACCAAATTGAAGTAACGGTTTAGGGTGTGTTCCCACTAATGGAATGGCAATATTTTCGAGTCTGAATTTCCGCCATTCTAGAAAGCTGTGCGACGGCATAATCGGAAATTATGGCTAGCACAGCTGACAACGAAGGGCGCAAATTCAGCCGAAAAGATTGTCGTTAGCTTGTGGGAACACTCCCTAATACAAAACAACCATACAGCCCAACAAAATCATAACACAAGGAGCGTTTTACATGAAGCACGAATGGAAAAAACACGAAAAAGAACTTTACAACCCCAAACAGCAACCTGAAATCATTACCGTTCCTAACCAGAAGTTTTTTGCCATCAAAGGTCAAGGAAACCCCAATGACGAAGATTTTGCTGAGCGGATTGGGGTGCTTTATGCCCTGTCCTATGCCGTTAGAATGATGCCAAAGTCTGGCTTCACCCCAGACGGCTACTTTGAATACACCGTATACCCCCTTGAAGGCGTATGGGAGGCTTGTAATGTGGCAGACAAAAACAGCTACGCTTACACCATCATGATAAGACAGCCAGATTTTGTTACGGAAGAAGTGGCCCAACGGGCACTGGAAGCCACAAAAAAGAAGAAGCCTCATCCCCTATTAGACCAGGCATTCTTTTGTGAAATGGCAGATGGCTTGTCTGTTCAAATGATGCACGTGGGGGATTATGATAACGAACCCCAAAGCTTTGGGCTTATGCAGCAACTTCTAGCTGAAAACAGCCTTGAGCGCAATGCAGACACCCACAGAGAAATCTACCTCTCCGATGCCAGAAAAGTGGAACGGGATAAATTGAAAACCATTTTGCGGTACACAGTAGCCAATGTTTAAACTATTTTAAACTGGAGGTGGTGGCCATATGGGCGTAGTATTTTTTGCCGGTTTCATGCTGTTCCTTTTGGGATTTAGCGGTATTTTATTTATTGTCAGTTTTATAGTGACAAACCATCGTGCCAAACAGGTATTAAGGCTGATTGTCATGTTCATCATTGGCCTACCCGTCTCCTGGATTGTTTTTATTTTATTTATCAATATATCGCCGGATGCTTATGGCAACTACCTAATCGCCATCAATTCTTTCGGCATTTTGGGTAACATTATCTATAAAGCTTATGTACATTTCTCTAAAAAAGATGTTAACAAACGCATCCGAAGGTTTCTAAAAACTTGTTTATATCTTTCAATCCTCAGCGACCCATTCCCTATAATGCTGTTATGGGCAAGCAGCCTAAGTCAATAATTATACCTAAAGAAGGTGTCCATTTTGAAAAAACCATCCACCGCCATTGCTGTAATATGCACAGTAAGCATCCTATTCAATGTGTACTTTTTCCTTGGCTCAATCCCAATGGAAACGGTGGTTGAAGCAGCCACCCCAACACCGGTTGCATCTACAGAAGTAACAGAATTAATCTATGAAAACGTTAGCGATTGTTTAAAAGCAAATAACCCCATTGATAACACCTTTAACACCTATGGCTGGAAAGGCAGCACAACGTTAGCAATCAAAAGGGATACGGCCCTTTACAAAACCTTTTGGCAGGAAGAAATGCTTCATGCTTATGACCTGCTGATTGCCAAAGCCCACCCTTCTATAAGTTACCCCAAAGAAACGACGATCGCTTCCCGGGACGCATACCTCACTTTCGTGAATGTGTATGCCAATGTGGCTGGTTTGGTGGAAAATTCAAATGCCTTTGGAGACGAATTCAACGAAGCCTATGACGAACAAATATATTCAGGAACCATCATGCCCATAACCATGAACATGGTATGTGCCCAAAAATACCGTGAACACACCTTTGAGTTATATGATTTACTGGATGTGATTGGCGTAGAGCCAGATTTTATCACCGATGTGGAAGATTTGAAAAAACAATTGCTTGAATAGCTTTCTACTTTACCGGCTAAAGCGCTTTCCACTCAATGCCAAGCACAGTTGGGACGGAGCATAGAACACCCACACCAACGTCACAAAAGCCGTTTTGTAGCCGAGGACGTTGTACAGCGCCACGTTGATGTCGCACAAAGCAAACAAAACCATGCCCACACAACACAGCAAATGGTTGATGGCGGGCATGGTTTTTTCATGGGCATACTGAAACACCCTGTAAAGATTATGGGCAAAAAGCATGGCGTAACCTGCGGATAACCCATACAGCAAGGAAAACCGGCCAGCAACCAGCACAACAATAACAACAGCTGCCACCTTTAACCCAATAGGCCATTGAGGCAGCCACCGGCCATGATACCGTTTCCCGTAGCACAACTGCACAGCCCCAAAAAATGCCACCCCCAGCGTCTTCCAGTTTAGAATAAGCAAGGCAAAGTCGGCGGCTACAGTGCAAAACATGGCGCACCGCAGCCACTGGGCATCTTCTTCTTGAGCCACATGGTTACCGTAGGACAGGCACAGCAACAAACACAGTGCCACAAAGCCAAACTTAATGTGAGCTTCCATTAATCCTCATCCAGTTTTAACACACTCATGAAGGCAGACTGGGGCACTTCTACACTGCCGATTTGCCGCATCCGCTTCTTGCCTTCTTTTTGTTTCTCTAACAGCTTTTTCTTTCTGGTAATGTCACCGCCGTAGCATTTGGCCAGCACGTCTTTGCGCACAGCGCTCACCGTTTCTCTGGCGATGATTTTGTTGCCCACGGCCGCCTGAATGGGAATTTCAAACAGGTGGCGGGGAATTTCTTTTTTCAGCCGTTCCGCCATTTTCCGGCCCCGCTCATAGGCGGTGGAACGATGGACGATGAAGGACAATGCATCCACCGGCTCATGGTTCACCAGCATATCCAGCTTCACCAGGTCGGACTCTTGATAGCCCAAAAACTCGTAGTCGAAGGAAGCATACCCACGGCTGCGGGATTTAAGCACATCGAAAAAGTCATAAATGATTTCATTCAAAGGCATTTCGTATTTCAGCATCGCCCGTGTTTCTTCCAGGTAATCCATTCCCAGATATTCCCCACGCCGTTGCTGGCACAGTTCCATGATGGCCCCAATGTAGGAGGATGGCAAAATAATTTCCGCGCGCACCATAGGCTCTTCCATTTTAACAATCTTGGTGGGGTCTGGTAAATCGTTAGGGTTGGACAAATCAATGACTGTATCGTCGGTTAAATACACTTTATAAATAACGCTGGGTGCGGTGGTGACCAGGTCTAGGTTATACTCTCGTTCCAGCCGTTCCTGCACAATTTCCAGATGCAAAAGCCCTAAAAAGCCGCACCGGAAGCCAAACCCAAGAGCCACGGAAGTTTCCGGCTCATATTGCAGGGCGGCATCATTCAGCGTCAACTTTTCCAGCGCTTCCCGCACATCTTGATACTTGGAACCGTCCGCCGGGAAAATGCCGCAATACACCATGCTGGTAACGGCTTTATACCCTTCAAAAGGCTCTTTGGTGGGGTTGTTGGCCAGTGTGACTGTATCACCAATCTTCGTGTCCTGCACGTTTTTAATGCTGGCTTGTAAATAACCTACTTCACCAGCCCGAAGCTCGTCGCAGGGCACAAAGCGGCCTGGGGCGAAAATACCCACTTCCACCACGTCGAACTTGGCCCCAGTGGCCATGAACAACACGGTGTCCCCTTTTTTCACGCTGCCGTCTACCACCCGCATGAACACAATGACACCCCGGTAAGCATCATAGAAAGAGTCAAAAATCATGGCCTTTAACGGGGCATCTTCGTCCCCGCCGGGGCAGCGAATGTCCGACACAATGCGATCAAATACCTGGTGAATATTAATGTCTGCTTTGGCAGAAATTTGGGGGGCATCCTCGGCCACAATGCCAATGATGTCCTCAATTTCCTTCACCGCATTTGCCGGGTTGGCACTGGGTAGGTCTATTTTATTAATTGCCGGCACAATGTCCAGGTTATGGTCAATGGCCATGTACACGTTGGCCAACGTTTGGGCTTCTACCCCTTGGGCGGCATCCACCACCAGAATAGCCCCTTCACAGGCGGCAATACTCCGGGATACCTCGTAGTTGAAGTCCACATGGCCGGGGGTGTCGATTAAGTTTAAAATATATTCCTCGCCATCGGCAGCCTTATGCACCAGGCGCACAGCCTGTGCTTTGATGGTAATGCCACGCTCTCTTTCCAGGTCCATGTTGTCCAGCACCTGTTCCTGCATTTCCCGCTCTGTCAGCAGGCCAGACTTTTGAATCAGCCGGTCTGCCAACGTAGACTTGCCATGGTCGATATGGGCAATGATACAAAAATTTCGGATTTTTTGTTGTCTGTTCATGTATTTTACAAAATCCTCCTTGGCTTGGTTCACTCCAATAAAATGCACCCGAGTATCATAGCATAGTTTGGTTGTAACCTCAACAGTTTTATACGCCGTTCACACAACTTGTATGGGTGAATAAAATGAAATAAAAAGTTTCGAGGTGTCACGATGGCTTTCTGGAACAGGCAACAAAATTATAGCGGCCCCAATGCAAACGCCCAGCCCTTTGCCGGCAACCGGCGGGGCGGTGCTTGGCCCAATGGCTTTAATCAAGGTTTCCAACGGCAAGGATTATTGCCCTTTTTTGGGCAACAACAGCAAGCTTCCTACCCCGGGCAACATCCCATGGGCTTTGGTGGGCAACAGCAAGCGGCCTTTGGCGGGCAACAGCCGCAAAATTTCATGCAGCCCCCTGCCGGACACGGCCAGCAAATGCCTATGATGCAGCCTTCCGCTGGGCAGGGCCAACAAATGCCTATGATGCAACCTTCTGGGGGGCAGGGTCAGCAGGGTGGCTTTGCCCCCCAAAGCCCGAATCAGCCCCAGCAAAACCTTTTTAACACGCCTCTTCCCGACGGTGTGACCATGCAGCCCATTAGTCCTGAAACTTTACGCCAAATTCAAGCGGGTTTGCCTCCCACTTCCCCTGCCCCACCAAGTGAAGGCCTATCCATGCCCGCCGTAGACATGGGCAGCATTCCGCCCATACCCACTGCCGGGCCATCTGCCCCGGGTAACGCTATACCTATGCCCACGCCCATGGCTGCCCCAAGCGCTCCCTTGGCTGGCAACACCGGGGCATCTTCCGACCAGCTTAAAAACTTTGCCCAAAACGAACGCAATGGCGCTCTGTTCTATCAACATCTGGCCAGAATTGCCCCCTACGATACTTACTACAACATGCTGGAGGGCATTAGCAAAGGCTGTTCAAAAAGAAAAAACTCCTTCCATGCCATGCATCAGGCGGTAAGCAGCGAAGGCAACTGGGAACCGGAAGAGTCGAAAATAAACAACAGGGTACGTTTCCGGGAAGGACTGCGGCTGGCCATTACCGAGGAAAGCCAAATGCTGAAAGAACTGGCCGCATCTTTAGATGAAACCCAGGACCATGCCACAGAAAAAAAGTTCACCAGACATATCGCCGAAAAAATGAGTGACTTACACTTGCTGCAAATGATGCTGCACTCTCTTTAAAATGAGAACGGTTAATCCTGCCGAAGCTTCACTGCCCCGGCCGCTCTTCTGCGCCGTTCCTCAGACATATGGGCGTAATGCTTCTTGGTGGTGTTAATGTCTGCATGGCCTAATACTTCCGCCACCAAATAAATGTCGTTGGTTTCATTATACAGGGCGGTGCCGAAGGTGGAACGCAACTTGTGAGGGGTGATTTTCTTCATGGTGGTGACTAGCCTTGCGTATTTTTTCACCATCACCTGAATGGACTTCACCCCCAGCCGCTTCCGCTGGATAGACAAAAACAAAGCATCTTCATGGCCGGGCACCGGCAACATTTCCTGCCGCTGGGCCACATAGCTTTCCAAGGCGTCGGCCACTTCCTGGCTGAAATAGAGCACAGACTCATCCCCGCCTTTGCGGGTGACTTTCACAGCATTTTTGTTAAAATCTAAATGGTCCAGGTTTACGCCCACGCATTCGGAGATACGCATTCCTGTGCCTAATAGCAGCGTCATCAGCGCCAAGTCCCGCTTTTTGGTCAACTGGTGGTAGTTTGGCTGGCGGCCGGTAAGCTTTTCCCCACTTTCCACTTCGTCCAGCAGCCGAGCAATTTCGTCCACTTCTAAGTGGATGATGGCTTTTTGGTGTACCTTTGGAAAGTCCACCAAAGCAGCGGGGTTGGCTTGAATGTATTGCTTCTTATAATAATAAGCAAACATGGTGCGCACCGCCGCCAGTTTTGGGGTTTTACCCAGCGCAGTATTCTGGTAGGACATTTCCCTACCCTTCACCGTTGTGGTATAGTCGTCGATATAGGCCATGAACCGCTCGATGTGGTCGGCTGTCACCATTTTAAAATGCTCCAGGGTAAAGGTTTGCAAGGTTAACCCAGAAAATTCCTGTAGTTCCTCTGTTAAATAAGTAAAAAACAACTTTAAATCCATGGCATACACCAGCCGGGTACTGCTGGCCTTTGTGTCTGCAATGCCCCGGAAAAAGGCATCTAAAAAAGCCGGCAACACCTTCATCACTTCCCGAAGCCGCCGGAGGTTTTGTTTATGCACTTCTTCATGGTAATTTTGTGACACCGGAATCACCTTGCCCATATCCGTTTATTTTAGACCGCAAAATGGCGGTAAAAACTTTGTCCGTAAAATGGTCGAAATGTTTTTCCTGTTCGTAAATGAACTGCTTCATGGTTTCCCGCTTGGTGTGGCCGTCCACTGGGCAGGGGCTTTTTAAAACGGGCAACCCCATGCTTTTGGCAAAACCCGCCACATCCCGTTCCGGGGCTAGCATTAAAGGGCGAATGGCGTACAAGCCTGTACGGTCCCAGTGGGTTACCGGGGAAAAGGTGTGGATGCGCCCTTCGTAAAATAATGACATTAAAAAGCTTTGGCATACGTCGTCTTTGTTGTGGCCAAGGGCTATTTTGTTGCAGCCCAGCTTCATGGCTTCTGTATTCAGCGCCCCTTTGCGCATTTTGGAACACAGGGCGCAGGGGTTGGGTTCTTTGCGTATATCGAACACCAGGGGGCCAATTTCTGTTTCCACCACGGTATAGCGCACCCCCAGCCTGCGGCACAGCTCTTGCACCCGGCCCGTGTCAAAATTTGGGAAACCCAAAGACACGGTAATGGCCTCCAGTTCGTACCGCTTGGGGTAAAACCTGCGCATTTCGCTAAGGGCCACCAACAGGGCCAGGCTATCCTTTCCGCCGGAAATGCCCACGGCAATACGGTCCCCTTCTTCAATCATCTGATACATGTCGCAAGCCTTGCGTACAAGGCTTAATAATTTCTGTAGCTTCATCTGTCTAATCCCTCACTTTGCCCATATTATAACGTAAGTTCCTGGATGTTGTCCACTAGGCAATTGCATAGAATTGCTATGGTTGCGCCATTGCAACCACTGGTTGCGCATGTTCCAGGCAAAATTTCTGGTATGCAACCAGCAGTTATGCTACAATTCATTAAATGCATACCTAACAAATGCGGAGGTTGAGATGAATCATGGAACTTGCAGACAGATTGCAACAGCTTAGAAAAGGCGCAAACTTTTCCCAAGAACAATTGTCCGACATGCTGGACATTTCCCGGCAAGCCATTTCCAAATGGGAAAGTGGCCAAGCCACCCCAGACATTCAAAATGTGATTAAGCTTTGTGAGATTTACAAAGTAAGCGCAGACTACATTTTAACAGGCAAGGAAACCACCACGCCCACGCCCACTCCTACCCCTTTGCCCACTGCCAACAAAGGGATGAGCAAAGAATTGAAAACCGCCCTAGCGGTGCTGATGGTCGTTGGAGGAACAGCCCTTATAACTGTTATCTTTATCGCTTTTCTAGGGCTTTTAGCAACCAAGCTGTAAAATTGCACCTAAAACTTTACCGGATAAGAAGCTTTGAAAATAAAAAATACAAATTTTACACTTGATTTTTTGAATCTTTTGTGTATAATAGAATCATAAAAAGATTTCTTCCGAGAGCGCGTTATTGCAATGTTTAGAGCCAACAGTTAATTAATGGGATAATAGTCCTCTTTGCTTCGGAGTTGCAGGCTGCAATTTATTGCAGAGCACGAGGAACAAAGGGCTACAACCACCTGGAAATCAGGTTTTAAAATTCCTTAATCCACGCCTCGGCAGAGTCTTTTTTTATTTGTGTTTATGCACAAATAAGGCTTATTTTTTGAAATATGTGGTGATTTTTATGGCAGAACAAGGACTGGTACTTTCGGCCACAGCCGACGAGCTAACCATTTTATTAGAACGCACAGAAGCCTGTGCC
Source organism: uncultured Eubacteriales bacterium (assembly GCA_964500895.1). GTDB lineage: Bacteria > Bacillota > Clostridia > Lachnospirales > JAISER01 > CAZCQP01. Next base: position 10,494 of record CAZCQP010000028.1, on the reverse strand, counting down.
AAATGCCGGGCATGCATAGCAGGTATGCAAAAGAACGAAATGGTGTTAACGGCTAAAAACCTTTGCCGTGCCCAAACCAACGACATTGTAATGGTAGACTTAAACCCCCGTTTGGCTTTTCAGGCGGTAATGCTCATGTACGGTGTTCCCCTGCTATTTTTGCTGGTGGGCATTGGGGCTGGTTATGGGCTGGCTTCTGCTTTAGGAGCCTCAGCCGCCAGAGACGGCATTGCTTTCGGCCTTGGTATTGTTGGGCTTGTGCTTTCCTACTTATTCATTCGCAATTGGGACAAGCGCATGGACAAAACCGTCTATACCCCGGTGGCCACAGCCATTGTTTGCCGTGCCGAAACCGAAACTACTTAAACAAATGTTTTGCTTTTAGCGTCGCAGACTATATTCAATTTGGCGGAATTTACTTCCGTCAAATTGCAGGAAATGAAAAGTTTCCTTGGGAACTTTTTATTTCTTCCTACCGATAACTCGATTAAATGCACGTCCCGTGCATTTAATCGACACGGCAAACGCTTCACGCGTTTGCCGTGAAAAATAGCACTTGACACATAAGACAAAATATGTTTGAATGTTACTTGTAAAGCACCTTTTCACCAAGAGAGGCCAAACATGACAAACACATGCGCATTTACCACTCCATACTACTTTAGCTTTTATGGTTTTACCTTTAATCATAGAGCTTTTATGGTATGCAGTGAAAACGCGACGGCCCTGTAAGCATAGTCCAAGACTATTACACCCTGCGGAATGATTGTATACCGCAGGGTGTTTTTTTGTACTATAGCAAGTCAACTGCAAGAGGCATTCATTGCATTTCGGGGTTGCCTTGCTACATTCTGCAATGTATTACATTACCTGGAGGTTTATTATGATTATTGTTTTAAAACCAAACGTAGACCCACATCAATTTGAAAATTTAAAAAACTGGCTGCAATCCATGGACATTGAGCTGCATGTAAGTGCCGGCAAACAATCCACCATTGTGGGGCTGGTGGGTGACACCTCTATGGTGGACATCGACTTAATTGCGTCCATGGACATTGTGGAATCGGTCAAGCGCATTCAAGAGCCATTCAAAGCAGCCAACCGGAAGTTCCATCCCCTGGACACCGTGGTTGAAGCCGGCGGCGTTAAAATCGGCGGCGGGCATTTTTCTGTGATGGCCGGGCCTTGCTCTGTGGAATCTCGGGAACAAATTTGCCAAATTGCCAACCATGTGAAGGCGTTGGGCGCTACCGTTTTGCGTGGCGGCGCTTTCAAACCCAGAACTTCCCCCTACGCTTTTCAAGGCCTTGGCGAACATGGCATTGAACTGCTCTTAGAAGCCAAAGCAGCAAGCGGTTTGCCCATTGTAACCGAAATTATGGACTTATCCCAGCTGCCTTTATTTGATGAGATAGACATCATTCAAGTTGGGGCCAGAAACATGCAAAACTTTCAGCTTTTAAAAGAGCTGGGCAAACTGGATAAACCCATTCTGCTTAAAAGAGGGCTGGCCAACACCATTCAAGAGTTTTTGATGAGCGCCGAATACATCATGGCCAACGGCAACAAAAACATCATCTTATGCGAACGTGGCATCCGCACCTTTGAAACCGCCACCCGCAACACTTTAGACATCTCCGCTGTACCTGTGCTGAAAGAACTGTCCCACTTACCGGTGATTGTAGACCCATCCCACAGCACGGGCTACTCCAGATATGTGAAAAGCATGTCTTTGGCTTCCACAGCAGCCGGTGCAGACGGGCTGATTATTGAAGTGCACAACAACCCTTCCGCTGCCCTGTGTGACGGCCCACAATCTATTACCCCCGATGCGTTCAAAGAACTGATGCATGGCATTAACGCCGTTAGAGCGTGTGTGGAGGGCTTATGAAAACCATTGGCCTAGCAGGGCTAGGGCTTATTGGGGGCTCCATGTTAAAAGCCATTAAAGCCCATGGGGCGGCCAGTGCTGTATACGGCTTTGACACAGACCCAAGCGTTATGGAACAAGCCCAGCCTTTCATAGACGGTGCTTTAACCGAGGAAACATTGCCAGCGTGCGACATCGTCATTGTGGCACTGTACCCTACCGCCGTGATGGATTATGTGAAGAATCATCTGCACCTGTTTAAAAAATCTGCCATTGTGGTGGATTGCGCCGGGGTGAAAGCCAACATTTGCAACGAAATTTCCCCCTTGGCACACGCCCAGGGCGTACGCTTTGTCGGCGGCCACCCCATGGCGGGCATTGAGCGTTCCGGCTTTGAAAACGCCACAGAAGGGCTGTTTCAAAACGCCAGCATGATTTTGTGCCTGGACCCTTTCACAGACCATGAAGCCCTTCACGAACTGGAAGCTTTCTTCTTTGCCATTGGGTTTGGCTCTGTGAAAATCACCTCTGCCGCAGACCACGACCGGGTGATTGCCTATACCTCCCAGCTGGCCCACATTGTGTCCAACGCCTACATTAAAAGCGAAACTGCCCGAAACCATACCGGCATGTCTGCCGGCAGTTACAAAGATTTAACCCGGGTGGCCAAGCTGAACGAAACCATGTGGACAGAACTTTTCTTTGAAAACCGAGAGAACTTGCTCATTGAAACCAACCGGCTGCTCCACGCCCTGTACCTGTATAAACAGGCGCTGGAAACCGGGGATGCAGAGCGCATGAAAGGCCTTTTAAAAGAAGGCCGGCTATTGAAGGAGATGGGTGTATGATGCCACAACGGGTACGGGTAACCGCTTCCGCATCTTATGAGGTGGTTATTGGCGAAAACTTGGATGCAGGGGCATTATTCAAAGAGGTACATGCGCCTTGCCGTGTTGTGCTGGTAAGCGATGACAACGTGTTCCCTCTGTACGGCCAAAAAACCATGGACAGCCTGCAAGCAATGGGTTTTGAGCCTACCCCTTACGTCATTCCCAGCGGTGAACAGTCCAAAACCATGGACACCGTCAATGCCCTGTTGGAGTTTCTGGCAGAGAAACATCTGACCAACACCGACTTGCTGGTGGCATTGGGTGGCGGTGTTATTGGGGACTTAACCGGCTTTACGGCCGCCATTTACCGCCGGGGCATGGGGGTGGTGCAAATGCCTACCACCCTGCTGGCAGCCGTGGATGCTTCCGTTGGGGGCAAAACAGCGGTGGATTTAAAAGCCGGGAAAAACTTGGCCGGTGCATTCCATCAGCCTTTGGGGGTGTTTTGCGACACCGCCACCTTCAGCACCCTGCCCCCCTCTGTTTTTGCCGATGGCATGGCGGAAGTGATTAAATATGGGATCATTCAGGACGCTGAACTGTTTGAAGCACTGGAAACAGGCGCACAGGATATCAGTGACATCTGCGCCCGGTGCGTGGCCATTAAAGCCCGCATTGTGGAAGTGGACGAGTTCGACACCGGCCTGCGCCGTTTGCTGAACTTTGGTCACACCCTGGGCCATGGCATTGAGGCGTTAAGTGATTTTGCCATTTCCCACGGCCAGGCAGTGGCCATGGGCATGATGGCCATTACCCAAGCGGCCGAAAAGGAAGGGTTGGTGGCAGAACCTTTTGCCCCCCGCCTGAAAGCTCTTTTAGAAAAATACAACCTTCCCACCGTTTCCCCCTATGGGGCACAAGAACTGGCAGCCATGGCCATGTCGGACAAAAAGCGGGCGGGAAGCAAGCTGCATGTGGTGTTGCCGGGGAAAATCGGCAGTGCATACGTAAAGCCTATGGCCATGGACGCCTTTGAAGCGTTGATCGGAGGGGTATTATGACCGTGAAAGTAACCCCCTCCCCCTTAAAAGGCCGGTTGCGGGCCATTTCCTCTAAATCCTGCGCACACCGGGCGCTCATTGCCGCCGGTCTGGCAGATAAAGCCACAACCATTACCTTGAACATATTGTCCGAGGACATTGTGGCCACCATGAACTGCCTGAAAGCCATGGGCTGCACCATCCGCCAAGAAGAAGCCAACGGGCTTATCCGGCTGCTGGTGGAACCCATGGATGCAAACAAAAGCCGGGAACCCTTTGTGCTGGACTGCAACGAAAGCGGCTCCACCGCCCGGTTTTTGCTGCCGGTAGCCGCTTCTGTTGCTCCACAGTTCACCATGACGGGCAAAGGCAAGCTGCCCACCCGGCCCCTCACCCCCTTGCGCCGGGAAATGGAGCAAAAAGGCTGTACTTTTCAAGGGGAAGCCATGCCTTTTACCGTGACCGGCGCTTTACAGCCAGGGGAATACCGGATGGAAGGCAACGTAAGCTCCCAGTTTATTTCCGGGCTGTTGTTCGCCCTGCCCTTGCTGGCCGGGGACAGCCGGATTGTGCTCACTTCCCCGCTGGAATCCGCCCCTTATGTGGACATTACGCTGGAAACACTGGCCCAGTTTGGCGTTGCCATTGAAAAAGAAGCCAACGGCTTTCTGGTGAAAGGTGGCCAGTGTTACGTTTCACCGGAATTGCTGGACATTCAAGGGGATTGGTCCAACGGGGCGTTTGTGCTGGCCATGGGGGCTGTTGGGGGCGATGTAACCCTCACTGGTTTAAGACCAGATGCTTCCCAAGGAGACAAAGCCATTGTGCCCCTGCTGGAAGCCTTTGGTGCTAACGTGACTGCTCAACAAGATGCCTTTACCGTAAAGCAAGCCCCATTAACGGGCATCACCATAGATGTGGCTCAAATCCCGGACTTGGTACCTTGTCTGGCCTCCGTGGCAGCCCTTTCCAAAGGGGAAACCCGCATTATAAACGGCAGCCGCTTAAAGATAAAGGAAAGTAACCGCATTCAAACCACCCACGATGCCTTAACCGCCCTTGGTGCGGACATTACCATGACCGATGACGGCCTGATCATCCGGGGCAAGGAAAAGCTGGCCGGTGGCGAGGCCCAAGGCTACGGCGACCACCGCATTGTAATGGCCTTGGCCATTGCAGCATCCGGCTGTGCAAACCCTGTGGTCATACATGGGGCAGAAGCGGTGAACAAGTCTTACCCCGGCTTTTTTGAAGATTTGCAACTGATGGGAGGTGTGGTAGACCATGTCGTCCATGCTGGGGAATAAAGTACGGATACAAATTTTCGGACAGTCCCATTCAGATGGGCTGGGGGTGGTGATTGACGGCCTGCCCGCCGGTGAAACCTTGGATTTTGAGCGAATTAATGCTTTCCTCCAAAGGCGTGCGGGGGGAAAAAACCGTTACTCCACCGCTAGAAAAGAAACAGACCAGCCAAACGTCATCAGCGGGCTGGTGGATAACGTTACATGCGGCGCACCCCTTTGCGCCCTATTTGAAAATAAAGATACCAAAAGCAAAGATTATTCCGGGCTGAAAATCACCCCCAGGCCTTCCCATGCGGACTATACCGCCGCCATCAAGCACCACGGCTTTCATGACATCCGTGGAGGCGGGCATTTTTCCGGCAGGCTCACGTTGCCTTTGTGCTTTGCCGGGGCTGTGTGCCAGCAAATCCTTGAACGGCGGGGCATTTTCATTGGCGCACACATTTTGTCTGTAGGTAACGTGCAAGATGAACCTTTTGACAGCGTTAAGGTAAGCCGTCACCAACTGAAGCAGTTGGAAGAAGGTTTCCCTGTGCTCAATCCACAGGCCGGGGAAGCCATGGTGCAAGCCATGGAACAGGCCGCCAACCAAGGGGATTCCCTGGGTGGCGTGGTGGAAACGGCCATCATCGGTTTGCCTGCTGGGTACGGAGACCCTATGTTTGACACCATTGAAGGGCGGCTGGCTTACGGGCTGTTCGGCATTCCGGCGGTGAAGGGCGTGTCCTTCGGGGCTGGATTTGCGGCCGCCGCCATGACCGGCAGCACCTGCAACGACCCCTTTTGCATGGAAAATGGCCAGGTGAAAACCAAAACCAACCATTCCGGCGGGGTTCAGGGTGGCATTTCAAACGGAATGCCCATTGTGTTTCAAACAGCCTTTAAACCCACCCCGTCCATTTTCCAGCCACAGGAAACGGTGAACCTGGAAACCAAAGCCGATACCCAATTGCAGATTGAAGGCCGACACGACCCGTGCATTGTGCCCCGGGCAGTGCCTTGCGTCACCGCTTTGGCGGCTTGTGTGATTTGCGACATTTTATTAGGAGGAGCAACCTTATGAATTTAGAGGAACTGCGCAACCAGATTGATACCATTGACAACGACATTTGCCGCCTGTTTGAACAGCGGCTGGCGGTGGCCACCCAGGTGGCAGAATTTAAGAAATCCCAGAACCTGCCCATTTTAAACACGGCCAGAGAACGGGAAATTATTGACCGGGTGACCAAAGAGCAAGATGATGCCATGGCCGGGTACACCAAAATTTTATTTTCCATTCTGTTCGATTTGTCCCGCACCCACCAGTCTGTGGTGATGGGGGCACCTTCCAATACGGCAGAGGCCATTAAAACAGCCGTGGCGGAAACCCCAGACTTGTTCCCAAAAAGCGCTGTGGTGGCTTGCCAGGGCATGGAAGGTTCCAACTCCATGCTGGCTTGTGAAAAGCTGTTCAGCCGCCCCTCCATTATGTATTTCAACAACTTCAACGGCGTGTTCAATGCAGTGGATAAAGGGCTGTGCAAGTACGGCATTCTGCCCATTGAAAACAGCCTCCACGGCTCTGTGACCGAAGCCTACGACCTGATGAAAAAGCACCATTTCCACATTGTGCGCAGTGTGAAGGTTAAAATTAACCACGTGCTCCTGGCTAAGCCGGGCACAAAGCTTTCAGACATTAAAGTGATTTATTCCCACGAACAAGCGCTGGCCCAATGCAGCGAGTTTTTGAAAGAACAAAAAGTGCGCATTGAGCCTTGCGAAAACACAGCCATTGCCGCCAAAATGGTGTTCGATTCCCAAGAAGAAGGGGTGGCAGCCATTTCCGGCATCGGTTGCGCCGAGCTTTACAATTTAGAAGTGATTCACGATAAAATTCAAAACAGCGAAAACAACTACACCAAGTTCATTTGCATTTCCAAGCAGCTGGAAATTTACCCGGGAGCGAAACGCATCAGCTTGATGATGACCATTCCCCACAAACCCGGGGCGCTGTACCACTTGATGGCCAAGTTTGCGGCGCTGGGCATTAACCTGACCAAGCTGGAAAGCCGCCCGCTGCCAGACAAAGACTTTGAATTTATGTTTTATTTTGACTTGGACATTTCCGTTTACGATGACGGGGTGTATAACATCTTTTCACAGCTAGAAAACGGCGTGGAAAAGTTTGTATTCCTGGGGTGTTATTCAGAGCTATGACATACGGTCTCATTGGGGAAAAGCTGGGACACAGCTATTCCAAGGTGATTCACAACCTGCTGGGCAACCAGGCGTACACGCTCAAGGAAATTGCGCCTGAAAATTTGCCCGCTTTTATGGAAACAAGCGGCTTTCAAGGCATAAACGTAACCATTCCTTATAAAGAACGGGTGATGCCTTACTGCACTTTGTCCCCGGAAGCCCAGCGCATTGGCTGCGTGAACACCATTGTGCACAAGGACGGGCAGCTTTTCGGCCATAACACAGATTATGCCGGGTTTTTATACATGCTTCGGCGAGCGGCCATTGCTTTAAAAGGCAAAAAGGTGGTCATTTTAGGCAGCGGGGGCACCTCCAAAACTGCTGCTTGCGTGGCGGCGGACGAAGGAGCCGGTGAAGTGATTAAAGTTTCCCGGCAAGGTGCCCACAATTATGACAACTTGGCCAATCACGCCGATGCCCAAATACTCATTAACACCACCCCCGTGGGCATGTACCCCCGTAACCTGGACGCCCCGGTAAGCCTGGAAAGCTTCCCTTGTTTAGAAGGGGTGGTGGACGTGATTTACAACCCACTAAAAACTGCCCTCACCCTGGCAGCTGCGGAGCGGGGCATTCCCCACACCAATGGCTTGTCTATGCTGGTGGCACAGGCGGCTTATGCCCATGGGTTATTTTTCGGGGTGGACGTAGACGAAGCAACCATGGAACAGATTTTAACCGAAGTGCAAAAACAGATGCGCAATGTGGTGCTGGTGGGGATGCCTGGCTGTGGGAAGACCACCTTTGGGCAAATGCTGGCCCAAACCTTGGGGCTTGCCTTTGTGGACACTGATGAATGCATTCAGGTGCAAACCGGGCATTCCCCCTCGGAATTTATCACCACCCACGGGGAGGCCCATTTCCGGGAAATTGAAAAGGAAGTGGTCGCTCAAGTGGCCAAGCAAACCGGACAAGTGATCGCCACCGGCGGGGGCAGCGTGCTTTTGCCGGAAAACCGGATGGCCATGAAGCAAAACGGCTTTGTGGTGTTTCTGGACAGGCCCCTTGAACTGCTGGCCACAGAAGGCCGCCCCCTTTCCACCAACTTAAATGCACTGTACAGCACCCGCTACCCCATATATACACAAATGTGCGATGTATGTATTCAAGTTGAGGGTAATGTGCGAGAAGTTTTTGAACACATCATAGCGGCGCTATAAAAAAGCATGGAGAACTTTTATCATAAAAAGTTCCCCATGCTTTTTGCTACACACGTTCATCAACATATAAACCTACTGTACCCATTCTTTTCAGCTCTTCAGCAGCAATCATTTCCTCTTCCTGCTGTTCCTTGCTCTTACTTTCCTTCATAGCCTCTTTTGTTTCAAGCCTTTGTTTTTGCGCTTTTAAGGCTTGAATTTGCTTTTCAATCTCTTGGGTAACCTTCTGTATGGCATCTCTGTTAGCCCGTTCAGATGCAGGGGTAACTTTGCCGTTTTCGGTGGTTTTGCTCTTTTGAACCGCTTGTTTTTTCTTTTCAAGATACGCAATTTGTTTGTCAATGGATGCAATCTCAGGGTTTTGTTGCGCACTCGTCACCTGTAAGTTATCATTAATTTTCACTTTAACCTACCTCCATTGCCTTACTATGCTTATGGCTGCACCTGTTTCAACGCTGCCTGCACCACATGCTTCACCAACACGGATGTAGTGACAGTGCCTACGCCCCCTGGAACCGGGGTGATGGCAGCCACCAAACCGTCGGCGTCCGCCATGTTCACGTCCCCAGACAGGTTGCCGTCTTTATCCACGTTAATGCCCACGTCAATAACCGTCTGGCCCGAGGATAAGTATGATTTGTCCACAACCCCTGCCCGGCCTGCGGCCACAATGAGCACGTCCGCTTCACGGCAAACGGCCGGCATGTCTGCCGTTTTGGTATGACACACAGTGACGGTAGCATTTTTGCCCAGCAACATCATAGCAGCGGGCTTGCCCACTACAAGGCTTCGGCCTACCACCACGGCCTTTTTGCCGGTGAGTTCGATGCCAAAGTGGTCCAGAATTTCCATGCACGCTTGTGGAGTACATGGCGGGAAACCTGTGGCCGTACCGGCAAAAACCCCGGCTAAAGAGCCGTCCGTGATGCCGTCCACGTCTTTTTCTGGGCAAAGGGCTTGCCGTACAGTGTTGTCGTCCATGTGCTTAGGCAGTGGCCGGAACAACAGCACCCCATGAACAGCCTTGTCTTGGTTTAAAGCTTCAAGTGCATCCAACAGTTCCTGTTGGGAAGCTTCTGCGGCCAGCACCACGTTACGCACCGCCACACCAATGGTTTCGCACCGTTTCATGGCCCCTCTTTCGTAAGCCACATCATCCCCACGTTCCCCTACCCGCACAATGGCCAGGCAAGGGGTGACACCTTGGGCTTTCAGCGTTTCCGTTTGTTCTTTCAGCTTGGCATTTAAAGCGGCAGTAACCTCCGCACCTTTTAATAACTTGGTCATCCTACCTTCAAAGCCTCCTATGCTATTAATCAAACCGTTTCCGCACATCGGCATAAACGGCATCCGCCAAGGCGGTGTATTTGTCCAGCATGGCTTGGGCCTGGGCGTTGGTTTGGGCAGCATAGGCTTTATCTGCCATGGCCTTTGTGTTGATGAACACGTTCAGGCTGGCCCCCATTAACGCCGCCTTGCAGCAGGCCACCCCCACCCCTACGTCACTGATGGCGATGGCAGAACCTTTTTCGGCAAATGCCACATGCAGGTCAATGGCCTGACAGCATTTTTCCATAATCTCCATGGGCACGGCACAAGCTTCTTTTAAGGCTGCTTCCATCACCCGGGCCTTTTCGGCTTGTTGCTCCGGCGTTTCCTTGGGCAGGCCGTAAGCCACAGACAGGGGCTCAAATACCTCTGCGTCCCGAGCCACCAGTGTAATGAAGTCTTGCTGAAGCGCACGGGCTTTTTCCATCAGCGCAATCACGTCCGCTTCCACAGCAGCATATTTCTTTTTGCCCACGGTCAGGCTGCCCACCATGGTACCTAGAGCCATGCCTACCGCCCCCACCAGGGCGGACGCACCGCCGCCGCCGGGAACAGGTGCTTTTGAAGCCAGAATGTCTATAAACGCTTCACAGCTTTGTTGTGTAAAATTCATAAACTTCTCCTTTTGCTTCTTTAAAAATAAATTTAAAACAACCCGGAAATCTTTCCGTTTTCATCCACGTCAATTTTCTCTGCTGAAGGCACTTTAGGCAACCCGGG
>CAZCQP010000027.1:1173-37602 GCA_964500895.1 uncultured Eubacteriales bacterium | reverse complement strand
TATCGGCTTAAAAATCCCAAATCACCTTTGGGTCGCCCTTAGTAAGTGTGCCCTGTTGATAGATTTTGTCCTGTCCATAATACGCGTCTGCATTTTCTATATAAGATACCCAATCCAACGTGTCGCCACTAATTGAAAAATCGGCGGTATAATAAACGGAGTAGGCGCTTATTTCCATATCGTCCAAATAAAACGTTCGATTACCGGACAAACTTACTTTGCCACCGGAAACAGTGTACTCACCCACTTCCATAATAATAGCCAAAAACCCCATGGATTCGCCTGAAGCGCTATACAGGCAGTATCTTCCGTTAGCTAAAAATGCTAATTCGTATATAAAGTCTTCATCGCCTTTCTCTAAGTTTTTCCCGTGCCAAGTTCCAATTAAAGCGTTTGCATTTGAGGTGTCATTGTTGCTATTGTTATAGCCGGTGTTGCTGCCATTGTTATCGCTATTATTACCGCCAGTGTTACCGCCATTGTCTGCATAAGATGGATAACTCCAATCGGTTGTAGCAGTGCTTCCGCCACGCTCGTAATAGACAATAACAATTTCTTTGGTAGAGTTCAACCAGTCCACTTGGCAGCCTAAGTTTTCTGCGGCAAAACGGATGGGAACCATCGTTCTGCTGTTGATGCTTTTAGGAGCCACATCGATAGCGCTGTTTCTTCCATTTACGGTTATGGTTTTGTTTTCAAGCCACATAGCAACCGTATTTCCAGCATTTTGCAGGGTGATTTTCTGGGTGCTGCTATCCCAGCCTACTGTACCGCCCATTTTTTCCACAATGGCACGAATGGGTACCACGGTGCGGTTAGAATAAATGATGGGCGTAGTGCCTCTGCCAGGGTCTATCTCTTGCAAAATTCCGTCTGCATTCATCATCGGGTCGTCAAGTTTCATTAAAATAAACCTTTTGGGTGATGATGGGTTGGAATCGCCGCCTAAAATTTCGCTCCCTGTAGTCACCATGATTTGAGCAGATGGAGGGCCTAATTTTTCCTGTATGCTGTCAAATGGACGTGCCTCTGCAAGCACTTGCCTTACCGTATAGTAGTACGTGGTGTTTGCGCTTACATTAACGTCTACAAACTGGTTCGTTGTTATATAAAAATCTGTGACGGAAATACCTTCTGTTCCACTGCGCTCGGAACGGTAAAGCCTGTAGCCAAGCTCGCCCCCAAGTGCATTCCACTTTAGTTTAACGCCTACAGCAATGCCCTCTAAGTTAAAGCCGCCGGGGGTTGTTCCTGTTGAAGGTGGTGATGTGGGTGTGGGCGTTGGCATAGGCGTGAAAGTGGGAGTGGGAGTGGGAATGGGAGTGGGAGTGGGCATTGGTGTTGGTGTTGCTGTTGGCGTTGGAGTTGGTGTTGCAGTGGGCATTGGAGTTGGCGTTGGTGTTGGTGTTGGTTCAGGCCGGCTTACTACATCATCGGTAATAAGGGTTATTCTGTAATCATAATAAGGGTTTTCGCTGTCACTGCTGCCGGTATACGCATTGCTAAAGCTTTGAACACCAATATGATTCACACCAGCGGGCATTACAAAGGTTTCTGTTTCGGTTGAAGTGAGTTCACCTTTATTTCCGAATCCAAAGCTTTTATATTCGCTGTAGCCTTTTGAAAAAACGATATGATGACAGGCTATGCCCTCTAGCTTTTCATATTTTAGTTTTACTGGGGTATCTTGGGGCAAGTTGATGGTGTAATAGTAAGTTCCTACCCCGCCGTTGTGATTGCCTGTTTTAGGTTGATTCAGCTTGATGGAGTTGGCCGTGTCTTTTGAATAATTAGGCACCACCTGGTATAGCTCTGGGTCTTCCGGCGTGAAGTTGATGACAAATTCATAACCAAAATCAGCCGGGTTTAATACATCCGTACCGCCAACTAATTGTAGATAATAGTCTCCCGCAGCCATACGAAGGGTTCGGGTGGTAAAGGGGTACACCCGCTCCCAGCCTTCCATGCCTTTAAAATCCACAGTCGCCGCATAGTTGCCCCCTGCAATCTCTGCAAGAATACCATATTCCTTGCTGTATAGCGTATTAATAGAAGCCGACATAAACCTGTGGCCTTTCAAAAAGTCTATATTCAACCTTCCATTGGTGGGCAGAGTGAATTTGTAGATGTCTTTGTCCCACTGCTCCAAAAAGCCAGAAACAACCGTGCCTGTGGAAATGCTTTCAGCCCCACTGGCACTGTTGTTGCCCTTATTGTTGCTTTCGGTGTAATCGGATGACGCCCACGTGTTTACATATGGGGTAGCTACGGCAAACATTAAAATGGCAATAAAAGCTGCAAGTAATCGTTTTTGCATACGCATACACTCCAATCTTTTAGTTTGCTTAACCATATTACAAACAATAAAAGATGGGTATGGACTCGGCTTCAAATCATATGGATTATATTACAATTTTGCAAATGACTGTGTGCATTACGGTTGAGTGGCCTGGAGCTTTCCGGTGGCGGCCACAACCACGCTTTTTCTTGAAGCAGAGGTGCTATAAACGATGGTGGTGGTTCCGGGGTTTTGGTTAAGATAGCCGGTTGTGTCGTTTCTTGTGCTATCGTAGGCGTTTTTGGCAAGCTGGCTGCCTTTGAAGCAGGCGGTGTCTGTTGCAAAGGTTGTACTTCTTTTCAGTTCATCCGGCAGGGTGGCAAAAATTATGCTGTTTGGTTCAACATAATATTTATCTTTGTTTTTTTCATCGTAAAACCATGCGCCCTCTGCGGTGGTGTAATGAAAGGTTACATCGGAAGACAGATGTAGCGTGGTGGGGTAGGTCCAAATGCGTTTAAGCTTAAAGTTGCCTTCGCCATCTTTAATCACCCGCATCATCCTGTCCGAGGGCATGGCTTCGGCATCGTCTAAGACAAGGGGTTGGTCGCCGATACCAGGGCCCATCAAAAAGCTTTTGTGCAGGGTGCCATCGGGCAGCAATAAAGTGGCAGGACTGGAAGCATCGGTGTAGTTGAGCACCAGGGCATAATCCACTGCTACCGGCACTTTAGGGATAGCCAAGCCGATAACGTCATTGTTCACATAGCAGGTGTAAGTGATGCCGGGCAGCATTCCTGTTTGTGGCGCAATGGTTCCAATGGCATCTGAACGTTCTTTGAGGCAATATTCAACGTATGTTTTCTTGCCCACCGTTATTTCCCCGTCTGCCTTGGTATCATAGGTAAGCCATAAGGTTTCTGGTTTGGTTACGGTTATTTCCTCTGCATCGTTTGTGGTCACAAATACAAAGTCCCCTTTTTTAATGCCGGGGTACGCTTGCACCTTCTTAAATGCGTCACCGGTTATCTGAAGCCCGCCGCCAAAATTTTCCCCGGCGTTTACAAAGCTAAAAATCTTTGATTTTTCATCATGGTTTTCAACCATTCCCATGTATTCATCGAACCAAAATATGTATTCAAACGTACCGTCATTGTCTGTGTCTACAATGCGCACCTTTCCGTTATGCTTGGCAGGGTAGACGGTGGAGCCGCTGGCGTCTGGTTCATCCACATTAACGGCGAAGGAGCCAAAGGTGGTCTTTTCTTTTCTCAGCTGCTTGTCCTGGTCAAAGGAAAAGGTGTAAAAGGTAATGTCTTTATTGGGGTTAGGCTTCATGGTCATATCCACAACTTTTTTATCCACAGTTGTGAATGTGATTCTGGCATCTGTATGGTTAGCAGCATCGGTTCCTTGGGTGAGTACAACATTTTTGGCGTAGGCGGTGTACACTTTTGAACGGCCTGTGGGGATGACGGCATAGAGCGTTCTCTCTTCTAAAAGGGTTTCATGGTGAAACCTAAGATCGTATGCGGCTACCACGTTTTGGCCAATCAAATGGCGATAATCCAGGGGTGCTTTATCTTCCTCGGGCCTTCTTTCAGGTGCCTGGGAGAAGTTAAGGGTTACGGTTTCCTCCGGCTTTTTTCCATAACGAATGGTAATGGTTTTATCAGTGGCATCTTCTAAAGTTCCGGTTGCATGGGGTAAGCCGTTAAACAAGCGGGGGTTCACATCTTCGGGGTATTTCAGTGGTATGCCGTCACCGGTGCCGTAGCTGGATGCAGCGATGCTTATGGTCATGGCCATGGTGAAAGCCACAGTCATGACCATAGACAAGATAAGCAAAACAATTTTTTTCTGCATTTGTTTTCCTCCCTTTGTTTGGTAACCCGTTGGTATTTTAATAGTCAGTTACACTTCAAAATCTTCGGATGCAAAATTGCTGTAATACCGGCCGCTGTGAATGGTGAATTGAAGCACACAGTAGTCCGGGTCTGTTACGCCTTTGGGGTAATACAGGGCATCGCCCTCTTGCCAAAAGCGTGCTTTTGTTTCGGGGTCTGTTAGAACGGCAACCGTTCCCTTGAGCATACAGCCTTTGTAAAAACGCTTGTCACAAAAATAAATGCAGGCTTTGGGGTTTTGCCTGTATTGCGCCACTTTCGTGGAAGCGGTATTGGTGCTGAAATAAATGGTTTTAATGCCCTCACGTGCCCTTATGCCCAGCATGGCTCTTGTGCAGGGGAACCCTTCGGCATCCACCGAGCTGATGGTTACAGTGCTTTGCATATCCAGCATATGACCAATTGTGTGTGCTGCATCTTTTAACATGCAAATCCTCCTTAAATGAACAAGTTTCTAAAAGGATATGCCAAAAGGCAGAACCAGTCAATTGCCCACTTTTTTGTGGGTATGCCTAGTCCATCATTCCGTTTTCTTTCATTAACTCATAGCCGATGCCCTGCATGATGGTGATGGCCTCCAGCAGCTTTTGCCCCCGCTCTGTTAAGGCGTATTCAACCTTTAAGGGATAGCCCTGGAAAGTCTTTTTTGACACCATTCCAAATGCAACAAGCTCTTTAAGCTGCTCAAGCAACATTTTTTGGTTAATGCCGTTAATGTCTTTTTCAAGGACAGATAAAGAAGCCGGGTTTTTGCCCAGCTGCCATAAAATGATGGGTTTCCACTTGCCCTTTGTAATGTCGTGTGTTAATTCCAAGGGGCAAGTATAGGTATCTCTCAGTTTCATTGCATCACCTTACTGAGTTTTCACATGGGTTTTAAGTTTTGATTAAGCCGTTCAACCATCCATGCGAGGCGTTTGGTACGCCCTGCATCTGTCTTGGCATCAAGATACGCCCTGGTATAGGTTTGCTTCACGGATAAGGACATGGACTGGAAATTAATGTAAGCGGGTTCATGGTCTTTTAATATAGCGGGAATGGTAGCGATTTGTTCCTCTGTTACTGCTGAAGGTTTAACGGCATTCCACTGGCCATTTTCCTTGGCTTCTTCTATTTTCTTTCGGTCATAGTCGGTCATAATCCCTTGTTGCTCCAGCTTTTCAGCCAATGCCTTGTTTTTGGCGGACCACTTACTGTTTGCTCTGCGCAAAGCAAAATATTTTTTGTAAGTGTTCGCATCAATGCTCTGCATTTGCCCGTCTATCCAACCAAAACAAAGGGCTTCTTCCAGCGCCTCATTGGCGGTTATGGTTTTTGGCCCGCCAGCCTTGCCCAGCAACAGCCAAATGCCGGCACTGGACAAGCAATGCGCAGACAGCCATTGCCTAAAGTCTTCCCTGTTGGAGAATTGCATCGTTTCACCCAAAATACAGCCCCTCTTTCTGTGTTATTAAAAAAGATGCCACCGTGGTTTTTCCACAGTGGCATCTTTAAGCCTATGCTTCATGCGGATAACAGGACTCGAACCTGCACGGTCTCCCAATGGAACCTAAATCCATCGCGTCTGCCAATTCCGCCATATCCGCTAAACATGTTGCAACGTTATTATACAACAAGCTGCGGATATTTTCAAGAAAAATCATTAAGAAAGCATGTTAAGGTTTCATAATGGCTCCGTCCCAGTCCAGAATGCCCCCAAAGTCGTACACATGGGTGTAGCCCATGTCTAAAAGGGCTTGGGAAGCGGCGGCACTTCGGCGGCCACTTCGGCAATAAACAAGAATGGGCTGGTCTTTGTCTGGCAGCAGGGTTTCTGCCTGCAGGGCAATTTCAGTGTCTGGCAGCAGGATGGCCCCGGGGATGTGGCCTTCCGCATATTCTTCCGGGGTGCGCACGTCCACAATGCGGTGGTTTACCTGCATAAGGGCCTGCGCTTGCTGGGGTGTAATTTTTTGGTATACGCTGGTTGCGTTGCTCATGTCCAATGTCGCCTCTTTCATTGAAGTATAGGCATAGGCTACCCCAATCAAGGCGGCTACATGCAAAACAAAAAACAAAGGGATGCATAACATGAATTTTGTGTGCCGGATTTTGTGGCGAAACACTTTCATGCCCAGAAGCGCCCCCAGGCTGCCCATGCAAAAGGCGGTAGCAAGCAGCGTTTTTTCGCTGATGCGCCAGGTGTGTGCCACGGCTTTGCGTTTGTCCAGCCCATATAGGGCAAACACGGCCACATTCCAAAGGGCCAAAAGAAGAATAGCGGTGTAAATGGGGGACATAGGGGCCTCCTATTCTTTGCCTTGCAGTACGTAATCCATCAGTTCAGCGGCCAAAGGAATGGCTTTGCGTGGGCCGCCAGAGTTTTCCAGCACAATGGCCACCGCCACCTCCGGCTTGTCTGCCGGGGCAAAGGCCACAAACCAGCCGTGGTCGTCCCCGGAAGCATTTTCTGCTGTGCCAGTTTTTCCAGCCACAGCAACGCCCGATAGAGCGGCGTTCTGGCCAGTGCCATGGTCCACCACTGCTACCATCATGTTTTTAATTGCTTCGGCTTCTTCCAGGGGCATCACCTGACCAAGGGGCTTGGGCAGGTTTTTGGTTAGGGGCTTGCCGTTTTTGTCCACAATGCGGTCCACCACGTAAGGCTCCATCATCAGCCCGCCGTTGGCCACTGCGCAGGTAATCATGGCCATGTGCAGGGGGGTTACCAATGTGCGGCCCTGGCCGATGGAGGTTTCCACAATCTCCGTCTCGGTGGCGTTGGCTTCCAGTGGAAAGGAGGAACGAGAATAGGGCAGGGGGCAAGGGTAGCTTTGGTTAAAAAACAGCCGCTCGCTTACAGCCCGCAGTTTCTCCGGCCCCACTTGAAGCCCTGCCGCTGAAAACAAGGTATTGCAAGACTGGGCGAACCCTTCGGAAACATCCACATGCCCGTGAACTTTTTCATTAAAACAACGGATGCGTTTTTCGCCGAAAGTGGCTTCCCCGGCGCAATCGTAAGTGAAAGCGCCGTAGTCTGTTAAGTTTTCATAAGCCGCTGCGGCAGACACAATTTTATACACAGAGCCGGGGGGGTATAACCCTTGGGTGGCTCTGTTTAGCAAGGGGCTGTCTGTGTCGTTGGTGGTTAAGGCATCCCAGTTGGCGGCCAAGTTGTTGGGGTTGAACCCGGGGTAGGACACCATGGCCAATATTTTACCCGTGGAAGGTTCCATCACCACCACGGCCCCTTTTTGCTTGCCCAGCCCTTGGGCGGCCAGTTGCTGTAAACCAGCATCCGCCGTGAGCACCAGGCCGTTGCCGGTAAGGGGTTCATCGGTCATCAGCTGGTTGATGCGCTGGAACACTTCAAAGTGCAGCTTTTGCAGCACGAAATTGTATTTAGATTCCACCCCGGACTGCCCTAGGTCTGCAAACCCTACCAGATGGGCAAAGTCCTGGCCATAAGGGTATTCCCGCACAAAGCCGCCGTTGGTGGTGCGGCTGTAGGCCAGCAGTTCCCCGCGGGCATCTGAAATAGAGCCTCGCACCACTTCCCCGGCGATAAGGTCGATGTGGGGGTTGGCGGGGTTTTCTACAATGGCTTTGCTGTCTGTAAGCACAAATTTCACCAGATAGGCCACCAGCAGGGCGAACAGCCCAAAATACAGCCAGAACACCCGGCGGATGTTGGTTTTCATTCGGCTGGCATGGCCCACTGCACGTTTTTTACTCATGCGGGCACCTCCTGCTCCGAATCCCAGCTGCCGGCTCTGTTATACATAAACACCCATTGCAAAATGCCCAGCATAAGGGTGCTGACCACCACAGAGGTGCCCCCGTAGCTAACGAAGGGCAAGGTGACCCCAGTGAGGGGGATGAGCTTCACCACACCGCCCAGAATGAGAAAAGTTTGAAAGGCCAGCATACTGGTGAACCCGGCGGCCAACAGGCTATAGTACCGGCGGTTGCAACGCAGGGCAATATGCACCCCACGGTAGAAAATCATCATGAATACGCCAATAAGGCCAATGCCGAAAAAGGAGCCGAACTCCTCGCAAATGGCAGCGTAGATGAAGTCGCTTTCCACCACGGGAATGGCCCCGGGAATGCCTCGCAAAAGACCGCTGCCAAACAGGCCATAAGTGCCCATGGCAAACAGGGAACGCACAATCTGGTAGCCGCCGCCGGACATGTCTGCCCAAGGGTCTTGCCAGGCTGCCACCCGTACTTGGATGTGGGGGAACATCCGAAATGCCCCGTAAGAAGCCACCCCCGCCCCTAAAATAGCGCAAAGGCACAGGGCTAGCCGGTCTGTGGCAATGAAAAGTAAGGCCACGTAGGTCATGAAAAAAATTAAAGCGCCGCCCAAATCCTTTTGCGCCACCAGCATACACACAAACAAGGCGCTGACGGCAGAAGGAATGAGCAGTTGCTGGAAGTTCAGCTTTTTGCGGAATAAAGATGCCAGGTAAAAGATGTAGAGGAACTTCACCAGCTCTGACGGCTGGAAAGACACCCCATACAAAGACACCCAGTTTAGGGCACCGAACTGCCGTTCCCCCAGCAACAAAGGCAAAAGCAACAGCACAAAGGAAGCCACCACGTACACAGGCATCAAACGCTCGAATTTGGGAATAAACCGGAAAAACAGTGGAATGAGCAGCATGGCAATAAAACCGATTAAGAACCATAAAAGCTGCCGTTCTCCTAAAGCTGGGTTTAACCGCACCAGCATGATAAAGCCCGTGTCCATAAGAAAAAACATACCGTTCCACATGAGGGGGCAGCTATGTTTATACATTTTGTCTACGGCCACATGGCCGCACAAAATGAACAGAAGCCCCAGCCCCCCCAGGATGAGGATTTGGCGGTTGAAGGCGTAGGTGTTGGGCACGTAGGCCAAAATGAGAAAGGCCGTTAAGTGCATAAAAACAATGGCTACCCGCTGTTTGGCCACAGAAAGCCAGGGGGAAGCGGGGCGAATGCCCCGTTCGTCCAAAATGTAGGACACCCCTTCAAACAGAAAATAGCCAATATAAATGACAAATAAATAGCGGCAAAGGATGATGATTAGGTGAAACATGAAGCACCCCTTGATCAAGTTAAGGTTGACGCTTGAAGTTTAATTACGGTTATTCCACGCCCCGGTAGTAATGCCCGGCGGTGACACCTTCTGCGGTGTAGGCATCCACCAGTTGTTGCGCTTGGTCTGTCCAGCGCCCAGCCATCACGTCTAAGGTGGCGTGGACAAGGGCTTCGGCTTCGGCAGTGGTTTCCGTAGTGAAAGCCAGCCGCAAAAAGCCGGTGTTAGAAGCCAGCATGTCTTGCATTTTGTTTAAGGTGAACACCGGGCGGCTGTGGAGGATAGACGCCACACAATGGTCACAGTTGGTAAGCACCGGAAACTCCATGCCTTTTTTGTCTTTTAAGGTGTACAGGCTGCTGTCTTCCTGGCTGTGGTGGGCCAAGGCGCATTGCTTGCCCTTTTGTTTCCCGGCGGCGTATAACCCCACAGGGCATTGCCGGGTGGTCATCACAGGCAAACGGCCATAGGCCAAAATTTCCGACAGGCCGGTGCCGATGTCGTTCAGTTCATGGAGGGTGAGCTCTGGGGAAAGGGAAACCCCTGCCACCTGCTTCAGTTCTTGCAAAAAGGCCACAGACAAGCTGTTAAATACATTGAGCGTATAATCAAACACCTTGGCTTTGGGGCTTTCTGCCAGCATGTGGTATTGCCCTAACGTGCGGAGCAAGAAGCCGTCCAGGGGGGTGTTGTCTAGTGCGGCCAGCACCTCCGGGTTGCTTTCGTAAAGAGGCAGGGCGGCGTACAGGGCAATGCCCAGGTTTTGGCACTGCTTGGCCAGCGCAGGGGCCAACGTTTCAAACCCCTTTTCGGCCTCCACGTACACCCTGGCCACCCCCGGCTGCAACACGGCGGGCAGTAGCTCTGGCCGGGCAATGTAGACGGTGAGCGCTTTAGCTGTGTTTCTAGCAACGGAAGGGACTTGTTGCCAAATTTTTTCCGGGGCGGGCAATGGGCCTGTCCGGCGGAAGTGCTGGGCAAAAGCGGCTTCAAAACGGGAAAGACCTTCCCGTCGCAGGGCGTTTAACTGGCTTTTGGATATAAAAATGCTATCGCCGATGTGGCAGTTTTCAAAAGTTAACGTAAAAGGTGTACCCCCGGTTTTGGCCAGCTGCGCCAACAAAGCTTCTGCCGTTAAAGGCTGGCTTTTGGCGGGTTCAACAGTGTCACCTGTGACGCTGATAGTCACCGAGCCTTTGGAAAAAGTTAAAGCCAAAGGTTCCCCGGCCACCGCTTGCACTTGGCAGGTGATGGTCGCTTGACGGTACAGGCTGGTGGTTTCCGGGCGCAGCATGTCCATTTGCCCTTTGTGGTAAGAGCGGGTGACACGGGCGCCGGGGATGATGTCCCCGGAAACTTCCACGGTGAATTTATGCAGCGCCTTCACCGGGCGGTTGATGCCACAGCCTACGTGAGCGCCGGAGTTTGTCCAAATTTCAATGCCGTCCCCGGGTAATAAATCCAAGGAAGGTTCAATGGTGCAGCGGCCGGTTTGATGGTTGTAGCCGGTGACGATACCGGCGGTGATGCCGGTGCTTTTAGGGGTTTCGGTGCTCATCATGGCTTTTCCAGCGTGGCGGGTGAAATAGCCTTCCGTTAAAACGCCCCCCCGGCTAAAAATTTGCGCCAGGCTTTCCACGTCCCGGGTAGACACAAAAGGCCGGCCGGCTTCAATTTTTTCCAGCTGGTCCCGGTAAGTTTTGGTGGCTAACGCCACGTATTCCGGGCTTTTCATACGGCCTTCTATTTTAAGGCTGGCAACTCCGGCTTCCACCAACTGGGGCAGCACAGAAATGCCCATTAAATCTTTGGGGCTTAACAAGTAGCCCTTGTCCAACACGTGGCCGCCTTTACACAGGCTGTAGGACTGGCGGCAAGGCTGGGCGCACACCCCACGGTTGCCGCTGCGGCCGCCAACCATGCTGCTCATCAGGCATTGGCCGGAAACGCACACGCAAAGGGCGCCGTGGACGAAAACTTCCGTTTCCACGCCTTCTGCTTGGGCTTGGGTGGTGATGGCGGTGATGTCTTTTAAAGACAGTTCCCGGCCAAGCACCACCCGGCGAATGCCTTGGGATGCCAAAAACCGCAGGGTGGGTAAGTCGTTAGCAGTCATCTGGGTGCTGGCGTGCAGGCGGATTTCCTTGCCGTAACGGCGTTTCATGGCCATGGCACCACCAATGTCCTGCACAATAAAAGCGTCCGCCCCCAGGGCGAACAGCTGGTCTGTCAGTGCAAAAACTTTGGGTAGTTCTGCATTTTTAAACAAGGTGTTCACGGTGACGTACACGTTCACCTGCCGTGTATGGCAGGTGTCTATCACCTGGGCCATTTCCTCTGGGGAAAGGCTGGCGTGGCGGCGGGCACTGAATGCTCCTGCCCCCACGTAAATGGCGTTACAACCGCCGTTTAAAGCGGCGTTTAAGCTTTCCATGCTGCTTACCGGGGCCAAAAGCTCCGGTAAAGGTTGTTGCTGTTCGTTATTTATCATAATCAAATCCTTATACATTTAATTTAATTTATTCCATTCAATTTGGGTGTGGGTCAACGCCATTTGGGTTTCACGCAGCCGTTCGGCCAGGCGAATGTTTTCCTCCTGCATTTTGCCAAGTTCTTGGATGCAGGCTTCCAGCTGCTGCTCCAAATGGTGGCACCTGTCTTGGCTTTTCAAAAAATCATCGGCAATGTTGGCGGAAATAAGCAACGTTTTCATAAAGGAATTGATGCCCATAATGCCTTTTGTGCGCTGTAATTCCGAAATTTTCTTATCAATATAACGGGCAAGCCCTTGAATATAGGCCACACTTTCTGTTCCAGACAACGTTACTTTTTCACCGGCAATGTACACTTCCACGCTGTTAATCTTTTGTTCTTCCATAAAACACCGCCTTTTGCATGACACACACTTTTTTTACATTATAACATACGCTGTATTCCTTGGGCAATTAAAAATTGCCCTTTGGCAAATAAAAACAGCCGAAGACAGCCGAATTCTTTTCTGCTACCATGGCAACAGAAAGGAGTGAGGCCATGCTTTCCAAGCAATTTGCCCGCTGGTTTAAAAAACAGCAAAACCGGGACCAGCCGCCCCTAACCGCCAGGGAGCAAAAATTTTGCCACCATTACGTGGCCTGTTACAACGGCCCGTTGGCCGCCATGAAAGCGGGCTTCGGCGAAAAAGAGGCCCACAAAGCCGCCGCAACGATGATGGAAAACCCGCAGGTAGCCCAAGAGGTGATGCGGCTACGGCAAAACAGGGGGCAGATGTTGCACCTGTGCCACGCCGATATTGTGGAGCGGTACATGGCCATTGCCTTTGCAGACATCACCGATGTGGTGGCCTTTGGCACCCGGGACGACCCAGAGGCCAAGCATGACAACTTTATGCACCTTCTGCCCTCTGCCAAGGCACTGGGGGCGGCGGTTTCCCAAATTGCGGTAGACGGAGATAAAATCACCGTGAAGCTGGAAGACCGGATGAAGGCGCTGGAATGGCTGTCAGACTATTTTATGCTGAATCCCTTAGAAAAGCAACGGGTGCTAACGGAACGGCAGAAATACAGGCTTTCCAAGGCGCAAGCACAGCAGGAAGCGACCCAAGGGGAGCAAGAAACAGATGGCGGCGGGTTGCGGATTGAAATATTACGCAAAGGGGAAGTTGTAGGCAGTGGGGAGGATGGCCAGGATGAAGCATATTCGAAAAATGAACAATAAGTACATAAACCGGCAACTGACCATCAACCCCCACTTTGAACAATTGATTTTCGACTGGAACAGAAAGTTCTATTTTCTGCTGGGTGGTTATGGCTCTGGGAAGTCCTATGCCGTGGCGGTGAAAATACTGTTAAAGCTGCTGGCGGAAAAAAGGACGGCGCTGGTGGTGCGCAACGTTTTTGAAACCCACCGGGAAAGCTGTTTTGCTCTGTTTAAAGAGCTGGTAAATACGCTGAATCTTTCCCGGTACGTGCGGTTCTGCGTTTCGCCCCTGAAAATGACCTTTGAAAACGGCTCTGTGCTGCTGTTTAAGGGGATGGACAAGCCGGAAAAACTGAAGTCCATTCACGGGGTTTCCCTGGTGTGGGCAGAGGAATGCGCCGAACTGTCTTACGCCGGGTTTAAAGAGCTGCTGGGAAGGTTGCGCCACCCTACGTTGCCTTTGCACTTCATTTTAAGCTGCAACCCAGTGGACACGGGCAACTGGACGTTTACCCACTTTTTTGCCGGGGTGGAACATGAAGTGCTGAACCATGAGACTTTTTATGCCAATCGGTGTTTGGTGGTGGGGGACACTTTTTATCACCATTCCCTGGCGGAGGACAACGGCTTTTTGCCCCAGGACTACGTGCGACAGCTGGATGCTTTGCAGGAATTTGACCCGGATTTGTACCGGGTGGGGCGGCTGGGGCGGTTTGGGGCCAATGGGGTGAAGGTGTTGCCTGCCTTTACGGTGGCAGCCCACGAAGATGTGATGGCCAAAGTGGCCGGGTGTCAGCTTTTCCGTGCGGGGATGGACTTTGGGTTTTGCCACAGTTACAACGCCTTGGTGCGGGTGGCGGTGGACACAGAGGCCCATGTGCTGTATGTGTACTGGGAGTACTATAAAAACCACCAGACCGACGACCAAACCGCTGCTGACCTGGATGCGTTTCGCCAAAACGGGGAGCAGATTTTTGCAGACAGCGCCGAGCCTAAAACCATTGCTTACTTCCGTCAGCAGGGTTTTGCCATGACAGGGGCCAAGAAGTTTCCCCATTCCCGGCTGGCAAACATAAAGAAAATGCGGCGGTTTAAGGCCATTGTGTGCTCGGAGGCTTGCGTGCATACGGTGGAGGAGCTGCGGGACTTAACCTTTGCCAAGGACAAAAATGGCCAGCTGCTGCCGGATACGTTTAACAGGGATCCCCACACCTTGTCGGCGATTTGGTACGCATTGGACGGCTACGAAGGGGCGGATGTGAAGCCCCGGCAAGGCGTGCGAGGAAAAGGGGCACGGGGAAATTGTTAAGAGCCTGTGTTCAATAATGGGTTGCCAGAATTTGAAACAGCGATTTTTCGCCATTTGAGGCGTGGCGGTGCAGACATAATAGAAAATTATGACAAGCCGCCACAACAAAGAATGGCGGAATAATCGCTTCAAAGGCTGGCGGCAGCTTATTAAACACAGGTTCTAAGGGAAGGAGAATGCTATGGAAGCGCTGATAAAAGCGGAGTTAACCGGCTTGTACGGGGAAGCGGTGCTGCGGGACATGCACCACATCATCGAACTGTACAACCAGTACGAAGGGGTGGGGCAGGATTGGGAAGTGGCCGCCGGGCTGGATTATCAGCCCACTAAAAAGCGCACCAACCTGATTAAAAAGTTGATTAAAGAACAGGCCCGGTTTTTGTTTGGCAAAACCCCGGAAATGCGGCTGGTCTCTAAGGCCGGGGAAGATGTGGCCCCTATCCAGAAATTTTTGGACAAAGTGCTGTTGGATAACTTGTTTGGGGAAAAACTGTTGAAAGCCGCCAGAGATTGTGCCATCGGCAAGCGGGTGGCGCTGAAGGTGGGGGTGGACGGCGAAAGGCGGCTGGTGTTTTCCTTCCGAAACGCCTTGGAATTTGTGTACGACACGTTCACAGACGACAGCGACCGGCTGTCTAAGGTGATTTTCTTTTACCAGCTAAACAATGAGCCGGAAAAGGAAAATCAGCGCATTTGGCGGCAGCGTTACGCCATGGAAGACGGCCGATGCCTGGTGTGGGAGGGCATTTACGATGGCCGGGGGAATCTTTTGGAAAACAGGCTAGATGGGGCGGACACGGGACTTTCCGCCATTCCCGTTCACATTGTGCTAAACGATGGCCTTTCCGGGGATTTGCAGGGGGAAAGCGATGTGGAAACGCTGGTGGAATTGCAGCAGGTGTACAACCGACTGACTTCTGATGACATTGATGCCTTGAAATTCAACATGTTTCCCCAAACGGTGGCGGTGGATGCCATGGAAAAAAGCCTGACAGACATGGTGATTGCACCCGGGGCGCTGGTGGATTTGCAAACGGACATCACCGCCGGGGAAGGGCGGCAAGCCAGCCTTTCCAAGCTGGAATCTGCTTTCGGTTACGATAGCCGCCTGGAAAATACTTTAAACCGGCTGAAAGCGGAAATGCACGAACTGTTGAGCATCCCTCAGGTGGCCCCAGCTGAACTTAAAGGCTTTATGAACAGCGGCAAGGCTATGCAAGCTTTGTATTGGCAGCTGATGTGCCGGTGTGAGGAAAAGTTTGCTTTGTGGCGGCCGGCCTTAGACTGGCTGTGCCGGATGATTATTGAACTTGGTGTACAAAGCGGCGAGTTGGATGCACCCATTCCCACGGACTGGTCTGTGCTGGTGGAAAACCGCTACCCGCTGTTGGCAGACGAGCTGGAGGAAAAAGCCATGGACATGCAGCTGGTGGCCAACAAGCTGATGAGCCGGAAAACGTTTGTGGAAAAGTGGAACAGGGACCAAGCGGCCGATTTTGCACAGCAGGAGTTGGCGGCCATTCAAGAGGACAGCGTGTAACATGGTTTGTTGCATGAAAGGGGGTGATAACAATGGAACAACATGTACAAGATAACGTTGGCACACCAGAAGAAGCTTTAGCTGCTTTACAAGCGGAAAACAAAGCATTGCTTTTAGAGCAGGAACGGTTGCGGTTTGAAGGGGTGCTGGACCAGGCGTTGTATGCAAGTAACGTGCGCAAAACCGCCATGGTGAAGGCTTTGCTGGACGTAAACGCACTGGAAGTGGACGAAAACGGCCAAATTCAGGGGCTTACAGAGCAGTTAAGCCAAATTAAAGAGGAAGCCCCCACTTTGTTCTACCCGGAAAGAAACGGGGGGAGGAATGTGGCACTGGAAGGGTTGCATCCGGGCAATTTTAGGCGTAAAAACCCGGAAACAATGGAAAACCCTTGGGCGAAGGGGAGCTTGAACTTAACCAAGCAAGCCAAGCTTTTAAAGGAAAACCCGGTATTGGCCAGAAGGCTGAAAGCCCAGGCTGGTTGCTAACGGAACAGCGTTTATAGAGATAATGTACTTCATGTTCAAAAATACAGAAAGGTGTGAAAGTTTATGCCAGATTTTACATTGCAAGACATTGTGGTGCCGGAGATTTTTGACCCCTATGTGGCTCAGTCTGCCCTAGACCAATCGGCGCTGGTGCAAAGCGGCATTATTGTGTTAAACCCGGCTTTTGACCAGCTGGCCGGTCAACCTGCTTCTATTGTGAATATGCCCTTTTTCTCCGATTTAACCGGGGATTCAGAGCAAGTGGTGGAAGGGGAGAATTTGACCGACAACCCCATGGCCTGCAAAAAAGACCGTGCCCCCATCATTCGCCGGGGGAAAATGTGGAGCGCCACAGACCTTTCTGCCGCCATGAACGGGGCAGACCCGGTGGCTGCTGTGGCAGACATGGTGGCGGCGTTCTGGAGCAGGGACATGCAAAATGAGCTGCTGAACATGCTGGCCGGGGCGTTTTTAGGGGACGGCATGGAAGACAACTGCTACGACATTTCCGAAGGCGCCGGCAACAGCGCCCTTTTAACCCCGGAAGCCTTCATTGATGCCACCCAAAAGCTGGGAGATGCTTCTGAAAGCCTGTGCGCCGTGATGATGCACTCGGCGGTGAAGGCGTACCTGAAAAAGCAGGATTTAATTGAAACTGTGCGGCCTTCAGCGGCCAATCCTTTCGACACGTACCAAGGGGTGCGGGTGATTGTGGACGACAACTGCCCGGTGACCGGCGGGGTGTACCGTTCTTACCTGTTTGGCCAGGGGGCGGTGGCTTTCGGTAACGGCAATCCGCTGGGGTTTGTGCCCTCGGAGCTGGACCGTGACCGTAAAAAAGGTTCTGGCGTGGACTATTTAATCAGCCGCCGCACCTTCATTTTGCACCCTCGGGGCATTGCCTTTACTGGGGCGGACATGGAGAACCCGGAAGGCCCCTCCCGCCAGGAGCTGGCCAACGGCCAAAACTGGCAGCGGGTGTACGCACCCAAGCACGTGCGCATGGTGGCTTTTGATTACAAGATTGGATGATGCCCAATGCCGCTGATAGGATTATCCCAAGATACCGCCCAACTGTTGGCGGATTTAAAGCGCAACATCATGGAGGACACCCATCCATACTTTAAAGATGAACAACTTGTACATATTTTAGAACTCCATGATAACGACCTAAACCGTGCCTCCTTCCATGCCATGGTGGTGAAAGCGGAAGTGGACCAAATCACCTTACCTTCCGGGCTATCCATGCCCAACAGCCGCCAATACTGGCTGTCTTTGGCCAAAACTTTCCGCACCCAGGCAGGGGGCAACCAAAAGCGTGGTGACAGCCCATGCCGCTAAACACAGAAGCCCTCAAGCGTAAAGTGGCCAAAGCCATAGACAAAATGCCCGTCACCGTCACCGTTTTTCGCCATAAGAAAGATGCCTGGAACGAGCCTTGCGGCCAGGAAACAGTGGCTACAATCACCGGCCAGCTTAACTTGGGTGCCCGTTACAAAGGGAAAAACGCTTTTGTAGACACCCAAGTGTCCAATGCGGGGCGCACGCTGCGGGGGCAAGGGGAGAAGCTGATGGTGGTCATTGATGAGGAAAGCCGGAAAATACAGCCTGGGGATTGGTTTGCCCTGGATGGGGTGGACTACGAAATTGTGGACTTGGGCAACAGCCTAGAGGTGTACTTCGACTTTTCTCTGGAAAGGTTGTGAGTATTTTGGGCAACCAGGTCAACTTTGAAGCCAGACAGACATTAACAGCATTAAAAAGCCGATTGTTGGCCGCAGCCAAGCCTTTGGCCAAGGAACTGGCGGCAGAGGCCGAAAACAAGCTGCAAAGGCAGAGCGGGGAAGTGACAGGGGAAGCGGTTGAAAGTGAACATGGTGTACAAATTCAATTGCATGGCCACGGTGAGCACTTTCCTGCCCAAGAACTGGCCTATGAAGGCCAGCAAGCGGTGTTGATGGACACATTTCAGGCCAACATCCGGCGGCTGGAAGAAACATGGAGACAGGCCATGGAATAGTCAAAAGAAGGTGAACCACATGTTTAAAGCAATATTCACACACTTGGAAAACCGGGGGTTTTCTGTGTATGCGGCGGGGCAGCACACGGGGTTGTGCCATGGGCCTTACGTGGTGTTTCGGCTAGCAGGGGAAGAACCCTTTTTAACAGGGCTTGTGACCATGCGGCTGCAATTTATGGTGTATTACCCCATGGCCCATTTTTCAGAGCTTCCCGCTTATGTGGAAAGTTTGCAGGATGCCCTGGGGGACTTGGCCGCCCTGAAGGACACCCACAGCCAAACCCCCGCCGTCATCGACCCGTCTGTGAAGGCGTACACCATCACCCTCACCTACGAGGTGTATAAGAAAAGGAGAGATGTTTCATGAGTGACAACGTTGTGGAAAAGGCGCTCATTGGCGTTTCCATGGTAGTTTTAACGGACAAAGCCGGCAAAAGGTACGGCTTTACCACTTCTACCAAAGCAGCGGCCAAGGTCATCATTGAGGAAGGCAAAAAGATAGAGCTGGTCATTAAAGGGGTGTTAAAAGCCCAGCGGAAATTTGATTCCACCATTAAAGGGGTGGACTTGGAGTTTAGCGACAACATGTTTTTGCCGGAAGTGGTGGCCTTGCTGCAAGGGGGGGCCATTACCCGGGATGCCACGGGCAATTTTGTGTCCTACACCCCACCGGTGGCCGGAAGTGTGCCCAATTTGGAAAGATTTGACATTGACATTTACACCGAGGTGACCGATGCCTCCGGGGAAGTGCTGGGTTATGCCAAGCTTTCCTTCTATAACGGCAAAGGAGAACCGGTGGAATTAAGCTTTGAGGACGACAAGTTTTTTGCCACCAAATACACCATTAAAACCGCCCCAGCCACCGGCCAGCCACCTTATACGTTGGAAATGGTGTACAGTTTACCGGTGCTGGATGGGGTTACACCCCCGGAAGAACCGGAAGCACCAGAGGAGCCGCAAGAGCCGCAAGAGCCGGAAGCATAAACATTAAGCATTGGGGGCGGGCACTGCCTGCCCCTGTTTATAAGGAGGAAATTAAATGGAAAACCAATCCTTGTCCCTTACCGGGCAAGACACGTTAAGCCGCATTGCCCAGGGCGAACTGGTAGCCTTACCTCCGTTTCTGGAAGGGCAGCCCTTTGTGGCCCGGTTGAAAAAGCCGTCCTTGCTGGGGCTGGCGGCAAAAGGGGTCATTCCCAACCCGCTGCTTTCCGTGGCGGCTTCTCTGTTTAACGGCAAGCTGGCTCAAGCCCAGCCCGCCCAAACAGGGGGAGAAGCTTTCAAAGAAACAGCGGACATGTTTCACATCATAGCGGAAAATGCACTGGCGCAACCCACCATGGCAGAACTGGAAGCCCAGGGCATTGGCCTGACAGACATGCAGTATTTGGCCATTTTCAACTACACCCAGCTGGGGGTTAAAGGGCTGTCCTCCTTTCGTGGCATCGCCCCAAGTGATGCGGCTCATCCACATGAGCCGGCACTACCGGGAAAGGCCCAGTGAGGTGCTGGGCATTGAGGGTGACCCATACACCGCCTTTTGCCTGGACGAAGCCTGCGCCTATATTTTTGGGCAAATGAGCGGCCAAAACCCCCAAAGCCCACAGTTTGCAGAAACAAAGGAAGAAAGCTTGGTGGATTTTCTAAAAAGTTTTGAAGCAGAAAGGGGGATGCATCATGGCCATTAACGTGGGGCAAGCCGTGGCCACCCTAGACCTGGACACTTCCCGGTTTGACAAGGGCATCATGGCGGCGGCAGATGCGTACATGGCGTTCATTAACGACAGCGACCGGCTGGTGGGTTTTAACGCCAACGCCAAAGCGCTGGAACAGCTTACCCGCATGGTGTCGGATTTGGGCAAGTTGGAGGGCTACAACGCCGCCCAGCAAATTGCGGCATATGAATCCATCGCCCATTTGTACGAAAACAACGCCAATCAGCAAATGCAACTGGCACTCAAAGTGTCTGGGCTTAAAAAGCAGCTATTAAAGGAAGAATACGACACCGCAATGGAAACGGTAAAGGGCATGTTCACCGGAGATGCCATGACCACCGATTACGCCGCCATTTTAGCGGAGTATGAAAAACTGCTGGAGGCTTGGCAGGGGGATGCAGAGCGGGTGGAAGCCATTGAAGAAAAAATGGCCCAAACCGCCCAAGCCCGGCTGGACAAAGTGACGGAGCAGACCAAAAAAGCGGTGGATACCCGGCAAGCGGAAAGCAGGCGGGCTTATGAAGCGGAAAAGGTGCTATATGAAGACACCACCAGCCTGACCGTTGCCTTTTACCAAGCCCAAATTACTTTGGGCCGAGAAGCCATTGACCAGCTGGAAGGCCAGCAGGAAGCCTTAACCAAAGCCCAGCGGGCAGAACTTGAAAAACGTTTGTCTGAAGAAGCGGACTATCAAGGCAAAATCAAGATGCTGTTGAACCAAGCGGCGGCAGACCGGCAAAAGGCGTTGGATAAAGCGGTGGAAGCCACCATCAAAGCCAACGATGCCATTGCAGAAGCCCAGATGGAAGCGGAGGCCAAAAGAGCCAAAGCGGAAGCGGATTATTTGGCCCGGCGTGCAACCCTTACCGGCAGGCAAGATGCCGAAGCTTTGCGGCTTTTAGAAACTTACGAAAAGCAAGTGGCCAATGTGTATGCCAAGCTGGAAAAGGACGAACAGCAGTTAAACGATGCCTTCCAAAAAAGTTTAAATACCCGGAAAAATGCCCTCATGAACTTTACCGGTTTTTTTGAGGGGTTCCAGCAAAAGGACGTGGCTGGGGAAGAATTGCTTGAAAACCTGCAAAGCCAAGTGGAAGCCATGACGGCTTGGCGGGAAGCCATGGCCGCCCTGAAAGAACGGGGCATGGGTGAGGAACTGTACAGTGCCTTGGAAGCCATGGGCATTTCCCGGCTGAACGAGGTGGCGGCGCTGGGGCGGCTGACGGATGAGGAATTGGCCCAGTATGAAGCCCTGTACAAAGAAAAGAACCGCATTGCCATGGAGGAAGCGGAAAGGCAGCTTTCTGCCCAGCGGGACATGCTGGAAAAAGACATTGAGGCCTTGCGCCAGGAAGCGGAAAACAGCCTGGATGCCCTGGCCGCCGGATACGCCAAAGCCATGGCGCAAGTGGATGCAGACACCAAAGCCGCCTTAACCAAGCTGACCCAAAGCTACAACCAGACGTTAAGTGACATTGATGCCGCCTTGAACAAAGAAATTGCCGCCCAAGAAGCGGCGCTGAATAAAAGCCTAAACAACAAGGCCGCCATGTTTCAGCGGGAAGCCACGCTGCAAAACCAGGCAGAGCAGAGCAAAACCGCCAACGTGCGCCGGGAAAGCCAGTTGCAAGAGGTGCAGGTGGCAGAAAGCGCACAAAACAACGTGGATACTTTGTGGCAGTCTGTGCCGTTGTGGAAGGAAGCCGGGGAAGCGTTTGGGGACAACCTGCTTTCCGGCATTCAAAGCACCCGGTACCAAATTGAACGGTATTTGGACTCGGTGGCTTCTGCTGTGCGCCGGGCGCAGGAGGGGGAAAGCGCTTCCATTGGCTATTATGCCAAGGGAACTAACGCTGCTGCCAGAGGGCTTGCGGTGGTAGGGGAAGCAGGGCCGGAAGTGGTGGATTTTTCCGGGGGTGAACAGGTTTTAAGCTTTCAAAACAGCCTACAGCTGGTGGCACAGGGGGTGCAGACCTTAAGCGGTGCCATTCAAGCGGTGGCAGGGGCAGACGTGTACCGGAACTTGCCCGCTCAAGGTGAATCCCTTATTGACTACGACAAGCTGGCCAAGGCCATTCAAGGGGTTCTGCCAGATGCAAGCAAAACCTCCCCGGCCACCATCAATTACAACCCGGTGTACAACAGCCCCAAAGCGGCTTCGGTGGCGGAGCTTCAAAAACAGGATAGGCTGAATTTGCGCCGGTTTGGCCTTTTGGTTTAAGAGGCTGTAAAGGAGGAAGTAACCATGCTGACTTTATTATATGAAAACGACAAAAACCAGACCATTTTACTAGGGAATGAACGGCCCTATTTCTTTTTGTCCCAGCAAGGGGCAGACGGTGTGGCTGCCAGCGCCTTTTTAACCAAAGCCCCGTACCAGCAGGGAAAAACAGCCTTAGGCACAGGCATTGACGAGCGGCTCATTACCATACGGGGGGCGCTGGTGACAGAGGACACCACCGAATACGAGCGGCACCGGCGGGCACTGATTCAAGCTTTCAACCCGCTGCTTACAGGGCGGCTCACGGCCTACGGCACCACTTTTAGCCGCCGGTTTGAAAATGTGTGTGTGGTGGATGCCCCGTCCTTTTTAGACACAGACTACGAAAGCCCGGACGGCATTGTGCACTTCACCGTAACGCTGATGGTGCCGGGCAATTATGCAACAGACATCGACTGGGAAAAGGTGGACATGATGGAGGTGGAACCCAAGTTCAGCTTTGTGCTGGCCTTTGACAAGCCTTTATTGTTTGGGGATATGACCGGGGGGAAAGCCATCATCAACAACAACGGGGACGCCCCGGCTTCCCTGGTCATTACCATTCCCGGCCCGGTAGACACCCCGTCCATCACCAACCTCACCACCGGTGCATTCATCAAGGTGAACACCCCCATTTATGTGCATCAAAAAATGATGATTAAAACCGGCTTTGGAGAAAAGTCCGTCACCATTTATGATGAAAACGGGGAAAGCTTCAACGCCTTTCATTACATTGACTTGGAAAGCACCTTTTTCCAGCTGGAACTGGGGGAAAACGTGCTGCGTTTTCAGGCAGAGGAAGGCAACGACACGGCCGCCATTGGCCTGCAATATAAACGCCTGTACGCAGGCATTTAACAAGGAGGGGAAAATATGAGCTGGGCAGAAGTAAAAAAAATAAACGCAGACATGAACACGTCTTTAGATGTGAACATTGGCCAGCGGACAGAAGCCGCCGCCACCACCGTGGGTACGGCCACCAGCCTGATGGGTTATGTGAAGGGCATTTTTAACCATTTGCTCAACCAGTTAAGCAGCGCCCGCATGGCCAAAATAGACAGCATTAGCACGTCTGTAAGCAACGTAAGCACCACGGTGGGCACCATGAATACCACCATGGGCACCATCAATTCAACCCTGGCCACGGTGAATGCCACCACAGCCAGAGGGGTGGTTAAAAGTGTGCAGCGGGGGACGTTTAAGCTTCCTGATAATTATGCGAACGGTACCATTACCCTTAGCACCATTAATGCTGCTAAGGCACTGGTCATTTTAAATAATGGAGTGGTGTCCTACCAGGTTCAGGCAGGAATTGTTGAAAACAGCGGAGCCAGAGCCATTTATGGAAGCATTGTGGTGGCCTTAACCAACACAGCCTTAACGGTTTCCACCAACAATACCAGTTCAGGGTCAAGCGGGGGAAGCACAATCAGCTGGCAAGTGATTGAATTTTATTAAAAGGGGGCAGGGGTATGGAGCATATATATGCGCAAATAGACCAAGAGGGGCAATGTGTGGGGGTATCTTTTCTGGCGGGGCCGGTGGAAAGCCCCCTCATGATACCCATTACCATGGCAGAGGTAGTGGTAGATGGGGATTGCCTGGGCAAAGTCTATCAAAATGGGAAATGGGTGGTGCCCAATGAGTGAAAGTTCCATGTTTTTCAACAGCTTTGAAGGGGACAGGGCTTATACCGCAGCGGAATTTGTGTCGTATTTTGCCAGTTTCATTGGCAACGGGGTGTTTTGGGGCGGAAACGCCTTGAAAGTGAATGTGTACAACGGCATGGACGTGCAGGTTTTGGTGGGTCGGGGGTTCATCAACGGGTATTACTATAAAAACGAAGGCGCAGCCAAAGTGTTAACCATTTCTCCGGCACACGCTGCATTGCCTCGGATAGACCGGGTGGTGCTGCAACTGGACTTAACCCAGGCAGGACGAAGGATTTCGGCGGTGGTGAAAACTGGGGAGGCCAAGCAAACCCCGGTGGCCCCTGCCTTGCAACGGGATAACGCCTTTTGGGAACTGGGCTTGGCGGATATTCGGGTGAATGCAGGTACAAAAGTGATTAGCCAAAGCAACATTACGGATTTACGGCTGGATGCGGGCCTATGTGGGGTGGTGGCTGCGCTCATTAACCAGCCGGACTTAACGGCCATTTTCAACCAGTATCAAGCCAAATACGCCGAAGTGTGCAGCCATTGGGACACTTACTTTGACCAAACGAAAGTGCAGTGGCAAGACATGAAGCAGCTGTACGAAGGTTGGTTCAACCAAGTAAAGGCAGAGCTGTATGCCCAGGCCAGCACAGACTTTGACGATTGGTCCCGCCGCAGTGGTTACAACATGGTCACCACCTTTTTTGCAGACGGACACATAGAGGAAAAAATCATTAACCGGTTTAACCAAAGCGTGCTGGCCACCCGCACAACCTATTTCTTCACCCAATCCATTGGGGAAACCATTTACTTCACCGATGCCAACCTGCAAGTGACCAAGATTTCCAGCTTTTCCGGCAATACCATCACCGAAACAATAGACTAGGAGGCGGCCATGGGCAATCAGGCGTCTTTAAGGGTATTTGATGTGAACTTTAACTTGCTGGCGCAAATAGACGGGTATGAAAGCTTTATTTTTACAAGAAGGCATGGCAAAGTGGGGGATTTTACACTGACCATCTACAGCCATATGGACGGGGCCATGTATTTAGAAGTGGGCAACATGGTGGTGTTGGACCAATGGCGCAGCGGCTACATCGAGCATGTGGAGGGGGTGCAAAACCCGTACATGGAAGGAATGCTGCTGACGGTTTCCGGCCGTTCCCCGGAATACATGCTCTCTTTCCGGGCCACCTTGCCTTATGCTACCCCGCCACAGAAGGCGGAAGTTCTTATGAAAGACCTGGTGGACCTGAACATTGCAGAGCGCTCCCACCGCACCCGCCAACATGCGGGCATTGTGGTGTTGCCGGTGACAGGGCTTCTGCCTCAAGTGAACTGGACATGGGAGCCTAAAATTTTACTGGACCATATTGAAAAAATATGTGCCGAAACCGCATTGGGCATCCGGCTTTTGCCAAACATTGAAG
The DNA here is from genome assembly GCA_964500895.1 of uncultured Eubacteriales bacterium. Taxonomy (GTDB): domain Bacteria; phylum Bacillota; class Clostridia; order Lachnospirales; family JAISER01; genus CAZCQP01. The sequence continues at coordinate 12,236 of CAZCQP010000027.1, read as the reverse complement.
ATAACCGGTTTTATTTCGATGTGGTGGAAGGGGTGGACCGGGGCATTGACCAGCAGGAACATCCCCAGGTGATTTTATCTGCGGAATATGACAATGTGCTGGAGCAAACGTTTACGGAAAGCAGCCTGGGTTATAAAAACACGGCGCTTGTGGTGGGGGGCAGCGACAATAAAGATACCCCAGAAGTGAACCGGCCGTGGATTTGGGTGAATGACCGGGCAGTGGGGGTAGACCGCCGGGAGACAGTGGTGGACAACAAAAGCGTGGGCATTGCAGACAGGGACAAGCTGATTGCCCTGGGGGAGGAAGCACTGGCCGCCGCACCCTATGTGGAAAGCGCTGACGGAACCCTGAATCCCTACCATCCCCTGAAAGCTGACCGGGACTATTTCCTGGGTGATTTTGTCACCCTGCGTCATCGGGGGGCGGGGCTGTTGAAGCAAATTACGGAGATTACCGAAAGCTGGGATGAAAACGGGTATCAGCAGTCCTGCGTGCTGGGCCAGCGCCCGCCGGGGCTGTTGGAAAAAATGCGGTAACAAAAAGAGGCTGGAAGTGGTTTCCGGCCCCTCAGATTGTTGACAAAAGACCTTGGGAAACTTTTTCGAGAAAAAGTTTCCCAAACCTTTCAAAAAGCTTTTGCACCGGTTTTTTCAAAAAGCGGTTAGGGTTCGGGGCAAAGCCCAGCTGTCAACAATATAAGAGGCTGGAAGTGGATCCCGGCCTCTTACAATTTACTCTGCAAGATGGTAGCCTTCCTGTTGTAAAACAGCAATGGCTTTTTCAAAGTGGTCTTGCTTGATTAAAATGTAGTCTGTGTTATAGGTGGAGATGGCGAAGATGCTGATTGCGTTTGCTGCTAATAAAGAAGATATTTTAGATAAAATGCCGATAAGGGAAAAATCCAGCACACCCTGCACCCTAAACCCTTTCCAGCCGCTGTCGCATTCAACCACGTTTTGTGGAACGTACTGCACATCACACACCAAGGACAGTTCCTCATCTGTTTTGCCCACAAAGCAAAATGCATCTTGAAAGTTCACTTGGGTTAAGTCGGTGACTTTGCAAATGGCAAAGTCTTTGTCAATGATTTTAATTTCCATACAAACAAATCCTTTTTTTCAAATTTTAAGCAAGCATTTTTCATATGCTAACGGTCAACAACAAGCCTGTCAAGCCTCTTTACGCTCCTTGGCGATAAACACCGCCAGCACCTGGCAGACGGCGGCAATATCCTTCACGTCCCCTTTGGCGAAAATATGGGTGGTGATGCAGTCGTCAAAGCCGATAAATCCCGTAATGCGCCCCACGTCCATCATGGCCACCAGCAGCATAGATTTTGCGCCCCGGCTTTTCATAAAGGCTTTCATGTCCGGCCCGGCCTCGGCCCGGCTTAACGCATACACCCCGCTGTCTTCAAAGCTGATGTACGCCTCTCTAAAGGCGGATATAGGCAAAGGTTCCCCAGTGGCAATGCAAGAAGGGTTAATGCCTTGCTCTGCCCATTCAAAGGTGTTGCACAGGGTGTGGTTTTCTTGGGATAGCTCAAAAATATAACCCCGGCTGAACCCGTAATGGTCGGACAATAGCTCTAAAATGGATTGGATAGCCCCCATGGGTTGGGGGGAGTCATACAATATTTTAAAAACATACTCCAGCTTGTTGTCCAAAAAGCTTTTTTGTTCGGCGCCTTTTTGGCTTTCAATTTTGGTACGGTTGGAAATGTACTCGGTAAAGTCCTGCCCTTCAAAAACGCTAAAGTTGTCTTTGCCCTTGTTTTTGGTGGCGTACAAGGCCACGTCTGCATTTTTGTACAGTTCCTCAAAAGTTAAGCCGTGGTTGGGGAAAAAGGCAATGCCCACGCTGCCGGAAATGGTAATCTTTTTGCCCCCGGTGCCCTCGTAGGTGGTTTTAAAATTGGTGCAAATTTGTGCAGCTTTCTCCTTGGCGATGTCTGTGCTCTTGGTGTTGCTCATAAACGCCATAAACTCGTCCCCACCAATGCGCCCAATGATGTCGTTGTCCCGGAAAATGCTCCGCAGCTTTTCGCCCAGGGCGCAAAGCACTGCATCCCCAAAAGTATGGCCCAGGCTGTCGTTGACGGTTTTAAAATTGTCCACATCAATAATCAGCAAGGCACCCGTTTCGCCGCCCGCCTTGCTGGACTGCAAATACCGTGTGATAAGCTTGCCGGTCATTTCTTTGTTGTACAGGCCGGTTAGGGCATCCCGTTCGGCTTTGAACTGAAGCTCTAGCTGGCTTTTCTTTTCCTCGTCAATGTCCTTCACGTAAACAAAGCCGGTAATGTCCCCGGTATCCAAGTCTTTAATAAGGGTAATTACTTCACGCACCCAAATGAAACTGCTTTCAGGCACCATTCGCCGGTACTCGATAATCACTTCGCTTTTGCCGGCTGTAAAGGCTTCCATCAAGTTTTTACGGTTGCAACAGTGGGCAAAGGCTGCCGCATCCTCTGCATGTACAAAAAGCCGGGTAATGTCTTCCATTACACTGGTGTAGTTGTACACAATACGGGGTTTCTGGTTCTGGTCGGCCTCGCCATTCACAGAATCTATAAACCCCAGTACAATTTGGTCTTTGGTCAAGTTAAACTCGTAGGTGGAAATGGCATCGCTAACAATAGATTTCCGGTACAAGTATTCCTTTTGAATGGCCAGCTGCAACACCGAGTTTTTGTCTTTATAGTCCATCAGCTCTGTGGTGCGAATGGAAAAAATAATGACAATATATAACGTGGCCAAGATGGCAGCAGAGGTGGTGATTTGCAAGCCAATTAAAGGGGTAAAGGCTTCAAACGTACTGTACACTCTGGCGTTGTAAAGCAGATACACAATACAAATCATACACCAGGCTGTTAAAAACCAAAATTGGTGGTTTCCACGGCTTATAAGCTTTATCCGTTTGCCTGGTACCAAAAATTTAAGGGCCACAGTCAAAACAGACAGGGTGGTAAAAGCAACGGCAGAGGACAAAATGAGGCACTCTTTGAGGTGCACCACCATATAAATGGGGGCATTAATGGCAAAGGCAAAGATAGCCACGCACATGGCACGTATGGACATCACATGGAGCATGATGTTAGACACCATGAAGCATATTTTGCTAAGGTTGTCTTTATACAGCAATAAAAATTCTAAGAATAAAATCAGCAGCATAACAAAATAGGTTGTGGCGGGATAAAACTTTAAATTTATAGCACAAACCACCACAATCAAATTAAGCACCGCAAGTAACGGCCGCAAATAAATGGGCAGCCGGGGCTTTTCCAAAACATCATCTGCATAAGCAAAAAGACAGAGATGATAAAACAAAAATGCCACAATGGCAAAAATGCTATAAGGGGAACCTATCTCTAAGAAATTAAACATTATGGCAATGCCTCCGTGCCGGTTGCAGTTTGCCTGCTACCCCGGCGCTGATTTCTTTCAAACCGTTATAAATAAGCGTTTCCTTCAGCTACAATATATACCCGGCCTTCAACAACAATATGGGGCACCCCACCCCGGTTGTATGCCGCTTGAACCCCAATGGTTCCCCCGGGCTGTGGCAGCTGAATGTCCACATCCCTTTGGTGTAGGGTTGCCAAATACGCCCCCACTGCCGAGGAGCCTGAACCGCAGCCCCGTTCCCACACCCGGCAGTTTGCCGGAGCCGTGTATACATAGGGCCGCAAAAAATGGCCATCGTAAAACATAATGCCTATGGTGTCGTTGGGGGTGAAGTCTGCAATGCGCTTAAACAGGGCCTGGGTGAAAGCCTCTGGGTCCTGGGGGGTTAACAGGGCAGATGGGTTGCAAATCACATGGCTAATGCCCGGAAAATGCACCAATGGCAAGGCACAGATGCAGCCGTCGGGCACAAAAGGGGTTACGGTGACCTCCAACGGGTCCGGCATGTGTAAAGCACATAAGCAATAGCCATCTTCTACAATGACCCGGCAGTTTAAAAGGGTGTCTGGGGCCTCCGCTGCCTCCACAGGCACTTCTACACAACTGCCCACCGGTATTTGCCGGTCTCTGGCTGCCACAGCCGCCGCAGAAAGCACACCATTGCCGCAAAATCCACCCAACATACACAACCGCACCCAAGCCTTGTCTTGGGTGGTCGGTTCTAAAAAGCCCACTTGCTCTGCGTTTACGTGGTCATACTGCATCAGCTTTTTGCCGATGGTGTCCTGCAAGCTTTTTTCTACCGGGCTTGTCACCAGCACCGTCATGTTTTGGGTGGGGCTGGTTTTAATGAAAGAAACAGTCATGGCAGTCATGTCCTTTCTATACTAAAAAACCACAAGAAGCAATAGGGCTGTTTAATGCCTGTGGGTGCTCCCCAGCCGGGAACAGCACATCAGTGCGGTACGCCGGTCCCTTTCCCAGTTCACCAGGGAAGCGGCCACATGCATCCATGTGCCGTTTTCCAGCTGTACCTCTGCCGCTGTTCTGGGTTTCTCCTGGGTTAACACCGGGGCGGGGCAAAAGCTACAGGGTTCTGTGCGGCCATAAGCGTTGCGGTAACAAATACCCTTTGAAAGAAACCCTTTCCGTAGCACCTTCTGGTTGACGTACAGGGTTTCATAAGTGTCCAAATCAATCACATAAACATAGGCGTTCAAGTTTTCCATCATTTCAACACATTGCCGTTGAAAGTGCCATAAGGTGCTAGACATCCGCTTTTTAATAATAAATATAGACAAAATTTTAGAAATATAAGCCAAAGTGGCGGCTTCATCGCTAGACCATATCCGGTTGGCGCTGCATTGGTCAAAACCAATTACCCCACGCATGTGCCCTTGGTCGAACATGGCACAGTGCAGCATGCTTTTAATGCCTTGGGGTTCCAACAGGTTTCGGGCGTTTTCATCCAGCGCCGAAATGTCTGTGCAATGGAAAACCCCGTCTTTGGAATACTGGCTTAACACGCCTGCAATCACTGCAACAGGCACTTCTTGCAAATCATCTATTTCGGGTTTAATATCTGGGGCGCACCATTCGTAGGTGTTGCGCATGGTTACCCCATCTTCGTTCATTTCAAAAATGTAGCATCGGTCTGCATTGAACCGTTTGCCCACCATGGCCAAAATCATGTTTATGGTGGTGTAAATGTCTTTGGTTTCGTACAGCATTTCAAATATGTTGTAAATGGGGTCGTTGGCGTAAAGCTCGGCTTCCTGGGGCACAAGATCAAGGCCTTGCCTTGGGGCACTGCTGTGGTGGGCAATGCCCTGATAATAAATGGTGTAGCAGTCTTTTCCCCGGCGTTTAGATTCGTACAAAGCTTCATCCGCCAGCTGATATAAGGTTTCGTAAGTTCTGCCGTGGCGGGGGTAAAAGGCCACCCCCACACTGCCGGAAATTTTATAGTCTCCGCCTTCCCCAGTGTACGTATGGCGGAAAGCCTCGCAAATGGCGTTTAACTTTTCCACCACAGCCCCTTCGTTGGCAATGTTGCGCAGAAAGACGCAAAATTCGTCCCCGCCTACACGGCCCACAATGTCGCTGTTTCTAAAAAGGGTGCGTATTTTTTCGGCAATGTCCACCAAAACTGCATCCCCAAAGCGGTGGCCTAAGGTGTCGTTAACGCCTTTAAAATTGTCAATGTCCACCATCACCATGGCAAAACGGTCTTCTGCCCCGCTGTTGGCCAGGCATTGTTCAATGCGGTGGATGGTTTCCTGCTTGTTGTAAAGCTTGGTTAGGGGGTCTGTTTCCGCTTTTTCCAAAAGCTCTGCCATGCGCTGTTTTTGCTTGGTAATGTCCGTCATTTTGCCAATGGCACGAACAGGCTTTTTGCCCCCGTCGAAAATAAGCTTATAATGAATTTTGTACCAGACCAGTTCCCCCGAAAAACGGCGGATGGACAGCTCCGGCGAATAATTGCCCACACCCTGGTGAATGTTATCCACAATGGTTAAAAATTCTTCTACCTGGTCTGCGGGAATGATGTTGCCGTATGCCAGCAAAGAATGGGGAAAATTTTCAAGCCTTGTGGGGATGCTATAATGGGTAGAGAAGTTCTCTGAAAAAGTAAAGACTTTGTTTAAAATGTCGTAGTTAAACAAAATGTCGTCGGCCAGTTTTAAAATGATGCGGTTATATTCCTGCTCTTTGCGCAAATGCTCCGCTTGCAGCTTTCGGTCGGTAATGTCCGTTAGCGTCATGTATAACAAAGGGGTTCCTGCTGGCTCTATTTGTTTGCGGCCTTGGGCCAACACCCACTGCACCTGCTTGGTGGACTGCTTTCCACTGCCCGCTGTCAAATTACATTCTGCTTCAAAGCTTTCCTGTTTTTGAAGTTTGCGGCAAGCAGTTTGCAGCACCGTGTGCATGGCTTCTAATTCCATAATCTGTTGCAGCTTATATTCCATGGTGCTTGGCTCAAGGTTGCCGTGCAAACTGAACAAGTCTGTTAAAGACTTGTTGGCGTACACTGCTTTTTTGTGCTGCAAGTCTACAACCATAACGCCGGTTTGCAAGTTGTCAAAAGCACAATAATCCATAGGGGCCTCCCTGGAATAGATATGATGGCTCGTGCCAACCAATCATCATTCAAAGCTGCTTTGTGCAAGTTGATTAAAATGTAATTTTTCATCACGATTTTGTTTCATATTATACATATATTCTTGAAACAATTCAAGCATTTTTGAAAATACCTGCTGTGGGGGGGCATACTATACATGTAAAAAAAACTATGTTATACTATTTAAATTGAAATTCTTAAATTGAAATTCACAGGCCTATAGGTGAATATCATAAGGAGGTTTTATGGTGAGCCGGAAAATACTGGTTGTGGACGATGAAAAAAACATTGTGGACATTGTGGCCTTTAACTTAAAAAAGGAAGGGTATCAGGTTATTGTAGCCTATGACGGTGAAGCAGGGCTGGCCTTGGCTTTTTCTGAAAACCCAGAGCTTATTTTGCTAGACATTATGATGCCTAAAATGGACGGCTTTGAAGTATGCCGTAAAATTAGAGATAAAAAAATGCAAACCCCCATCATCATGCTTACTGCCCGTGCAGAGGAAGTGGACAAAGTGCTGGGTTTCGAGCTTGGGGCGGACGATTATGTCACCAAGCCCTTTAGCATACGTGAACTGCTGGCCCGGGTGAAGGCCAATTTACGCAAACGTGAGCCGGTGGTAGAGCCAGACACCCAGCTTTTAACTTTTGGGGACATCACCATTGACGAAGGCCGTTACGAGGTATACCGCCGTGGCCAACCCGTGGAACTAACCCGCAGGGAATTTGAGCTGATTAAGTTTTTAGCCACCCAAAACACCCAGGTGTTTTCCAGAGAAGCGTTGCTGGAAAAGGTGTGGGGTTATGAATACTTTGGCGATGTGCGCACCGTAGACGTAACCATTCGCCGGCTGCGTACCAAAATAGAAGACAACCCGGATAAACCCAAGTACATTTTAACCCGCCGGGGGGTAGGGTACTATTTTAACCTTGCTTAATTTAAGGAAGAATCGTGAGGCAGAAGCCCTATGTTAAAGAGCATTAAGCTAAAACTGATGGTCATTTACCTGGCGCTGGTATTCATTGTTATGATTGCCAGCGGTACGTTTATGCTTACCAGCATGAAAATTCAAGAAACCAATAAATCTTTGGAAAGCCTGCGCTCCTTCGCCAAAAACATAGACGAGCAGGTGGTGCAGGTATCAGACCCTATGGACTTTCAGAAAAATCTACGCATTTATTCTGCTGGGGGCGGTACGGGCACCAAGATTTACGGCTACATCTTAAATAAAGAAGGCAAAACCATTGCCTCTACCGAATATACAGACGACTACGGCGTGGCCATTTCTCTGCCCCAGTTTTACAACCAGGCGGTGATTTCTGCTGTGGCGGGAACCCCCAAGGACAACGTGGGCAAGGTGATGGAAGCCTCCGGCCAGTTTAAAGAATGGGTGAACTTTGCCACCCCCGTAACCAAAGACGGGGCAGAGCCGTCCACCTACATCATTTTCACCCGCACGGAAGCCAAGCCTATGAACGACCGGCTGATGGAAATTGGCACCACCTTTGTATTCACCGTGATGTTGGCCTTAATTTTAACGGGACTGCTGGGCTTTTTGTTTGCCAATACCCTTACCGTGCCCATCATTAAGCTGACCAAAAGCGCCAAGGTGATGGCTCAAGGTACGTTAGACCAGGAAATTCCCGTGTACAGCAACGATGAAATTGGCCAGCTGACGGAAAGCTTTAACTTCATGGCCAAGGAACTAAGCGAATTTATGGCCACCATGGCCAGCGAGAAAAACAAGATGGAGGTTATCCTCCACAACATGAGCGACGGCATTTTGGCCTACGATTCAGACGGCCATTTGCTGCACGCCAACAGTGCCTGCTTTGAACTCTTAAACACGGTGGACATTGAGGCGCTGCCTTTCGAGGCCATGATGCAGGTTTTGGGTTCTCCTTTAACAGATTTACGGGCGTTAACCCCTGCTTTGCTGGCAGACACCACCTTTCCCATGGGGGAACGGTTCATTGGGGCCAGCTTTTCCAGCTATGAAAATAAAGACGGCACCACCACAGGCATTGTTATTGTGCTCTCAGACGTGACCCGCCACAAAAAGCTGGACGACATGCGCAAAGAGTTTGTGGCCAATGTGTCCCATGAAATCCGAACCCCGCTTACCACCATTAAAACCTATGCAGAAACACTTTTAGACATGGGCACAGAGGAAGAGGAACTGGCACTGGCCCAAAACTTTTTGTCCATCATCATTCAGGAAGCAGACCGGATGACCTTGTTAACCCAGGATTTGCTGGAGTTGTCCCGGTTCGACAACAAGCAGATGCTGCTGGACTTTACGGAAATTAACCTTATCACCATTTTAAGACAGTGCATCAAGCAAAACACGGTGCTGGCAGATAAGAAAAACCAAAACATTGTGTTTAACACCACCCATAAAGACTTTTGGATATATGGGGATGGGGCACGCATTAACCAGGTGTTTACCAACATCATCAACAATGCCATTAAATACAGCAACGAGGAGACCACCATCACCATCTACACCGAGGAAACAGACAAATATTACCGCATTTACATTAAAGACCGGGGCATTGGTATACCACGGGAAGATGTGGGCCGCATTTTCGAGCGGTTTTACCGGGTGGACAAAACCCGCAGCCGGGCCATGGGTGGCACGGGGTTGGGGCTGTCCATTGCCAAGGAAATTATGGAGGCCCACGAAGGCAAGATTTTCATTTCCAGCGAGCCGGGGCGGGGCACCACCATGGTGCTGCGGTTTAAGAAGCATGAGCCGGAGCCGGAGGAAGATTAAAATCGTGGGAAACTTTTTCGTGAAAAAGTTTCCCACGCCCTTCAAAAAGCTTTATTATTTGTTGTACTGCTAATTTGAAAGGATTTTCACCATGTCCCTTTCCCACCTAAAAAACCTGCTCATATTGTTTATGGCCTTAACCGCCGTATACTTAACCGGCATTCTGTGGTTCGACCGTATTTCCGGCCGCAGTTTGTTTTATTCCCTGTCGGCCTTTTTTGCCTTTGAAGACCCTAACGCCATCCAGCTTCAAAACGCCCATGTTTTAGAGCCGGGTCGCATCTTGGTGGCTTCTGGAAACGGGGCGCTGGCCGCTGTCATCCCGGACACAGAGGGCAGCCAGTGGCAGCAGACACTGGAGGAGGTGCTCTTTGCTCTGGTGAAAAAAGGGGAGTTTAAGGACGCACCCGTCCTGGATTACGATGCCTTTCTTGCCCCCAAAGGGGTGGTGTATGACTACGGTTTTTCGGTGCCCTCGGAGCTGTTTGTGGGAGTGACCGGCCAGAAGGGCATTAACCTGCCCGCCCGTTTAAAAGCCTTTGATACCATTTTCATTTTGCCCGGGGAAGGGGACCAAGGGGTTATGGCCGTTACCTTTGCCCATAGCCGAAGTGGTGACTGCATCCGCTACACCTTGGCAGACAACGCCCTGAACAAAGCATTGCAAATGGCCATTGGTCTGATGGAAAACGGAGGGGAGGCCATCAGTTACGTGTCTTCCCAAGGGGCGGGGCTGAACTTGCCAGGGGGCAACAGCTACATTCCTCAGTGGGCAGAGCCGGGCTTTTTGTACCCCATTGTCACCGTGCAAAACCCCTATGCCCCCAGAGGGGACTTAACGCTACCCAACATTGAGGCCAAGGTAGACTATTTATTTCCCAGCCCAGAAAACCGTTTTTCCGGCAGGGCCAACGGAGGGATTTTCACCTTTAGCAACGAAACCACGGTGATTCGCTATTTCCCCAATGACACGCTGGAGTATTCCGACTATCAGCAGCCGGACGCAAGGGGCCAGAACACCACTATTGCCGGGGATTATTTAACGGCGTTAAGCTTTTTAAGCCGGGACCCATGCCTGGAAACAACCTATCATTTGTCCGGCATAGAGGCGGAGGAAAACAGCCGCAGCTTTTACTTTGACTACACCTTGGGCATGTTTCCTCTTAAAATGCCCGAAACCTTGGCTGCGGAAGTGGAAATGACTTCACCCATTAAAGTGACTGTGACCAACGGCCGTGTGGCCAAATATAAAAAACTGGTATACAATTTTTATTTAAGCGATGAATTGGCGGAAGCCACCGTGCCTTTTGGGGCAGTGTGCCAGGCCATGAGCCCGGCGGAAGCGCCGGAGGAGCGGTTGGTGCCGGATAAAGCACTGCTGGCATACCGTATGGAAAAAAGCAAATACTTGCGGCTGTTTTGGTTTTTAGAGCTAAACGGCGCCACCCTGGTTAGCCCGGCCCAGTATTTTGAAGAAGAAGGCGGCGGGCGGTGACCACAGGCTACGAACCAACGGGGCTTTGCCCCGAACCCCAACCGCTTTTTGAAAAAAGCGGTGCAAAAACTTTGCTAAATGCCGCTTTGCGGCATTTAGGGAAAAAAGCTTTTTGAAGGGTTTGGGAAACTTTTTCTCGAAAAAGTTTTAGGCTATTCGACAACTGGCAAAAACCTTGGGGCTTTGCCCTGAACCCCAACCGTTTTTGAAAAAAGCGGTGCAAAAACTTTGCTAAATGCCGCTTTGCGGCATTTAGG
>CAZCQP010000027.1:0-1073 GCA_964500895.1 uncultured Eubacteriales bacterium | reverse complement strand
GAAAAAGCTTTTTGAAGGGTTTGGGAAACTTTTTCTCGAAAAAGTTTCCCAAGATCTTTGGTTAGCCACATTGAAGGAGCTTTTATGAACTGGGACAAGGCGAAAAATTTAACCATTGTTTTTTTACTTATTTTAAACATCTGTCTTGGCTTTTTGGTGTATAACAACAGCACCCGCTACGTGCTGGCCCAGGAAGCAGAGACAGCCATTTTTCGTGCCCTTTCGCAAAACAATTTAACCTTGTATGCTCAAATTCCAAAAAGTTACAAGCCCATGGCCCCCATTGCCCTCATGCCCCCGGCCTACGATGTTAACGTATTATTGGCGGCGTTTTTCCCCCCGGACACAGCCTTTACCCGCAGCAATGAGTACGATAAAGTGATTTACACCGATGAGGAAGGCAACACCTTAACCATTTCCGGCAGCCAGGTGGTGTATGAAGCGGTAGACACCCAGGAAGTGGACCCCACGGCAGTTTTCACCAAAGCGGCGGCCTGGGCGGAAGCAGATGCGTTTATGGAAGCACATGCAGACCTTTTGCCGGGGTATGTGGCGGATGTGCCAAACGGTTTTGAAACCCGAGAAGGCTACCGCCTTGTGTACCGCCAAAGCTATAAAGGCCAATTGCTGTACAGCAACGCCATGGCCCTGACGTTAACCGGCAAGGGCGTGGTGAAGGCAGAATATGCCTATCAACAGCCTTTAAAGCCCAGCCGGGAAAACAAGGCCCGGGAAATCGTGCCCCCAGACGAGGCGTTGTTCACTCTAATGAGCCATATTCTAAGCCTGTACCGGAACAAGGAAACCATCATCAACCAAATGGATGTGGTGTATGTGTTGCTGGAAAATACCCGTGAAGAAGCCGGGGCACAAAAAACAACCCCTTGCTACCGGTTTTGGGTAGAGGGGCTGGACAGGCCGTATTTATTAAATGCATACACCGGGGTGATTGAAAGTTAAAAAGAGCAGCGGATGTTTTTCTTCCGCTGCTCTTAAAAATTATTTCTGGGCATGAAAAATGCCCAGGGACGGAATCGAACCGCCGACACGAGGATTTTCAGTCCTCTGCTCTA
>CAZCQP010000026.1:0-38941 GCA_964500895.1 uncultured Eubacteriales bacterium | reverse complement strand
GGCATCCCCCTCATGATTTTTGGTTTCATGCTCACCCTACGGGCATTTTTCTAAAGCCTCTACCGCAATTTTACAAATTTTTTTAAAAAACTATTGAAATTTTTAAAAAGATAGGTTATACTTGTGAAGGCTTAAAGCAAGACAAGCCTATGCTCGGAGGCATAGCTCAGCTGGGAGAGCGTTCGCCTCACACGCGAGAGGTCACAGGTTCGAGCCCTGTTGTCTCCATTTAGAATCCAGAGGCTTTTTAAGCCTCTGGATTGGTTTTTAATTATACATTTGTTCCCGGAGGCATAGCTCAGCCGGGAGAGCACCAGCTCGACAAGCTGGGGGTCACTGGTTCGAACCCAGTTGTCTCCATATTTTAAAAGTGTTAGCCTTTATAAGGTTTAACGCTTTTTTTGTTATTTTATTTCATAAAAGTTCCTTAAAACAAATTTAACTTTGCTCTTGATTATTTGTGAATAATATTATAAAATACGGAAAGAAACCTTAGTGTTTCTAATTATATGGAGGTGTGTGTACCATGGCTTTTAAAATTAGCGATGAATGTGTAAACTGTGGCGCTTGCGAAAGCGAATGCCCCGTATCCTGCATTTCTCAAGGAGATAGCTATTTCACGATTGATGCAGATAAGTGTACATCTTGTGGCGCTTGTGCAGATGTGTGTCCTGTGGGCGCTCCTAAAGAGGACTAATCCTCAAAACATAAGCTCCCGGTCTTATAGCGCCGGGAAGCTTTTTTTCTTTTTTGCATACTTTTTTTAATATATAGAATATAGAGTAAAGACTAAAAACTATAAACTAAAGAGAAGGTGATGGCAATGGCCCACGACTTCCATCGTGTAATTTGCAGAGACAATACCCTTTCCGTCAAGCATGACCGGGAATATTTAAAATCCCAGTTTAACGTTACTGGCGACGACACCGTTTCCATGTGGATTGCCGACATGGATTTTATGTGCCCGCCTTGTGTTACAGAGGCCGTAACCAAGCTGGCCACCCACGGCATTTACGGCTATTCAGAGCCGTTGACAGACTTTTACGAAAAAGTGGTGGCTTGGCAAAAAGAACGGCATGGCTGGCACATTAAAAAAGACTGGATTGTGCCTTTCACCGGGCTTGTTCCGGCGCTGGCCTACATGGTTAATTGCTTTACCCAGCCGGGAGACAAGGTGATTGTGCAACCCCCTGTGTACCATCCTTTCCGCCGGGTGATTAACGCCAACGGCCGGGAAACCCTGGACAACCCCCTTATTTTAAAAGACGGTCGTTATTACATAGATTTTGAAGATTTGGAAGAAAAGGCCAAACAAGCCAAAATGATTGTTTTGTGCAGCCCCCACAACCCGGTGGGGCAAGTGTGGGCTAAGGAAGACTTAATGCGCCTGGGGGATATTTGTAACCGCCATGGGGTTTTGGTGGTGGCAGACGAAATCCATAACGACCTGGTGTTTCCAAACGCTGGGGTTTCCCACACCACCTATGCCACGTTAGGGGAAGCCTACGCCCAAAACGCCGTTATTTTAACCGCCGCCAGCAAAACCTTTAATGTGGCCGGCCTTTGCTTGGGTTATGCCATTTTGCCCAACGATGCCCTGCGGAAACGGGTGCGTGAAGAAACCATTAAAATTCAAGTGAGCTTAAATGCTTTTGGCATTGCGGCCACCACAGCGGCTTATTCCCCGGAAGGCATTGCCTGGCTGGAGGAACTGCTGGCCTATTTGGAAGGCAACATTAACTTTATGGACGAATATTTTAAAACCCACTTGCCTAAGCTTGGCTTTTCAAAACCGGAAGCCACTTACCTGGCATGGCTGGACTGCCGTGCCTATGAACCCAACGGCGAAAAGCTAGAGGCGGCCATGCTGGAACAGAACCTGCTGTTAAACGGTGGGCGTATGTTTGGCTTGGGTGGGGAAGGGTATTTGCGGGTGAATTTTGCCTGCCCTAGAGAAACCCTGGCCAAAGGGCTGGATAAACTGCGCTTAGCGCTGCAAAAGTAAGAACATAAAACCTCGGGAAACTTTTTCAAGAAAAAGTTTCCCGAACCCTTCAAAAAGCTTTTCATTTAGGAGTATGGCATCATGAAACTGTCCGACCCATCTTTATACGCAAACCGTGAACTGAGCTGGCTATCTTTTAACGACCGGGTGCTGGAAGAAGCCGAAGACCTAGACACCCCCCTTTTAGAGCGTCTTAAATTTCTGGCCATTTCTGCCTCTAACCTGGACGAGTTTTTTATGGTGCGTGTGTCTCACGTGCTGGGGCAAGTGGCCGCCCAGGTCGAAGCGCCGGACCACTCCGGGCTAACCCCCAAAGCCCAACTGGGGCACATCTTCACCCATACCCACCAGTTCGCCCAAAGACAAACCACATTACTGCTTCAAAACATTTTGCCCGCATTAGAAAAAGAAGGGCTTTCTTTTTATACAGAAGAAACGCTGCCGGAAACCTACACCCCCTTTGTGAAGGCTTATTTCGACAGCACCGTCTACCCCATCATTACCCCCATGGCCATAGACCAAAGCCACCCCTTTCCATTGCTGAACAATAAATCCTTAAACTTTATTGTGGAACTGCACGGTAAAAAAGGGAAAAAGGCCAACCATTTATTTGCGGTGGTGCAAGTACCTACCGTGGTGCCACGGCTGTTGGAACTGCCCAAGGAGGAGGATGGCAGCCAAGGGTTTATTTATTTAGAAAGTGTCATCCGGGCGTACTTGCCCACATTGTTTACCGGCTATAAAGTGGTCAGCGCTTCTTTGTTTCGCTTAACCAGAGATTCGGACTTTGAAGTGGACGAGGAAGACGTGGGGGACTTGTTGCTGGAAATTGAAGCGTATGTGAAAAGGCGCAAATGGGGGCAACCGGTGCGCATCGAAATTGAAAAGAGCATGGAGGAATCCTGCCGGCAATTTTTAATTAACGCCTTTACCTTAGACGAAGCCAGAATCTTTGAAACCACCGGGCCTATGGACTTAACCATGTGGATGGCCATTGCTTCCATGCAAGGTTACGACCATTTACGTTTTGCCCCTTTGCCCCCCTTGCCCAGTGTGGACTTTTTAAACAAAGGGGTGTTCGAGGCCATTAAAGCCCGGGACATTTTGGTTTCCCATCCTTTTGAAAGCTTCGACTGTGTGGTGAACTTTGTGAAAGCCGCCGCCACAGACCCGGACGTACTGGCCATTAAGCAAACTTTGTATCGGGTGTCTGGCCATTCCCCCATCATTCAAGCCTTGATACAGGCCGCCGAAAAGGGCAAGCAAGTGACGGTGCTGGTAGAGCTGAAAGCCCGGTTCGACGAGGAAAACAACATCATTTGGGCCAAAACTTTAGAAAAAGCGGGCTGCCACGTGGTGTACGGGGTGGCAGGGCTTAAAACCCACTGCAAACTTTGCCTGGTGGTGCGCCGGGAACCTGACGGCATCCGCCGGTACGTCCACATGGGCACCGGCAACTACAACGACACCACCGCCAAAATTTACACAGATTTAGGGCTTTTCACCTGTAAAGAAGCCTACGGGCAAGATGTTTCCGCCTTGTTTAACGTCATCACCGGCTACAGCGCCATGAACGACTGGCAGCGGCTCCATGTGGCCCCCATGTCTTTGCGGGAAGCCATCATCGGTTACATAGACCAAGAAACCGCCCATGCCCAAGCAGGAAAACCCGCCCACATTATGGCCAAAATCAACGCCCTGGTGGACACAGACGTGATTAAAGCCTTGTACCGGGCGTCTATGGCTGGGGTTAAAATTCAGCTGATGGTGCGGGGCATTTGCTGCCTACGGGCTCAAGTGGAAGGGGTCAGCCACAACATCACCGTGGCCAGCGTGGTGGACCGTTTTCTGGAACACAGCCGTATTTTTTATTTTGCCAATAATGGAAGCCCCAAAGTGCTCTTGTCCAGCGCAGACTGGATGCCAAGAAACCTGGACCGCCGCATTGAAGTGGCTTTTCCCATTGAAAGCGGCCGGTTGCAACAGCAGCTTATTGAGATGCTGTCCATCATGTTTGCAGACACCCAAAAGTTGCGGCTACAACAGCCCGACGGCATCTACCAGAAGCCCCATACAAAAGAAAAGGAACGGGTTTCTTCCCAACTGGCTTTATACGCACTAACCGCCCAAAAGCTGGAAGCCTACCATACGGGAAAGAAAGAAAAAGCTTTACAAATGAAAAGATAATGTTATAATACTTTAAGTAATTTGTAAGCTTTAGTAATTTGTAAGCTTCTTTAATTCATATACCTGTATTGATAGTTTGAGGTGTCCTTATGGATTTTATTGTCATAAACGGCCAGAAGCCCCTGAAAGGCACAGTTTCCGTCAACGGAGCCAAAAACGGGGCTGTGGCCATCATCCCGGCGGCCATTGCAGCCAATGATGTGTGCGTCATTGAGAACCTGCCCCACATTGAAGATGTGTTAACATTGGTGGATGCCATGACCAAGCTTGGGGCCACCTGCACTTTTAGAGATAAACATACGTTGGTCATTGATAGCCGTAGCATTACGGACTACCGGGCCACTTACGAATCTGTTAAAAAAATTCGGGCTTCCTATTATTTGCTGGGGGTGCTTTTAGGGCGTTTTAAAAAGGCAGAAGTGCCTTTGCCCGGGGGCTGTAATTTTGGCACCAGACCCATAGACCAGCACATTAAAGGGTTGGAAGCGCTGGGCGCTAAAGTCACCGTGGAATACGGCATGGTAAAAGCCGAAGCCGAAAAACTAACCGGGGCCAGCATTTACCTGGACGTGGTTAGCGTTGGGGCCACCATTAACATCATGTTGGCCGCCATTTACGCCGAAGGTACCACCATCATTGAAAACGCAGCCAAAGAACCTCACGTGGTAGACACCGCCAACTTCTTAAACATGTTGGGGGCCAACGTAAAGGGTGCAGGCACAGACATCATCCGCATCACTGGGGTGCCTAAGCTGCACGGTTGCGAATACATGATCATTCCAGACCAAATTGAAACCGGCACCTACATGATTGCCGCCGCCATTACCAAAGGGGATGTGACCGTTACCAACATCATTCCCAAGCACATGGATTCCTTAACCGCCAAGCTTTTGGAAATGCATTGCCAGGTGATTGAAGGGGACGACTACATCCGCATCATTGGCAACGACGCCATGCAAAGTGCCAACATTAAAACCATGACATATCCCGGCTTCCCAACAGATTTACAGCCACAAATGGCCGCCCTTCTTAGCGTGGCCAACGGCACGGGCATCATTACGGAAACCGTGTGGGAAAACCGGTACCAATACATTAACGAACTGAAACGGCTGGGTGCCAACATCACCGTAGACGGCCGGGTAGCCATTGTGGAAGGCAAACCGTACCTTACCGGGGCGGAAGTTTTGGCCACGGATTTACGGGCAGGGGCAGCCCTTATTGTGGCTGGTCTGGCTGCAAAAGGCCCCACCACCATTGGCAACGTGAAGTACATTGACCGTGGCTACGAAGCCATTGAAGAAAAGCTTTCGGCCCTTGGGGCGGACATTAAGCGGGTGCATAAGCCGGATTGATTCACGGCTTAATGGGTGCGCCTAACCCAAGAAAGCCGCAAACAGGTGAGCACATGTCTGTTTTATTTTACCCTATTGCCAGCGGCTCCGGCGGCAACAGCACCCTGGTGGCCACTGGGCATACCCACATTTTAATAGATGCCGGACTTCCCGGCAAAACCATTGAAAACGGGCTGTCCGCCATTGGGGTGAACCCTTCTGCGCTGGACGCCATTTTTGTGACCCACGAACACGGGGACCATGTGAAGGGGGTTGGGGTTTTGTCCCGCCGCTACAACGTGCCTGTGTTTGCCACCGAAAAAACATGGCGTGAGATGGACAAAAGCAAGAGCCTGGGTGACATTGCCCCCCAGAACCGCCAGACCGTGTACATATGGGAAAACTGCACGGTGAACGACATCATCGTGAACCCTTTTGCCATTCCCCACGATTGCGCCGCACCGGTGGGCTACTGCATTTTTGCAGAAGACTACAAGCTGGCGGTGGCCACAGACATGGGGCACGTGACAGAGGGCATTCGGGAAAGCTTGTCGGACTGCGATTGTCTGCTATTGGAAAGCAACCACGATGTGGACATGCTGGTGAACGGGCCTTACCCCCAGCATTTAAAGCGGCGTATTTTAAGCCATCACGGCCATTTGTCCAACGCCTGCTGCGGGCAGCTGATTACGCAGATTGCCTCCAAACGGTTGAAACATGTGTTTTTGGGGCATTTAAGCGAAGAAAATAACCGGCCTTTGGTGGCCATGGAAACGGTCAGCCGCATTTTAACCGCCGGGCGGCTACTTCCCGGCAAGGACTTGCACCTGCAAGTGGCCATGCCCACAGGCAACGGCCAGGCACTGCGGCTGCCTTGAAAACATTGGGGCTTTGCCCCAAACCCCACTTCTTTCTTGAAAGAAAGAAGCAAAGAACTTCTTAAAAATGCAGCCTTGCTGCATTTTTACTAAAAGCTTTTTGAAAGGTTTGGAAAACTTTTTCCCGAAAAAGCTTTCCAAGTTCTTAATAATTGGTGATGCATATGGGAAAAATGTTAATTATAGCCGAAAAACCTTCTGTGGGGCGGGATATTGCCAAAGTCCTCCATTGCACACAAAAAGGGGACGGCTTTTTATTTTCGGAAAATACCATCGTCTCCTGGGCCATCGGCCACTTGGTGGAGCTGTGCGCCCCAGAAGATTACGACCCTAAATTTAAAAGCTGGCGGCCGGATACCCTGCCCATCATCCCCCCGGAAGTACGCTTAAAGCCGGTGGAATCCACCAAAAAGCAGTTTAACGTGCTGAAAAAGCTTTTTGCCCACAAAGACGTGGAAACCTTGGTGTGCGCCACAGACTCCGGCCGGGAAGGGGAGCTTATTTTCCGCTACATCTACACCTTGCTGGGCAGCACAAAGCCCGTGGAACGGCTTTGGATTTCCAGCATGACAGAAGCCGCCATTAAAGCCGGATTTGCAAACCTAAAACCCGGGGCCGCCTACGACCATTTGTACCAATCCGCCAAATGCCGGTCCGAAGCAGACTGGCTGGTGGGTATTAATGCTACCCGGGCTTATACATTAAAATATGATACACTGCTTAGCGTGGGCCGGGTGCAAACCCCAACCCTGGCCATTTTGGTGAACCGGCAAAAAGAAATTAACGCTTTTGTGGCCGCCCCTTATTTTGAGGTAGAGGCCGTCTTTGAAGGTTACAAAGGCTTATGGACGAACCTTGAAACCAACGAAAGCAAAATACAAGACAAAGAAGCCGCAGAAGCACTGGTGGCGAAAGTCACCGGCCAAACCGGGCAAGTAACCGCCATAGACACCGAGGAAAAGAAACAGCCCCCCGGCTATTTGTTCGACTTAACCCAGCTGCAACGGGACTGCAACCGGTTTTTTGGCTTGTCCGCCAAAGACACGTTAGGGGTGGCCCAGGATTTATATGAAAAATACAAGCTTATCACCTACCCCCGGACGGACAGCCGGTTTTTAAGCGACGACATGGTGCCCAAGCTGCCCATCATTTTAAAAATGCTGGCCCGAAGCGGGTATGAAAGCCAGGCTAAATACGTTTTGGAACTACCCAAACTGCCCATAAGCAAGCGGATTGTAGACAACAGCAAAGTGACGGACCACCACGCCATCATTCCCACAGAGAAAGCCCCCAAGCTGGACAGCCTGCCCTCACGGCATTTGCAGGTGTACGACTTAATTGTGCGCCAATTTTTGGCGGTGTTTTACCCTTATTATGAAACGTTACTCACCCGCATCACCACCACGGTGGAAGGGGAAGCCTTTATCACCAAAGGCACCACAGTGGTGGCCATGGGTTTTATGGCGCTGTTTAAAGAAGTGGAAGCTTCTTCTAAAAAGAAAGAGGATGACGAAAACCTGCTGCCCACCGTTGCGGTAGGGGACAGCCAGCCGGTGCAGGAAGCCTCTGTTTTAAGCAAAAAAACCACACCCCCAAAGCCTTACACCGAAGCCGCCCTGCTTTCCGCCATGGAAAACGCCGGCCGGTTTGTAGAAGACGAAGATTTAAAGGCCCAGTTGAAAGATTCCGGCTTGGGCACCCCTGCCACCCGGGCGGCCATCATCGAGCGGCTGTTGCAGGTGGGCTATGCGGTGCGCAAAGGCAAAAGCCTTATTCCAACAGAAAAGGGCATGGCCTTGATTCACGTTGCCCCAAAAGAACTCACTTCCCCGGAAACCACAGGCAAATGGGAAAAAGGGCTGTCTTCCATTTCAAAAGGCACCATGGCCCCGGAACGGTTTATGCAAAGCATTGAAAAATATGTGCGCTTTTTGGTGCAGGACGCCAAAACCACCCCAACACAGGCGGCTTTCCCCCAGGAAGAACGGAAGCGCAAAGGTAAAGCCAAAAGTGCTGGTGCTTTGCCATCGTTAGGCCAATGCCCAAAATGCGGTGGGGACGTTTTGGAAAATTCCAAAAGCTATTACTGCGCCCGGTGGAAGCAAGGCTGCCACTTAAGCATATGGAAAGACCAGCTCACCCCTTACGGCCAGCACTTAACGCCGGACTTAGTGAAAAAATTGCTAGAGACAAAAACCATAGAAAACCTGCCTGTCATTTTGCCCCAAACCAGGGAGAAAGCCGTGGCAACCCTCACTTTCACCCCGGACATGTCCGGCAAGGTACAGCTTTTAAACTTGAAACGGATTGCAGAAGAAAGGTCGACCAACCCATGATACTTTCAGTAAACGGCATTAACAAAGCCTTCGGCATACAGCAAGTGCTCAAAGACGTGTCCCTGATGGTGGAGGACAAGGAAAAGTGCGCCCTTGTGGGGGTGAACGGAGCAGGTAAAACCACCTTGTTTCACATTATTACAGGTGCATTGGCTCCAGACGCCGGGCAGATTGTGTTGCAAAAAGGGGCGTCTGTGGGCACGTTAAGCCAGCAACTGGACTTAAACCCAAACCACACGGTGCAGGAAGAAATGCTGGAGGTTTTTCAGGAAGTCATCACACTGGAAGCAGACATGCGCAAGCTGGAGGCAGACATGGCCGGGCTTTCCGGGGAAGCGCTGCAAGCTACCCTGGCCAAGTATGACAAGATGCAGCACAGCTTTGAAGCCCTTGGTGGTTACGCCTACAAAAGCCAGCTGCGTGGGGTCATTAAAGGGCTTGGTTTTGCAGAAGAAGATTCCGCTCAGCCCATTGGCACCTTCTCCGGCGGGCAAAAAACACGGCTGGCCATGGCCAAGCTGCTGTTAAAAGCCCCGGACTTGCTGCTGCTGGACGAACCCACCAACCACCTGGACATTGCATCTGTGCAATGGCTGGAGGAATTTTTGAAAAACTATGCCGGTGCGGTGTTGGTCATTTCCCATGACCGCTACTTCTTAGACCGGGTGGCCACAAAGGTGATTGAAATTGAGCACGGCGGTGCCAAAAGTTACAACGGCAATTATTCGGAATTTGCCCATAAAAAAGAAATAGACCGTCAGCTGGCTCAAAAACATTATGCAGACCAGCAAAAAGAAATTAAACGCCAAGAAGAAGTGATTCGCACATTAAAATCGTATAATCGGGAAAAATCAATTAAACGGGCTGAAAGCCGAGAGAAGCAGCTGGCCAAAATAGAGCGGGTTGAAAAGCCTGCCCCGTTGCCAGAGGTGATGCGGCTGGCTTTGGCCCCCCAACGGCCCAGCGGCCAGGAAGTATTGGCGGTTTCGGAACTGGCGAAGGATTTTGACGGCACGCCTTTGTTTAATGGGGTGAATTTTACCATATATAAAGGGGAACGGGTGGCGTTGGTAGGGCCAAATGGTGTGGGCAAAACCACCCTTTTGCGCATGATTTTAGGTCAAGCGGCTGTGTCCTCCGGCCATGTGCGGCTGGGGCACCATGTAACCATTGGCTTATACGACCAGGAGCACCAGAACTTAAACCTGAATCACACCATTTTTCAGGAAATGGTGAATGCTTGCCCCGGCTTTACAGTAGGCCGGCTGCGCAACGCCTTGGCCGCCTTCATGTTTACCGGGGATGACATTAACAAACCCATTGCCGCATTAAGCGGCGGGGAACGGGGGCGGGTGGCTTTGTGCAAAATCATGCTGGGCAACGCCAACTTTCTGCTGCTGGACGAGCCCACCAACCACTTGGACATTTTCTCTAAAGAAGTATTGGAAAATGCCTTGGCTTCCTACACAGGCACCATTTTAACCATTTCCCACGACCGTTATTTTATGAACCGGGTGGCCACCAAAATGGTTGCATTGTCTCCCACCGGGGTGACGGTGACCTTGGGGGACTATGACGACATGGTGGAAAGAAGCCGGGAAGAAGCTGTTGTGGCGCCGGTTGTGGATGCCCCAGAAGAAGCGGAATTCGCTTCTGAAAACAAAAACAAGTGGTTGCAAAACAAGGAACAGCAAGCCCAACGGCGGAAACAGCAGTCCGCTTTGAACACGGCTAAAAAACGGATGGCTCAGGCTGAAAAAACATTGGAAGAGTTGGAATCAAAGCTTTTAGACCCGTCACTTTCCACAAACCCGGGGGCACTGGCAGACCTTTATGAAGAAAAAGTAGCCCTGGAAGAGGAGCTTTTAAACCTTTACGAGCAATGTGAATCATTGGAAAATGATTTGAATGGACAACCCCAGATTTGACAAATTTAAATTTTATGGCTATACTATTACGACGACAATTTGATTGACATTTAAAATTACCAAGTGTACCAAGCAGTTTCCAGAAATGAGGGATATTATGAACAGCAACAAACATATTTCAATTACTGTCATTAAGCGGCTTCCCCGTTATTACCGGTATTTAGGGGAGTTGTTAGACAATGACATCAACCGCATATCCTCTATGGAACTGAGCCGTAAAATGAACATTACCGCCTCTCAAATTCGGCAGGACTTAAACAATTTTGGCTGTTTCGGCCAACAAGGCTATGGCTACAACGTAGAGAATCTTTTTAATGAAATTGGCAAAATACTGGGGTTAAGCCGCAATTACCGCATGATTATTATTGGTGCCGGTAACATTGGGCAGGCTTTGGCCCGTTATACCCCTTTTAAAAAACGGGGTTATCAAATTGCGGCTATTTTTGACAATAACTTGAACATGATTGGCAAAACTGTGGGTGACTTGCAAATTCAAGACATTGCTGCTTTGGAAACGTTTTTGGCTCACAACAAAGTGGACATTGCGGTGCTTACACTGCCAGGTAAAGAAGTGGCAGACATGGCCAGACATGTGGTGAGCTTGGGCATTAAAGGCATTTGGAACTTTGCCCCCGTGGATTTGCACATGCCAGATTATGTGCAGGTGGAAAACGTGCACTTAACAGACAGCTTAATGACGCTTACCTATAAACTATGCAACAACGTTCCCCCTGAACTGAATGAAAGCAATTAACCTTTAACAATGAGTGAGTGATGTTGGTGACCATACATGCGCCCATTCCCAAGCCCAAGCTGCAAACCAACCTGGACACCAACTTTTTAAAAGTGATTGCCATCATTTGCATGGCCATCGACCATATGGGCATTGTCTTTTTCCCGCAATACCCGGTGTTTCGGTGGATGGGGCGCATTGTGTTCCCCCTTTTTTGTTATTGCATGACGGTGGGGCTGCTCTATACTAAAGATATTAAAAAGTATTTAGGGCGGCTGGCCATTTTTGCAATCATTGCCCAGCCTTTTCATGCTCTGGCCTTTAGCCCCCATCGCTTTTGGGAAGACCTATTTTTAATGAACATATTTTTCACCCTTTTCGTTACCCTGCTTTCCTTGTGGGGTTTTAAAGAGCGGAAATGGTGGCTTTTTGTTTTAGGCCTGGTTACCCTTTCCATGTTCAATTTTGACTATGGCATTACGGGCCTTGTTTTAATGCTCATTTTTTATACGTGCCGCCATAAACCAGCGCTTGGTGCCTTGCTTTTTGTTGCCAGTTACCTGCCGGCACTCTTTAATGCCTCCATAGACCACCCCACCAACTTCATCATCGGCAGCCATGCCATTGATTTTTCCATTTTCTCTGTCTTTGCCGCCCCGCTCATTTTCTTGAAAACCCATGTGCACCTTAAAATATCCAAATGGTTTTTCTATATTTTTTACCCTGCACATTTATTTGTCATCTATTTATTGCGTGTTTGAAAAATCATTTTGTTAGGGTTTTAACCTTTTTATGGCATGAAAAGATTGGTTAAAACCCATTTTTAATGAATTTTCAAACACTGCCTAATCCGTCTTTTTTTCCAAATTTAACTTATCCAAAGCCCAGCTTCTTTTTTTCCATGGAAACAAATCCTTTTATTGCTTGTCCACAATTTTTCTGTTATAATGAACCCACACAGGGTTTTTGATAATGTTTTTAAACGACATTTAACGACGGTAAAATTTTCAGTTATACCCAGTATGTGGATAACTTTGGGCATAACCTTCTGGTAACCGGGTTTATACCCCCATTTGAACCGGTTTTTGTTGTGGATAACCTTTTAGAACCTGTATTTAGTAATGGGTTGCCCGAATTTGAAATGGCGATTTTTCGCCATTCGAGGCGGGTTGGCGAAGACATAATAAAAGCATTATGGCGAGCCAACCTAACAACGAAGGGCGGAATAATCGCTTCAAAGGCGGACGACAGCTTGCTAAATACAGGTTCTTAATCCCTTGTTGTTATGTTTTTTAGGAGGCAATCAATGGACCAGCAATTGCAGGCCACATGGCAAGAAGCGCTTAAAGTCATGGAAAAAAGCTTTTCAGAAGTTGTTTTTGACACATGCATCAAACGCCTGACGCCTTTATACATTGACGGCGATGTTTTTGTGTTAAAAACCGATATGGACTTTTTCAAAATTACCATCGAACAGCGCCATTTACATAAAATCACCAGCATCATTAAAGCGGTTACGGAACAGGACTACACGGTGAAAATTGTTTCCCCGGAGGACTTTCACAAAACCCCCAATTCTTCGTCTTTAGAAGAATTGATGAAAAAAAGCAATTTAAAGTCTAAATATGTGTTTGACACCTTCGTGCGTGGTAAAAGCAACGAACTGGCCCATGCCGCTGCTTTGGCCGTGGCAGAAGCCCCCGGCCGTACCACCTACAACCCCTTGTTTTTATATGGGGGCGTTGGTTTGGGCAAAACCCATTTAATGCATTCCGTGGGCAACTATATTTTAGAACAAAACCAGCAGACAAAGGTGCTGTATTTTACGTCGGAAACATTCACCAATGAGTTTGTTTATTCCATTAGAGAGCAAAAAAACCAGGAATTTCGGAATAAATACCGGGCTATAGATGTGTTATTAATTGACGATATTCAATTCTTTTCCGACAAAGAAGGGGTGCAGGAGGAATTTTTCCACACCTTTAATACGCTGTATAACGACAACAAGCAGATTGTCATTTCTAGCGACTTGCCCCCCAAAGACTTAAAAACTTTAGAGGACAGGCTTCGGAACCGGTTCAGCTGGGGGCTTATTGTAGACGTTACCCCGCCGGATTTTGAAACCAGAATTGCCATTTTAGAGAAAAAAGCAGACATTGAGCATTTAGATTTTCCTAAAGATGTGTTGAAATTCATTGCCAAAAGCATTTCTTCCAACATTCGTGACCTGGAAGGGGCGCTGAACAAGGTGGCGGCCTATGCCAAGCTGTCTAACAACGAAATTACGTTGTCTTTGGCGGCACAGGCGCTTAAAGACCTTATTCCAGACACCAGCCAGCCCCAGATTACGGTAGACTACATTTTGGAAACGGTGGCGGCGTATTACAACATTTCTTACGATGAAATTAAAAGTAAAAAGCGTACCAACCGCATTGCATACCCACGGCAAGTGGCCATGTATTTGTGCCGGAAGCTGTTGGACATGTCGTTGCCTGCCCTTGGCACGGCTTTTGGCCGGGACCATTCCACCATTAGCCATGGTTGCGAAAAAATTACCGACGACATGGAAAAAGACGGTGGGTTTAGAGAAACAGTGATTGCTTTGGAAAACAAAATTAAGGGTTAAAAGTTATCCACAAATCCATGTGGGTTTGTTTTAAAAAAGTTGTGCACAGGCTTTGGATAAAATTGTGGATAACTTTATACTTTTCGCAAGGCTTGGTACGGTGTGGATAACTCAAAAGGCTACCCCATGCTCGTCCACATGGCTTTGCACAAGTTTTTTTGCTTGAAAAATAGGGCTTTGAAGCACTTTTCCACATATCCCCTGCCCCTACTACTACTGCTACTAAAAAAATATTAATTATAGTCTCACTTATACAAAGGAGCACCGTTTATGATTATCCACTGCGAAAAAGAGCTTTTGCTCACCCATGCCCAACTATTAAGCCGCATGGTTAGCACCCGAACCACACTGCCTATATTAGAATGCATATTATTAGAAGTGACTAAAAGCGGTTTTAAAATGACCACCAATGACCTGGAAATGGCAGTGGAAACCAAGTCTATAGAAGCCGTTGTTGAAGAAGAAGGCATGGTGGCCATTGAAGGCAAGATGTTTTTTGAAATTATACGACGATTACCGGATGGGATTGTCACATTGTGGTCCGATGCCACCAACATGGTCACCATCAAATGTGCCTCGTCGGAATTTAAAATCATGGGCATGTCCGGCATGGAATTTCCTGTGCTGCCCACCGTTGAAAAGGAAAACGGCTTAACCGTTTCCTGTGGTGCCCTTAAAAACATGATTAGAAAGACGTTGTTTGCCGTTTCTACAGACGAAACCAAACCGGCCATGATGGGGGAATTGTTTGAAATTCGTGACGGATTCTTTCATTTAGTGGCAGTGGACGGGTTCCGTGTGGCCTATTGCCGCCAGGAAGCCACCGAAGGCAGCAAAGATTCTAAAGTGATTATGCCGGCCCGTTCCATGGGTGAATTGGGCAAGCTGCTGCCCCAGGAAATGGATGCTACTGTCACTATTTATTCTTATGACCGTTACGCCATGGCGGAAGTGGAAGGTTACACCTTCATTACCCGCATCATCAACGGGGAATTTATCAAGTATAGCCAATTATTTGAAACCGAATACACCACCTTGGTTACCATCGACAAGCAACGGTTCCAAGAAGGGCTTGAAAGAGCTGCCCTTTTGGCCACTAAGGACATTAAAAAGTCCCCTGTGCAGCTTAAAATCGGGGATGATGTGCTCACCATTTCCACTAAAACCGAAATTGGTAATGTGGTGGATGACATGGTGGTGAGCACGGAAGGCAATGCCCTAGACATCGCCTTTAACCCACGGTATTTACTGGAAGCCATTCGGGCCATGGACGCTAAAACATTAACGTTGCAGCTCACCACCAATTTAAGCCCCTGTATCATCAAAAATGCAGAGGAAGAATGCGGCACAGAAATGCATTTAGTATTGCCTTTGCGCCTAAACGTTTAAACACTTTAAAAGTTTAGATTTGACAAAAAATGGCTATAATTTAAATATAAAAATAGGTTATTTAAAACTTTCACCTTTTCGGGAAGATGTGTTACATAATGCGGATCAGCCGCCTACAGCTTCAACATTACCGTAACATTAAAGAGCTAGACCTGTGCCTGGCCCCTGGCCTGAATATTTTCTACGGCGATAACGCCCAAGGAAAAACCAATCTGTTGGAAGCTGTATATTTATGCGCCACAGGTTTTGCCAGGCGGGCTTCCCATCACCGGGAACTGATTGCATTTACCCAGCAGGAAGCCCACATTCGGCTGCTAAGTTTGCGGGAACCTTACGCCAACCCAACGTCTTCGGACGATTATGATAATAAAATAGACATGCACCTAAAAAAGGACAAACCCAGAGGCATTGCCATTAACGGGTTGCCCATTAAAAAACTAAGCCAGCTGTTTGGGGTTGTGCTGGCCGTATCCTTCACCCCGGAGGACTTGCAGCTGGTGAAAGCCGGGCCTGCGGAACGCCGCCGGTTTATGGATTTAGAGCTGTGCCAGCTGTACCCGGTGTATTGTCATGCCCTTTCCAAGTACCACCATGTGCTGAAACAAAGGAATAATTTGTTAAAAGCCATTAAACATAAAAAAGCCCAGGCAGACACTTTGTTTGTGTGGGACACCCAGCTGGTGGAATACGGCACGGTGCTTTACAACCACCGCAAACAGTTTGTGCAAGACATTGAGGCAGCGGCCAGCCCGCTGCACACCCATGTAACCGGGGGAAAAGAAGCCTTAACCCTCACCTACAAACCCGGGGTAACCCCGGAAGATTTTATGGAAAAGCTTGAAAAAAACAGCGAAAAAGACATTGCTTTAGGGGTCACCGGCCATGGGGTGCATAAGGACGACCTGTCTTTTTACATTAACGGCATGGATGCCCGCATGTACGGTTCCCAAGGCCAGCAGCGCACGGTATCTTTGTCTGCCAAGTTGGCGGAACTGGCGTTGATTAAAGAAAAGCGGCACGTGACCCCGGTGCTTTTGTTAGATGATGTGCTTTCAGAATTGGACCATTCCCGGCAATCTTTTTTAATGGATGCCGTTTCAGAGGTGCAATCTTTCATCACCTGCACCGGCTTGGAGGACATGCTGAAAACAGTGAAAACCCAAGCCACTGTGTATCAGGTGAAGCAGGGAACAGTAAACAAACAGTGAGCAAAACTTGAATATTGTATGGAAACGGAGCAAAGCCTTAATGAGCAACGACTACAATGAAAATCAAATTCAAATACTGGAAGGCTTAGAAGCCGTGCGTAAACGGCCTGGCATGTACATTGGTTCCACCTCTGCCCGTGGGCTGCACCATTTGGTGTACGAGATTGTGGACAATGCGGTGGACGAAGCCCTGGCCGGCTATTGTACGGAAATTGAGGTGGTCATTCACCCGGATAACGCCATTTCCGTGAAAGACAATGGCCGTGGCATTCCCATTGGCATCCACCCCCAAAAAGGCATACCTGCTGTGGAAGTGGTGTTTACCATTTTGCACGCTGGGGGCAAGTTTGGCGGTTCGGGCTACAAAGTGTCCGGCGGCTTGCACGGGGTTGGTGCGTCTGTGGTGAATGCTTTGTCTGAAAAGCTTACCGTTCAAATTTTCAACGGGGGTAAAATTCACCAGCAGGATTACTGCCGTGGAGATGCCCAAAACAAGCTTACTGTTGTGGGCGAAACGGATTTGGTGGGCACTTACATCCACTTTAAGCCAGACGCTGAAATTTTTGAAGAAACGGAATACTCCTTCGATACATTAAAACAACGGTTGCAAGAAACGGCCTTTTTAACCAAGGGCCTTAAAATAACGCTCACAGACACCCGTGAAGGCAAGGAAAAAGAACGGACGTACCACTATGAAGGGGGTATCCGTCAGTTTGTGGAGCACATTAACAAAAACCGCACCGCCCTGTTCGACAAGGTTTTTTACGCCGAAGGGGAAAAAGACGGCGTGGTGGTGGAAGTGTCTTTGCAATATAATGACGAATACTTGGAAAATACGCACACTTTCGTGAATAACATTAACACCACAGATGGGGGAACCCATCTGGCCGGGTTCCGTTCCGGCTTAACCAAAACCATTAACGATTACGGCAAAAAATTTGGTTTAATTAAAGAAAATGACAAAAACCTTTCCGGAGACGACGTGCGGGAAGGGTTGGCTGCGGTCATTAGCATTAAAATTGGCAACCCTCAGTTTGAAGGCCAAACCAAAACCAAGTTGGGTAATTCTGAAGCCAGGGGCGCTGTGGAAGCTGTGCTCACCGAGCATTTGGCTTACTTCTTAGAGGAAAACCCACAAATAGGAAAAATCATTATTGAAAAAGGGCTTATGGCTTCCCGAGCTAGGGATGCTGCCCGAAAAGCAAGGGAACTGGTGCGCCGGAAAACGGTGCTGGAAAGTGGGCGTTTGCCGGGTAAGCTGGCGGACTGTTCCGAAAAAGACCCGGCCAAGTGTGAAATATACTTGGTGGAAGGTAACTCCGCCGGTGGTTCGGCCAAGTCTGCCAGAACCCCCAAAACACAAGCCATTCTGCCTTTGCGTGGCAAAATATTAAACGTGGAAAAAGCACGGTTAGATAAAATATTGGCCAACGAAGAAATACGCTCCATGATTACCGCTTTTGGCACCGGCGTCCATGACGATTTCGACATGAACAAGCTGCGGTACCATAAAATCATCATCATGACCGATGCGGACGTGGACGGGGCCCACATTCGCACCCTGCTTTTAACGTTTATGTACCGGTTTATGACCCCGCTCATCGAAGAAGGGAAAGTGTACATTGCCCAGCCCCCCCTGTACAAAGTGGAAAAGGGCCGGCAGGAATATTACGTGTACAGCGACAAAGCCCTGGAAGAAAAGCTAAACGAAATCGGCCGGGAAGGCATTAAACCCATCCAGCGTTACAAAGGCTTGGGCGAAATGGATGCCATCCAGCTGTGGACCACCACCATGGACCCGGAAAAACGGGTGCTGCTGCAAGTGAGCCTTGAAGATGCCATTGTGGCGGATGAAATTTTCACCCAGCTGATGGGGGACAAGGTAGAACCACGGCGGGAGTTTATTAACGAATACGCCCAATATGTAACCAATTTGGACGTTTAAGCTTACCCATAGGGAGGGGCTTCTGTGAAAGTGCTTGGTGTGGTGGGCAGTTACCGCAAAGGGGGCAACACAGACCTTTGCGTGCAAGCGGTGCTGGAAGGGGTTCGGGCCAAAGGCATTGAAACCCAGCTTATTTATCTAAGCGATTACCAGTTTAGCGACTGCAAAGGTTGTGAAGGCTGCCAAAAAGGCCACCGCTGTGTGGTACAGGACGACATGCAAAAGCTGTACCCCTTGCTGCTGAAAGCAGACGGATTGGTGCTGGGTTCCCCCACCTACTTTGCAGATATGACCGCCATTACCCGAAGTTTCATTAACCGGCTGTATTGCTGGCTCTTTTTCGACAAGGCAGACCGTTCAGTTTGGGCAGGGCTTCATGAAATAACCGGTTCTAAATGCGCCGTAACGGTGGCGGTATGCGAACAAGCCACCAGTGAAGACATTGGCTTTACGTCTAAAGGCATGGGGGTGGCGTTGGGTTATGTGGGCTACCGGATTGTGGAAGCCGTCATTGCATTGAACCTGTTTGAAAAGGGCGTTGTTAAGGAAAAGCCGCAGCAGCTGGAAAATGCTAGAGCCGCCGGGGAAAAACTGGCCAATACCCTGCTTTTAAAGCAGCATGTGAAAGCGAAGTTATAAGCAACACGAAGGAGAAAATTAATGGCAATGGATCATAGCGGAATAGATAAAATTGTAAGCGTGAAAATTGAAGATGAAATGCGCAAGTCGTACATTGACTATGCCATGAGCGTGATTGTGGCCCGTGCCTTGCCAGACGTGCGGGACGGCTTAAAGCCTGTACACCGCCGCATTTTGTACGCCATGAACGAGCTGAACTTAGAGCCCAACAAGGCGTATAAAAAGTCTGCCCGTATCGTTGGGGATACCATGGGTAAGTACCACCCCCATGGCGACTCCTCCATTTACGATGCCATGGTGCGTATGGCGCAGGACTTTTCCATGCGCTACATGCTGGTGGACGGCCACGGCAACTTTGGTTCTATGGACGGTGACGATGCAGCGGCCCAGCGTTACACAGAGGCCCGTTTAAGCCGCATCGCCATGGAAATGCTCAGTGACATTGAAAAAGACACGGTGGACTTCATTCCCAACTATGACGAGGAATTTACAGAACCTACCGTGCTGCCTGCCCGTTTCCCCAACCTGTTGGTGAACGGTTCCGCCGGTATTGCGGTGGGTATGGCCACCAACATTCCCCCTCACAACTTGGGAGAGGTCATTAACGCATTAACGTTGATGATTGACAACCACATCGAGCAAGGCAAAGATACAGACATTGAAGATTTAATTGATTGCATCAAAGGGCCGGATTTTCCCACAGGGGCTTCCATTTTAGGCACCAGCGGTTTAAAAGCCGCATACCGCACCGGCCGGGGCAAGGTGAAAGTGCGCTCCACCGCAGACATTGAGCCCATGGCCAATGGCCGGGAATGCATTGTGGTGACCGAGCTGCCTTACCAAGTGAACAAAGCCCGCCTGCTTGAAAAAATAGCAGAAATGGTGGGGGACAAGCGTGTTGAAGGCATTTCAGACATCCGAGACGAATCCGACCGTAACGGCGTTCGGGTGGTTTTTGAACTGCGTAAAGATGCCAACGCCAGTGTGGTGTTAAACCAGCTGTATAAAAACAGCCAGTTGCAGGAAACTTTTGGTGTAAACATGTTGGCTTTGGTGGACAATAAGCCTAAAATACTGAATTTAAAAGACATTTTAGAGCATTACTTAAACCACCAAAAAGACGTGGTCACCCGCCGCACCAAGTTCGACCTGGCCAAAGCCAGAAAACGGGCCCACATTGTGGAAGGGCTGTTAAAAGCGCTGGACCACATTGACGAAGTGATTGCCACCATCCGGGCTTCTAAAGACACAGCCAATGCCCGTGAAAACTTGATTGCAAAGTTTGAGTTTTCAGAGGAACAGGCCGCCGCCATTGTGGAAATGCGGTTAAGAAGTTTAACCGGGCTGGAACGAGACAGGCTGGACAATGAATTTAAAGAATTAATGGCCCTTATTGACGAATTGACCGCCATTTTGGAAGATGAAAACCGGCTGTATCAGGTGATTAAAGAAGAGCTGTTGATTGTGAAGACCAAATACGGGGACGAACGCCGCACCAAGCTGATGTACGACCCCGGCGACATTGACGTGGAAGATTTGATTGACGAAGAATCGTCCGTGGTCACATTCTCTCACCTGGATTATGTGAAGCGCATTCCCTTAAACACCTACCGTAGCCAAAACCGTGGCGGCCGTGGCATTATGGGTATGCAAACCCGGGATGAGGACTTGGTGAAGCACATTTTCGTGGCCAGTACCCATGACCACGTGTTGTACTTTACCAACCGTGGCCGGGTGTACCGCACCAAAGCCTACGAAATACCGGAAGCTTCCCGCACCGCCAGAGGCATGGCCATTGTGAACATGCTGAACCTTCAGCCGGAAGAAAAGCTGGCGGCGGTCATTCCGTTGAATGAATTTAACCACGAGGAATACTTGATGATGGTGACCAAAAAGGGCATCATCAAAAAGACGCCGGTGTCTATGTTTGCCAATATTTTAAAATCTGGCATTATAGCCTTGAAATTCAAGGAAGATGATGAACTGATTTCCGTGCTGCGTACCAGCGGGGAAAATGAAGTGTTCATTGCCACCAAAGAAGGCCTTGGGGTGCGTTTCCACGAAGAAGAAATACGGCCTATGGGCCGGATGGCTTCCGGTGTCATTGGCATTCGTTTATCACCAGAAGACTTGGTGGTGAGCGCAGATACCCTGGATGATTCAGAAAGCAAGCTGTTGTTTGTGTCTCAAGGTGGTTTCGGCAAGTGTACAGAAAAAGATGCCTTTATGCTCCGCCACCGTGGGGGCAAGGGTGTGAAGATTTACAAGATTACAGATAAAACAGGCCCTATTGTGGGCGTGTCTAAAGTAACTGACCAGGATGAACTGATGCTCATCAATTCCGAGGGTGTTATCTTGCGCATTCGAGTGGCAGATATTTCCACCAAGGGGCGGGTGACCCAGGGCATTAAGCTCATTAACCTGCCCCAAGGGGTAACTGTGGTGAGCATGGCTAAAATCGGCCAGGATCACCTGGAAGAAACAGAGGAATTGGAAGAAAATGAGAGCCTTTCCACAGACAGTGAAGGGCAGGAAATGGAGCAAGAATAATTAACCTTGGGGAACTTTTTGGAAAAAAACTTCCCCAAGCCTTTCAAAAAGCTTTTTGCTTTATTTTCCGGGTAAAAAAATATTTCTTTCTACAAAAATTGCCTTGACGCATCAAGGTTTATCGCATATAATAGCAGATATGCATTGAAGCAGGTTATTTTTTTGTGAAAAGATAGCGTAAAGGAGGTGCGACCATGAAAAGAACATTCCAGCCAAAAACCAGACAAAGAAGCAAAGTGCACGGCTTTAGACAAAGAATGGCCACCGCAGCAGGCAGAGATGTTTTGCTCAGACGGCGTAGAAAAGGAAGAAAAGTGTTGTCTGCATAAGCTGCCAAGGGGTTTTTAGCTTATTTTACAAAAGGCTGCATGGTGCATGTGGCCTTTTAATCGTCTAATCGTTGCCTATAACGGGACAAGCCCGGCCGGCCTTCGTGGCAATAGACTTCTTGCACAACCCGCTGTCGCCGATTTTGGGAGATTATTTTTCGTTTTGCAAGTTAACGGCAAACGTGCATACTTGCAAGGCTGTATGTGCGTTTGCCGTTGGCGTAGCCAAAACGGAAAATTAGCCGCAAAGGCGGTGGTATGGGGTTGTTCAAGAAGTCTAATATAGGGCATATGTGAGGATGAGGGCTTTGCATTTTACACAATCGCTTAGAAAAAACACCCAGTTCCGGACAGTCTACAACCGGGGCCAGTCTATTGCCAACCGCACGTTGGTGATGGTGGTGCTTAAAAACGGCCAAGACATTAACCGGCTGGGTGTTACTGTAAGCAAAAAAGTGGGCAAATCGGTGATTAGAAGCCGGGTTTCCCGGTTGATAAAAGAAAGTTATCGGCTAACAGAGCCGGAACTGAAAGCCGGGTACGACATTGTGGTTATTGCCCGGGTGTCTGCCAAAGACGCCACCTATCACCAAGTGGAATCCGCTATCCGTCATTTGCTTAGAAAGCACCGTCTAATGAAAGGTGCGCAAACTGAACAATGAAAAACGTTTGTATTTATGCTTTAAAGTTTTATAAAAACTATATATCCCCCCTTTTGCCCCCTGCCTGTCGGTTTACTCCCACGTGTTCGGAATATATGTGTCAGGCCATTGTCAAGCACGGCGCTTTAAAAGGCTTGCTGATGGGGGTTTTTCGTCTGTTGCGCTGCAACCCGTTTTGTAAAGGTGGGTACGACCCTGTTAAGTGAAAAATTGCCCCATAAGGCCCCATTAAGGAGGAAACACGTTGTTTTTAACATCTTTTGCCAGTTCCCTGGCGCTGTTGAGCAATTATGTGGTGAAGGACCCTGGCAAAATTGTTGGGCCTGTGGCCATGGTGCTGGGCACCATCATTAATTTTATTTTTGACTTTGTCTATCAAATAACCGTGTCCAATTCCTTAGGCATTTCCATTATTATTTTAACCATCATCACCCGGTTTATTATGCTGCCTTTGGCTTTACAACAGCATAAGTCTATGGTCAATATGCAAAAACTTTCGCCGGAACTGGAAAAAATTAAAAAGAAATACGGCGATAAAAAAGACACGGAAACCCAACAGAAAATGAATGCCGAAATTCAAAGGCTTTATGCTGAACATAAAATTAACCCACTGATGGGCTGTTTGCCCCTTGTGCTTCAAATGCCTATCTTTGTGGCCTTAAACTACATCATGCAGCAATCGTTCCAGTATATTAACATCATTGGAGATTTCTATTACAAATCTTCATCTTCTTTGGCCCAAACCATTAGCAGTGTGCCCGGGTTTATGGAATTTTTTAAACCCCTGGCATTACCAAAGCTGGCAAAACTGTCTGCTTCTGTGCAACTGGACATGGCCAACCCGGCCCACATGGCCAAGGTGATTAGCCGCTTTAACGCCACAGACTGGGGCACGCTGATGGCTTCTATGCCCCAAGGCTCAAGAGAAGCGCTGGAGCAGCTTTTAATTAACAAAAACCAGGTAGAATCTTTCTTCGGCATAGACCTGGTGGAAAACGCCGTGAACTTTAAGGCCGGTATGCCCGGTATTTGGCCGGGAATACTCATTCCCATTGTGGCCACCGTGGTGACCTTTTTGTCCTCATATTTAATGAGCAAACAAAGCCTTAATGCAGATTCCAACGCCCAGGCACAGCAAAAAGTGCTTATGTACGTCATGCCCATTATGATGGGTGCTTTCACCATTTCCTTTCCGGCCGGCGTAGGCTTATACTGGATTACTTCAAGTGTGTTCCAGGTTGGCCAACAAATTGTTCTGAACAAAATGTTTAAGAAAAATGCCAACAAAGATGTGATTACTGTTAAGGGGAAAGAAAAGCCCAACAAGTAAGGAGGAAACAAGCACCATGGACCGCCTTGAGAGAAGTGGAAAAACCGTAGAAGACGCCATTACCGAAGGGTTAAAGGTTTTAGGCGTTTCAAGAGAACAAGTGGACATAACGGTGCTGGACGCCGGTTCTAAAGGTTTTATGGGTCTTATGGGCAAGCCCGCCCGGGTGGCCTTAACCGTGAAACAAGGCCCGGAGGACATTGCCAAAGCTTTTATAAAAGAAGTGACGCTGGCCATGGGTCTGTCTGTTACGGTGGAAACCAGCTTAACGGACAAACAGCTGTATGTAAACATGAAAGGCGACAACATTGGGGTGCTCATTGGCAAACGGGGGCAAACCTTAGATTCGCTGCAATATTTGGTCAACTTGGTGGTAAACAAGGGGGATTCCCCGTACTTAAGCGTCACCCTAGACACAGAAAACTATCGCCAACGCAGAAAAGATACGTTGGAAGCCCTGGCCCATAACCTGGCCAAAAAAGCAAAAATTACCCACAAAAAAGTGGTTTTGGAACCCATGAACCCTTACGAACGGCGCATCATTCACTCTGCACTGCAAGGGGACAAGCTGGTAGATACCTATAGCGAAGGGGACGAACCTTTCCGTTATGTGGTTATCGTGTCCAAAAACGGTAAGGGGCATTTCGCCGAATGATTCATTTAACCGACACCATTGCCGCCATCTCCACCCCGGCCGGGGCTGGCGGCATTGGCATTGTGCGCATATCTGGCGCCAATGCCGGTGAAATTTTGGCCGCTGTTTTTATTGGAAAAAACATTATAAAGACTTTTAGAAGCCACATGATGTATTATGGTCATATCAAAAATGGCCAAGGTGATACGGTGGACGAGGTTTTGGCTTGCTTTATGGCAGCCCCCCGCACCTATACCAAAGAAAATGTGGTGGAAATACACTGCCACGGCGGCTTACACTGTGTGAAAGGTGTGCTAGAAACCGTGTTGGCCGCTGGTGCTAGGCTGGCTGAACCTGGGGAGTTTACCAAACGTGCCTTTTTAAACGGGCGGCTGGATTTGTCCCAAGCGGAAGCTGTGATGGACGTGATTAATGCCAAAACGGACAGCGCCAAGGATGCTGCTTTAAACCAGCTTTCTGGCAGGCTGTCGGAAGCTTGCACTGCCATGGCGGAAGACATTTTGAACCTTTTGGCCCACATTGAAGCTTCCATTGACTACCCGGAGCACGACATGGAGGCCATGAACTTAAAAACCATTAAACAAACGGCCCTGAAACTGGTGGATAGGTTGCAAAGCCTTTTAAATACCGCCAATCAGGGCAAAATATTAAGAGAGGGCTTAACCACCGCCATCATTGGGCGGCCAAACGTGGGGAAGTCCTCCCTTTTGAATGCGCTGGCTGGTGAGGAGCGGGCCATTGTAACGGACTTGCCCGGCACCACCCGGGATGTACTCACCGAATGGGTGAACCTGGGGGGCATTCCCCTGCAAATTCTGGACACTGCC
This sequence comes from uncultured Eubacteriales bacterium, assembly GCA_964500895.1. Lineage (GTDB taxonomy): Bacteria > Bacillota > Clostridia > Lachnospirales > JAISER01 > CAZCQP01. The sequence continues at coordinate 13,383 of CAZCQP010000026.1, read as the reverse complement.
GGTATGCGTGAAAGCGGAGACAAGGTGGAGGCCATCGGCATTCAGAGGGCCAAGGAAACCGCCTTGAAGGCTGAATTTTTGCTGGTGCTGCTGGATGCAAGCCAGCCTTTAACCCAAGATGATAGAGACATTCTGAACATGGTGGCCCATAAAAAAAGGCTGCTGGTTTTAAATAAAACCGATTTGCCCCAACAATTAACGGTAGCGGAACTGGCACCCTATGCCCCGGGAGAAGATGTGGTTGCCATGTCTTTAAAAGCCAACGAGGGGCTGGAGGCTTTAACCGCCGCCATTACCCGGCTGTTTAACACCGGCCGCATTGCTGTGGATAACCAGCCCTTGGTGACCAACGTGCGCCATGAACAAGCCCTTAAACAATGCATTCAAAGCCTGAAAAACGCAGTGGACACCATTGACGCCGGCTTTTTTGAAGACCTGGTCAGCGTGGATTTACAGGCGGCGTACGGCAATTTAATGGAAATTACCGGCCAAACGGTGGATGAGGACATCATTGACCAAATTTTCAAAAATTTCTGCCTTGGAAAGTAATAAACAAACTGTGGATTGTAAAAATTTTGGTAACTGTGGATAACTTTGGCTGTGGACAAGTTAATCCCCGTATTATAATCATTTTAGCCTTAGAAAGTATGTGGATACCTGTGTATAGTTTGGATAAATCTGTGGATAACTCTGTTGATGTGGTGGTGATTGGTGGTGGACACGCCGGTTGCGAGGCTGCGCTGGCTTGCGCCCGCATGGGGCTTTCCACTGTGCTTTTCGCCATGAACCTGGACGCCATCGCCATGATGCCCTGCAACCCCAACATCGGCGGCAGCTCCAAGGGCCATTTGGTGCGGGAAATTGATGCCTTGGGCGGCGAAATGGGTAAAAACATAGACAAAACATTTATCCAAAGCCGTATGCTGAACACGGGCAAAGGCCCGGCGGTGTATGCCCTGCGGGCACAGGCGGACAAAAGCAAATACAGCCGCACCATGAAACAAACATTGGAGAACACCGAAAACCTGCGCTTGCGTCAAACGGAAGTGGTGGATTTATTGGTGGAAAATGGCCGCCTTTCCGGTGTGGTGTTGGAATCTGGGGCGGTGGTTTCTTGTAAAGCCGCCATTTTGTGCCTGGGCACTTATTTAAAAGCCCGGTGTCTGTACGGAGAAACCATTGTGCAAAGCGGGCCCAACGGTTTGCGCCATGCAAACGGGTTGGCAGAAGCATTAAAAAGGTTGGGCATCCGGCTGTTTCGGTTTAAAACCGGCACACCGGCCCGCATTGATGGCAGCACCATCAACCTGGAAGAAATGGCCATTCAGCCGGGGGACGAAACCATCACCCCATTTTCCTTCGATACAGACCCAGCCGCCATTCAGCGCACCCAACTGCCTTGCTACTTGACGTATACCAATGAAGAAACACACAAAGTCATTCGGGAAAGCCTAAACCGTTCCCCTTTGTTTGCCGGGGTGATTGAAGGCACCGGCACCCGGTATTGTCCTTCAATAGAGGACAAGGTGGTGCGATTTGCAGACAAAGACCGGCATCAGGTGTTTATAGAGCCGGAAGGGGAAGACACCAACGAGGTGTATGTGTCCGGCATGTCCACCTCTTTGCCGGAGGATGTGCAGGAAGCCATGTACCGCACGGTGCCTGGGCTGCGGAACTGCCGCCTTACCCGCAACGGTTACGCCATTGAATACGATTGTTTAGATGCCACCCAGCTGAATTTGGGGTTGGGCTTTAAGGATATAGAAGGGCTGTACTCTGCGGGGCAGTTTAACGGCAGCTCTGGTTATGAAGAAGCCGCCGCCCAAGGCATTTTGGCGGGCTTAAACGCCGGCCGGTATGCCCAAGGGAAAACGCCCATCCACATTGACCGTTCCCAAGGTTACATTGGGGTGCTGGTGGACGACTTGGTTACCAAAGGCAGCCAAGAACCGTACCGGATGATGACGTCCCGGGCAGAATACCGGCTGCTGTTGCGGCAAGATAACGCGGATTTACGGCTGATGGCTATAGGCTATGAAGCTGGATTGGTGCAGGAAGTGCGGTACCAAAAACTGCTGGCCAAGCAGGAAGCCATTGAAAAGGAACTGAAACGGCTGGAAGCCGTCGTGCTTCCCCCAACGGCAGAATTAAACGCTTTTCTGGAAGCAAACCAAAGCACCCCTGTTTCCTCTGGGGTGACGTTGGCTGAACTCATGCGCCGGCCAGAGCTTTCTTATAGCCTTTTAACCAATTTTGACAAAGACCGGCCTGAACTATTCACCGATGTGGCCGAACAGGTGAACATTCAAGTGAAATACGCCGGGTACATCAAGCGGCAAATGCAGCAGGTGGAGCAGTTTAAAAAGCTGGAAAGCCGCAAGCTGCCACAGCCTTACGACTACAGCCAGATTCACGGCCTGCGTCTGGAAGCCCGGCAAAAGCTAAACGCTATATTGCCAGAAAACATTGGCCAAGCCTCCCGCATTACCGGGGTTTCCCCGGCAGACATTGCCGTTTTATTGGTGCACATGGCAAAGCACACAACAGATACAGGTGCATAAAATAAGGTATAAACACCCATACGCAGCCTTTTTCTGTTGTACATAGGCAATGGCTATTTTTAAGCCGGCCCTACTTACTTATTTAGGAGGCGTATGACTTTGAACCAGTTTGGTTTAAAATACGGGTATTTTATGCCCATAAAAGGTATGCGGAAAATGCCGCAGCCTATAAAGACAAAAGCAGAGTACGGCAAAAGGGCCCATTGTGTGGCTTTTCCAGAAGAGGCAGACACGGCCCGGCTGTTTGTAGATGCACTGTCGTCCTTCCGCCGGGACGATGCCAAAGCCCTGATTAGCAAAAACTTTCAGCAAGACTTTGACTTAGACGAATTGTCGGACTTTTTCAACCGGGCAGGTTTAGGCTGTTATAAGTGCCTGATTAACCTAGAATTTAACCCCCGGCCTAAAAATTGCAAAACCAACTCCATACTTATTTTAAATAAAGGGCAAGGCCAACAAGCCCAAGCCATCATCCATTTACACATGATTAAAGAGCCGGACAATTTAAGCAACTGGAAAATTTACGGCATCGAAAAGGAATAGGAGGAGGATGAATCCTCTATGCATACCATGGCCACGGTTTTAAAAGAAGGGGCGGCCCAGCTGGGGTGCCCTTTAGAGGAAAGGGCGCTTTCCCAGTTTGAAACGTTTATGGCCCTTTTGCTGGACTGGAACACCCGCATGAACTTAACGGCCATCACAGACCCCAAGGAAGTGGTGGCCAAACATTTTTTAGACAGCCTGACCATTTTGCCTTTGCTGGGGCAACAGGACACCCTTATTGACGTAGGTACCGGGGCAGGTTTCCCCGGCATACCCTTAAAAATTGCCCGGCCTTCTTTGGAAGTAACCTTGATGGATGCCCTAAACAAGCGCATTACCTTCTTGCAGGAAGTGGCCAACACCTTGAACATGGCCAACATCACCTGCCTGCACAGCCGGGCAGAGGATGCCGGGGTGCAAAAAAGCCACCGTGAAGTGTATGACGTGGCGGTTTCTCGGGCGGTGGCTCATTTGTCCATTCTTGCGGAATACTGCCTGCCCTTCGTGAAAACAGGCGGGAAATTCATATCCATGAAGGGTGCCGCTGCAACGGAAGAAATACATGACGCAAAGGCCGCTATTATGAAGCTTGGCGGCGAAGTTTCGGATGTGGTGACGGTGCAGCTGCCATTTACAGATATTACCCATTCTTTGGTGGTTATAAGCAAATTGCGTCAAACACCAGCTGCATACCCTAGAAAAAGCAACAAGATAGCAAAAAGCCCCTTGAAGTGACAGGGGCTTTTGTTTTTGTTTGGCGAAAGGCAACCATTCACACAATTCAAGCAAATGGGACGAGCCGGGAAATATATGCTACCCTTTACATGTAGCAATTGTGTAGCAAGGGTGTGGCCTGCAAGGGTGTGCCAAATGGCGTGGCACCGTGAAAATGAAAAAGTTGCAGGCGGAACTAAAGAAAGAGGTGTGTTTATGGGAAACAAAGCAGTGGTTGAAAGCCAAGAAGTGTTAATCCTACCGGTGGACGCCATAAAGCCAAACCCGTACCAGCCCAGAAAGTTTTTTGAACGGGCCAGCCTTGTAGAGCTGGCAGACTCCATTAAAGCATACGGGGTGCTTCAGCCCATTAGTGTGCGGTACATAAACGGCTGTTCATATGAACTGGTGGCTGGGGAACGCCGCCTAAGGGCCAGCAAAATGGCTGGCATGACCAGTATTCCGGCTATTTTGGTAAACATTGGTGAACAAGACAGCGCCATTTTAGCCATCATCGAAAACCTACAACGGGCAAACTTAAACTTCCTAGAAGAGGCAGAAGGCCTTAAAAACTTAATGCACGACTATCATTTCACACAAGAGGAACTGGCGGTAAAGCTGGGGAAAAGCCAGTCCGCCATTGCCAACAAAATCCGCATTTTGCGCCTACCCAAGCCGGTAATCTCGCAACTGTTGGAGCACGACTTAACCGAGCGACATGCCAGAGCACTGTTAAAGCTAGAGGACGAGCACGCACAAATGGAGGTGGTACAGCGTGTGGCGGCCGGGGGCTTGACGGTGAAGAGAACGGAAGAGCTGGTGGAGCGTGTGCTGCTGGAGCACGGGCAAGGGGGCGTCAAACGCAAAAAAGGCATTAAAATCAAGCAGTTTGTCCGGGATATTCGCATTTTTTTAAACACCATTAAACATGCGGTAGACGTGATGAACAGCTCGGGGTTAAAGGCCAAATATGCAGTGGAGGAAAGAGAAGAAGGGTGTGATGTAAAAATTAGTATTGTGTATTAGCATTTAAGCAAAAAGCTTTTTGAAGGGTTTGGGGAACTTTTTCTCGAAAAAGTTCCCCAAGGTCTTTTTTTATGCGTACCAATTCAGCTCTGTTACAATGGCGTGTAAAGCCACGTCCCAGGGCTCTGTGTAAATGGCATCCACTTGCTGGGCCTCGTAAGCCACGGCGATGGCAACCGCCTTTTCACACTGGGGCAAATACCGGTCATAGTACCCAGCCCCCATGCCGATGCGCATTTTTTGCGCCCCGTTAAAGGCGGTGCAGGGAACAATCACCAGGTCTATATCAATAGGGTCCAGAATGATGGATCGGCTTTTTATAGGCGCCCTTATGCCGTATTTCCCCGTTTCCCAAGCATCTGCATCCATGGGCACTGCTGCAACCATCTTTCCGCTCTGCACCCCTTCACAAATGGGAAAAGCCAATTGCTTGCCGTCCAGCAACGCTTGATGGTTGAACAAAGCAATATCCGTTTCACCATTAAAAGGCTGATAGGAAAAAATGGTTTTGGCTTCCGCATAAACAGATGCATTCAATAACTTGTGTGCAACGGTTTGTCCATATTGCGCTGCTTTTTCTTTGCCAAGTGCCTTTCGGGCTTCAATGCCCTTTTTGCGCTGGGCTTCTTTTTGCGCTGCTTTATCATGCATATGCCTAACCTCTATTTAATCGCCCACAAATTCTTGTACGGCATAAATTTCATAGCCGTTGGGGCCTTTAAACGCCCCAACCCCTAAATATTTAAAGTCTGGGTTCAAAATGTTTTCTCTATGTCCGGGGGAGTCCATCCAGGCATCCACTGCTTCCTCGGCAGAATCGTAGCCCCCAATTAAGTTTTCCCCCGCACTATAGCCGGATTTTGGAAACATATACCCCGCTCTTTTGATGCGGTCCATAAACGTGCTGCCGTCCAGGCCATCATGAGAGAAAAACTGGTTGTCGTGCATGTTTTGGGCGTAATCCCGGGCAGCGTTGGCTAAGGTATCGTCCCATTGTAAGGGGCTTAGACCGTATTTTTCCCGTTGCACATTGGTGAAGTGCAGAATATCCCGTTCAAACTGGCTCACATTAAAAGGTATAGCACCCGTCTGGGCGGTGATGGAAGCCGTGCGTGTGGCTTCATCCCAGACCACGGTGGCACCCAGCCGTTCCAAAGGCGCACGCAGGGGTACCAGGGTACGGCCATTCATAATTTGGGGAGCCACATCCAAACGCTCTGTTCCTTGCTGTTCCAGCATGTAGCTGTCGGCGCTAATGGGTTTCGCCGTGCCGTATGCCATGGTGCTGCTGCCAATGGTCACCGCTACATACCGGTTGCCCAAAACCATAACCACTTCCTGCTTTGTTTCGTCCCATAGCGAAAAACCGCCCAAGGCTTCTACAATGCGCCGAAAGGGCACCATCAGGCGGTTGTTGATGTTTTGGGGGGTTACATCGCTGGCCAATTTTTGCTGGTTCACTAAAATGGTGGTTTGATTGGGCTGTGCCGAGGCCGAAGCCGCCGGGGGCCACAACATAAACACGGTAACAACCGCCAGCAAACAAACCAGCCACGTCTTTATCCTTTGCATGTTCTGCACCTCTGTGTGTCATTATTTCAGGTTAAAGCTTCTGAAGACCCTGAATGTAAGCGTCATAAGCATCTTTCCCAGCAAGCAGGTTTTCCATACGGTTGGCAATGGCATTGGGCGTCCAGGTTCTTTTTTTAGCATAATACTGGTTGCAGATGCGAATGAATTTTTGGGGGTAGAGCAGCAGGGGGTACAGGATGTTCAGTTCCTCCCGCTCCAGGCTGGCGTGCCTGTCATACAGCCGCACAATGTCTTCCACTGTAATGATGTAACCCTGTAAACGTTTGGCATACCGCCTAATAAGGCTGGATAAATCCAGCATACGGCTGCCCACGCTGGCCATGGAGTAATTCACCAGAAGCATTTGCCCTTTGTCCACCAAAAAGCTTTCGCTTTTCATAATGCCATGGCAAACAGCGTTTTCTTCCCGTGCTTTTTTCATGTAATGGTTTAAGGCAGCGTTTTTATCCAATAGTTCCAGCGCCTGTTGCAGCTGTGTGGCGTAGCTTTCATAGTTTTTAAGAAACAGCACGTCAAAATCGGACATCCGCTTTTGGCTGCTAATGCGTTTGCGCATAACAACAAGATCTGCCAAGTCCTTGGCATAATCGGTTAAAGGGCGCTGGTCTGAAAGAATGGGTGAACCTGGAAATGCAATATGATTGGCTTTTTGGTGGAAGTGGGCCAATGTGGCCACCACCCCTTCAAAGCAGCGGGTATCTGAAAAGTTGGCTTCCTTCCCAGGCGGAAGGTGCCCCAGCGTATAGACGCTTTGGTCGTAAAGCACATAGGGCAGGCCGTCTACAGACAGCAAAAAACGGTCGGCCACAGGAAAGCCCTTGCGCTGCAAATGCTCTTTAATGCTGTGTTGGAAGAGAATGCCTTCAGGAGTGTCAAAGCTTTTTTGCAGTTTAAGCGCACCTTGGCTTGTGCTGCAAATAAAATAAGATTTTTCTTTTGTGATGCGATGCGCCTTTAAACCAAAGCCCTGCAACACCAGTGTATACAATTCCTCCACCGGCTCCACTCCTTTCTCCACGACTGGAAACACCCGAAACCGAGTGTTTGTGTTGTGTACTTCCATACTATGAGCGAGCCGTTTAAATTATGACTTTACCCCTGTTTTTAATCCTCTTTCAGGGAAAGCCAGTGTTGTAGCGCCATCTCTTCCAGCTTGGTGTGGTTGTTCAGGCCAGGGTCTTTCATGGTTTCGTCTAACAAATAGCACAGCACCTGGCCAATGTGCCGGCCGGTTTCAATGCCCAGCCGTTTCAGGGCTTCCCCGTTAATATCCAGCTGTGCCAATGTGCAGCAGTCTTTGTTTTTTAAAATGGACTGCTGTATCATTTCAATTTGATGCAAGCTGTATGCAGCAGAATCCTTATGTTTGTGTAAGATGGCTTTTAATTGCAACACCTGGGTTAAATGGTCGTGGCCAATGGCCCCCACCACTTTCCGCACGGTGTAGGCATCTTCAGAAATGTCTGTGTTGAGCCAATGGGAAAGAATGGCAGCCTCTTTGGCAGTTTTGTTGTCCATTCTGGCAGAAGACAAAAACTGCTGGGTGTCTTTGCCGGGCACATGCAAAAACAACATGCCAAGCCGGTCTGCTGGGGTTTTGGGGCATTCCGGCAAAAGGTTCAGCAAAGATTCCCCGTGCTGGGCCAAATAAGGCACGGCCTGTGGGCATAGATGTTCTAAAAGCCCGGTGTCTACCAGCAAGGAAAGCTGCTGTGGCCGGTCACTTAAAATGATTTTTAAAACCTCGTCCCGCACACGTTCAATGCTGACTTGTTTAATCAGGTGGGCGTTGTCTACAATGGCTTGGTAGGTGGCAGGCTCAATGGTAAAGCCCAGCTGTGCGCTGAAACGCACCGCCCGTAGCATACGCAAAGCGTCCTCTTGGAAGCGTTTGGCTGGTTCACCAACCCCCCGAATAATACGGGCTTGCAAATCTTCCATGCCGCCGAAATGGTCTACACAGCCTACGTCTTTGTGGAAGGCCAAGGCGTTGATGGTGAAATCCCGTCTAGCCAAATCTTCAACTAAATCACTGGTGTAGGCCACAGAATCCGGCCGCCTGCCATCGGTGTATGCCCCGTCTATGCGAAAGGTGGTGACTTCGTAACCTTGCTTGTATAGCACCACCGTGACTGTGCCGTGGGCAATGCCTGTGTCCACCGTTTTAGGGAAAAGCGCCTTCACTTGGTGGGGTTGGGCGGCGGTGGCAATGTCCCAGTCTTTGGGCTCTAGCCCCATGAGAAGGTCCCGCACACAGCCACCCACAATGTAGGCTTCGTAGCCGCTACGGTTTAAGGTTTCTATAATGTTTTGAACAGGGTCGGGGATTGCGTTTTGCATAAAGTCGTTCATAAGTCACCGTCCTTTCAATATAACCGGAAACAGAAGGGGATGACAAAGCACAGGTGCAACCGTTTTGCTTCCGGTTTATTTGGTTAAAAAACTGTACCAGGGTTTTTTGCCCCCCTGTTTTGCTGCGGCTTTTTCCTTCATTTCTTTTGGGCTTTTCATGCCTTTCATGTCTACAATGTAAAGCCCTGCAAGGTCCACTTTCACCGTTTTTTTGACCGGCAGTGCATTAAACACCTTTTTGTCGCTAATTAACGTTAAAATTTGGGGGCCTACTTTGGCTTTCACCAGATGCAGTTTTAAAAACTTGTATGTCTTGGGCAAGTTCTCTGTAATGGCTTTGGGTAGGTTGCCTTCGGATGCCTTGGCTTTTTTCTTGTCTATCACGTATATGGATACGGTTTGCCGGCTTTTTTCAATAAGTTCTTCTTGCCCAGCCATTTTTTTGGCGGCCCATCGGTTCAAGAAATAAAGCCCTGCCACAATGGCACCTACTACAAACAATACAATTAAAAGAATATCTCCGCTGCTTAATCCGGTTAACATGTTTTCCTCCTTGGCAATGGTGTAAATAAGTATAGTCTATTCTATCATTGTTCAAGCCATAAGAAAAGTATATTTTTTTAAAAACTATAAAATTTAACCATTTGCAATTTTTTAGCACACAAAGCACAATAAGAATGCTACCCAAAGCCGAGGGTGAATCATAAAATTGCTAAAAAAGAAAAAATACTGCTAAACAACTTTGTGGAAAATGTTTAGAAACAGTGATAAGATAAATGAGAAGGCGATGTGCCGGTCTAACCATTATCCATGAATAGGAGCTATAGAAAATGAAGCAGGTTGAAACGGCTTTGCAGCAAGAAACAGTTTTGCAGCGCAAAACATGGAAACAGCGTTTGTTGTGGTTTATTCAAAAGCAAGAAAGCAGCATCATCATTGCAACCATTTTGTATATGATTTTGGTTTCCTGCGTGAACCATGTGTTCATCTCTCCCGGCAACATGTTTAACGTGCTTAAAACCATGGGGTACACCCTCATTACCGTTATTGGCATGTCGTTGGTTTTAATCACCGGCGGGCTGGATCTGTCTGTGGGTTCTGTGCTGGCACTGGGGGGCGTTATCACCGGTATGGCCTGTAAGATGGGTTTACCTGTGCCCATGGCCATTCTATGCGGCATTCTGGTGGGTGCGGCCATTGGCACCATCAACGGCTTCATCATTGTAAAAGCGGGTATTCCTCCCCTTATTGTGACCTTGGGTATGCAGTATGCCGCCCGGGGGTTGGTTTCAGTTTTAACCCAAGGGGTTCCCATCTATCCTTTGCCTAAATCTTTTTTAGCGATTGATAAATTTTCTGTTTTTAACATTCCCATTGTGGTCATTGTGGCCATTGGCCTTGCAGCACTGGGGCATTTGGTGCTCATGCGAACGCCTTTTGGCCGAGCGGTGTATGCGCTGGGGGGCAACGAAGAAGCCGCCCGTATTTCCGGCATTAACACCAAGAAAACCAAAATGATGGTGTATGTCATCACCAGCACATTGGCGGCTTTTGCCGGCATTTTCATGGCCTCCCGGTTGGGTTCTGCGGAAGCAGCCGCAGGCACGGGCTACGAGCTGACCGTTATTTGTGGTTCCATCATTGGCGGTATTTCCACCTTTGGCGGTATGGGTACCATCATTGGGGCCACCATTGGCGCATTCTTTATGGAGGTTCTCACCAACTCCTTAACCTTAATGAAAATTTCGGTGTACTGGCAAAACCTGGTGGTAGGCGCTATTCTGGTGCTGGCCGTGTTGTTAGACCAGTATAAACGCAACTTAATTTTGAAAAATTCCATCAAATCTTCCGGCAAGAATTAGGGGTGAACATCAGTGGCGCAAAAGGAAATATTAAGCGTAAAAAATATAGTGAAACGCTTTTTAGGTACCGTTGCCTTAAAGGATGTTTCCCTGAATTTATACCAGGATGAAATTTTGGCGGTGATGGGGGAAAACGGTGCAGGAAAATCCACGCTTATGAAAATTCTAAGCGGTTCCTACCCTTTCACAGAGTATGAGGGCACCATCACCATGAACGGCAAAGACTGCCGTTTCCATACGCCGGTGGATTCTGAAAACGCCGGCATTGCCATGATTTATCAGGAATTAAGCCTGGAGCTGGACTTGTCTGTGGCGGAAAACATTTTGCTAGGGCGGCTGCCCAGAACCAAAATGGGGCTGATTGACTGGCATACTTGTCACCAGCAAGCCCATGCAACGTTAAGCCGCCTTCATGCAGACATTGACGTGACCGCATCGGTGCGCAGTTTGAACCCTTCCATGCAGCAATTGGTGTGCATTGCTCGGGCGCTCATCCGTAACCCCAAAGTGTTGATTCTGGACGAACCCACCTCTGTTTTAACCGAGGGGGAAACCCGAAAGCTGATGGATGTGCTGAGGGAATTAAAAAGCCAAGGCATCGCCTGTATTTACATATCCCACAAGCTGGACGAAGTGTTTGAAATTAGCGACCGCATGGTCATTTTGCGGGACGGCAACTACATCAGCGAATACCATAAAAAAGACGGCTACGACAGCACAAAAGTCATTGAAGATATGATTGGCCGGCAGTTAAACGTGATGTACCCTTCCATGGAGCGGTCCATTGGGGAAGAAGTGCTGCGGTTGGAGCATTTCACCGTGCCCCATACCTTTGCCATCGGCAAAAACATTATTGAGGACGTGGGCTTTACCCTGCGTAAAGGGGAAATTCTGGGGCTGGCGGGGCTGGTAGGTTCCGGGCGTTCGGAACTGATCAATGCCTTGTTCGGTATTATTCCAAAAACCAGCGGCACCGTCTACTTAAACGGGGAAGCGGTGACCATTCAATCCCCCCAAGATGCTAAAAAGTTCGGCATTGGCTTGCTCACGGAGGACCGCAAGAAAAGCGGTTTCATCGGCGGCATGTCCATCTGCCATAACATGACCTTAACCATATTAAGAGAGCTGACCAAAGCCTTTATGCTGGACGGCAAAACCGAACGGCGGCGGGCTAAGGAATATTTTGACAAGCTGCGGGTGAAAGCCCCCGGCATGGACACTTTAATTTCCAGCTTGTCCGGCGGCAACCAGCAAAAGGTAATTCTGGCCAAGTGGCTGATGACGGACTTAAAAGTGTTGCTTTTGGATGAACCCACCCGGGGCATTGACGTGGGCACCAAGTCTGAAATTTATAAAATTATGCTGGACCTGGCCAACAAGGGCATTAGCATTGTGATGATTTCCTCGGAGTTGCCGGAACTGATTGCCATGTGCGACCGGTTTGTGGTGCTGGGCAAGGGAAAGGTGCAGGCGGTGCTGGACAAAGACGAGGCCAGCGAGGTGGCCATTTTACGGGCATCCTCCAATACATAATATTGGAAACTTTTTCCCGAAAATGTTTCCCACGGTGTTTTTAGGTTTTGGCTTTACTTTCGTTATTTAGCATTCTGTGCTAAAATAAAAATGAAAAGAGGTTAAAAAATGAAAAAGTTATTATCTTTAGCTTTGGCAATGGTGCTGATGGGCTCTATGGCTGCTTGCAGCAGCGCAACCCCCGCCCCCGCAGCCAGCCCTGCTCCTGCGGAAGAACAACCCGCAGATGCACAGGAACCAGCCGCAGAAGCAGAACAACTGCACTTTGTGTACGTTTCCCCGCTGTTGGCCCACCCGGTGTGGCTCATTGCCAAAGACGGCTTTGACCAAGCCTGTAGCGAACTGGGCATTCAAGGGGACTGGGTTGGCCCACAAGGCATTTCCCCAGAAGAAATGACCAAGCTGGTTGAAACCGCCATTGCCCAAAAAGCAGATGCCATCATCACCCAGGGCCTTGTGCCGGCAACACCGGTGCAAAAGGCAGTGGAAGCCGGCATCCCTGTGCTGGTGGTAGACTCTGACCTTCCAGACGTAGACCGTTTGGCATTCTTTGGTAAAGACGTGCAGAAGCAAGCAGAAGTGCTCTATGCAGACGCTGTGGCTAAAGTTGGGGAAGACACCCCCATCAAATGCTCCGTTCAAGTAGCAGCATTAAACTACCAAATTGCCCACGACCAAATTGCAGCTATTGAAGCGGTGTTCTCCAAACACCCAGGCGGCTTTGAAATTGTAAACACCACCGAATCTAAATCCGACAAAATGAAAGCCACCACCGAATGGCAAAATACCTTCAAAACCTACCCAGAAATCAACCTGGCCATCAACCTGGCAGCCGAAGCAGGCCCAGCTTGCGCCAATGTGATTGAAGAAATGGGCATTCGTGAAAACGTAACCGTATACGGCGTGGACGATGTGGAAGAAACTCTGGACTTAATCCGCAACGGCAAGCTGGACGGCACCGTGGTGACCTCCTTCTTCAACTATGGCTACCAAGCCGCATACTGGCTGTACCAAAACGTGACCGAAGGCAAAACCCCAGAAAACGTCATCAACGATGCTGGTACCATCATCGTGAACAACGACAATGTGGGTACATATGCTGATGCACTGAAAGTAAAGGTTGACTTAAACTAAATAGCACAAAGACCTTGGGGAACTTTTTCGAGAAAAAGTTCCCCAAACCCTTCAAAAAGCTTTTA
>CAZCQP010000025.1:0-39330 GCA_964500895.1 uncultured Eubacteriales bacterium | reverse complement strand
ATTAATTCAGGTTATAGGGCTTCAATAACTTGTCAACCTCTATTTTCTTTGCGCCTTCCATGGTTTCCACCTTTGCAAAAACCCAGCCTTCCACTTTTTCCACATCAACACCTGCATCAATAAAGGGCTGCGGATTCAGCACAAAAACCATGTCTTTATCATTTGTAGTTATATCTTTTGCCCATTCAAACATGTTACCATTTCCTAGCGCAACCCCATAATGGTCCAGGGCAGCATGGTAACCGATCGCCTCTCTATTGTTGGTTACCAGTTTTTCAAATGCGGTATTCGCACTTGATTCCTTTGAAAATTGGGTGTTTTCCATGCTGATGATAAGCTTTTCCCCATCTACAGCAATATAGTCCGGCAGTTTGGTTTTGTCCAGCCCTGCATCTTCAAATGGGGCCACCTCAAAAGCGATGGATATGCTTGCACCAAAACTAAAACTTTCTGTGCTTTCAGGGGATAACAACGTGTAGCCTTCGTTTTCATCTGAAACCACCTTGCTTGAATCTGCCCCAAGCACAGCATCAAAAGATTTAACTGCGGTGGTAGCCACCACATCTGTTTGGGCACAAGCGGTTAATGATGCAATCAAAAGTGTAGCAATGGATAAAGAAACAATTTTACTTTTCATAGTTTTCTCCTTATTTGTAAGCTTTAAAGCGTTTTAAGCGCAGTGCATTTGTAAGCACCGACACAGACGATAAAGACATGGCCGCAGCAGCAAAAACAGGATTTAATAATGGCCCGCCGAATAAATGCAGAATACCTGCGGCTACTGGAATGCCTGCAACATTGTAGGCAAATGCCCAAAACAAGTTTTGCTTAATGTTTTTAATGGTGCTTTTTGAAAGCTGAATGGCTGTTGGCACGTCCATTAAGTCACTGTGCATCAGCACAATGTCTGCGCTTTCCATGGCAACATCCGTGCCACTGCCGATGGCTATGCCGATGTCTGCTTGTGCTAACGCAGGGGCATCGTTAATGCCGTCACCCACCATGGCCACTTTCTTTCCTTCTGCTTGCAACTTTTTAACCTCATTGGATTTATCCTGGGGTAATACCTCTGCCAGCACCCGTGTAATGCCCACCTGTTTGGCAATTGCTTCTGCGGTACGTTTATTGTCACCGGTAATCATGGCAACTTCAATGCCCATTTCCGTAAGCCTTTGAATGGCCTTTGCGCTGCTGGTTTTCACAACGTCTGCAACCGCTATAATGCCCTGCAATTGCTTATCCATTGCAATGTACATAGGGGTTTTGCCTTCGCTTGCCAGCCGGTTTGAATCCTGTTCCAAGCTTGCAATTGAAATGCCTTGTTCGTCCATCAGCTTTAAGTTTCCTGCCAGAATTTCCGCACCTTCAATGGTCACTTTAATGCCTCTGCCCGTAATGGCCTGAAAATCGGCTACCGGCAGTAAAGAAAGGTTTTCTTTTTCTGCGCCTCTTACAATGGCTTCACCCAGCGGGTGTTCGCTGCCTTTTTCAGCAGAAGCAACCAGCTGAAGCAGCTTGTTTTGGTCAAATCCATTGGTGGTAATCACATCGGTCACTTCGGGCTTACCCTCGGTGATGGTGCCTGTCTTATCAAACACAATGGTTTTAATTTTGTGGGTGGTTTCCAGTGCTTCGCCGCCTTTAATGAGTATACCGTTTTCTGCACCTTTACCTGTGCCAACCATAATGGCAGTAGGTGTGGCAAGCCCCAAAGCACAAGGACAAGCAATAACCAAAATGGCAATAAAAATGGTCAGCGAAAAAATAAGGGATTGCCCGCTAATCATCCAGCCAGTAAATGCAAGCACGGCAATGGCAAAGACGATGGGTACAAAGTATCCAGAAACAATATCCGCCATTTGAGCAATCGGCGCTTTTGAGCCTTGGGCATCTTCCACAAGCTTAATGATTTGTGCCAGCGCCGTATCACTGCCCACCTTTGTTGCTCTAAACTGGATTAAACCGTTTTTATTAATGCTGGCCGCATAAACCTTGTCCCCAGCCTTTTTATCCACCGGCATACTTTCCCCGGTTAACATGGATTCATCAATGGCTGTTGCGCCTTCTACAACCACACCGTCTACAGGTATTTTAGAGCCAGGCTTAACCAGAATAACATCATTCACCAACACTTCTTCAATGGGTGTTTCAATTTCCACATTATTTTTAATGACAATGGCTGTTTTGGGGGCCAATCCCATCAGCTTCTTAATGGCTTCACTGGTTTTGCCCTTTGAAACAGCTTCAAGGGATTTTCCAAGCAGGATAAGGGTAATGATAACCCCTGCTGTTTCAAAATATAAGCCTTCAACAAAGTGCAAGTCCCCGGTCCATATTTTATAGGTTGAATACAGGCTGTAACTTGCTGCGGCTGATGTTCCTATGGCAATCAAGCTGTCCATGTTGGGAGAGCGCAGCCAAATGGCACGAAAGCCCACAGTATAAAACCGATACCCTGCAATGATAATGGGTATTGTTAAAAATATCTGAATCAACGCAAAGTTAAGGGGATAGTTCATGGGCTCTATTATTTTAGGTACAGGGGCATTAAACCATGACAGCATGGTACCCATAGCAATGTATAAGAGAGGAACGGTAAAAATTGCTGCAACCGTAAACTTCCGCCACAACGTTTTAATTTCCTTTTCCTTGCGGATTTTGTCTTCATCCACCGATGATTTTTGAGCAACTTCTGCCCATTGATAGCCTGCTTTTTCAACAGCCTGCCTCACCGCAGCCATGTTGGTTTTTTCCGCATCCAGCGTACAGGTTAATCTTTCTGTGGCAAGGTTAACCGAAACAGACAAAACCCCGTCTATTTTCCCTACCACCTTTTCTATTCTTGTTGCACAGGCGGCACAAGTCATGCCTATGATTTTAAGTTGGTTTGTGCCTGGTGCAGCTTGTGGTTCTGCTTGATATCCAGCTTTCTCCACACGTGCAACAATTTCTTGAAGGGACACCTTGCTTTCGTCTGCTTCAACGGTCATTTTTTCTGTAGCAAGGTTCACCGAAACGGTGTGAACCCCTTCATTTTTACCCACAACCTTTTCAATTCTTGATGCACAAGCGGCACAGGTCATGCCGGTTATTTTAAATGTTGCTTTCATTTTATCTAAAGCCCCCATCATCTATAAATTTTTATCTGAACCCTCCACAGCATCCGCCACTTTGAGGAATATTTGCAACTTGCGCCTGAATTTCGGCTTCGTCATAGTTGTTAATGTCGTCAACAACTGCAATGGTGGCGTTAATCATACCCATCCAGCAGCTATACTGTACGACGCCAGAGGCTGTCGGGGTAAATTCAATAACATTTTCGCCTACCTCTAAAGATTTGAAAAGTTCATAATCCGGTATAATCAATGCATTGTTACACGAGTTTAGTGTGGCAGCATCCGCAACAATGGTCCATTTAACCGGAATGTCCTTTTGCACCGTTAGCGCTGGGTAACCGTAGGGCTCCAGCTGGGTTACAATTTCCTGAACATTGCCGGTCAATGTAGCTGTTTGGGTACTTTTTGTTGTGGTTGTATTGGCTACTTGTGCACAAGCAAAACTGTTTGTGTCTGTATTTAAAGCACTGGGGGCCGCCTGTTGCTGGGTTACACGAATCGCCTGCTGGTTGCTTGTGCTAGCATTTCCAATGAGCCCCAGTTCCTGGGCACCCACAACGGTAACGCCAGCTAAAAAAGCAAGTGCTAAAACGGAAACACCAATGGTAAGCGCTTTCTTTTTCATGGCCATAACCTCTTTTCTTTATTATTCCTTATTTTATTTTTCTATTCAACAACTGTAATGCTGCTTCTAATCATATTCATCCAACAGCTATAGGGCACAACCCCTGCTTCGGTTGGCGTAAATTCCACAATGTTATCCCCCACTTGCAGGGGCTTTTGAATACCGTATGTTGGAATCATAATGGCATCGTTACAACCGTTTAAGCTCTTTGCATCTGCACGTAAGTTAAACTTAACCGGCACACCTTTCTTAACCGTTATTGGGGCATACCCTCTTGGTGAAACGTCAATGGTCACCACTTGGTAGCCGTCAATCATCACAGGCTCGAAGTCCACGGTGGCATCTGTGTCACTGGTTTCTGTTCCAATTGCCATAAACCCCGACATGTTAAGCCCCGTGTTAAACATACCCAAACCAAGCATGATAACCAGCACAGCGCTAACAGCCATCATTTTTGCGGTAAACTTTTTAGACAAAAACGCACTGGCGGCACCGAACCCAAACATCAGCGGCGTTGTGCCAAGGCTAAATAAAAACATGGCAGTTGCACCTTGTATGGGGCTGCCGGTGGAAAGGGCATATAACTGCATGGCCTGAAGCGGGCCACAGGGCATAAGCCCATTCAGCAAGCCCACATATAACGGGCTGTTGCTTTTACCGCTTATATTGCTTGTTAAAAACCGGGGCATTTTTAAATTTAACCTTCTAAGCCAGGGGAATATATCCAGCATATTAAGCCCCATAATGATCATAAAAACCCCGGCAAACAACGCAACAGCCCCACGCATCATGCCATTAAAGCTAATGACCCCACCTAATGCCCCTACAACGCCACCCACGGCTGTGTAGGCAATCACACGCCCTAGGTTGTATAAAAAGCTTGGGCGTAACCTATCTCGCTTATTTTCCCCTGTAATACCTATACATTGTGCCAGGTTAATGCCCCCGCACATCCCAATGCAGTGAACAGAGGTGAGCAAACCAATGACAAATAGGGCTGCATAACTCATGCCTGCTTTGGCTTGGGGAAAGTAATTAAAAAAATTGAAGCCACCCAAATGGCGTATCACCATGGAAGCACCAAATAGGATGATGGCGATAACCAAAAGCTGCGAATATGCCACAGGCTCTCTGTTGCTTTTTTCTGTACCGCCTTCAACCACATCATAATCCAGCGAAACAATGGTTTGTTTAATTTTTGAAAGGTTTGCTTTGTTTGCATCGTAAGTTACCTGTACGCTGCCGTTTGCGTCGTTTGCACGAACGTTTTGAACGCCGTCAATGGCTTTTAGTTTTCTTTCAATTTTGGTTGCACAGCCGCTACATGTCATACCGTTTACAGTCAACTGCTTTGAAACCATGTTTTCCAACATAATGCCCCCCTTGAACCCATGTATTAAAACAAACAATACCTACTTTTTATGGAGATTGTATGGAGAATATTATGAAGGAAAATTTATTATAAATTTTTAGGCAAAACTATCGTAAATGTGCTGCCCTTCCCTACTTCGCTTTCCACCGTAATGGTTCCGTTATGTGCATGAACAATCGCCTTTACAACCGAAAGCCCTATGCCGGAACCCCCAGTGCCCCTTGTTCTTGAAAGGTCTGCACGGTATAAATGTTCAAATATATGGGGCAAATCTTTGGCCTCCATGCCCACACCATGGTCACGGATTGAAAACTGCACATTGTGTTTGCTTTCTTCAATTATAATGTTGATTCCGCCACCATCATCCGTATATTTAATGGCGTTTGAAATAAGGTTCACCAGCACGCTGCTTATCTTATCTTTGTCCGCAATGATGGCACACGGCTGGGATTCAACGTGAATGGCAATATTTTTTTCTTTTAAATCCGCTTCAAAGGTTAGCAATATTTGCTTTAACAAACTGCAAAAGTCAAACTGCTCTTTATGCATGGCCATATTTTCGTTTTCTAGTGCCACAATCTTATCTATTTCAGACACCATCCGTGATAACCGCAGTATTTCTGCATGTACACTTTCAATGCGTTGAGGGGTAGGTTCAAAAATACCATCCAGTATGCCTTCCAAGTTGGATTGAATGGCTGCAAGGGGTGTTCTAAATTCGTGTGCATAATCGCTTGCCATGCGCTTTTTTAATTCTTGCTGCAATTCAAGGGTGCTTGCAAGGGCATTCACACTGCCAATGAGGCCATCAATTTCTTTGGTGTTGGATTTAATATGAATCCGGTCTGAATAATTGCCTTTTTCAATCTGATTTGTTTTTATGGTAACGGCCTTAATGGGCTTTGAAATTCGGCTGGCCATGAAATAACCCACAATAAGGGCAATGAACAGGAACGCAAAGGCCGCATTCATAAAAAGGCTGTTTAATAAATTCATAAAATGAATATCATTGTCTTTATAATAGAAAGGCCCATAAAAACCCAGTGACACCGTGCCGTAGTTTCTGCCGTCTTTGGAAAGCGCATATTTTTTTTCGGTATATTGGCCTTCAAAGTTTGGGTAACGCTTGCGCATGGTTTCTTCCATGGCATTAATCATATCTGCGCAGCGTGTATTGTCATAACAGCTCATGCAAAAAAGTTCGTTTCCATTCATGTCATTAACCATCAGTACAATGCCTTCATTAAAAGCATTTTGGCCCAGCGATAACAAAAACTCTTGGCTTGGTTTTTTATCCACATCAAATTCCGCAAGCACCGCATGAACAAAGTAAAGGTTCTTTTCCTCCTGCCGCTCTTGAACATAGCTTTGGAAATGCTTTTCAAGCAGATGATTGGCAATGGCTGAAAGGGAAAACACCAAAAACATGGATAGTAACACATAGGAAATAATTAAACGCACCTTTAATCCCATTTTCACTTTTGCGCCTCTCCTCCGAATTTATACCCTACCCCCCGTATGGTGATGATGTATTGAGGGTTTGAACTGTCTGTTTCTATTTTAGAACGCAGGTTTTTAATATGGGAATCTATGGTTCTGTCGTACCCGTCAAAGTCTATACCAAACGCTGCTTCAATAAGGGCATCTCTTGTAAATGTTTTGTTGGGGTATTTGGCCAAAGTTGAAAATAGCTTAAATTCATTGGGGGTCAAATTCACCGCTTGTCCATGCTTTTTCACAACATATGCATCAAAGTCTATGGATAAGTCACCATCGTTCCAGCTTTTTGCATTTAACGTGGGCGCAATACCATCACTACACCTGCGAAATAAACTGTTCACCCTGGCAACAAGCTCTCTTGGGCTAAATGGTTTTGTCATGTAGTCGTCCGCACCCATGTTAAGCCCCTCAATTTTATGGTCTTCGCTGGACTTTGCCGTTAACATGATAATGGGTATTCTGGACTTTTCTCTTATGGCTTTACAAATTTCTTCTCCAGACACAAAAGGAAGCATTAAATCCAGGATGACCAAGTCTGGTTGGCCACTTTCAAATAAAGCCAATGCTTGCCTGCCATCATACGCCAGAAGTGTTTTGTAACCGCTCTTTTGCAAATATGCATCTACTGCTTCAGCTATTTTGGGCTCATCTTCAACAATTAATATGGTGTTTGTTTTTGACATACCGTTCACCCATTCTTGGTTTATTCATATGCAAATAAAGGGTGCCGACCATATTTGTCAACACCCTTTAACCCCTAATTTTTACACTCATTTTATTGCTTGTCCAATATTTTTATCCAATCTCCACTGTGGGGCTGTTCCGTCCTCACCCCAATACTCGTTGAGCACAGCGATTTTATCCCCTTGAAATTCAAAAAATGAAGTGGCATGATGTGATGAACTGTTATCAGATGCCCATACCCGTGATACGGTAATCGCTAAATCCCCAATGAGTTCTATGCGTTCAACCTCACCCAGCCAGCTTCCAGGATACTCGCAATTGGCTCGAATATATTCTTCTAATGTGAACTGCTCATTTGTATTATTCCAGCGAATATAAGCATCTGAGCTAAAGTAAGCCTTTAATGCTTCTGCATTCTGCGTGACAACATCATGTAAAAATGAAACCAACAATTTTTTTCTATCCATCGTTTATCTTCCTGACATAAATAATCATACACAAAAAGCTGTTAAACTTATGTTCGACAGCTTTCTACAAAACTATATTGCACTCGACAGGACTTGAACCTGCACGGGATTGCTCCCATTAGATCCTTAGTCTAACGCGTATGCCAATTCCGCCACGAGTGCTTGCTTGCAACAACCATTGCAATGCAGTGAATTATACACCATCTTGCAAGAAATGTCAAGCCCTTTATAAAATTTATGGGGGCAGGCCTTGCTCGCCCTCCATCATTGTATTTGTGCCATGTGATGTGCACGCAGCCTTACTCTCCCGCTTCCCCTTCAAAGAAACGTTCCAGTAGCCGCCGTTTGTTCTTGGCATCCCCAGTTAAACTTAATTTTGAAAACACTTGGTTTAAGTAATATTTTACCGTACCTTCTGTTAAATAAAGGATGCCTGCAATTTCCTTATTGCTTTTGCGTTCTGCCGCCATCCGAGCCACCTCCAGCTCTCTGGCAGACAAGCCCCAGTCCAGGCTGTCATAACAGGGCTGCTCCTTGGTGTAATGCTTCCCCCGGCGGATGCGGGCGTGCAGGGTTAGCAGACACTGAACGTATTCCGCACAATCTGTACTACCTGCGGCTATGACTTTTAAGGTGTTCTTGATGTGACGATAATTACCCACAAAAGGCATCACCAACCCGTCGGGCATAGCCAATTTCAGCCCCGCAATCAGTTGATTGGTGGCCTGCTCTTCATCCCCCAGCCCTTCATAAGCCCCTGCCAGCTGAATGTGCAAGTGGATGGAACATAAGGTATAATGATGCTGATGGTTTAGCCGGGTGCAGTGGTCCTCCCTGGCAGCCAATTCTGCAAACCGACCCTGTGCCAGCAACACCTGATTGTAAGCCGTATGCACCATAGGCAGAGAGGGTGCATACAACCAAGAGTCCTCCAGCCGCCCTTCCAGCAACCAAGGCGCAACGGCTTCCGGCTGCCCCCACAGGGCATACAGCCAAGCTTCGCACACATCCAAGGTGTTAAGCATTAAATAATGCCAGCGCTGCTTCAAGTTTTCCCGCTGTTTCTGTACAAGGGCCAGCCCTTCTTGCAAACGCCCTCCCACTGCCAGCAACCGCATGTGCAGAAAGTCGGCGGCCATCATAATCCACCACTGGTCATGGGCCAAAGCCTCTTGCCGGGCTTTTTCCAAGGACACACTGGCTTTAATAAACGAGCCTCGGATGTAATGCAGTTCCCCTTGAATTACATGCTGCGCCCCTCTGCCATGACCGTCTGTCATAAAGCAATAATGGAACATGGCCGTTTGAAACATGGCCACAGTGTCATCCAGCGCTCCAACGTCCCGGTGGAACATCATGATCACAGATGGGGAGCCTAACGTCCATGCGTCATACTTTTTAATGGAGTAGGTCGGCCGGGTAAGCAGCCCAAAAGCTTTTTTATGGTGGGCCCACATGGCAGAAACATCGTTAAACTTCACCAGGCTCATTAAAATTTCGCATTCCCCCAGCAGGTTGTTGCGCTCTTGAATGCTTAGCGTACAGTCCACTGCCAGCGCATCTTGCAAAAAGCGGTGCAGCTCAAAAAGTTTTGGAATATTTTGCGCCACAAACATATGCAGCATATAAACCAATACAGCCGGTAAGTGTGCCAGCAGCTTTTCTTTGGGGCATTCCGCCAGCCAAGTCAACACATCGTCTTTATACTCCACCGTTAACACATAGCTACCAGGCACAGCAATATCCAGCAAGCTGTCGAAATCACCACTCAAATAATAGCAGCGCATGGCTTCCCCACAATGCTTGGCATGTTGGTGCCATTGCCCCAGTCGGTGGTAATAGGCCTTTTTTTCTTCCTGGTGCAAAGCGTTAAACAGGCTTTCCACACATGTTTTCAACATGTGGTGGTACCGGTATGCGCCATCGTCCGGCAAATAACTGATGAAGGCATTGCTTCGGGTCAGCTGGTCTAGAAGGGCCTGTGCATCCCCCTCTTCCCACATAAACTCTGCCTGTTCCAGAGTGAAGGCGTCTGTAATACCCATCAGTGTTAAAAAACGCCTGTGCCGTGCAGACAGGGGCGACAACAGCACCTCGTCAATGATGGTATAGATGCTTTCCACATCCAGATGCATGTACCCGGTTTCTACATAGGCACGTAAATTTAAATACAAAGCGCTAATCCAGCCTTCACAGGCCGCAAACAACGTCTGCGCTTGGTTTTCCTCCAGCTCCACCCCACACTGCTTGCAATAATCCTGCATCTCTGCATGTGTCAGCCGCAACACGGAAGCATCAATCTCCAGAAATCGGCTGCCCAGCCGCATCCGCTGGCCCTGGGTTAAAAAGTCGTTCCTTCCGGAAATAATCAAATGAAAGTTTTCATGACATGCCGGAAGCAAAAAAAGAAACAATTCAAAAACTTCACAGCTTTCCAATAGGTGAAAGTCCTCTATAAGCATGTAAAAAGGCTTTTCCAGCGGTGCCTGGGCGAACAATTCTGCCAAAGCCTGTCGGCTGTTTGGGTCTGCAGGAAAAGGCATATGCGCAATGGGCTCAAAAAAAGGTTGGCTGGCACATAGCGCCTGAGCAAAGCCTTTCCAAAAGCTATCTAAGCTGTTTGTATAAATCATCTGGGTAGCCGTGTCCCCGCCGTCTTTCTGCATTCTGTTTAAAAACCAGCCGGTGGCGGTAGACTTTCCGTAACCAATGGGGGCTATCATCATGGAAAGAGGATGCTTGCACATTTGCATCAGCTTATCCTCTAGCCGCTGTGAGATGTAAATCCTGTTAAGTCCGTCTTCTGTGGCTGACAAAAAACCCCTCCTTCTGCTTCAAAAGCAGTAACCATTTTGAATTATAATAAAATTCGTGCTTATGCGCAACATGAAATAACTGTTTATTTCCAGGAAAGAACAATCTGGGGGTTGCCCTCAAATGGTTGTAGATACAATGTTTATACCGTTTTGAAAAAATTTTTTTGTATATGCTAAATGGGATGAGCAACCGGCCCCATGCCCTTGGTTGCGCAAACCTACCAGTTGTGTTATGATACAAGCACTAAAAGACGCAGAAAGGAAAGTTCATGAAACACACACGAAAATCGTCATCGTCCACCTACGACAACAACAGCATCAGCAGCCTAAAAGGTGCAGACCGGGTGCGGTTGCGTCCCGGGGTTATTTTTGGTTCCGACGGGCTGGACGGCTGTCAACATGCTTTTTTTGAAATTTTATCCAATTCCATTGATGAGGCCAGAGAAGGCTTTGGCCAACATATAAAGGTTACCTGCACGAAAGACCATGCCATTACTGTGGCAGATTTCGGCCGGGGCATTCCCGTGGACTACAACGAAAAGGAAGGCCGCTACAACTGGGAGCTTTTGTTTTGCGAATTATACGCCGGGGGAAAGTTCCAAAACAACCAGGAGGAAAGCTATTCCTACAGCCTGGGGCTAAACGGTCTAGGCTTGTGCGCCACACAGTACGCCTCTGCCTACATGGATGTTTCCATCGTCCGGGACGGCTACCGCTACACCCTCCACTTTGAAAAGGGGGAAAACGTGGGCGGCCTGCAAAAGGAACATACCAACCAAACCAAGACAGGCACCACCACCACCTGGAAGCCAGACATGGACGTGTTTACAGACATTGCCATTCCATACAGCTATTTCCAAGAAGTTTTACGCCGACAGGCCATTGTGAATGCCAACCTGGTTTTCGAGCTGGCTTACCAGCACCCGGATGGCACTTGGCAAAACCAAACCTTTTGCTACCCCAACGGCATTGGAGACTATATTAAAGAAATTTCCGGGGAGAGAGGCTTTACCGCCCCTTTTACTGTGCGCAATGAGTGTACGGGGAGAGATAGAGAAGACAAGCCGGAGTATAAGCTTAAATATGAGGTCATATTCTGTTTTAACAATGAAGTGAACGTGATGGAGTTCTACCACAACTCTAGCTTTCTGGAGCATGGGGGTTCCCCGGAACGTGCGGTGAAGTCTGCATTTACCTCTGCTGTGGACAGCTACATTAAAAATGGCGGGCTGTACAAAAAGGATGAAAAGAAAATCACCTTTGCAGACATTGAAGACAGCCTGGTGCTGGTGTCCAGTTCATTTTCTACCATCACTAGCTACGAGAACCAAACGAAAAAGTCTATTACTAATAAGTTTATTCAAGAGAACATGACCGAGACACTAAAAAAACAGTTGCAGGTATATTTTATTGAAAACAAGGCAGAAGCAGACAAAATTGCAGCTCAGGCCATCGTGAACAAGCGCAGCCGGGAAACAGCTGAAAAGACCCGTTTAAGCGTGCGGAAAAAACTGACCGGTACGCTGGACATGAACAACCGGGTGGAAAAATTTGTAAACTGCCGCACCAAGGACGTTTCCCGCCGTGAAATTTACATTGTGGAAGGGGATTCCGCCCTGGGTTCCTGCAAACTGGGCCGGGATGCAGAGTTTCAAGCCATCATGCCTGTGCGGGGTAAAATATTAAACTGTTTAAAAGCGGACTATGATAAAATATTCAACAACGACATCATCACAGACCTATTAAAAGTACTGGGCTGCGGGGTTGAAATTAAAACCAAGCATAACAAAGACACCCACGACTTCGACCTGGACCAGCTGCGGTGGAGCAAAATCATCATCTGCACCGATGCAGATGTGGATGGCTTCCAAATTCGCACCCTCATTCTTACCATGTTTTACCGCTTAACCCCCACCCTTATTAAAGAGGGCAAAATATTCATTGCCGAGTCCCCTTTATACGAAATTTCCAACGGCAAAAAAACGGTGTTTGCTTATTCAGACAAGGAAAAGAATGCGCTGGTGTCTAAAATGAGCGGTAAGGTGCACATTCAGCGTTCCAAAGGCTTGGGTGAAAATGAGCCGGAAATGATGTGGCAAACCACCATGAACCCGGAAACCCGCAAGCTCATTAAGGTGACACCAGAGGACGTGGCCAAAACCCAAGAGGTTTTCGACACCCTGCTGGGAGACAACCTGAAAGCCCGCAAAGCCTTTATAGAAACATATGGCCACCAATACATTGATATTACAGAAACGGTTTAAGGAGTAACCAAGATTAGACATGGCACAAGAACCCCATATTATTGAACAAAACATCACCCATACGCTGGAAGTCAACTACATGCCCTACGCCATGAGCGTTATTGTGTCCCGGGCCATCCCTGAAATAGACGGCTTCAAGCCTGCCCACCGGAAGCTTTTATACACCATGTACAAAATGGGGCTGCTAAACGGGGGGCGCATTAAGTCTGCGGACGTGGTGGGCCAAACCATGCGCCTAAACCCCCATGGTGACGGAGCCATTTATGAAACGTTGGTGCGCTTAACCCGGGGCAACGATGCTCTTTTGCACCCTTTTGTGGATTCCAAGGGCAACTTTGGCAAGCACTATTCCAGAGACATGGCCTATGCCGCCAGCCGTTACACCGAAGTGAAGTTGGACGGCCTGTGCCAAGAGCTTTTCGCCAACATAGACAAAGACACGGTGGATTTTATAGACAACTACAACGGCACCATGAAAGAGCCGGTGCTTTTCCCCACCACCTTCCCCAACATGCTGGTCACCGCCAACCAAGGCATTGCGGTGGGCATGGCCAGTGCCATTGCCAGCTTTAACCTGGCGGAAGTGTGCCACGCTACCATTGCCTACATTAAAGACAACAAGACAGATCTTTTAAAACACATGCCCGCCCCGGATTTTTCCACCGGTGGGGAACTACTCTACGACGAAAAGGAAATGGCGGCCATCTACGAAACAGGCCGGGGCAGCTTTAAACTGCGGGCCAAATACCGTTTCGACAAGAAAAATAGCTGCATCGAGGTTGTGGAAATCCCTTACACCACCACGGTGGAAGTGATTATAGACAAAATTGTGGCGCTGGTGAAAGCCGGCAAAATTAAGGACATTAACGACGTTCGGGACGAAACGGACTTAAACGGCCTTAAAATTGCCATAGACATTAAGAAAGCTGCAGACCCGGATTTGCTCATGCACAAGTTGTTTTCTATGACCACTTTGTCCGATAGCTTTAGCTGCAATTTTAACGTGCTCATTGAAGGCAAGCCCATGGTGCTGGGGGTTGCCCCCTTGCTGGACGCTTGGCTTTCCTTCCGGCGGGACTGCATCCGCCGCCAAAGCCGGTACGACATGGGCAAGAAAGCGGAAAAGCTACATCTGCTTCAAGGGCTTTCCGGCATCTTGCTGGACATTGACAAAGCCATTGCCATCATCCGCAACACAGAGGAAGACAGCCAGGTCATTCCCAACTTAATGGAAGCTTTCCACATCGACCAGTTGCAAGCAGAGTTCATTGCAGAAATTAAGCTGCGCAACTTAAACAAGGCTTACCTTTTAAACCGGATGAGCGAGTTGGACAGCCTGAAAGCAGACATTGAAGCGCTGGAAGCCTTGGTGGGCAGTGACAAAAAGATAGATGCCCTCATTTGCACCCAGTTGAAAGAGGTGGCCAAAAAATACGGCACCCCTCGGCGCACGATTCTGGTGCCCAAAGAAGAAACCCCTGTGCTGGCCACAGAGGATTTCATTGAAGATTACGGCGTGAAACTATTCTTAACGGAACACAGCTACTTTAAGAAAATCCCCTTAACGTCTCTGCGTTCGGCCGGGGAACAGTTTTTAAAAGACGACGACGTCATTGTGCAGGAAATTGAAACCACCAACAAGGCAGACGTGTTGTTCTTTTCAGACAGATACAACGCCTACAAAGCCAAAATACATGAACTGCCCAGCTGCAAGGCTTCGGCCATTGGGGAGTTTTTAACCAATCTGCTCTCCCTGGAAGATGGAGAGAAAATCGTGGCCATGTGCGCCACCACAGACTATTCCGGCTTCATGCTCTTTGCCTTCGACAACGGCAAGATGGCCAAAATCGACATGGCCGCCTACGCCACCAAGGTGAACCGGAAGAAGCTGGTGAACGCTTATTCAGACAAAGCGCCTCTGGTGTTTGCCGGTCATTTTGCAGGAGACTGCGACCTGTTCGCCCGGCGCAACACCGACAAGGCCGTTTTGTTTAACACCAGCCTTATCGGCATTAAAACCACCAAAAACGCCGCAGGGGTACAGGTGCTTACTTTAAAGAAAAACAGCACACTCTCGGCGGTGATGCCCTATGATGCTTTCCCAGCTGAAGACAAGGAGTATTACCGCACCAACAAAATACCGTCTACCGGGCATTTTATTGTGAAGGCTTATGAAATCACTCTTTAAAAACATGTTAAAACAATTTAAACCATGGCTGCACATCCATCAGGGGGTGCTGCTGGTGGGGCTGGTGTGGGCTATGCTGGCTCTTTTGGGCATGGGCTGCCTCATTTACCGCTTCACCGGCATCCCCTGCCCCACTTGCGGCATGACCCGGGCTTTACTGGCAGCCGCCAGTGGGGACTTTGCCGCCGCCTTTTATTACCACCCCCTGTTTTGGTTTATTCCCCCTGCCCTTTTCATTTTTATTCACTTTGATAGAAAAATACGGGTAGCCCACCCCAAAGCCGTGAACACATTGTATACACTGGTTTCCCTGCTTGTGCTGGGGGTGTACGCATACCGCTTGGCCACGAAACACCCGGTTTTGGCGGTTGACTTAGAGCGTTCTATTGTGGTAACATTGTGGCGTTTAATACAATTTATAGGAGGGAGCGGCTAACATGATTCAAGAAAGAAGTTTTTTAAAGTTCTTTTTACTATCATTCATCACCTGCGGCATTTACAGCATCGTTTTCATGTACTACTTCACGGAAGACTTGAACGTGGTATGTGCAGGCCACGGCAAAGAAAGCCCCAACTACCTTGTGGTGTTTCTGTTGTCTCTGGTTACCTGCGGCATTTACGGCATTATTTGGTACTATAACCAGTCCAACAGAATGCAGGATGCCGGTTATGCCTACGGCGTGAACATTAAAGAAGGTGGCACCACCGTGCTGCTTTGGCTGTTAATTGGTATGGTCATTGGTGGCTTGGGTTACTGGATTGTGAACTACTTCATGATTAACAATATGAACCAGCTGGCCGAATGCTACAACAGCAGAAACGGCGGCAACATGGGCAACGGCAATGCATACTAAAATGAAAAGGACTGTTTTTAGCAGTCCTTTTTTGTATTTTCATTGTTGACAAAAATTGTCCAGTTTGATAAGATGTATTCATCTCCAATAGTTATGAAAATATCAAAGGCAGGTGCTGCAATTTGCTTATAACCCGAGAGTCGGACTATGCCCTGCGCATCATCCGTTCCCTGTCCGACGGTAGACAAAAAAAGACGGCAGAAATCATTGAAACAGAGTCCATTCCCAAGCATTTTACATATAAAATTTTAAAAAAGCTGGACAAATCCCGCATTGTGGAAGTGCGCCCCGGCAACAGCGGGGGCTGCCGCCTGACTGCGGACTTGTCTCAGGTTTCTTTGTACGATGTGATGGCTTCCATTGGCGATACAGTGCTTTTAAACGCCTGCACCCGCCCGGGATACCAATGCCACTGGGAATTGGATAACAACCAGCAATGTGCATACCACCGAAACCTCATTAAGCTACAAGAAACCATCATTAACGAATTAAAAGGGGTTTCCCTTTTAAGTATGCTGCAAACCAAAATTTAATAACAATCTATCATACAGGAGGAATGATTATGAATCAATGCTTTAGCTGCAACACCTGCGCCAGCGCAGATAAGCCCATGGAAACGTTCATTCGGTCCCTTCCCATGGAAACAGCCCATCACCGGGTAGACGGTCAGTCCGTGAAATGTGGTTTCGGCCTTATGGGCGTTTGCTGCCGCCTGTGCTCCAACGGCCCATGCCGCATCACCCCGGAAGCACCCAAGGGCATTTGTGGTGCCACCGCAGACGTAATCGTAGCCAGAAACTTCTTGCGTGCCGTTGCTTCCGGCAGCGGCTGCTACATCCACGTGGTGGAAAACACAGCTTTAAACCTGAAAAACATGGCTACAAGCAAATCCCCCATCAAAAGTGAAGCCGCTTTGAATGTGCTGTGCGAAATTTTCGGCATTGAAAAAGAAGACGTACACGAAAAAGCTCTGGCTGTTGCTCAAGCCGTTTTAGACGACTTGTACCGCCCAGAATACGAAAAAATGCAGCTGGTGGAAAAACTGGCCTATGCTCCCCGCTTCAAAAAATGGCAAGAACTGAACATCCTGCCCGGCGGCGCCAATGCAGAAATCGTTAAAGGCGTGGTGAAATGCTCCACCAACTTAAACTCTGACCCGGTAGACATGCTCCTTTCCTGCTTAAAGCTGGGCATCTCCACCGGCCTGTACGGCTTAACCCTCACCAACCTGCTCAATGACGTGATGCTGGGCCAGCCGGAAATCCGCATGGCTCCCGTTGGTTTGAATGTTATCGACCCGGACTACATCAACATCATGATCACCGGCCATCAGCACTCCATCTTCTCTTACCTACAAGAACGGCTCACCGACGCCGATGTGGCTGAAAAAGCCAAAGCTGCGGGTGCCAAAGGCTTTAAGCTGGTAGGCTGCACCTGTGTGGGCCAAGACCTTCAATTAAGGGGTGCCCACTACACCGAAGTTTTTGACGGCCATGCGGGCAACAACTACATATCCGAGGCAGTGTTGGCCACCGGTGCCATCGACGCCGTATTAAGCGAATTTAACTGTACCTTACCGGGCATTGAACCCATTTGCGACAACCTGCAAATTCTGCAAGTTTGCTTGGACGACGTGGCCAAGAAAGCCAATGCCCAATACATGCCATACAAGTTTGAAACCCGCAAACAAGACAGCGATGCCATCATCGACGCTATTGTGGGGGCATACACCAAACGCCGCAAAGACGTGCCACTGAACCTGCTGCCAGAACACGGCAACAAAAACACCTTAACCGGCGTGTCCGAAGGTTCTTTAAAGCAATTCCTGGGCGGTACTTTCCAACCTCTTATCGACCTGATTGTCTCCGGCGACATTAAAGGCGTGGCTGGCGTGGTTGGCTGCTCCAACTTAACCTTTGGCGGCCACGACGTGCTCACTGTGGAACTGACCAAAGAGCTGATTAAGCGGGACATCATCGTGCTCACCGCAGGTTGCTCCTCCGGCGGTATTGAAAACGTGGGCCTTATGACCCCTGAAGCCGCTGAACTGGCTGGGCCTAAACTGAAAGCCGTTTGCCAGAAGCTGGGCATTCCACCGGTATTAAACTTCGGCCCCTGCTTGGCCATCGGCCGTCTGGAACTGGTTGCCACCGAATTGGCAGAAGCCATCGGCGTAGACTTGCCGCAACTGCCTCTGGTGCTTTCCGCCCCTCAATGGCTGGAAGAGCAAGCCCTGGCAGACGGTGCCTTCGGTTTGGCATTAGGCTTGCCCCTACACTTAGGCGAACCGCCATTCGTAACTGGCAGCCCGCTGGTGACCAAGGTGCTCACCGAAGACATGAAGGCACTCACCGGCGGTCAAGTAATTATTGACCCCAACGGTGCTTCCGCTGCCGATACACTTGAGAAAATCATTATGGAAAAACGCAGTGGATTAAATATCTAAGAAGGGTGGTGCATGTGAATGAAGCGAATCATGATAGACGCAGCAAAATGTGACGGATGCAAAAACTGCTCCATAGCGTGTATGAATGCCCACCGCCTGGATACGGACGACCAAAACATCTACACGCTGAACCCAGCGGACACCATGCTGGAAACCCGCAACTTTATCCGCAAAAACCCCAATGGCGGCTATTTACCCATCTTCTGCCGCCATTGCGATAGCCCAGATTGCGCCAACGGCTGCATGAGCGGTGCCCTGAACAAAGACCCAGAAACCGGCCTGGTGCAGTATGACGGTGCCAAATGCGGCCACTGCTTCATGTGCGTGATGAACTGCCCCTTCGGGCTTCCAAAGCCGGACAGAAACAGCAAAAGCTATGTGATTAAATGCGACTTCTGCAAAGACCACGGCGGCGAACCCAGCTGTGTGAAAGCTTGCCCCAAAAAAGCCATTACGGTTGAGGAGGTGACGGCTGTATGAAACATGTAATCATTGGCGCATCGGCTGCCGGGCTGTCCGCAGCCAAGACCATCCGTGAAATCTCTGCCCCTAACGATAGCATCACCGTGTTGACGTCAGACACCGCCGTCCACTCCCGGTGTATGCTCCACCACTTTTTGGCCAAAGAAAAGTCTGTGGCGGGCATCAACTTTACGGAAGAAAACTTTTTCTCTGCCAACCGTATCGTGTTCATGCCTGAATCCACAGTGACCGGCATCGACACGGCCAGCAACATTGTAAAGGTGCAAGGTGGCGGCGAAATCCCTTACGACAAGCTGCTTGTTGCCACCGGGGCACAATATTTCGTTCCCCCCATCAACCACTTTAGAGAAGCCAAAAATGTGTTTGGTTTCCGTGACTTAATTGACGCCCAAAAGCTGGATGCCGTGGCGGCAGCCGGGAAGAAATGCGTCATTGTAGGCTCTGGCTTGGTGGGCATGGATGCAGCTTACGCCCTCACTGCCCGTGGCGTGTCCTGTACCATTGTGGAGCTTGCAGACCGTATTTGCCCCTTGCAGTTAGACCAAACCGCCGCAACCCCATACCAGCAGCTGTTTGAAAAAGCCGGTTGCACCTTCTACCTTTCCGACGGGGTGGAAGATGCAGAAGTAGACGAAAAGGGCAACATTTGCGGCATCCGCATTAAAAGCGGTGCCACCCTGCCCTGCGACTTTGTGATGGTGGCTGCCGGTGTGCGCCCCAACACGGCCATTCTGCAAGACACAGGCATTCAAATGGACCGCACCGTGGTGGTGGACGAATGCTTGAAAACCAGCGCAGACAACGTGTGGGCGGCTGGGGACATAACCGGCATTGCAGGTATTTGGGCCTGTGCTGTGAAGCAAGGGGAAGTGGCGGGCAAGAACATGTGCGGCCAACAAACCCCATACGAAGACCGGTTTGGCTTTAAAAACACCATGAACTTCTACGGTTTGACCACCCTGTCTTTAGGGGTAGACAACGGCGAAGGTGAAGTGGTGGCCCGGGAAAGCAGCAGCCAGTATGAAAAATACGTCATTAAAGACAACGTGCTGACTTACGCCCTCATTCAAGGGGACATCTCCAATACCGGGTTCTTGCAAGAGCTGATTAAGCGCAAAGTGTCTCTGGCGGGCATTAACAAGCCGGTACACCAGCTCACCTATGCAGACTTTTATCAGTACGACAAGGAACAAGGCAAGTTTAAGTGGTAATTGTATAACATACAAGGCCCTGCATGATAAATTCATCGCAGGGCCTTTTCTTTTAAATGCATATCCATTAAGGGTACAGCTCTTCATGAATGAGCTGCTCCACCAATTCGGCAATTTCACCCACAATGTTTTCGCAATAGCCGTTGCCTTGCCGCTCTTTGCGCAAGGCCTGGCAGTCCATTTGCGGGTGCCTGCTCTGAAACTCCGTCAAAAGCCGGATGCGCAGGCGTTTCACCACATCATCACCAAAAAACAGCCCGAAGACCATAATACCCGCAATCAGCACACTACACATGCCGCCAATGCCGAAACCAGTGTTCACACCTTGGCACATGTTGTAGCATTGCCTAGAAATGGGCTTGGCATAAAACGCTTCCGCCGCCTTCAAAATACACTGGGAGCAGTTGTAGCCTTGCTGGTAAAATCGTATCGCCAGTGCTTTCACTAAAAAAACACCTCCCTTCTTTTTCCCTACTTCATTGTATCGGAAAAGGAAGGAAGATGTTCCTTTTTTAAATGTGCTTGTCCACGAATTGGGGGGATGAGACAGCGTGGTTAAGTTCATAAGGATAGAATAAATCTATTTTGATTATTATTTTATATATTGTGGAAAATTATTATGTATTATGTTATAATTACCGAATTGGATTATAGTAGTGATAAACAGTTTACATGATTTATATAATCCTGCGAAAGGCTGGTGTTTAGTATGTTTAAAATTGATAGAATATATAGAAGTAGGGTAAAATATATTTTTATAGGTATAGTTATTTTAATAGGCATGTATTTTATTTTTAGTAAACATCCATTTGCTCATTATGCCTTTGCTTATTTTTATCCATATCATAATCAGGGAGAGATTTTATTAACAATTGATGGGCAAAAAACTGATGTGAACGATATTGCGATTTCATTTTATTCAGATTCATATTTTTTTATGCCAGATAATCCAAATGCAAAATACGAAAGTAGCTTAATTAAGAAAAATAAATTTAAGTTTAAAAAAGGTTCTTATGGCGGAAATGTATTTGTATTTTCTTTGCCAAATGATCACTATAACATCTTACCAAACAGCGATATTATATTAGAATTTGGTCATTTTAATACTAATAATTGGCATGTATTGAAGTATAATATTGAAGTAAATATTGAGAAGATTGAAGATGGGGCAATAGTAACTATGAAACAAAAGAACTATTTCGTAACAGATAACAATAAAAACTCTACTGAAGGATATATTATCAGCACTACAATAAATGATGAGCAAAATATCGTAGCATGCTATTATGGTTCATAAATATATTTATTCCTTACATATAAATAGACTTTAATAAATGGCTAGTTATCTTTACAAATTCCTACCCCTTTTTTATCCGCATACCAAAAGTGCGATGGCACTGCCTTTCGGCAATATCATCGCACTTTTCATTTATTACATATCCTCGTCCACAAATTCGTCGATGGAGGCCCCCGCAGGAATCATAGGCAGCACCAGGTGCTCCTCTTCAACCTCGAAGTTAATGACCACCGTTTGGTTCAAGGCAAAGGCTTCCCGCAAAACCGGCTCCACCTCGTCCATTTTGGTCACGTTGTAGGCTTTGGCCCGGTGCGCTTCTGCCAGCTTCACAAAGTCTGTGGTTTTGTTCAGCAGCGTATGGGAATAGCGCTTGTCGTAAAAAATCTGCTGCCACTGGCGCACCATACCCAGGGCGTGGTTGTTGATGATGCACACCACCACAGGCACGTCGTATTCCACGGCGGTGCCCAGCTCTATGTTGTTCATGCGGAAACAGCCGTCCCCGGTAATGGTGACCACCTTTTTGCCCGGATTGGCAATGCTGGCCCCAATGCTAGCCCCCAGGCCGAAGCCCATGGTGCCCAACCCGCCGGAGGAAATAAAATGCCGGGGTTTTTCCGGGTTGATGAACTGGCAAGCGTACATTTGGTGCTGGCCCACATCGGTAACCACAATGGCATCCCCGTTGGCCACTTGCCCAATTTTTTCAATGACGTACTGGGAGTGGAGCTTGCCGTCATTCGCATATTTAAAGGGGTGTGTCGCTTTTAAATCCAATGCTTTCTGCACCCATGCATCGTGCTTCACAGGGGTTAGCTTTTGGTTTAAAATGTCCAGCACGGCCTTTAAGTCTCCAATAACGGCGCAGGTTGCCCGGGCGTTTTTGTTAATTTCTGCCGGGTCTACGTCTATGTGCAGAATCTTGGCGTTTCTGGCAAAGCTTTGGGTGTTGCCGGTCACCCGGTCTGAAAAGCGCACCCCAATGGAAATGAGCAAGTCACATTCCATGGCGGTTAAGTTGGACGCACGGCTACCGTGCATCCCCACCATGCCTAAAAAGTGGGGGTGGGAAGCAGGGAACCCGCCTAAGCCCATAGAGCTTAAAGCCACCGGTGCGTGCACCTTTTCCACAAACTCCAGTAACGCTTCCGATGCGCCAGAGGCAATCACGCCGCCCCCTGCCAACACCATGGGCTTTTCACAAGCCGCAATAAGGGCCAACGCTTGGTCAATGTCTTTGGTGCGAATGGTATGGGTTTTGCGCTCAATAGGCTTGGGTGCTTGGTAGGTGTATTCGGTAACCGCAGAGGTAATGTCTTTGGTCACGTCCACCAGCACCGGGCCGGGGCGGCCTTCCTGTGCGATGTAAAACGCCTGACGCATGGTGTCTGCCAGCTGGTTCACGTCTTTCACAATAAAGTTGTGCTTGGTGATGGGCATGGTCACGCCGGTGATGTCAATTTCCTGAAAGGTGTCTTTGCCCAGCAGAGAAGCCGCCACGTTACAGGTGAGCGCCACCATAGGGATAGAATCCATGTAGGCGGTGGCAATGCCGGTAACCAGATTGGTGGCCCCGGGGCCGCTGGTGGCCAAGCACACCCCCACTTTGCCCGTGCTTCTGGCAAAGCCGTCGGCAGCATGGGCCGCCCCCTGTTCGTGGGAGGTTAAGTAGTGGGTGATTTTGTCTTGATATTTATATAAAGCGTCGTAAATGTTAATCACTGTGCCGCCTGGGTAGCCGAAAATGGTGGTGGCGCCCTGTTCCAGCAAGCATTCCATCATAATGTCCGAACCGTTTAATTGCATGTTATGCACCTCCGTACAGTATGGCGCCGGTGTTGGCACTTTGCACCAGTTTGGCGTATCGTGCCAAGTAGCCCTTAGTGACTTTCGGAGCCGGGGGCTGCCATTTTTGCCGCCGTTCTTCTAAAACTGCTTCTGCCACGTCTAAGGTAATGGAACCCTGGTTGATGTCAATAAGGATGGAGTCCCCTTCTTCCACAAGGGCAATGGGGCCGCCCACAGCCGCTTCTGGAGACACATGACCAATGCTGGCCCCTCTGGAAGCGCCGGAGAACCGGCCATCTGTAATGAGTGCCACGCTTTTGTCCAAGCCCATGCCTGCCAGCGCAGAGGTTGGGGAAAGCATTTCCCGCATACCCGGGCCGCCTTTGGGGCCTTCGTAGCGGATGACCACCACGTCCCCAGGCACAATCTGCTGGGCGTACACAGCCGCAATGGCATCTTCCTCGGAATTAAACACCCGTGCCCGGCACTTGGAGGACAGCATTTCCGGGGCCACCGCCGAACGCTTCACCACAGCGCCGTCCGGGGCCAGGTTGCCTTTCAGCACCGCAATGCCTCCGGTTTGGCTGTATGGGTTGTCGATAGGGCGCACCACTTCTGGGTCTTTATTCACAACACCCGCCAAGTTTTCCCCCACAGTTTTGCCGGTGACGGTCAACAGGCTGGTGTTTAATAAATCTTTCTTGCACAGCTCTTGCATCACGGCGGGAATGCCGCCGGCTGCGTCTAAATCCTCAATGTGGTGGTATCCGGCCGGAGCCAGCTTGCACAGGTTGGGGGTTTTGGCGCTGATGGCGTTGGCCAGCTCCAAGTCCAGCGTCACGTCCGCTTCGTGGGCAATGGCGGGCAAGTGGAGCATGCTGTTGGTGCTGCAACCCAGCGCCATGTCCACCGTTAAAGCGTTTAAGAACGCTTCCTTGGTCATGATGTCTTTGGGCTTAATGTCCTTTTCCACCAAATGCATAATCTGCATACCGGCCTGCTTGGCCAGGCGCAAACGGGCCGCCATCACCGCTGGAATGGTGCCGTTCCCCGGCAAACCCATGCCCAGCACTTCCGTTAAGCAGTTCATGCTGTTGGCGGTGTACATGCCGGAACAAGAGCCGCAGGTGGGGCAGGAATTGTCTTCATATGCTTTCAGCTGGGCATCATCCATCTTACCGGCAGCGTGGGCACCGATGGCTTCAAAGGTGTTGGTAAGGCTAACGGTGTGGCCGCCTGGGTGGTTTTCCACCTTGCCTGCCATCATCGGCCCGCCACTCACCATAATGGCAGGAATGTTCAACCGGGCTGCCGCCATGAGCATTCCCGGCACAATTTTATCGCAGTTGGGCACCATCACCAAGCCGTCAAAAGCATGGGCCATGGCCATGGTTTCCACCGAATCTGCAATCAGTTCACGGCTGGCCAGGGAAAAGCGCATTCCCGCATGGCCCATGGCAATGCCGTCGCACACGCCAATGGCCG
Organism: uncultured Eubacteriales bacterium; assembly: GCA_964500895.1. GTDB lineage: Bacteria > Bacillota > Clostridia > Lachnospirales > JAISER01 > CAZCQP01. The sequence goes on along the minus strand of CAZCQP010000025.1, from coordinate 14,734 downwards.
GAAACTCAATGGGGGTACCCCCTGCCGCCAGAACACCCCGCTTCACCGCTTCGGTAATCTGGTTTAAGTGCATGTGGCCGGGAATGATTTCGTTAAAGGCGTTCACCACCCCAATGAGCGGCCTGGACAGTTCCTCGTCCGTATAGCCCATGGCCTTAAACAGCGCCCGGTGTGGGGTGCGTTCCGGCCCTTTTTTCACTCTATCGCTAATCATGGTGTTAGTTCACCTCGATGACCCATTGGAAGGGGTCTTGAATTTTTCCGTATTGAATGCCGGTGATGGCATCGTAAAACTTTTGAGACAATTCCCCAATGCCGCCGCCGGACAAGGTGATTTTCTTCCCGTTCCAGTTCAGTGTGCCAATGGGGGAAATAACCGCCGCCGTACCGCTGGCGAAAGCTTCTTCCAGTGTGCCTTTTTCGTAGCACTCAAAAAGCTCATCCACTGATATGCGCCGTTCAACCATGGGAATGCCCCAGTCTTTGGCCAGGGTAATCACAGAATCCCGGGTAACGCCAGGCAGAATGCTGCCGGTGAGCATGGGGGTCACCAGCTCCCCGTTTATTTTAAAGAACACGTTGGTGGTGCCCACTTCTTCAATATATTTGCGCTCTATCCCGTCCAGCCAAAGCACTTGGGTGTAGCCCTTTTCGTGAGCTTTCACCTGGCCTCTTAAGCTGATGGCATAGTTGGCTGCCGCTTTGGTGAAACCAATGCCCCCACGTACCGCCCGCACCAGCTCTTCCTCGATGCAAATATCCACCGGGTTGATGCCTTGTGGGTAGTAGGAACCCACGGGGGAAAGGATGATGACAAACTTATAGCTATCGGCGGCCTTCACCCCTAAATGGGCTTCTGTGGCCATGATGAAAGGACGAATGTACAGGGAAGTACCATCCGCTGTGGGAATCCAGTCCTGGTCCACTTTAATCAAAGCTTTCAGTGCTTCCAGGGCAAAATCCACATCCAGCGTGGGCATACACATCCGTTCGTTGGAAACATTCATCCGGGCAAAGTTCTTTTCTGCCCGAAACAGCAAAATGCGCCCGTCTTCTGTTTTATATGCTTTTAAACCTTCAAACACTGCCTGGCCGTAATGGAACACCATAGATGCCGGGTCCATGGCCAAAGGTGCGTAAGGCACAATGGCTGGGTCGTGCCAGCCTTTATCCTCAGTGTAGTCCACCACAAACATGTGGTCTGTGAAATGGCGGCCAAAGCCCAGTTTGTCCACAGGGGGCTTGGTTTTAGGGTTTTGGGTTAATTGGGTGGTAATGGTCATTTCAATCACTCCTTCAATGCAAGGGATTACAGCCGGTCTGCAATCATGCGCCCCATTTGCACCGTGCCCACACGGGTGGTGCCGGGGGAGTAAATGTCTGCTGTGCGGAAGCCTTCGTTCAGCACGCAGGACACAGCGGATTCAATGGCTGCTGCTTCTGCTTCCAGCTTGAAAGCATATTTCAGCATCATAGCCGCAGACAAAATGGTGGCGATGGGGTTGGCCATGTCTTTGCCAGCAATGTCTGGGGCAGAGCCGTGGATGGGCTCGTACATACCCAGAGAAGTGCTGCTTAAACTGGCAGAAGGCAGCATACCGATGGAACCGGTAATCTGGCTGGCTTCGTCAGACAAAATGTCCCCAAACATGTTGGTGGTCAGCAATACGTCAAAGTGGCCGGGGTCACGAATGAGCTGCATGGAGGCGTTGTCCACATACATATGGTCCAAGGTTACGTCTGGGTAATCTTTGGCCACTTCCAGCACAATTTCACGCCACAGTCTGGAAGATTCCAGCACATTGGCTTTGTCCACGTTGGTTACGTGTTTCCGGCGCAGTCTGGCGGTATCGAAAGCCACTTTGGCAATGCGACGCACTTCTTCCACCGCATATTGCTCTGTATCCCAGGCAGCTTGGCCTAAAGGAGACTCTTTTCGGCCACGGTCGCCGAAATACATGCCGCCGGTAAGTTCTCTTACCACCAGCAAGTCAATGCCATTGTCTGCAATGTCTTTACGCAGAGGGCAGGCTTCCCTTAAAGCGTTGTACAGCATGGCAGGGCGCAGGTTGGCAAACAGCCCCAGCTGCCCCCGCAGGCCTAAAAGCGCCCGTTCCGGCCGTTTGTCTCCGGGCAGGTTATCCCATTGCCAGCCGCCCACAGCGCCCAGAAGCACGCTGTCGCTTTGCTTACACACTTCTACAGTATGGGCGGGCAGGGGCTCGCCGAATTTATCAATGGCCACGCCCCCGGCGTCTACCTCTGTAAACTGGAAGCTGTGTCCGTAATTGCTTGCCACTTTTTCAAGCACCATGGTGGTTTGGGCAATCACTTCCGGCCCAATGCCGTCACCTGGTATGAGTGCAATTTTAAAGTCCATAAACAGGCTCCTTATACATTCAGTAATTTTTGCTTGGTCTGGTTAATCAGCCCGTCCGCCGCCATGATGCCTTGCATAAATTCTGGGAAAGGCTGGCCTTGGTAAGTTTTGTTTTTGGTTTTGTTGGTGATGACACCTGTGGAAAAATCCACTTCCATGGTGTCCCCTTTTTCCGCATCTTCCGCCGCTTCCGGGCATTCCAAGATGGGCAAACCAATGTTGATGGCGTTTCTGTAAAAAATTCTGGCAAAAGTTTTGGCAATCACGCAGGAAATGCCGGAAGCCTTAATGGACAGGGGCGCATGTTCTCTGGAAGAACCGCAGCCGAAGTTGGCGCAACCCACCATAATGTCCCCCTGTTTCACGGTTTTGGCGAAATCTTCGTCAATGTCAATCATGCAGGTTTTGGCCAGCTCGGCAGGGTCCGAGGTGTTTAAGTATCTGGCCGGAATAATCACGTCTGTGTCTATATTGTCTCCATATTTGAAAACGGTACCGTTTGCAATCATGTGGTAACCTCCTTTTATTACTTTGAACTACACCCGTTTCTCTTTAAAACGGTTTACAATTGCTGCCCCGCCCACAATGGCAATGGCCAGCAGCACAAACACCGGCTTGTAGCTTACCGTCTGTTTGTCGTCATACACCTGTGTTCCGTCGTCGGCAACCATGGCCAGCAAGCGCTTGGAATTGGGCGCATAGGTTATGGCATACGTGCCCGTTAAGCTTTGCCCCTGAACCATAAATAGATCCATAATGGCTGCATCTGCACGGAAGGAGCCTTGGGCAGTTTCCACCCTGGCATCCGTTTGAAACATAAAGATTCGGCTGCCTCCTGAAAGGGTAACGCCTTCCACCGTCACCGCCTGCCCGCCGTTTTTGTACGCGGGCCAATCGGCCACGTATCCGTAGGCAAAAACCAAGGAAACCAAGGCCACCAAAACCCCGGACAATTTATGTTTCTTGCTGCTTAGGGCAATCATCCCAATGCCTACCACAACACCGGCGCACCAGAACACCAGGTTTGCTATAAATCCGTTCATATCATCACTCTTTAACCCGGTTTAACTTAAACAATGGTTTCCGGGTCTGTAATTTTACCTGTTAAAGCAGAAGCGGCTGCCACTGCTGGGCTGGCCAGGTACACTTCGGAACCTGTGTGGCCCATACGGCCCACAAAGTTGCGGTTGGTGGTGGCCACGGCCCGTTCGCCTTCCGCCAGAATGCCCATGTGCCCGCCTAAGCAAGGGCCACAGGTTGGGGTGCTTACAACAGCCCCAGCCTTCACGAAATCCGCCACAAGGCCTTCTTCCATGGCTTGCAGGTAAATGTTTTGGGTGCCCGGGAACACAATAACCCGCACCCCTTTTTTCACTTGCTTGCCCCGCAAAATGCCGGCAGCAATGCGCAGGTCTGTCATGCGGCCGTTGGTGCAGGAACCAATCACCACTTGCTGAATTTCCACATCCCCCACTTGGTCAATGGTTTTGGTGTTTTCTGGCAAGTGCGGGAAAGCCACGGTGGGCTTCAAGGTGGACAAGTCGATGGTGTACACCCCGTTGTATTCCGCATCTCCATCCGCTTCATACACAGTGTACGGCTTGGTGCTGTGGGCTTTCAAGTATTCTTCCGTTTGAGCATCCACAGGGAAAATACCGTTTTTAGCACCAGCTTCAATGGCCATGTTGGCAATGGTGAAGCGGTCGTCCATGGTCATGTATTGCAGGCCGTCCCCCACAAATTCCATGGATTCATACAAAGCACCATCCACACCAATCATGCCGATGATGTGCAGAATCACGTCTTTGCCACACACCCATTTAGCAGGTTTGCCGGTAAGCACAAACTTTTTAGCCGCTGGCACTTTAAACCATGCGGTGCCGGAAGCCATGCCGCAAGCCATGTCTGTAGAGCCTACGCCGGTGGAGAAAGCCCCCAACGCCCCGTAAGTACAGGTATGGGAGTCCGCCCCGATGATTAAGTCACCAGCCACTACCAGGCCTTTTTCTGGCAGCAAGCAGTGTTCAATGCCCATTTCCCCTACATCGAAGTAGTTTTTAATTTCCATTTTATCTGCAAAGTCCCGGCATTTTTTGCATTGTTGGGCAGATTTAATGTCTTTGTTTGGTGTGAAGTGGTCCATCACCAGCACCACTTTATTTTTATCAAACACTTGGTTGATGCCAATTTTCTCAAATTCGTTCACCGCTACAGGCGTGGTCACGTCGTTGCCTAAAACCACGTCCAGTTTGGCCTCTATCAGCTGCCCTGCCGTCACGTGGGAAAGCCCTGCGTGGGCGGCCAAAATCTTTTGGGTCATGGTCATGCCCATGGTGCATACCTCCTATAAAAAGCTTATAACAAAAAGCTCTTAAATTTATGTTCTAAATCTTTAATCAGCTTGTATTCAATGGAATCCACAAGGGCAATCCAGCTGGCTTCAATAATGTCCTGGGAAACCCCCACGGTAGACCAATTGTCCACCCCGTCGCTGGACTCTATGAGCACCCGCACTTTAGAAGCGGTGGCGCTGCTGCCGTCCATCACCCGCACCTTGTAGTCAATCAGGTGTACCTGGGAAAGTTCCGGGTAAAATACTTCCAACGCTTTGCGCAACGCTTTGTCCATGGCGTTAACGGGGCCTTCCCCTTCCGCTGCCGTCACTTCCAGGCGGCCGTCCACCAGCACTTTAATGAGTGCAGAAGCAGACTGCCCGTTGGTATAAGGCCGTTCCCCAATGATTTTAAAGTTCTTTAACTCGAAGAAAGGCTTATACTTGCCCAGTTCCTTCCGAATGGCCAGCTCGAAGCTGGACTCTGCCCCTTCAAACTGGTAGCCTTCATGCTCCAGCGCTTTCAGCCTGGCCATGATTTGGGCGGTTTCCGGGGAATCTTTCGTCAGGTGTGGGGCAATCTTTTTAATGTGGGTTAAGATGGTGGCCCGTCCGGCCACTTCACTGGTCAGCAGTTTCCGCTCGTTGCCCACGGCTTGAGGGTCGATGTGTTCAAAGCTTTTGCTGGCTTTGTTCACCCCGTCAATATGCATCCCGCCTTTATGGGCAAAAGCGCTGCGGCCCACATAAGGCTCCCGGTCACTGAGTGCCACGTTGGACACATCCGCCACCATCCGGGCCACCATGGTTAAGTTCTCCATGTTTTCCGCCGGAATGCAATCATACCCCTTTTTCAGCTGCAAGCTGGGAATGATGGTGGACAAATTGGCATTGCCGCACCGCTCTCCAATGCCAATGAAACAGCCTTGCACGTGGGTTGCTCCGGCTTCCACAGCCATGATGGAGTTGGCCACCGCCATGCCGCAGTCGTTGTGGCAATGAATGCCGATGGTTGCCCGGTCGCCAAACGTTTGCACCACATGGGTGGTGATGTCGTATATCTCCTTAGGGAAGCAACCCCCATTGGTGTCGCACAACGCCAGCACATCGGCGCCCCCATCGCAAGCGGCTTTCAAGCAAGCCATGGCATAATCTGGGTTGGCTTTGTAGCCGTCGAAAAAGTGTTCCCCGTCGAAGATAACTTCCTTGCCCTTTTCCTTGAAATAAGCCATGGTGTCGGTAATCATGCTTAAGTTTTCTTCAAAGGAAACCTTTAAGATATCCGTCACATGAAAGTCCCAACATTTGCCGAAAATAGCCACAGACTTGGTGTTGGCGCTTAAAAGAGACTGGATGTTGTTGTCGTCCTCCATGGCAGTGGCCGGTCTGCGGGTGCTGCCGAAGGCGGTCACCGTGGCGTTGGTCAATGTCACTTCGCTTAAACGGCTGAAAAATTCCAAGTCCTTAGGGTTAGAGCCGGGGTTTCCCGCCTCTATGTAGGACATGCCCAGGCGGTCCAGGGCTTTCACAATTTTAAGCTTATCCTCTACGGAAAAGGAAATGCCTTCGGCTTGTGCGCCGTCTCGCAACGTGGAATCGAACATGACAATCTGGGTCATTGTTAAGCCCTCCTTTCCAGTTATTTAAAGATTGGGAAACTTTTTCGGGAAAAAGTTTCCCAATCCCTTCATAAAGCTTATACTTAAAATGCCGCAAGCGGCATTTTAATAAATGTTGTATCAGTCCACAACCAGTGGCTTATTTCTTCAACCAGCTCATCATCTTGCGCAGTTCAGCGCCCACTTGTTCCACTTGGTGTTCGGATTCAATCCGACGCACAGCTTTAAAGGAAGGCCGGTTGGCTTGGTTTTCCAAGATCCAATTTCTGGCAAAGGTGCCGTCTTGAATTTCAGTCAGCACTTTCTTCATTTCTTTCTTGGTTTCGTCTGTGATGATGCGTTTGCCGGTGCAGTAGTCTCCGTATTCAGCGGTATCGCTGATGGAGTAACGCATGTAGTTCATGCCGCCTTGCACCACCAGGTCGATGATCAGTTTCATTTCGTGTACACATTCAAAGTAAGCGCTTTCTGGGTCGTAACCAGCTTCCACCAGTGTTTCAAAACCGGCTTTCATTAAAGCAGTCACACCGCCGCACAACACGGCTTGTTCACCGAATAAGTCGGTTTCGGTTTCTTCTTTAAAGGTGGTTTCCAGAATACCGGCTCTTGCGCCGCCGATACCGGCTGCATACGCCAAACCGATGTCTTTGGTGTTGCCGCTAGGGTCTTGGTACACGGCAACCAGGCAAGGTACGCCACGGCCTTCTTGGTATTGGCTACGCACGGTGTGGCCAGGGCCTTTAGGTGCAATCATAAACACGTTCACATCGGCAGGAGGTACAATTTGGCCGTAGTGGATGTTAAAGCCGTGGGCAAAAGCCAAATATTTGCCAGCAGTCAGGTTAGGGCCAACGCTTTCTTCAAACAGTTTCACTTGTTTTTCATCGTTAATGAGAATCATCACAATGTCTGCTTGCTTGGTAGCTTCTGCGGCGGTAGCCACGGCAAGGCCGGCGGCTTCTGCCACTTTCCAGCTTTTGCTGCCTTCGTACAAGCCCACAATCACGTCAGCGCCGGATTCATGCAGGTTCAAAGCGTGGGCATGGCCTTGGCTGCCATAGCCGATAATTGCAATTTTTTTGCCCTTCATTAAGTCAAAGTTACAGTCAGATTCATAATACATACGTGCCATTTCATTTCCTCCTAATAATTCAATCTTTTATATTTATCTATCACATGAAGAAGTTTCGTCATGTTCTTTAATAGACTTGCTGCCACGGGAGATGCCCGTTAACCCTGTACGCACCACTTCCACCAGGCCGTAAGGCTCCATAAGAGCAATAAAAGCGGCAATTTTCTCTTGGTCTCCGGTCATTTCAATGGTGAGGGATTCAGATGCAACGTCGATAATTTTGGCTCTGAAAATGTCTACAATGCCCACAATTTCAGCGCGCACAGTGGCATCGGCCTTTACTTTAATCAAGGAAAGCTCTCTGTAAACCGATTGTTCTGGAAACAGTTCCATCACTTGCACCACGTCTACCAGCTTTTCCACCTGTTTGCAAATTTGCTCAATAATTTGTGCGTCCCCCAGAGCCACCACCGTTATGCGTGAGTATTGGGCATCTTCTGTTACACCAACGCTCAAGCTTTCAATGTTGTAGCTGCGGCGGGAAAATAGCCCGGTAATGCGGCTTAGCACACCGGCATGGTTCACCACCAGCATGGAAATTACATGTTTTTCCATAACACACCACCTTTCATATGTATCGTGGATTCAAGGGTACAAAAAAGCCTCGTTCCTCCAGCATAACTGCTAGGGACGAGGCTCTATCCACGTGATACCACCCTACTTTTGTGCTGTTTCACAACAGCACACTTAACAGGTTCAAACAAACCTTTGCCTATAACGGGGCAAACCGTTTCCACCTACTGGGGATGGCCATAACATACAGCCCATACCGGTTCAGCAAAACTGCTCATGAGGGAGAGTGACATTGTCTGCCTACCGGTTTGCACCAACCACCGGCTCTCTGAAAGGAACAACAACGCACCATGGCTCAATCATCGCATTTAAAGTGTATTCCTGTATCATAACAGAGTGCCCCGTATCTGTCAAGGGCAAAATGTTCCATTTTTTTGTATTATTATTCAGAAATCTTAGCAGTATTCACCTTAACGCCAGGGCCCATGGTCGCGCTTAATACCACGCTCTTTAAATACTGGCCTTTAGCAGCAGATGGTTTTGCTTTGATGATGGCGCTCATCAGCGTTCTAAAGTTTTCGCCCAGTTTTTCGGAACCGAAGGAAACTTTGCCGATAGGCACGTGAATGATGTTGGTTTTATCCAAACGGTATTCAATTTTACCGGCTTTAATGTCTTTAACAGCTTTGCCCACGTCCATGGTAACGGTACCAGCTTTGGGGTTTGGCATTAAGCCTTTGGGGCCTAACACACGGCCTAAACGGCCAACAACGCCCATCATGTCTGGGGTAGCAACCACTACGTCGAAGTCGAACCAGTTTTCAGACTGGATTTTGGTTACCATTTCTTCTGCGCCCACAAAATCTGCACCGGCAGCTTCTGCTTCGGCCACTTTGTCGCCTTTGGCAAACACCAGCACACGCAGTTTTTTACCAGTACCGTGAGGAAGCACAACAGCGCCTCTTACTTGTTGGTCTGCATGGCGGGAGTCTACACCCAAACGGATGTGTGCTTCCACAGTTTCGTCAAATTTGGCCACAGAGGTTTGCTGCACCAAATCAATGGCTTGGTCTGTATCGTAAAGGGTGGTTTTTTCCACCAGTTTGGCTTTTTCGGTATATTTCTTTCCACGTTTCATAAAAGTCCTCCTTAAAAAATGTGGTGTTAGCGGGAGATTCATTCCCTCCCACGCAAGGTAAGAACTGCCCCTTGCCATCTATCTATGCATTAATCCTTAACTACAATGCCCATGCTTCTGGCAGTACCTGCAATCATGCTCATGGCAGATTCCACACTGGCGGCATTTAAGTCCGGCATTTTTTGCTCTGCAATTTTTCTCACTTCATCACTGGAGATGGTCGCCACTTTTGTGCGGTTAGGCACACCGGAACCGGATTCAATTTTGCATGCTTTTTTCAGCAAAACAGCAGCCGGAGGTGTTTTGGTGATGAAGGTATAGCTTTTGTCTTGGTACACGGTGATAACCACAGGAATAACAAGCCCGGCCTGAGACTGGGTGCGTTCGTTAAATTCCTTGCAAAAGCCCATAATGTTTACACCATGCTGACCTAAAGCAGGACCAACCGGGGGAGCCGGGGTTGCCTTGCCAGCGTTAATTTGCAACTTAATGTAGCCTGTTACTTTTTTTGCCATAAAATTTCCTCCTAAAGAAAATGTGGTTAAACGGGGGTTTTAAATTTCCCTCCCACTTAAGCCTTTCCTTGCATCCGCATAGGCCAAGCTTAAAGAAAACACGCAAACATTTCTAAACCTTTTGAACCTGGACAAAATCCAGCTCCACGGGGGTTTCCCGTCCGAAAATAGAAAGCATAACCGTAACCGAGCGCCGATGCTCGTTCACTTCTTTGATGACGCCAACAGACTCCTCGAAAGGACCGGAAACCACACGAACCGTCTCGCCTGTTTCCAAATCAATATGGGTTTCAAAGCTTTCAATGCCCATACCGGCCACTTCCGCATCGTTTAACGGCACAGGCTTAGAGCCGGGGCCAACGAAGCTGGTAACACCACGGGTGTTACGCACCACATACCAGGTGTCGTCGTTCATCACCATTTTAATCAGCACATAACCTGGCAAAACCTTCCGCTGCACCACTTTTTTTTGGCCGTTTTTCAGTTCCAGAGAATCCTGCATAGGCACAATCACCTGGTGAATCTGGTCTTGCATGCCTCTGTTTTCTACAATTTTCTCAATATTGGCCTTCACCTTATTCTCGTACCCGGAATAAGTGTGTACCACATACCATTTAGATTGTGTTTGCAATTGCTCTGACATTCCATCGACCTCTTCGATTATTTAGAAATAAAAGTGGTGAAACTGTTAAGCCCCAGGGCATAAATGCCGTCAAACACCACAATCACCGCACCAATGATAACAGAGGTTGCAATAACCGTTAATGTTTGCTTGGCCAGTTCTTGCTTGCTGGGCCAAATGACCTTCATAAATTCCCCTTTAATGTCTTTAAGCTTATCGCCCAGGGTTTTAAAGGCGGTCGTTTTACTGCTTTTGTCCGTCTTTGCTGTCTTATGGTGCTCCGCCTTCACTTCCGCTTTTGGTTCAGCTTTTGTTTCAGCGTTCATTTCGGCTTGTGTGTCTTTTTGGTTTTCATCTTTTTCAGCCATTGACACGTCACATCCTTACTTACTTGGTTTCCCGGTGTGGGGTGTGCTTGTTGCAGAAACGGCAATATTTCTTGGTTTCCATGCGGTCCGGATGGTTTTTCTTTTCCTTCATGGTGTTGTAGTTTCTTTGCTTGCACTCGGTGCAGGCTAAAGTGATTTTTGTTCTCAAAACGTCCACCTCGCTTCTCCATAGTATACACAAAAAAAAGCCCGTTTAGAGCCTCTTGCCTAAAGTATACTTCATTACTCCACGCATGTTAGCATATAATGGCGAAAGTGTCAAGGGTTTTACAAAAAAATTTCATTGACTTTTGCGCCAATTCATGGCATGGTACAAGGTATAAATACGTTAAGGAGACAAACTATGCTTTCACCTGCTAAAGGTAATTTATTCATGTTGCTGCTGCTTATTTTCTACGTCATCTCCAGCATGGCCGTTTATGTTGGCCTAGAGCTGCTGGTGACCTTTGGAGTGCCCGCCCCTTCCCTTTCCGCTTTAAGCATTGTTACAGACCTGGTGTGCATTTTCCTGCCCTGCCTTGTTTTTTTGCTTTTGCACACCCGGCGCATTCCAGACATATTGCCCGGGAAAAGGTTGTCCTTCATTAATATAGTGCTTATTGTTATCATGGTGGTGGTTTTAGAACCGTTGGCCATGTTTTTGGCTTCCGGCTCTGCCTACTTTTTTGGCAACGAAGTTAATGAATTTTTCATGAGCATGTACGACGACCCCTTCTACCTGGTGGTGCTGGCCATGTGTGTTTGCCCGGCCATTTTTGAGGAGCTGGCCATGCGGGGCATTGTGTTGGCCAACTACAAAAATGTAAGCATAAAAAAAGCCGCCATCATTAACGGCTTGTTTTTCGGCATCTTCCACTTGCAGCCCACCCAGTTTTTATATGCCATGGTGCTGGGGGCTGCCTTGGCCGCTATGGTGTACTACACCCGAAGTTTTTGGGCCGGGGTTTTGGCCCATTTTGTTTATAATTTCAGCCAAACGGTGGTGTCCTACACCGCCTACCAAGCCGCCCTGGCAGAAGGCCAGACCATGCAGCAAATACTGGCAGAACCCCCTCGTGAAGAATGGTTGGCCGGGCTTTTGAGCCTGGGTGTGCTGGCCGTGATTGCCACTTTTGTTTTCTTCCTTGTATTTTTGGGCTTTGTGCAATACAACAAGCGCAAAAACGTAACGGAAGATTTGCTAACGGCCCTGTCTTGGCCGGAGCAGGAGCCCACAGAGGAAACTCTGGAAATATCCCCCCCACCCCAGCCAAAACCAGCCAAAGTGTTCAATTGGGCCTTTTGGGCGGTCAATGCCTTTTACTTGCTCTTTGTCACCGCCATGGCCTTTTTAAACAGATACTAATTGCTTCAGGCTGTTGTCAACGGATAAAGATCCCGGGGCTTTGCCCCGAACCCCAACCGCTTTTTGTAAAAAGCGGTGCAAAAACTTTATGAAAATGCCGCTTAGCGGCATTTTAGACAACAGCTTTTTGAAGGGTTTGGGAAACTTTTTCACGAAAAAGTTTCCCAAGGTCTTTAGCCAACAGTCTGAATTACTTCTTCTTTTTCTTACTAAATATTGTCTTTTGTAGGTTATTCACTGCCTTGTTTAAATAGCCATCCATGCTAATCATCCCTCGGGTGATTTCATGGGTGGCTATTTGGCCATTGCCAAGACTGGGCACCTTCCCTTTCCCCTTCTTGCCTTTGCTCTCCTTCTTTTCTTCCGCCATATACGCTTCTTCCTTTTATAACAGCTTTTTTGTACATTCTATGCGGAAGATGAAGGTTTGTTCTTAGGAAAACTCCTTGCGCCGGGAAATGGTGAAGTAAATGAGCACAGCAACGGCCATTCTGGCGGCAAAGGTTAACCAAATGGCTTGATGCACGTTCATCACCGCCAGCATGGTGGAAGACAGCAGCGGAGACAAAAATAGAGAAATGTTCACCAGCGTGTTAAAGGCCCCCAAATACACAATGCGGTTTTCGTTGGGGGTGGCCAACAACATGCCGTTTAAAATGGTGGTGTTAAAGCCAATGGATGCAATACCAGAGGCCAAGTTCAGCACGGTCATCACTTGTACCGTAGGGGAAAGCACCATACACAGCATGTTGCTGGCCATGGCAACGGTGGCATAAAACAGTGCCAGTCCGTTCCCCCTTTTGTTAATAAGCTTATTCCAGTATCCGGCAGAAAAGTATGCGCCCACACCCACAGACACCGCATACATAGCAAACCAAATTTCAGTAGATTTCAGCACATCAATTTGATAAATGGCAGACAATGGCCACCCGGCGTGCCATGTGATGTGGTACAAAAACGTGGGCAGTAAAAAACGCCTAAAATGTTTGTCCTGGGCCACTTGCTTCAAAGAGGTCACCATGGACGGCCCTTTGGGTTTGGCAACATTGGCCGCTACCACCAGGGCAGGCTCTTTGAACTTTCTGAACACAAAAACTTCCAGCAACCCAATAAAAAAGGCTGCACCAAAAAACAATTGGTAACAAATGATGCGCTGGGCATCCGTTTGAGGAATGTATTTAAAGATGATGCCGGTAACCAGGGTAATCACCAGAATGGTCACGTTGCCAAACTTTTGGCGCAGGGCAATGGCCTGTGCCTGTATGCCCCCGTTAAACACCACCCCCAGCATACTTTGCAAGCAAGTGACGGACAGGGCTTCAGGAAGGTTCATTAAGGCAATTAAAATAACAAATAAAAGAGGGCGCAGGTGAGACGGCGCAAAGGGCACAAAAGCAATCAGCAACAGATGCAGCCGGCTCCACAAGTAAAACACGGTGGCCGCGTTCTTTTTAGCAGACAACCGAGAAAGAAACACCGAACCCGGCAGCAACGTTAGTGCCGCCACCAGCCCGGGCAAAGAGTAGTACAGGGCCATATCAAAAGCACCGCCCCCCATACGCTCTAAAAACTTCACGTTATAAGGGCGGTATATGTTATAAACCGTTTCATACAACACGCCATACCAAATAAAAACAAAGATGTTGGGGTTAATATTGTTTAACTGCCTGCTGTAGCTGCCCAAGGCAGCAGGCAGTCTTCTCACCACTTGGAAAATGGCACGTCCCTCCCGTATACGGTTAGCCCAGTTGACAACATGCAAGCGGGACTATACGCCAATAAACCGCTCCACAACCTCTGCCAGCGCACCGGCGTCACAATCGGCCGTGGTGACCGTGTTGGCCGCTGCTTTCGCCAAGTCGTGGGCATTGGCCACAGCCACCCCCAGCCCGGCGGCTTCCAGCATGTGAATATCGTTCAGTTGGTCGCCCACCGCAATCACTTCAGACATATCAATGCCCAGATGCCCCGCCAAATATGTGAGGGCCGCCCCTTTGGTGGCTTCCAAGTGGGTAAATTCCAGCAAAGTCTTGTCGGAAAAAAAGCAGTTGCAGCGGCCTTGAACCAACGGCTGCATATGGGCGTACACTTGCTGCAACACCTGGTGGTCTGCACGCAAGAGCACCTTGGACACATCTTCTTTAATGGCATGTAAGTCGGGAATGACCGTAAATGGAATGCGGCTTTTTTCCGTGTAAAAACGGATGGATTCCGTCACCTGCCGCACCATCAGCTTATCCCGAATGTAGACCACAATGTTTTCGCCAAACTGGGCCAGTTCATCCACCAAAAACATGGCCAGGTCGTTCTCCATCCGAACGTCCCGCAAGATGCCTTTATCCCAGGTTTGGTAGGTAAGGCTGCCGTTAAAGCCAATGCCGTAATTGCCAGGCAAATGCAGGCCCAGCTGTTCCTCGAAATGGCCCAGGGATAAATAGGAACGGCCGGAACACAGGCACACATGCACCCCAGCGGCAATGGCCCGGGCAATGGCTTGCTTGTTGTTTTCCGGCAGTTGGGATTGGTGGTTGATCAGGGTACCGTCTAAATCCGTAGCAATGAGTTTATACATAGGGTTCTCCTAGCGCATAAGTTAAGATGGAAAATATTATATCACAATTGTCATTGAAATGATATGCAATGTTTCTAGTTTTTTCATAGGAAATCATGTTATAATAACCAATGGTTTGGGACAAGACAAAAGATACAGGTGATAAAATGAATAAAAAAGCACTACACACATTGGAAT